>NZ_JBXAMU010000015.1:0-839 GCF_058800985.1 Cellvibrio sp. GW822-FHT04B05 | reverse complement strand
GGGTGTGGCAAGTTGGGCATGATCATCATGATTGTGGTGGCGGTGGTGGTTACTATCGTCACTGCAGGTGCGGCAGCAGCGGCGATGGCAAGTGCGGCCAATGCCACTTTGTCTGCGAGTATTATGTCCACAGGTATGGGAGTGCTGTCGGGCGGGGCTATCGGGGCAGCTGCGGGCGGTGTCGCTGGTTCTATTGCATTAGCCGGAAGTACCATGCTGGCGACAGCAGCGGCCGCTGCAGTGGGTGGTTTTGTTGGCAGCATTGCGAGTCAGGCGGTCGGCAAGGCGATGGGTAATGTGGATAGTTTCTCCTTGCGGCAAGCGGTGGGCAGTGCAGCAACCGCCGGGTTTGGTGCAGCGGCCGGCAGCTACCTGCAAGCGGCAGGCAATGGCAAGTACCTCGCCAATGGGAAAAACCTGGCTGAGGGTTACACCACCAGTGGTTACGCCATCCAGGGCGCAACCACGTATGGTGGTGGCTACGTTGCCAACAAAATCGCTGGCCTGGAAACCCACTTCAACTGGACTGACCTTGCCATTGCCTCGATATCGACCAGTCTCAGCGGCCAAACAGGCAACCCGGTCACTGATTCGATCAATGGCATAGGCAACACATTCCAGCGCAACCTGGCGGGCAACCTGTGGGGTTCTACCGTATCCAGTTCGTTAAGCCGCTTGGCGGGCCGCGGCGACAAACAGGATTGGGGCAATATTGCTGCTGATGCGTTTGGGAATGCCTCGGCGAGTTGGCTGGTGGATCAGTTTAATAAACCGAAAGCAGCAGTTCCGGTTGTTGACCAGCGCGATACTGCCGCCAGGAAAGATGCGCCCATTGTCAC
>NZ_JBXAMU010000014.1:0-1070 GCF_058800985.1 Cellvibrio sp. GW822-FHT04B05 | reverse complement strand
TTGACTCGCTCTGCCAATGCATTCTGGTAACAGTCATAACCCTCTGTCATTGAGGGTGTTATACCAGCCTCCTGCAGTACCTTCTGGTATTCACTCGAACAGTACTGTGAGCCCCGATCCGAATGATGTATCAAGGGGCTTGTGTATCTCCTTGTACCTACGGCCATGTTCAACGCCTTCACTACATCACTGGCCTTCATCTCGCGACTGACCTCGTATCCCATGATTTTGCGAGTACAGGCATCCGTCACCAGCGATAAATAATGCACGCCCTCGTCACTCTCCAGATAAGTGATGTCACTGACAAATACCTTTTCCGGTTGATCGGCACACACCGCTGCCAGCAGATTGGGATGCTTGCGCATCCAGTGTCGGCTAAACGTGGTTTTGGTGTAGTTTTTCCGGGGTTTAACCAATAAACCAGCGTGTCGCAAATAATCAAAAAGCGCGTCTCGCCCCAGCTTTATACCTTGCTCTCTCAACAGGGGCTGGATCAGGTAATGCAACTTTCTTGTGCCCAGTCGAGGCATAAAGCGGCGCACCTTCATGACCATATCTTTCACCGGAGCCAACTCCCTGACGCGCGCATCCGCGCGCTTTTCACGTTGGTAAATCGCTTGCCGACTAATCCCCAAAAATGCACAGGCTTTGCTGAGGCTTAACTTTCCGGTTTCTTGAAGACGTCTCGCTCCCTGGCTAGATACTTTTTTCTAAGGTCTGCTCCATATTCTTCATCCATGATGTTGACCATTTCATTGAGCAGTAGATTGCGCAGGCGCTCGTCCTCAAGCTCGCGCTCAAGGCGTTTGATTTTTTGGGCAGGGGTTTCGGTTGTTGAACGTATCCTGGACATAGTCAGTGTTACCGGTTGAGTCCAGTCCATTTTACCGTGCTTTCGTAGCCAGGTGAGCACCGTGGATCGCCCTTGTATGCCATAGGTTGCTTGCGCTTGCTTATAGGTCATATCGCCTTTTTCAATAGCATCAACGACCTGTAATTTAAAGCCTAACGTGTAATCACGCTGGGTGCGTTTTATGGGAGGAGTAACGGTTGTTTCCATAATAGGTCTC
>NZ_JBXAMU010000013.1:0-1760 GCF_058800985.1 Cellvibrio sp. GW822-FHT04B05 | reverse complement strand
CTAATGACATTACCGCGTGCATCATGACTGTAAGTGCGCCAATTGTTTCCGTTCGCACTATCGCGCGCATAAGCCACTTGGTTCAGGCTATTGTACTGAACATCAACAATGCGTGAATCTTCGATTTTTTTGTGTGATGTAGTAGTCAGACAAGTCGGGTTATTGAAATAGATGGTAAAAATAAAGCCTGACCATTTCTGATCAGGCTAAAAGCATTAAATTAGAAAAGGGGGTTTTAATGTTATGAATTATGGATCGAACCCATACATCCACTCATTTAAAATACCATCGGAACTCTCCAAACCAATGCAATCCATGATTTTTTCAAACTGATTGCCTAGGTTTTCTGCATCTTCCGTATCAAGTTCATCTCGATTGAAACGATAGATACTTGACCTTAGAAGATCAAGAAGTTGCTCTTCTGAGTAGTTATCCTCGATAAGAACTTTGAATTTTTCAATAATATCCAAAAATTCTTTTTCGAGCCTTTCCTTTAGCTGCTCATCCTGAATACCAATATAAAGAAAATCATCAGGACCAAAATGATTCGCTTTTTTAAAGTCATTCAGGTTTTCTATAAGTTCTGGCTTTTTCATTTTTTTACCCGATATATTTTTCCAAAACATTTTTTAAATCTGAACTAAATGCTTGATAATCAAAATCCTTTGGTATTTTCAGGTTTGGATTATCTAGCTTTTGGTATAAAGAGCTACACACCAGCTTTCTAAGATAGCCCTCATCTTTTCCTTCAACTTCTTCATGCATATAACTAAGTGCAAAACCAATATACTTAATTTTTTCCCTTGTAATTAAATGATTAAAACTGCCTATTTTATGTGAGTCTTTTGAGAATTTTTCATTTTGCCCAATGTCGCCTTCTGAATCTACGGCAATAATCGTTATCAGAAACTCTGAAATTTCTTCTCCGTACACCTTATTAGAAAAAATAGAATTAAAATCCTCGTTTAATTCATTTGAGATCTCTCTGAAAATTTCACTTACCTCAGTCCATACAATACTAGTAAAAACTATTCGCATATTATTTCTCACTTAAATATTTTGTTGCCAGGAGGTAAAGATCCATTAGTGACATAATATTGTATTAATTTCATTTTTTCTTGTGCGAGAACCTGATATTTCGTACCTCTTGATTCTATTACCATCTGCAATCCCATGTTTTTTAGAGCCGAAGCTGGATAGCGATTTGCAGGATTTGCTGATGTTCCATATTTCCATACATCCCCCGCATTTAGTTGCACCAATCCATTCCTAACGTCGGGATACAGACCAGCTGAAGAGGCTACTAATGCATATTGTGATTCCATAGGTCCTAACGCTTGGGTCATTGCCTTGGAAACCAAACCTTCTAATTGAGAAAACGCCCGATCCAGTGCATGGCCGGCTGCAGCACCAGCGAGCATTCCACCAGCCACTATTCCCGGGTTTGCTGCGATGCACGCCCCCGCGCTGGCATAATCACATCCACCTGCAACAGCCGCTCCGGCAACAGCGCCAACTACAGCCCCAATTGCTGCTCCGTTACCTTGTTTCGATGTATCCTGAGGATTTGCTTCCCTTGTTGATCCGGTATAGTCACAGGTGTAGCCTATTGTGGATCCTATGGGTTTGCATTGCATACCAAACGGATCAATTCCATTCACCGGATCATTGTGCACATACGCATAAAGATTCAACTGATCCTCATACCCAATCGGATCGGTTGCCAGGAATCGTCCAATCACCGGATCGTAATAGCGGGC
>NZ_JBXAMU010000012.1:0-1961 GCF_058800985.1 Cellvibrio sp. GW822-FHT04B05 | reverse complement strand
TGATCTTTACACTTTTTCAGCAAAAATCAGGCTTGAAAATGTCTCACTCAGTGCTGTGGACATTCGGACAGTACAACTAAATAGTAAAAATTTTCCAACTAATAAAAAGTTTTTCGTTTTCAAAGAAAGCAAATTTTTTAACCACTCCTTCTCGAACACATACAAGTTCACCAAGAGCATCCTTATTTGAGGAGGGGTGCAATAAAGCAATAAACTGTTTAACAAAAAAATCCATTTTGCCTGCGCGATAAATCAAATTAATTACTTCCTTTATTTTTGAATCACGACAATTAACGACCTTCCCCACATCATCGACACTCAAATCTATTTGATTAAATTCCGATTTAAACAGTTGCTCGACAAAAAGCTCACAAAGTTTTAACGAGCTGGCGGATGCCTCATTTAAACCTGAAGGTAAAATAATATCAATATTTTCACTGCTCATAAAATTTCTTGCCAACCTCCACGAAATGCCTGATCTGGGACTAATAATATCCAAGAAGCACTACAGTGATTACATAGATATTGAATTTTCAAAAAAGGCTCGTTCACAAATCTCTTATCCATTTTGCTCAAATCACCTTTTTCGACTGCATTCGATAGTTTCTTTTTGAATCTCATATATTCAGACTCAGAAGAAAAGCCACCTTTGTGAAGCACGCAGATTTCACAACTCATGGCTTTAACCTAAAGATATAAGTTTGATCAATAGGCACATCATTAATCAAAAATTGGCTAAAACCTCCTGAACCAGCACTAGGATAGGAATTCGTGTACGGTTCCCAGCCAATCGATGCTTTATTTCCCATCGGCCTAGCCAGACTAAATCCATTTAACTTGTTAACAGGGATTGCAACTCCATACTGCGGGATTCCCCATTGCGGAAGAATCTGAGCGCCACTTGCTGCAATACTACTTGAATGGGTAAATTCAGTGGTCGTATAACCTCTCACTGTTCCGAATTGAAGAGATGTATTTAAACTATCCTCCGATAAATATCTGAATACATATTCTTGATTATTAATTGCATCACCAAGTCTTGCTTCATAGTTAGTGCGGGAAATCTCATCAATGCGAGCCATTCTTTGCTCTGATGTGAGATGCCCATATTTTTCTTTCAAATATGAAGATCGAACATTAGCTTCTGCAATTATGTCAGCACGACCACTGTTTGTAGCTGTCGCATCCAACCTGCCCATTGTTTTACTTGATCTTGCAAGCGCAGGCAGCATGGCGGCTGTGCCGCCAGTAATCAACTCCAAACCGATATCTGGAAGAATACTAAACGTAGCACCTGCTAACGCATTATTCCCAAAAAGCCCATAACCAAAGTCACCGCTAGTACGTTGTAACCCTTCAAAAAAATTACCAACGGGTGCTAATGCTGAACCTACATTGGACAGATAGCCCTGCCCGGTTGCACTTCTAGGTGAGTAAGTGAAACTATCACGCACACCATCCATGACTGCAAGACTTGCGTTGGTATCTCCCCATGTGAACAACTGGGTTGCAAGGCCCGTTATGCCGCCTGCTACAGTACCAATCATGCCAGAGCCAATCGCAAGGAGCGTTTCGACTTCACCTATTTTGCTGTCTATATAGCTAAAACCAGAGGCATTTGATGAGTATCCCACAGCATCGGCAATCGTCCTCGCCAAATCAAACTGGCTTTGCATACTGGAAATTATTGCATCCATTTCTGCCATGCGTGCATTCAAGCCATCGAAATCATAATTGCTGAAATCAAGACTGGATAAATTCAGCGCAATGCCACCCGGTGCACTGCTACTTCCCTTCGCGCGCTCCACTTTCAATTCACTTTGCTGCACCGGCGTCAACTGGCCATCCGCATGACTGACTGCGCCGGCTTCCGGTGCGGTGGTTGTGACAATGGGCGCATCTTTCCTGGCGGCAGTATCGCGCTGGTCAACAACCGGAACTGCTGCTTTCGGTTTATTAAA
>NZ_JBXAMU010000011.1:0-2571 GCF_058800985.1 Cellvibrio sp. GW822-FHT04B05 | reverse complement strand
GCTTGATCAGCAGCATTGCGGGAAATTAATGCCGTTAACATGGCGGTGCGATCTTGATACCAAGCATCCGAAAAATTGGCTTTGCCACTGGCACGCTCAGATGTCGTTAAATGTTTATCGGCAGACCATAATACAAACAAATCCGGATTAAGTTGCGACAGTAGTTCTTCACTGCCATACAATGCAAAAGGGGTTAAATAATAAAGTGCCAAAAACTGACCATAGTCAGCTTGCCCTGATTTTGTGTATTTATCCTGCACAACGATTAATACTTTGTTTGCTAATGTAGCAAGATTGCCAGAAGTTAAGGCTGTATTTAATCCATTAATATTTCTGTAATACTGCTCTCGCGATTCTAAATTCCCATTTACATCACCAACAGGTGTGGGTTCTGAATAAAGCCCTACTAGCTTTCTAAATCCATCCAGAATTAACTCAAGAGAGGCTTCTGTGTTATTGGAACCTGCATCCACTATTTTATTCAACAATGAAAAATCAATTGACGGGTCAAGCGTTGACAACAGGTTACCTAATGCCAATAAATCGGTGATTTTATACATATAATGGTTAGAGAAAGGATCAATATTACCGTTCTCCTGTGACAATGGGGTGCGCTGCCCAAAATGCGAGCTCATAAACTCACGTGTCGTTGCACTTAGGCCATTAGACGCAAAATAATTATTATTGGTATATCCACCAACACCGCCATGAAAGCCTAAAAGGGATTGTATTTGAGAAAACAGCAACCAGCTTGTTGGCGAAAATCCTGCACTGTTAAAGGTGTTTACTTCATTGATTGTAGTAGATGAACCATTGATTAAATTTGCAAAAGTGGTCGCCAGTGCCCCACCCAAACTATGCCCATTGACAGTAACCAAGGATGAACCATTAAGTAAACCTTCACCTTTAACTGGTGTAGTTTCGTAAAAATAATCTGCAGGACTAAGCGGCACATCAAACATGGCAATTTGTTTAACATATAAATGCTCTGGTGTTGTAATACGCAACCACCAATTAACCATATCCACAATTTGACGTGCTGGTGCGCCGTTACCTAAAGTCAAATCTGCATCATTTATCAAATCTTGGTATATAAAGTCCGTACCTCGTGTGGAAACATAAATTCTTCCAGTTGCTTTATGCTTCCACACAGTAGCATCAAATCCAGAACTTGTACTTAATATGCTATCGCTGGTATTGATATTTGTAACGACTACAAAGTTATCGGCAATATATTGAGCCAACGTCTCGGTCATACGTTCACTCAATAATGGTTTTAGATCACCATCTGTAAATCCATCAATATTATTCGTTTCTAATGCATAAGTAGCATCAGCTAAAAGAGCATTGATAAAAGCATCACTAATATTATTCACAATTTAATCCCTTATTTATATTGAACTTCAACATTAAGTTTTTTGAAAACTTTACTACCGCTCATTTCCGGAGCACAGCTTCCATTAAATGTGTAAGGCGCATCTGAATCAAGAATTTTTAACGAACGAGAAACAAACCCACCTTTCGCTTTAAAATAATTCCAACTTATAAGTACCTCTTTACTATCCACATCTTCATATGAAAAATATAATCTAGTTATCGGCAAAATATAACCACTTAATTCATAAGTAGTAGCACCAGCAGAAATCAATTTTTTCCCCATTGCCCTTTCATCATAAATTGCGATCGCAGCCTCCTTTTTGCATAATTCCCTAAACTGAAACCCACCAATAATTTCATCAACAACAGGAACAAAAAATATCAAAACACCCAATACAGGAATGGTTATTTTCCTATATTTTTCAGTTTTTATTTTTTTAGATATAAACTCTGAAACTTTATAAGAGATAAAACCCCATAACATAAAAAACAATAATGCAAGTAAGCCAATCATTTCTTAATCCTTTATTTGAGAGAAGTTGTAAGTTGCAGATCAGATAAAATTGTTTTAATTTTTTTAGGTGTACAAACCCCATTAAATGTATAAGGCTTTTTCGATGATAAAATATTTAATGATCGAGACAACCAACCTCCATCGGTACGCAAAGAGATCCAACTAACTAAGACCTCATCTGTAATGCGATCTTTATATGAAAAATACTCTAAAGATATTGGAACAAAATAATCGCCAATAGATACATACTGAATAGGTTGAGCAACAACCACTCTTCCCTTAACCCTCTTCTCATCAACGATCAACTCAACTTTCTCAGAGCACAATTCCCTAAACTGAAAACCACCAATAATTTCATCAACAACAGGAACAAAAAATATCAAAACACCCAATACAGGAATGGTTATTTTCCTATATTTTTTTTCAGTTTTTATTTTTTTAGATATAAACTCTGAAACTTTATAAGAGATGAACCCCCATAATATAAAAAACAATAATGCAAGCAAGCCAATCATGGTGATATCCTTATTAAATAAAATTTAATATAAAAATGGTAAAATCTAAAACCAATTACTGTGAATTTTTATGTTGATGGATTCATATGCGAGAGTGCATCAGCATAAATTTCATCGCGGGTGAGTGCGCGATGGCCAATAATACCGCGACTTTCATCGGCCAAT
>NZ_JBXAMU010000010.1:0-2948 GCF_058800985.1 Cellvibrio sp. GW822-FHT04B05 | reverse complement strand
GAAAAATAAATTCCTGCCAATGCGCCATCCCAGGCAGAAAACTTCATTGGATTTCCGCTAGCTGGCATACTGTTATTCCATACTTCAGTAGGAGTTTTTCCGTCTAAATGTTGATGTGTCCGGATCGTGTTGTACCAAAAACGATAAATTGCTAAGTCTATTGCCAACATTTCACCAGAACTGAGCGTGAAATATTTCAGTTTTTGCTTCAGTGTGCCAAAAAATCGTTCGATCTTTCCGTTCATCCAAGGACAACAAACCTCGGTACGTTGGTGTTTAATGTCGAGTAGCCATAATCCAAAACGAAACAAGTATGAAGTAAATACAGCTTCATTATCGGTGCGAACGGCTTGTGGCTTTCCGCAGCTTTCTATCGTGTCAAGCAAATGACGCAGTAAAACAATGGAGGCTTTTGTTGGAATGTGACGCAAGTGAAGGCAAGCACGAGTGCCGGAATCGATAATCCCGAATAGGGTATGAAATTGTTTATTATTGTCTGTCACCTGAGTTAAATCCATCGACCAGATGAGATTCTTTGGTAAAACTCGTGGATATTGATTCTTTATGTTTCGCCGCAATATGTTGATTTCATAACGGTGCTGTTGGATGACTTGATAAACATAAGTTTTGCCAACAGTCATTTGCCGTTTTTTTTCATGGAGTCGATTAAATGTGTTGGCAATTTTTCGGCACCCATCATGGATCATAAACGCTTTCAGTCGGATAATTTCCTGTTTAACCCAGTCTGGTTTTTTCTTCTTACGGATAATTCTCTTGTTCTTCTGGAGCAGAATTTTTCGTGGGAAATAATGTGATGGTTGACGTTTAAGCCTTAGATAAATACTTTCGATAAATTGTATAAGTGTAATCCACAATTTATACCACATCGGTATTAACATAGCTGGCATAACTTGAATTTCCATCAGTAAAAAATCCCGGCACCATAGTTAATTGTAAATACAAAAGTCAACGCGATATCCAAAGTATGTACGGTTTGCATCACTGAAAGCCGTGTGGCAGGCCGTGGCGACAAACAGGATTGGGGCAATGTAGCAGCAGATGCCTTTGGGAATGCATCGGCGAGTTGGATGGTACAGCAGTTTAATAAACCGAAAGCAGCAGCTCCGGTTATTGATCAGCGTGATGCGATAGCCAAGAAAGATTCACCCATCGCCAGTACCACCGCCCCGGAGGCGGGAGCGGTCAGCAATGCCGACAGCCAACTGACACCAGTGCAGCAAAGTGAGCTGAAACTGGAACAGGCAAAGACAAGCAGTAATCCTGTCAGCAGTACTAGTTCATCAAGCGACCTGACGTTCAATTGGTCAAATATCGACTTTAGTGATTATGACTACGATGGTCTGAATGCCTATATAAACCAGGGTTATGCAATGCTTGATGACCTGAGTAACAGGTTTGCAGTCAATGCTCTGTTACATACCAATTATTCCTCAAGCTCCTCTGGTTTTAGTTATCTAGACAGCAAAATAGGCGAAGTTGAAACGCTCCTTGCGATGGGTTCTGGCTTGGTTGGTACTGTAGCCGGTGGCATAACTGGTCTTGCCACGCAGTTGTTCACATGGGGGGATACCAACGCGAGCCTTGCCGTCATGGATGGCGTGCGTGAAAGTTTCACTTACTCACCTAGAAGTGCAACGGGGCAGGCCTATCTGTCCAATGTAGGTTCAGCATTAGCACCCGTTGGTAGTTTTTTTGAAGGGTTGCAACGTACTAGTGGTGACTTTGGTTATGGGCTTTTTGGGGATAATGCGTTAGCAGGTGCTACGTTTAGTATTCTTCCAGATATCGGTTTGGAGTTGATTACTGGCGGCACAGCCGCCATGCTACCTGCGCTTGCAAGATCAAGTAAAACAATAAGTAGATTGGATACTGCATTCGCAACAACAGATGCTGTACCAGTTACAGGTTCAAGAGCGATTGACCTTGGGCAGAGCTATGAAATAGGTGTTAGAGGGTTGTATGGCGATATCCCTTTTAAGCAGCGACAATATGAAGCTCTTGTTGATGGACAATGGGTCTCAGGTGTTGCAGACAATGTTGTTACTATAGGCGGTAAAAATACAGCTATAGAAGCTAAGTTTGTTGATGATTGGGCTGCTTCTTTAAGAAACCCTGCAAGTCCAAATGGAACTAAGCCTTGGGCGCTAGCCGAGCAACAGAAAATGGTTAGCCAAGCAACTAAATATAATGCTGCTTTTGATAACGTCATTTACCACACAAATAGTGTTGATCTTGCCTCGTTTTATTCAAAAGTATTTACTGATTCGGGTATTAGTAATTTCAAGTTTGTTATCACTCCAGTCAAAAAATAGTGAGATTTTTACATGTCCAATAAGATGGAAGATATTTTAGGGTTGGGCCCTATAGATACAGAAAGAAAAATACCTGGTACTTCTTTTGTTGAGGGAAGAGAGTATAGGTATGTTAGTTGTAGTAATAACACTGATATAGAAGTGCTATTTAAAAAAGTCATACGAGAAATCAATCCTCCATTAGCTAAAAATGGTGGTGCCGTTAATGAAGGATGTAAGGTAATTTTGCCTTCTGGCGAATGCTATTTTGCGGTTTCTTATAAAGGAGATATTGAAGGGTGGCGGCAGCAAATTGAAAATGGTGCTGTTGTACTTGGATTATCAATAGCAACAATTACACAAGATAAACTGCTTCTCAGTAATGGAAACGAAGTTTTTCTTTCTGATTGCAAGTTTCAACTTGAGTAATATTTTTAACTGAACGGCCAAAGCCCAGCGCCTCGCAGCGCTGGGCTTTTTATTTTCTTCTTAGCCGCTTGCCTTGTTAGCTCCCCTCCGCCGTCAATACCAAACAGCCTTGCATGACCCGAAGTCGAACAAAGGGTGTGGCAAGTTGGGCATGATCATCATGATTGTGGTGGCGGTGGTGGTTACTATCGTCACTGCAGGTGCGGC
>NZ_JBXAMU010000009.1:0-3866 GCF_058800985.1 Cellvibrio sp. GW822-FHT04B05 | reverse complement strand
CTGATTAAGCATTGGTAACTGTCAGACCCGGCCACGATGCGTCCGGCGTAGAGGATCTGAAGATCAGCAGTTCAACCTGTTGATAGTACGTACTAAGCTCTCATGTTTCACGTACTAAGCTCTCATGTTTAACGTACTAAGCTCTCATGTTTAACGAACTAAACCCTCATGGCTAACGTACTAAGCTCTCATGGCTAACGTACTAAGCTCTCATGTTTCACGTACTAAGCTCTCATGTTTGAACAATAAAATTAATATAAATCAGCAACTTAAATAGCCTCTAAGGTTTTAAGTTTTATAAGAAAAAAAAGAATATATAAGGCTTTTAAAGCTTTTAAGGTTTAACGGTTGTGGACAACAAGCCAGGGATGTAACGCACTGAGAAGCCCTTAGAGCCTCTCAAAGCAATTTTGAGTGACACAGGAACACTTAACGGCTGACATGGGCAAGTTTACTCATATATACTTTAGATTGATTTAAAACTTCATTTTTAATTTAAAAGGATCTAGGTGAAGATCCTTTTTGATAATCTCATGACCAAAATCCCTTAACGTGAGTTTTCGTTCCACTGAGCGTCAGACCCCGTAGAAAAGATCAAAGGATCTTCTTGAGATCCTTTTTTTCTGCGCGTAATCTGCTGCTTGCAAACAAAAAAACCACCGCTACCAGCGGTGGTTTGTTTGCCGGATCAAGAGCTACCAACTCTTTTTCCGAAGGTAACTGGCTTCAGCAGAGCGCAGATACCAAATACTGTTCTTCTAGTGTAGCCGTAGTTAGGCCACCACTTCAAGAACTCTGTAGCACCGCCTACATACCTCGCTCTGCTAATCCTGTTACCAGTGGCTGCTGCCAGTGGCGATAAGTCGTGTCTTACCGGGTTGGACTCAAGACGATAGTTACCGGATAAGGCGCAGCGGTCGGGCTGAACGGGGGGTTCGTGCACACAGCCCAGCTTGGAGCGAACGACCTACACCGAACTGAGATACCTACAGCGTGAGCTATGAGAAAGCGCCACGCTTCCCGAAGGGAGAAAGGCGGACAGGTATCCGGTAAGCGGCAGGGTCGGAACAGGAGAGCGCACGAGGGAGCTTCCAGGGGGAAACGCCTGGTATCTTTATAGTCCTGTCGGGTTTCGCCACCTCTGACTTGAGCGTCGATTTTTGTGATGCTCGTCAGGGGGGCGGAGCCTATGGAAAAACGCCAGCAACGCGGCCTTTTTACGGTTCCTGGCCTTTTGCTGGCCTTTTGCTCACATGTTCTTTCCTGCGTTATCCCCTGATTCTGTGGATAACCGTATTACCGCCTTTGAGTGAGCTGATACCGCTCGCCGCAGCCGAACGACCGAGCGCAGCGAGTCAGTGAGCGAGGAAGCGGAAGAGCGCCCAATACGCAAACCGCCTCTCCCCGCGCGTTGGCCGATTCATTAATGCAGCTGGCACGACAGGTTTCCCGACTGGAAAGCGGGCAGTGAGCGCAACGCAATCCTCTAGAGGATCCAAATGAGACGTTGATCGGCACGTAAGAGGTTCCAACTTTCACCATAATGAAATAAGATCACTACCGGGCGTATTTTTTGAGTTATCGAGATTTTCAGGAGCTAAATCAACATTAAAATATGGTGCGGGAACTATGAAAAACAAACAAAAACAACCATCCATACCTCACCAAAATACCCCCGGTAACCCATCAAACACACCCCAAATCATTCTGGTGCGGAAAATGCATTGCAACTCATTGAATAAGCAGATAGAATTTCAACCGGAGTTCTAGAACACCAAAGCCGAAAGGCTGTTAAGACAGAGAAAAAAATCACTGGATATGACCACCGTTGATATATCCCAATGGCATCGTAAAGAACATTTTGAGGCATTTCAGTCAGTTGCTCAATGTACCTATAACCAGACCGTTCAGCTGGATATTACGGCCTTTTTAAAGACCGTAAAGAAAAATAAGCACAAGTTTTATCCGGCCTTTATTCACATTCTTGCCCGCCTGATGAATGCTCATCCGGAATTTCGTATGGCAATGAAAGACGGTGAGCTGGTGATATGGGATAGTGTTCACCCTTGTTACACCGTTTTCCATGAGCAAACTGAAACGTTTTCATCGCTCTGGAGTGAATACCACGACGATTTCCGGCAGTTTCTACACATATATTCGCAAGATGTGGCGTGTTACGGTGAAAACCTGGCCTATTTCCCTAAAGGGTTTATTGAGAATATGTTTTTCGTGTCAGCCAATCCCTGGGTGAGTTTCACCAGTTTTGATTTAAACGTGGCCAATATGGACAACTTCTTCGCCCCCGTTTTCACCATGGGCAAATATTATACGCAAGGCGACAAGGTGCTGATGCCGCTGGCGATTCAGGTTCATCATGCCGTTTGTGATGGCTTCCATGTCGGCAGAATGCTTAATGAATTACAACAGTACTGCGATGAGTGGCAGGGCGGGGCGTAATTTGATATCGAGCTCGCTTGGACTCCTGTTGATAGATCCAGTAATGACCTCAGAACTCCATCTGGATTTGTTCAGAACGCTCGGTTGCCGCCGGGCGTTTTTTATTGGTGAGAATCCTTAAGCCAGCCCCGACACCCGCCAACACCCGCTGACGCGCCCTGACGGGCTTGTCTGCTCCCGGCATCCGCTTACAGACAAGCTGTGACCGTCTCCGGGAGCTGCATGTGTCAGAGGTTTTCACCGTCATCACCGAAACGCGCGAGACGAAAGGGCCTCGTGATACGCCTATTTTTATAGGTTAATGTCATGATAATAATGGTTTCTTAGACGTCAGGTGGCACTTTTCGGGGAAATGTGCGCGGAACCCCTATTTGTTTATTTTTCTAAATACATTCAAATATGTATCCGCTCATGAGACAATAACCCTGATAAATGCTTCAATAATATTGAAAAAGGAAGAGTATGAGTATTCAACATTTCCGTGTCGCCCTTATTCCCTTTTTTGCGGCATTTTGCCTTCCTGTTTTTGCTCACCCAGAAACGCTGGTGAAAGTAAAAGATGCTGAAGATCAGTTGGGTGCACGAGTGGGTTACATCGAACTGGATCTCAACAGCGGTAAGATCCTTGAGAGTTTTCGCCCCGAAGAACGTTTTCCAATGATGAGCACTTTTAAAGTTCTGCTATGTGGCGCGGTATTATCCCGTATTGACGCCGGGCAAGAGCAACTCGGTCGCCGCATACACTATTCTCAGAATGACTTGGTTGAGTACTCACCAGTCACAGAAAAGCATCTTACGGATGGCATGACAGTAAGAGAATTATGCAGTGCTGCCATAACCATGAGTGATAACACTGCGGCCAACTTACTTCTGACAACGATCGGAGGACCGAAGGAGCTAACCGCTTTTTTGCACAACATGGGGGATCATGTAACTCGCCTTGATCGTTGGGAACCGGAGCTGAATGAAGCCATACCAAACGACGAGCGTGACACCACGATGCCTGTAGCAATGGCAACAACGTTGCGCAAACTATTAACTGGCGAACTACTTACTCTAGCTTCCCGGCAACAATTAATAGACTGGATGGAGGCGGATAAAGTTGCAGGACCACTTCTGCGCTCGGCCCTTCCGGCTGGCTGGTTTATTGCTGATAAATCTGGAGCCGGTGAGCGTGGGTCTCGCGGTATCATTGCAGCACTGGGGCCAGATGGTAAGCCCTCCCGTATCGTAGTTATCTACACGACGGGGAGTCAGGCAACTATGGATGAACGAAATAGACAGATCGCTGAGATAGGTGCCTCACTGATTAAGCATTGGTAACTGTCAGACCAAGTTTACTCATATATACTTTAGATTGATTTAAAACTTCATTTTTAATTTAAAAGGATCTAGGTGAAGATCCTTTT
>NZ_JBXAMU010000008.1:10000-12016 GCF_058800985.1 Cellvibrio sp. GW822-FHT04B05 | reverse complement strand
AAAAACAAAAAAGCCCCGTCAGGGTGCCTGAAGGGGCTTTGGATTAGAAGCTTGACGATGACCTACTCTCACATGGGGAGACCCCACACTACCATCGGCGCTAAGTCGTTTCACTTCTGAGTTCGGTATGGGATCAGGTGGTTCCAACTTGCTATGGTCGTCAAGCAATACTGCATGAGTTCGGAGGTCTTATGATGTGTATGACATCGGCCTCGATTGACTCAAATAGGGTGGTGGATTGTAAAGTGATTGCTGATCGTTTGACAGACCCTTTTAGGATTTCTGTTGTGTTTGGATGCTTGTATATCCTGACAAGTCCGGTTGAATCTTGTAAACCGCCTAACAGTCGATTCTGTTATATGGTCAAGCCGCACGAGCAATTAGTATCAGTTAGCTCAACGCTTCGCAGCGCTTCCACACCTGACCTATCAACGTCGTAGTCTTCAACGGCTCTTTAGGGGGATTAAATCCCCAGGGAGATCTCATCTTGAAGGAGGCTTCCCGCTTAGATGCTTTCAGCGGTTATCCCGTCCGAACATAGCTACCGGGCAGTGCCATTGGCATGACAACCCGAACACCAGAGGTTAGTTCATTCCGGTCCACTCGTACTAGGAACAACTCATCTCAAAACTCCAACGCCCACGGCAGATAGGGACCGAACTGTCTCACGACGTTCTAAAGCCAGCTCGCGTACCACATTAAATGGCGAACAGCCATACCCTTGGGACCGGCTTCAGCCCCAGGATGTGATGAGCCGACATCGAGGTGCCAAACACCGCCGTCGATGTGAACTCTTGGGCGGTATCAGCCTGTTATCCCCGGAGTACCTTTTATCCGTTGAGCGATGGCCCTTCCATACAGAACCACCGGATCACTAAGACCTACTTTCGTACCTGCTCGACATGTCTGTCTCGCAGTCAAGCGTGCTTTTGCCTTTACACTAACCTCATGATTTCCGACCATGATTAGCACACCTTCGTGCTCCTCCGTTACTCTTTGGGAGGAGACCGCCCCAGTCAAACTACCCACCATACACTGTCCGTAACCCCGATAAGGGGCCGACGTTAGAACCTCAAACATACCAGGGTGGTATTTCAAGGACGGCTCCATCGAAACTGGCGTCTCGACTTCAAAGCCTCCCACCTATCCTACACAGATAGGTTCAAAGTTCAGTGCAAAGCTATAGTAAAGGTTCACGGGGTCTTTCCGTCTAGCCGCGGGTACACGGCATCTTAACCGCGATTTCAATTTCACTGAGTCTCGGGTGGAGACAGCGCCCCCATCATTACGCCATTCGTGCAGGTCGGAACTTACCCGACAAGGAATTTCGCTACCTTAGGACCGTTATAGTTACGGCCGCCGTTTACCGGGGCTTCGATCAAGAGCTTCGCTTGCGCTAACCCCATCAATTAACCTTCCGGCACCGGGCAGGCGTCACACCCTATACGTCCACTTACGTGTTTGCAGAGTGCTGTGTTTTTAATAAACAGTTGCAGGGGCCTGGTATCTTCGACTGCCAATAGCTTACGGGGCAAGCCCTTCACCATCAGCAGTGCACCTTCTCCCGAAGTTACGGTGCCATTTTGCCTAGTTCCTTCACCCGAGTTCTCTCAAGCGCCTTGGTATTCTCTACCTGATCACCTGTGTCGGTTTGGAGTACGGTCTCTTTTTACCTGAAGCTTAGAGGCTTTTCTTGGAAGCATGGCATCAAGCACTTCGCGTTCCGAGGAACACTCGTCATCAGTTCTCAGCCTTAGTATCCCGGATTTACCTAAGACACCAGCCTACGACCTTAAACACGGACAACCAACGCCGTGCTGCTCTAGCCTTCTCCGTCCCCCCATCGCAGTAAAAAGAGGTACAGGAATATTAACCTGTTTCCCATCGACTACGCGTTTCCGCCTCGCCTTAGGGGCCGACTAACCCTGTCCCGATTAGCGTTGGACAGGAACCCTTGATCTTCCGGCGGGGGAGTTTTTCACTCCCCTTATCGTTACTCATGTCAGCATTCGCACT
>NZ_JBXAMU010000008.1:2500-5000 GCF_058800985.1 Cellvibrio sp. GW822-FHT04B05 | reverse complement strand
GGCGTCTCGACTTCAAAGCCTCCCACCTATCCTACACAGATAGGTTCAAAGTTCAGTGCAAAGCTATAGTAAAGGTTCACGGGGTCTTTCCGTCTAGCCGCGGGTACACGGCATCTTAACCGCGATTTCAATTTCACTGAGTCTCGGGTGGAGACAGCGCCCCCATCATTACGCCATTCGTGCAGGTCGGAACTTACCCGACAAGGAATTTCGCTACCTTAGGACCGTTATAGTTACGGCCGCCGTTTACCGGGGCTTCGATCAAGAGCTTCGCTTGCGCTAACCCCATCAATTAACCTTCCGGCACCGGGCAGGCGTCACACCCTATACGTCCACTTACGTGTTTGCAGAGTGCTGTGTTTTTAATAAACAGTTGCAGGGGCCTGGTATCTTCGACTGCCAATAGCTTACGGGGCAAGCCCTTCACCATCAGCAGTGCACCTTCTCCCGAAGTTACGGTGCCATTTTGCCTAGTTCCTTCACCCGAGTTCTCTCAAGCGCCTTGGTATTCTCTACCTGATCACCTGTGTCGGTTTGGAGTACGGTCTCTTTTTACCTGAAGCTTAGAGGCTTTTCTTGGAAGCATGGCATCAAGCACTTCGCGTTCCGAGGAACACTCGTCATCAGTTCTCAGCCTTAGTATCCCGGATTTACCTAAGACACCAGCCTACGACCTTAAACACGGACAACCAACGCCGTGCTGCTCTAGCCTTCTCCGTCCCCCCATCGCAGTAAAAAGAGGTACAGGAATATTAACCTGTTTCCCATCGACTACGCGTTTCCGCCTCGCCTTAGGGGCCGACTAACCCTGTCCCGATTAGCGTTGGACAGGAACCCTTGATCTTCCGGCGGGGGAGTTTTTCACTCCCCTTATCGTTACTCATGTCAGCATTCGCACTTCTGATACCTCCAGCATGCTTCTCAACACACCTTCGACGGCTTACAGAACGCTCCCCTACCCCACATACAATGTATGCAGCCGCAGCTTCGGTTGCTAGTTTTAGCCCCGTTACATCTTCCGCGCAGGCCGACTCGACTAGTGAGCTATTACGCTTTCTTTAAAGGGTGGCTGCTTCTAAGCCAACCTCCTAGCTGTCTAAGCCTTCCCACATCGTTTCCCACTTAACTAACATTGGGGACCTTAGCTGGCGGTCTGGGTTGTTGCCCTCTTGACAACGGACGTTAGCACCCGCTGTCTGTCTGCCATGATTGCACTCCGCGGTATTCGTAGTTTGCATGGGGTTGGTAAGTCGGGATGACCCCCTAGCCCAAACAGTGCTCTACCCCCGCGGGTGAGACATGACGCGCTACCTAAATAGCTTTCGGGGAGAACCAGATATCTCCCGGCTTGATTAGCCTTTCACCCCTATCCACACGTCATCCCCAAATTTTTCAACATTTGTGGGTTCGGTCCTCCAGTTAGTGTTACCCAACCTTCAACCTGCACATGGATAGATCGCCGGGTTTCGGGTCTATTGCCAGCGACTGGACGCCCTATTAAGACTCGCTTTCGCTACGGCTCCCCTATACGGTTAACCTTGCCACTGACAATAAGTCGCTGACCCATTATACAAAAGGTACGCAGTCACAGAACAAGTCTGCTCCTACTGCTTGTACGCACACGGTTTCAGGATCTATTTCACTCCCCTCACAGGGGTTCTTTTCGCCTTTCCCTCACGGTACTGGTTCACTATCGGTCAGTTGGGAGTATTTAGCCTTGGAGGATGGTCCCCCCATATTCAGACAGGATATCACGTGTCCCGTCCTACTCGTTTTCATGACTAAGGCATTTTCGTGTACGGGGCTATCACCCTGTATCGCGGCACTTTCCAGAGCCTTCCACTAATACCAAAGCCACTTAAGGGCTGGTCCCCTTTCGCTCGCCGCTACTGAGGGAATCTCGGTTGATTTCTTTTCCTCCGGGTACTTAGATGTTTCAGTTCCCCGGGTTCGCTTCCAGCAGCTATGGATTCACTGCAGGATACTTACTAAAAGTAAGTGGGTTCCCCCATTCAGAGATCTCGGGATCACAGCTTGTTTGCCAGCTCCCCCGAGCTTATCGCAGGCTCCTACGTCTTTCATCGCCTCCAACTGCCTAGGCATCCACCGTGTGCGCTTAGTCGCTTGACCATATAACACAAGCGACTGCTTTAACGATTTACAACATTGATACGCTCACGATAATAAGCGCATCGCATGAGTATGATTCGCCGGACTTTTGTGTAGAGATACACAAGACATCCATAAATCAGCAATTTATTACTTTACATTCCACCTTGTTAAAGAGCATCTGGCGTAAAAACCAGTCAGTTAACTTCTTTCTTTTTAGACACTGCCCGATTCCTTTTCAAAGATCGGTGTAGAGCCTAAAAAACCAGACGTTAATTGACTGACTTCTTCAATCAATAAAAGCGAATTGGTGGAGCTAAACGGGATCGAACCGTTGACCTCCTGCGTGCAAGGCAGGCGCTCTCCCAGCTGAGCTATAGCCCCATGCTAA
>NZ_JBXAMU010000007.1:0-180799 GCF_058800985.1 Cellvibrio sp. GW822-FHT04B05 | reverse complement strand
CGCACTATACGAATCCAGCCGCACCCGTGCAAGCCTTTTTTAGGATTGGGGCGTTTTAATTTTGGAGGCGATTAATTGGCAATCAATAGCAACAAAAATCACACAACATCAAACAGGTGATATTTCTTTTTTCCCACTTTGACAAGATAAAAGCGACCAAAAAATGCATTAGCTTCCGCAAAACAATTTGCAGCCTGCATATTGTCATTAATAGATTTAGCAGCCCCATTAATGAATACAGCATTTCTTGCCAGGGCATCTTTAATTTGTTTCCCAGACGCAGCCAATTCCGCATCCGCCAATAACTGGGTAAGCGGGGCATCGACGATCTCAGTGCGAACCAGTTTCGATGATGGCAAGCCATCTTGCTGTAATTGCAAAAAGTCAGCCTCACTTAACCCGGACAATTCATCACTAAACAATGCTTGCGTGATTCGCTGGGCAGCCGAAAGCCCGGCATCCCCATGAACAAGTCTGGTAACCTCCTCCGCCAGAATTCGCTGAGCCTCCGGCTTGCCTTGACGTGCAGCATCGCCCGCTTCTATAACAGCAATTTGCGCAACCGTTAAAAAGGTGAAGTAGCGCAGAAACTTGTAAGCATCGGCATCTGCAGTATTGAGCCAAAATTGATAGAAAGCATAGGGAGATGTCTTTGTCGCATCCAGCCAGACGGTTCCGGATTCTGTTTTCCCGAATTTTGTGCCGTCCGATTTGGTGACCAACGGCATCGTCAAACCAAACACCTGGACGCCATACATACGGCGCGACAGGTCAATACCACCTGTGATATTACCCCATTGGTCGCTACCACCAATTTGCAAGGTGCAATTTTTGCGCGCGTAAAGCTCGGAAAAGTCATAGGATTGCAGCAACATGTAAGTGAACTCTGTAAAGGAGATCCCTTCACCTTCACGCTCAATACGCTGCTTTACCGACTCCTTATTGATCATGTTGTTAACGGAGAAGTGCTTACCCACATCGCGCAGGAAACTCAGCACGTCAACCTTCCCCACCCAATCAAGGTTATTCACAACTTCGGCGGATTGGGAACCGCAATCAAAATCGATAAATTGGCTGACTTGCTTCTTTAATTTATCAACCCAATCAGCAACTATGTCAGTTGTATTAAGTTTGCGCTCCTGCGCCTTGAAACTTGGATCCCCAATCAAACCCGTAGCACCACCCACCAAGGCAATGGGCTTATGACCAGCGAGCTGGAAACGCTTGAGCATTAATAAGGGAACCAAACTACCTATATGCAGGCTATCCGCAGTCGGATCAAAGCCACAATAAAGCGTACGACTTCCCGAATTAAGATGCTCTGCAATTGCATCGCCCCCTGTCATTTGGGCAATTAGCCCACGATCTTGCAATTCCTGCAGGAAATTAGTGTCAATAGCTGTCATAACGCACCAACCAAGCGTGAAAAAAAGTGTTTCGATTAGGAACAAAAAGGTCGCAAAGATACCTTATCTTGCTTCAATTACAAGACAAAACCTGGGGCTTGTTTCAGCCAGATGAAATTTTGGGGTGTTAAGGGTGTTTTTTTCTGCTATAAATGCTTTTTGTTGGATCACTTGTCTATAAAAGAATTGCGACTTTTTCTCATGCATCAAATTAAAACCTATTACAAGATTGCTCGATCGACCTTGCTTCAATACGTGCCACGCGGGCATCTCGCGGCGGCAGCGACGCTGTCTATTGGATTAGTAGTAGTGTTAGGAAGTGAACATCAAACCGATTCTGTAATTGCCAGTATTCCCAGCCAGAACATTCCCGGCTTAGAAATTCAGGGTATTGATACACAGGCAACCCCTATCGCAGTTCCCGCAGTAGAAAATATTATCCAGGCAATTGCCGCAACACCAAACCTGGAAAAACCTCGGCAGGCCCCACAAGAACTAACTCCGCAATGGAAAGAGTTCACTGTACAAAATGGCGACAATTTATCGATTTTATTTAAACGTGCCGGCCTGAACGACCGCACTATTTATGAATTATTCAGCGATGCCAAGGATGCCAAAAACCTGCGCAACATCCGCCCCGGTCAAAAGATGGAGTTTTTGGTAGAGAATGGCCAGTTGCAGGGTTTGAATTACATTGTCGACGACCTGAACAGCCTAAAGTTTACCCGTGGAGCAAAAGGCTTCACCAGCAAAGAAACTGCACTTAAACCTGATGTTAAATATGCGTTCCGTCAGGCTTCAATTGATAGCTCACTCTACATGGCAGGAAAGCGTGCAGGAATGCCCAGCACGCTGACGATGGAATTAGCAAACATTTTCGGCTGGGATATCGACTTTGCACTCGACATCCAAAAAGGTGATAGCTTCAAAGTGATGTATGAAGAGCAGCACCTCAATGGGAAGAAAATCGGCACCGGTAAAATCATGGCGGCCGAATTCACCAACGCTGGCAAAATCTTTAAAGCGGTTCGCTATACCGATAAAGATGGCTCCAGCAATTACTACACACCTGATGGTCGCGGCATGCATAAAGCGTTCTTGCGCACCCCTATCGAATTTGCCCGTATCAGCTCACACTTCAGTTTGAACCGTAAACATCCTGTACTCCATATCATTCGCGCGCATAAAGGTACCGATTATGCTGCGGTGCGTGGTACACCAATTCGTGCAACCGGTAATGGCAAAGTTGCTTTTGCCGGGCGCAAAGGTGGTTATGGAAACTGCATTGTAATTCAGCATGGCCAAGGCATTGAAACCCTTTACGGTCATATGAATGGATTTGCCAAAGGTATGAAGGTGGGTTCGCGTATTACGCAGGGTGATGTTATCGGCTACGTTGGTTCGACCGGTTTAGCGTCTGGCCCTCACTTGCATTACGAATTCCATGTTAATGGACAAGTACGCAATCCAGTGACAGTGCCGCTACCAAAATCTATCGGTATCGAGAAAACCGAGCTGGCGCGCTTCAACGAAACTACTCGCCCATTGATTGCACAGTTAGATCAATACAAGTCTTCCAGCCGTCTAGCTGTAGTTAAAAACGGCAGCACCAACAATTAATCAGTTTCTCTCATGCATAAACGCCAGCTCTACATTGGCTTGATGTCTGGCACCAGCGCTGACGCAATCGACGCAGCGCTGATTGATTTGACTTTATCCCCCAGACTTATTGCTCAACATTCACTCCCTCTTCCACTAAAAATCCGCCAACAAATCCACGCCCTATCCCTTCCTGATGATAATGAAATAGACCGGATGGGAGTGTTGGATAATGAGTTAGGGTGTCTGTTTGCACAAGTGAGTTTGGAGTTGATCGACAAGTCCGGATTTGAAGCTTCGCACATCATTGCCATCGGCAGTCATGGGCAAACCATTCGCCATCGCCCGCCAGGATCACCCCAAGGTACTTTTACCCTGCAAATTGGCGACCCCAATCTTATTGCCGAATTGACCGGAATCACTACTGTCGCTGATTTTCGCCGTCGCGATATGGCAGCTGGTGGCCAAGGCGCGCCCCTGGTACCGGCTTTTCATCGCGCCATTTTTTATGTGCAAGATCAAGATAGAGTCGTTGTGAATATTGGTGGTATGGCCAATATTACCTGGCTATCGGGACAAGGAGAGGTACTGGGTTTTGATACTGGTCCCGGCAATGTATTAATGGATGGATGGATAAACACTCACTCCGGGGCCCCCTATGATAAAGATGGCGCATGGGCTGCAGCCGGCACGGTGAATCAGGAGTTGTTAGCGAGCCTGCTGCAAGAGAATTACTTTAGTTTGCCCGCCCCGAAAAGCACGGGAAGAGAGAGCTTTAACCGCATTTGGCTCGATAAAAACATCGCTATGCTCACATCAACCCCCGCCCCTGTCGACGTACAGGCAACCTTGCTCGAGCTGACCGCGATCTCCATTGCAGGCAGTATTTGCAAGCTTGGTGATGCAGCGAAGGAAATCTATGTTTGCGGCGGCGGCGCATACAATCCAGTGCTTATGCAGCGATTACAGCATCTTTTGCGCGAGGATAAAGTAGCAAGTACGGCAGCATTAGGCATAGATCCGCAATGGATAGAAGCCATGGCGTTTGCGTGGTTAGCACAACAAACTATTAACCAGCGGCCTGGAAATGTGCGCGAGGTGACAGGAGCAAATCGGGAAGTTATTCTGGGCGGCGTTTACTACGCCTGACGCTTCCCGCAGAAGAAAAAGATCAGACAGTAAAAGATGATCCACAACCACATGTGCTGGAAGCATTGGGATTTTGGATCACAAACTTGGAACCTTGCAGCCCCTCTTCGTAATTCACCACAGCGCCAACCAGATAGGGATAGCTCATCGCATCCACTACCACTTTGACACCATCGCGCTCAACAATTGAATCGTCATCAGCAGTGGCCTCATCAAAAGTAAAGCCATATTGGAAGCCCGAACAACCGCCGCCGGTTACATAAACCCGCAATTTAAGATCAGGATTATCCTCTTCCTCAATCAGGCTTCTAACCTTGGCGACGGCACTGTCCGTGACAGTAACAACCTGGGGAATGTAGATTTCAGCGGTAGACATAAATACTCCGGATAACAGCAGACCCCGTCGGGGGCGATAGATATTATCCCTTTACCCTAGTAAAACAGTCAACTATTAACCCTTGGCGATCGCAATATCCAACACATTCGCCGATTCTTTCTGTTTGTTGACCATATTGCCGTTCACTTGCGCACCTTTGACCATCTCAATTGAATGGTAGTGAATCGTGCCGGTAACATTGCCTTTGGCAGCCAACTCAAGATGCTTGCTGGAATAGATATTTCCAATCACTTTGCCATTTACCACCACTACAGGCGACCTGACTTCACCCTCTACCACACCAGTCTCGGCGATCACTAACTTCGCGTCTTTTTCATCTTCAGCAATGATATTGCCGGTCACCTTACCCTCCAACTGTAATTCGCCAGTGAAGTGAAGGTCACCGACCACTTTGGTCGCACGGGAAATCAGGGTATGGTTATTGGAAAATGCCATCAGGAACTCCTCAACAAACTGCTATTTAATTATCTGGCCACTCAATTTCTGTTTTTACGGTTACCGGATTGCGACGGGCACTGGACTTCACTTCCAGCTCAATCCTTACTGGGACAAAGCCTTCCGGCAACACAATTTCAGCATCGATATTCTGGAAAAATTTAAAGCTGAGCGGAATATTTTCGGTCAAAGGCTCAATCCCTACCTTGCTTACCGCCAGTTCATGCAGCGATATTTTTGTCTCGCTACCCTCTTTTTGGCCAACAACCAACGCGCGTAACTGGCCGACGAAATCTTCATCGTCCTCCGCCAGTTTCTGCACCGCCAATTTAAATTGTTGTTTGTTATCCGTTAGAGGCGTGACTGAAAAAATACCAAAACTGATCCCCTTGGGATTGCTACTGGTCTTGGAAGTCATAAGGCGATAAACCTCCAGATCGCGCTGCAAGCCTGCCTTTTCGTCGCGCAGCAGCAATTCCCGCTTACGCATTTCCTCACCCGCTTGACGATCTACTTCGGCATTCAACTGATACTTCGCCAATTCGCGCTTCGATTCTTCGACATCCTGCTGCAGCTTGCCAAGTTGCGCGCGCAACGCCTGCGCTTCCGATAGCGATAAACGCTCGCTGCCGGCTTTATGTTGAGCATAGAAATAAGTAGCGACGATTGCGGCAATCACCAGCGCTATCAGCGTGGCAATAACTAGCATGTCCCGCATCGGCCGATGGGGAACTACTTTCATAAGGTAGACGGGAGAACCTTTAACTTTGGCCTTGGCGGAATTCATAGTTATCAATTTTATTATTCACGGGATGGCATTAGACCATCCCGCGTAGTTGAGATCAGGTTGATGGGGCAAAGGAGCAAACATATAAACCGTATTTACGGCATTAAAGCCACAACATCCAACCCGGCTTTTTCATCAAACCCGAACATAATGTTCATGTTTTGGATCGCTTGGCCAGAAGCACCCTTAGTAAGGTTATCGATTACCGACAACACCACCACAGTATCGCGCTGTTGCGGACGCAAAACCGAGATGCGGCAGACGTTTGAACCTTTCACACTTCTCGTTTGTGGCAATTCGCCTGCGGGCAATACATCCACAAAGGGTTCATTGGCATAACGCTGTTCATACAGCGCCTGCAGGTCCGGCACCCTGCTCGCATCCAACAGGGTTGCGTAGAGGGTCGCGTGTATGCCGCGGATAATCGGCAGCAGATGCGGTACAAATGTGAGCGCTACTGGTGCTACGCCAGCAGGTTGAACATCGCGCAAGCCCTGTTCGATTTCCGGCAAATGACGATGGCCAGCAGCGCCGTAAGCTTTAAAACTATCGCTGATTTCCATCAACAGGTTGTCGATTTTAGCTTGGCGCCCAGCACCGCTGGCACCGCTGGCGGCGTTGGCGATAAGACGGGTTGGATCGACCAGATTGTTTTCAATCAACGGCAAGTAACCCAATTGGGTCGCCGTTGGATAACAGCCCGGACACGCCACCAACTTCGCGGTGCGAATTGCCGCGCGGTTAACTTCAGGCAAGCCGTAGACAGCCTGCGCAACCAACCCGGGCGCGCCATGAGTTTGGTTGTACCACTTCTCCCACAGCGGGACATCGCGAATACGGAAGTCAGCGGACAAATCGATAATACGCGCTTTGGTGTTCATCAATGCGCCCATCATATTCTGCGCTACACCGTGCGGCGTAGCGAAAAAGATCACATCACACTGCCCCAGCACCGCCACATCAGGTTCAGTGAAAACCAGATCAATATGGCCGCGCAGGCTCGGATACATATCGGCCACTTTGGTGCCCGCCTCGGCACGCGAGGTAATCACAGTCACTTCTACCTGTGGATGTTTGGCCAATAAGCGGAGTAATTCAACGCCCGTATAACCAGTCCCGCCAACAATGGCTGCTTTAATCACCTCAACCTCCTCGACTCTCGTTCAATGTCATCGCTGATATTTAATGCCGGCAAAAAATAAAGACGGCTATCATAAGAGCCTTATCCATAAATCGAAAGCAAAAGCTGCCCACGGATGAGGAAAACACGTACTGGCACCCACAGTTCTCTCTTCCATTGGACCGGAGAGCACCCGGCAACCGCAGGCAGCCGAGCTTTGGCGAGAATCATTTAAGGATTCCACGCAGCCACTGGGTATAATTAGCATCAATGCACACTACTTTTTGTTCGGCTGGAAAAACCTATGCTCTGGATAAAAGCCTTCCATATTATTTCGGTCATCTCATGGATGGCGGCGCTATTTTATTTGCCGCGCCTGTTCGTGTACCACAGCATGAGCGGAGATGAGATAAGCCGTGAGCGCTTTAAAATTATGGAGCGCAAGCTGCTGCGCGGTATTGCCAATCCGGCGATGGTGGCGACTTTTACATTTGGTATTTGGATGAGTTGGCTCGGTTGGGATTATTACTCCACCCAAACCTGGTACTGGTGCAAGATCGTTTTGGTAGTATTGCTCACCGGTTATCACCACGCGTGTATCGCCTACGTCAAACAATTTCGCGATGACCGCTGCACCAAAAGCCATACATTTTTTCGTGTGTTTAACGAGCTGCCGGTGTTTCTACTTATCGGCATAGTCATTCTTGTCGTGGTAAAGCCCTTTGTAAAATGATGAACAAACTCTACGCGATTACCGATTCACAACTCACACCAGACGATACGCTGTTTACCAGTGTTGCAGCCGCGCTTAAAGGCGGTTGCAAGTTGGTGCAGTATCGGGATAAATCTTCCGACACCGAACGCCGCCAGCATGAGGCAAAAACCCTGCTTGGCCTGTGCAACCAATATCAAGCGCAGCTCATCATTAATGATGACGTTTCGCTCGCGAAAAATGTAGGTGCCCATGGAATTCATCTCGGACAGGACGATGTCAGCCCGGTTGCTGCGCGCATTATTCTTGGCAACAACGCTATCATTGGTGTCACCTGCCATAACTCAATTGAACTCGCACGCAAAGCGATAAAAGACAGTGCCAACTACATTGCCTTCGGCCGTTTTTTTCCATCGAGCACCAAACCTGATGCCCCTCCTGCACCAATCGCCTTAATCAGTGAAGCGCGCGCGCAATTTAGCAACACGCCCATTGCTGTTATCGGCGGAATTACTTTGGATAACGGTAAACAATTATTGGATGCAGGTGCCGATTCACTTGCGGTGTGTCACAGTTTATTTTCTGCAGATGACATTACCGCACAAGCTAGAAAATTTATTGAATTGTAGGTTGGTGTGGACTGCGTAGGGTGAGAAACAAACGCCAACACAGGATCCGAGTGGTTATGTTGGGGGTTCGTTCCTCACCGCCAACCTACGAAATTATTTTTAACAGTCAGGATTAATTATGAGCCGCTCCGAAGAATTATTTTTACAAGCCCAAAAGACCATCCCCGGTGGAGTGAACTCACCCGTACGTGCTTTTAAAGCCGTTGGCGGCACACCGGTATTTTTCGAAAAAGCGCTCGGTGCCTACGTGTGGGATGCCGATGGCAAACGCTATATCGACTACGTACAAAGCTGGGGGCCAATGGTGCTCGGCCATGCGCATCCTGAAGTCATTGATACTGTTATCGAAACTGCAAAATTTGGCTTGAGTTTTGGCGCTCCCACCGAACGTGAAACCACACTCGCCGAGAAACTGTGTAACCTTATTCCCAATATGGATATGGTGCGATTTGTCAGCTCGGGCACTGAAGCAACCATGAGTGCAATTCGTTTAGCGCGCGCCTTCACCAAACGCGACAAAATTATAAAATTCGAAGGCTGCTACCACGGTCACTCGGATTCATTGCTGATCAAAGCCGGCTCAGGTGCGCTTACTCTCGGTGTGCCCAGTTCACCGGGCGTTCCCGCAGTACTCGCTGACCATACACTCACGCTTGATTACAACAACGCCGAACAAGTGCGCGAATGTTTTGCCAAACTTGGCGATCAAATTGCCTGCATTATTGTTGAGCCCGTTGTCGGCAATATGAATTGTGTTCCACCTGTACCAGGATTTTTGGAATGCTTGCGCGAAGTCTGCGATCAATATGGCAGCCTGTTGATATTCGATGAAGTCATGACCGGCTTCCGTGTTTCACACAAAGGTGCGCAAGGTCACTACGGAGTCAATGCCGACATCATTACCCTCGGGAAAGTTATCGGTGGTGGCATGCCAGTAGGCGCTTTCGGTGGTCGTCGCGACATCATGCAAATGATTGCTCCATCAGGCCCGGTTTATCAGGCAGGTACTCTCTCCGGTAATCCGGTGGCTATGGCGGCGGGTTTAAAAACGCTTGAGCTGCTGGAGCAAGATGGTTTTTACGAAAACCTGTGTGCACGCACAAGCGAATTGGTAGAAGGCCTGCAAAAATCAGCAGATGAAGCGGGCATACCCTTTACCACCAATCACATCGGCAGTATGTTCGGTTTCTTTTTTACCAGCGAGAAAAAAATAACCAATTTCAAGCAAGTCATGGCATGCGACATCCCACGCTTCAATAAGTTTTTCCACGGCATGCTGGAGCGTGGGGTTTATCTGGCGCCCGCCTCTTATGAGGCAGGGTTTATGTCGGGTGCGCACACAGAAGAAGATATCAGCAATACATTGAAGATTGCGGCGGAAGTTTTTGCGCTTTTAAAATAATCCACAATTAAAAAACCATAAAAAACCGGAGCAATTTAATATTGTTCCGGCTTTTTTATATATCTCTAAAACATTAGAAATTAATGCGTATAAGCAGGCCCAAAACCAAAACTCCAAATCAATACTGTAATTGCCATTAACGCAACGAACATCACAAGGCCGATAGTCAGGATTGAACTCGCGTATACAAATCCTTCATCTTCAGGAATTTTCATAAAGATAGGAATGCCGGTATAGAGCAAGAATACGGTATAAAACACTGCGCCTATACCCACCAACATCACCAAAACCATATTTGGATAAAGCGCGCAAAGCCCGGCCACAAATAATGGTGTCGCCGTATAGGCAGCAAATACAATGCAACGCCCCAAACCCGGGGTCGAGTCATAAGTGCGCGACATCCAATCGATAAATGCACCAATAATCCCCACTCCAACAAGCAGCGCCAGATACATAAGGACGCTCATTACCATAGCGCTGGATTCAGTCAGCTTTACCACCGCACCATTACCAATGGCCCAGCCAATTTTAGTAGTGCCGATAAACATCGAAACAGGGGGGATGAGGGCGAGGAAAAGCACGTGGGCAAAGTACAGATGGGAAACGCTTTCTTCCGTATCGCGAATTTCCTTCCACTCTTGCTGTGGATGGGTGAACAGGCCGGCAACATGGGAAATCATATTCTGTCTCCAACAATGTTATTAGGTTATTCAATCGTATTTTGTGGTATCTACACTCAATGTACATTCGCATTAAAAAGTTGGCAGGCGACAAACTATTATCGTCTTGATCTAAGTATACAGATCAGCCCAACTACCGTGCTGAATGTGGTTAGATCAAATGAAATTCAAAAAATAATTGACAATAACTACAACCTCTATCTGCTGCGCATAGCAGCCGGAACTTATTAAATTACCAACCCATTAACTGTTGCATATCGGCAAGTAGCTTTTGCGCCTCATAAGGCGGCGCAAAGGTTCCTACATATTCTGCGGCCGGATTTACCAAAAAGATCCGCATGGAATGATTGACCAGATACTGGTCACCTGCATTCGTTGGCATATTAATACCGGCAGGCACGGTCAATAATTTACCCTCGATAATCACCGAGCGATCATATGCCGCACCAAAAAATTGTGCGAATTTTGCCAACTCATCATTATTCCCCCTCACGCCCAGAATCTCCGGATTAAAAAAGCCGACATATTCCGCCAATTTACTGGTGGCATCCCGTTCAGGATCGACACTGACAAAGATAACCTGCAATGGATGCCGGTTTTCATTCAGAACCAATACTTTTGCAAGCTTCTGCAATTCTAACGGGCAAAAGTCCGGACACGAGGTAAAGCCAAAAAAAACCAGGCTCCAATGATCGCGAAATGTATTTACATCCACGGCTTCGCCGCGATGATTTTCCAACTTCAATGCCGGAAGCGATTGCGGTGCAGGTAACAGTTGGACGATAGCCAATTGGGGCGGAGGGGCAAAATATTGTGTTCCCAGTACAACGCCCAAGCCAAGGCAGGCCATAATCGCAACGGTAGAAAATAGGATCAGGATTTTTTTATCGGCCATATCTGATGATCAATTTGTTTAATCGCCAATTTTTAATATTCACTTTTTCAATATCCAACATCTTAATGTTCATCCCTTTTAACAATCACATCTATGTCTTGCTCGGAGCCATCACTAAACGTAAGGGTAATGCGCACCGGTGTATCCAATGCTAATTCATAGCGCGGCTTCATCAACATAATGTGCAAATCACCCGGCTGTAAATGAATGCTGGACTGCGCAGGAATACTAAGCTGATCAAGATGTTCCATCGCCACTTTGTCACCTTGGATTTGAGTATGGTGCAACATCGCAGTAGCGCAGCAGTCCGCACTCACATGGGTGATAACTTGTGCATCCTGCTGCTGATTGGAAAGTTTCATATAGGCTGCACTCATCTGGATTGATGGCGGCGCCAACTTAACCCAAGCATGCTCGACAAGTAATTCAGCTCTGGCATTAAACGCAAGCAACAACACAAAAATTAATACGCAGGATTGCATTGGTAACTTACTGAAAAAATGTATCGAAATTCCACTTAGCATAATGATCCACCAACAAAACCAGAAATAACACCATCAAATGCACAATGGAAAAACGGAAGGTCTCCATCGCAGTATTGGCATCTGCCTTAAATTTCAAACGCCATGCATAATGAATAAATTTGGCGTTAAGGTAGAGACTGGCAAACAGGTACAAAATTCCCGTCATCCCCACTAAATAAGGCAACAGGCACACAACCAATAATAATAATGTATAAAGCAAAATGGCTGTTTTGGTAAATTCGATTCCGTGAGTCACTGGTAACATCGGAATGTTAGCTTTGGCGTAATCCTTACACCGATGAATTGCCAATGCCCAAAAATGGGGTGGAGTCCAGGTAAATACAATCATCATTAACAATAAAGCCTCACCACTCAGGTTCCCGGTAATTGCGGTCCACCCCAATACCGGTGGCAATGCTCCCGCAAGGCCACCGATAACGATGTTTTGCGGCGTAGCACGCTTCAATAACAATGTATAAACCACCGCGTAACCAAACAAACCAAACAAAGTAAGTACTGCAGTCAGTGTATTCACCGCAAATAATAAAAGGGCAAAACCGGAAATCGCCAAAGCACAGGCAAACCCCGCTGCCTGCATTGTTGTCAAGCGACCCTTTGGTAAGGGGCGCATATGGGTCCGCGCCATTTGCGCATCAATTTTTTGATCCAGCACATGATTAAAAGCTGCTGCCGCAGCAGACACAAGTGCTATGCCCAGACTCGCCGATAACATCAGTAAAAAATCAGGTGGTGACGGCGTTGCCAGCATCATTCCTACCCATGCAGTGAGCACCAGCAGTGCAACCACTTTGGGTTTGGTAAGCTGATAATAATCGCGGCAGTAACCGATAACATCCGCACGGGATAAAACAGGGACCAGGGTATTTTTTATTGTTGCCATAACAAACTCCCACTGTGATTATCACCGGGTATTTTTAATGATGTACAACGACAGGATTTTGCGCTCTGATAAGGTGACGATTATCCATGGGAAATGTTCGTCGCAAATATATCTGCCGCATAAAGACCACTACCATCATAAGTAAATTCGCTGCAATCACATTGTGTGCGACCGCATTCAATAACGGTAATTGGGCAACCACATTCACCAACCCCAAGATCAGTTGCAGCAATAATAATCCGGCAATAATTGCAGCGAAGCGACGCATGGATTTTGCGGTAGCGCGACGCCAGGATAAGAACGCAAAACTACCAAGCACCAACAGTGTTACTATCGCACCCATGCGATGTAATACATGGATACTCATGCGTGCCTCATAAGGCAAAACCCCGTATTCATAGGTTTCATGCCCCATAGGTAAACTCAACGCGGATACCACAGAAAAGCGCTCAGTCCATCCGCTTTCACAAAATGGCAATTGATAACAAACAGCCGCGGCATAATTAGTTGAAGTCCATCCCCCCAGCATTATTTGCGCAATTAATACCAGCATCGCCACATAACCGAACGGCAATAAACGAGCAAGCTGAGGTTCAGCTGTTGAAGACTGCGTATGCTTTTCCAGCCGTTGGTTTCGTCTATACCAACTGATATTCACACGTAACAGCGCCAGCAAACTCAGCAATGCAAAACCACCTGACAAATGCGCCAATACCACGAGCGGCAACAAATTCATGGTTACCGTCCACATTCCTAATGCGGCCTGGAAAATAACTAATAACAAAATAGCCGAACTCAATAAACGAAAGCGTTTTAACCACACACTAACCAGGGCAATCATCAATACACATACCCCCAACAATCCTGCGATATAACGATGCAACATTTCATTATGGGCTTTATGCGGCTCTATCTGTGCCTCAGGAAATTTCGCTTGCGCTTCGGCAATATGGCCGTCGTGTAAAGGCGCCGTCAGTCTTCCATAACAACCGGGCCAATCAGGGCAGCCCAAACCGGCATCGGTCAAGCGGGTATATGCACCCAGCGCGATAACCATCAAAGTCAACAGTAAAGTGATATTTACCAAGGCAGCAAAACGATTCATGCACCGCTCCTGTCATAATTAATCAACCGCAATAAATCCGTACGAATATTTTTTGCAAGGTCGCGCATATGATCAGGATTCCCATCAACCGGGTAACGCAACAACACCAAACCGCGTTGGTTCACGATGACAATCTGGTTTTGCAATTCATTGGCAATTTCATTTTCCAGCTGCCAACCAATCGCAGGGAATTTATTTAATTGCTCAGGTTGATGCTGCGCCATAATCAACGGTTTTATTTTTAGTTGTTTCCTTCCCATACCCGCGTAAAGCTGCTGCAAAGTAAATAACGCTTGTTCACATTGTTGCCCGCAATAGGCAGGTTGCACATAGACCAAATACCAATGCACATTATTGTCGACGCTATTCTCTTGTACTCTATTCTCGTTATTCGGTAATAACAGTATTTCATCCTGCAACCACTCACCTTTATTAGTGCTTGCCTGACTAAACCAACCTAACGACAAACTCGCTTGCGCTGCCAACAAGGGCACTGCCGCGCAAATAAAAAACCAGCCAAAGAATTTCCTGCCACTCATGAATGAACTCCCTGTTGATGTTTGCGAGAACTTGCAGCTAATGCAATTACCACAACAGCCACCGCTAATAAAAACCACTGCAATGCATAAGCTTTGTGGCGCTCAGGTGGCAATATGACTGGCCGATAGTGGATCTTGTAGGGAGAATTTTTTTCCTGGTAGGCGAGACCATTCATTAACGGCCGCTGCAAATATTTGGCCAAGGATTCAGTATCAACCTGTTGGATACGCATTGGCCAAACCCCTTTATTTTCAATATTCGTTCCCAGCAATACACCTTTAATCCGCGTGCGGAAAATTCCTTGTACCTGTAACTCTTCCGGCACATTAATTGACGGTAAAACATTCCGTTCCAGCGGCGCCGCGATCCAACCCAAATTTAATAACAATGCCGGAGAATTAACTGATGTTGCGTCCTCTACTGCGATAAGCACATCGTAACCAATGCGGCCATCCACCATTTGGTTATCGACCAGCCACACCATGGGCACCAACCAGCGCGCGTTAAAATCCAGATGCACACTATCCTGCCCAGCTGCATTAATGGATGACAAACCTGTTAGATTTATCGCGCCCTGTTGCTGCCAATTTGCAATTCGCGCCAAAGTATTGGATTTTTCAGCCGCACGTTGCCATTGCCACCATGACAAGCCCAATAGCATCGCCACCACTACCAGATTAACCACTACCCATGGCCAGCAAACTACCCAATAGCGATTGAACGCTATAATAGTCATACACTCACTCCTACAGAGGTGCTTCCATGTTTATCAAAATAATTCTGGTTACACTGTTAGCAGTTGTTGTTTTCAGTTTGTTTCAAGCACTGATTGTGATGCTCAAAAATGATGAGACAGCACCCAAGATGTCAAAATATTTAGGGCGTCGACTCATCTTTTCTGCACTGGTCATTTTATTGTTGTTAATACTATTGTTGACCGGTGTTATCACACCTAACCATCCCCCTTATTAGCCAATCGTTACAGCACATAGACAAATACAAACAGGTTTAACCAGACAACATCTACAAAATGCCAATACCAAGCCGCCGCTTGAAAACCAAAATGGCGCTCGGCGGTAAAGTGGCCTTTTATCAATATGCGTAAAAAAATGACCAATAAAAAAATTGCCCCCAAGGTGACATGCAAACCATGAAAACCGGTCAATAGGAAAAAGGTATTGCCATAGACACCAGAGTCCAATCGCAGGCCTAATTCATGGTAAGAATGCGCATACTCATATCCTTGCAGAAATAAAAATAAGACACCGAGAATAATGGTTAATAGTAGAAAGAAACCTAATTGAGTATACTTTTTTTGTTCTATGCCCATATGGGCAAACTGCAGGGTCACCGAAGATGCTAACAAAATGATCGTGTTATAAAGCGGAATACCGTCCCAGGGCATTGCTTGTGTTTCCAACCCAGCGGGTGTTTTGGTTAGTGGCCAAATTGCTTCAAAATTGGGCCAGAGTATCTCCGCGGTCATCGCATTATTATCGGCACCATCCAGCCAAGGGACAGCGATGATGCGCGCGTAAAACAGTGCGCCGAAAAATGCCATAAAAAACATGACTTCCGAAAAAATAAACCAACTCATGCCCTGCCGGAACGATCGATCCATTTGCGAGCTGTAAAGTCCATCCATCGACTCGTCAATAATGTTGCTGAACCAGCCGAACAACATGTAAAACAACAATGCAAAACCGGCGATGATTAAAAAGATACCAATGCCATGCTGGTCTTTGGCCAGTGCATTGATCCAGAGTGCTGCACCGTAGCCTAATAAAAACAGTGCTATAGCACCGACAATTGGCCAACTGCTCTGATGGGGTACGTAATATTTTTGCTGGGCAATAGCCATAATCATTTCTCCACTCGCACAGATTTAACGCTCTGGACGCAACAACTATCGGCTCGCGGTCTGATGTGTGCTCCTATACAAACGATAGGAGAGCGTGATAGTCGTAAACTGTTTTGGTAAATCAGGATCTATATAAAATTGCACCGGCATGGATTTCCTTTCGCGCGCATCTAACGGTTGCTCTACAAAACAAAAACACTCTATTTTTTTAAAGTAACGCGCTGCCTCACCGGGAGATACCGAAGGCACTGCGCGACCAACCATGGCTTCATCGGTTAAATTCTCTACATCAAAATTCACTACCATCACTGCACCCGGGTGCAAACTGGCTTGCTCCACTTCCGGAGCAAAGCTCCACGGGATTCCACCATCGCGATTGGCAATAAATTCCACACTGATCTCGCGGCTTTCATCAATGCGTTTTGATGCAGGTGCAGCCGTGCTTTCCGTTTTCCCGTTGATTCCGGTGTAGCGGCAAAATACGTCATACAAGGGCACTAACGCAAAACCAAAACCAAACATGGCGATGCATATCAACACTAATTTGCGAATCAGTACTCTGTGTGCTTTCATGCTCGCTCCTCACATCCACAGATTTATTTAACCAGTGGTGGTGTTTGAAAAGTATGGTAAGGCGCAGGTGATGGGATTTCCCATTCCAGCCCATGGGCGCCCTCCCACACTTGCGTCGTTGCTTTTTTTCCTTTGCCGCGCATGCAGCGCACTACGCCCCATACAAATAACAATTGCGACAAACCAAACAAGGCGCCACCAATACTGATAAATGCATTCATATCGGCAAACTGCAATGCGTAGTCAGGAATGCGGCGCGGCATTCCTGCAAGACCCACAAAATGCATGGGGAAAAACAACATGTTGACTGATATCAACGAGCACCAAAAATGCCACTGTCCCAAACGTTCGCTGTACATGACGCCACTCCATTTGGGAATCCAAAAATAAACGCCCGAAATAATGCCAAACAATGCGCCGGTCACCAGCACGTAGTGAAAATGCGCTACCACAAAATAGGTATCCTGATATTGGAAATCGGCAGGAATAATAGCCAACATCAATCCTGAAAGGCCACCGATGGTAAAGAGCACAATAAAAGCCACCGCAAACATCATTGGAGTTTCAAACGTCATGGCTCCGCGCCACATAGTTGCCACCCAATTAAATACTTTCACTCCGGTGGGTACCGCGATCAACATAGTGGAATACATAAAAAATAATTCCGCCGCGACCGGCATACCGGTAGTAAACATATGGTGCGCCCACACAATAAAAGACAGGAATGCAATACTGGCCGTAGCAATAACCATGGATTCATAGCCAAACAATGGTTTGCGTGAGAAGGTCGGAATAATGCTGGAGACAATACCGAAGGCGGGCAAAATCATAATGTAAACTTCCGGGTGCCCGAAGAACCAAAAAATATGCTGGAACATCACCGGATCGCCGCCGCCAGCAGCATTAAAAAAGCTGGTGCCAAAATATTTATCGGTGAGCACCATTGTCACTGTGCCTGCAAGTACCGGCATTACCGCAATCAATAAAAATGCTGTGATCAACCAGGTCCAGACGAATAACGGCATTTTCATCCAGGTCATGCCGGGTGCACGCAAATTAAAAATTGTGACTATGACATTCATCGCACCCATGATGGATGAAATACCCAACAAATGAACTGAGAACACAAAAAACGCAGTACTGTCATTACTGTAGGTCGTAGAAAGCGGAGCATAAAAAGTCCATCCGGCAGCTGGGCCGCCGCCTTCCATAAATAACGTTGATAACAAAATAAAAAACGAAAATGGCAGTATCCAAAAGCTCCAGTTATTCATACGCGGCAACGCCATATCAGGAGCGCCGATCATTAACGGCACCATCCAGTTAGCAAGTCCTACGAACGCTGGCATAATTGCGCCGAATACCATCACCAATCCGTGCACCGTAGTCATCTGGTTAAAGAAATGCGGATCGACAAACTGCAAACCTGGCTGGAATAATTCAGCGCGAATAACCATCGCCAGGCTGCCGCCAATAAACAGCATCAGCAATGAAAATAATAAATAAAGCGTGCCTATATCTTTATGGTTAGTAGTAAATAACCAGCGTGTTATACCGCTGGGCTTGTGGTCGTGCTCGCCTGCATGCGCATGCTCATCACTGACATCAAGGGTATTGGAATTATCTGTGCTCATTATTTACTCCCCTGCACTTATTGCGTCAGCAATATCGGATACTTGCACCAATTCACCGGTATTATTACCCCAGGCATTGCGCTCATAGGTAATTACCGCCGCGAGTTCGCTTGTTGTAAGTTGTTTGCCAAATGCTTGCATTGCTGTGGCGGGTTTACCGAATACCACCATGTGAATATGTGCGGGAATATCTTTAGTAGCGATCAAGCTTCCTTTAAGCGCAGGGATAGCACCAGCCAAACCTTCGCCTGAGACCTGATGGCAAACTGCACAATGGGCTTCGTAGACTTTTTTACCGAGAACCATTAGCTCATCCATATTTTGCGTCGCTAACGCAGCAGCTTTTTCTGCTTCCTTCGCTTGAGCTTGCAATTCAACCTGTTCAGCTACCCAGCGATCAAACTCTTCCAGTGTTTTTACCTCGACCACAATTGGCATAAAGCCATGATCCTTACCGCACAGTTCCGCACACTGCCCGCGATAAATTCCCGGCGTGTCTACTTTGGTCCATGTCTCATTAATAAAGCCGGGGTTCGCATCTTTCTTAATTGCAAATGCAGGTACCCACCAAGAGTGGATGACATCGTCAGCGGTAACCAGGAAACGTATTTTTTTACCGGTAGGAATAACCAGAGGTTTATCGACATCCCGTAAATACAATTCAGTTTTTTCGGAAAGGTTATTAATTTGTTCACGGGGAGTCGCAAGCAAGGAATAAAATTCGATTGGATATTCCAAATATTTGTAATGCCACTTCCATTGCGAACCGGTAACAAGAATGGTGAGGTCTGCTTTGGATGCATCTTCCATCGCAATTAATGTTTTACTGGCAGGAATAGCCATCACTATCAATATAGCTACAGGTATAGCAGTCCAAAGTAATTCAATTTTCAAGCTGCCATGAAATTGTGCCGGCGTTGCGCCTTTGGATTTCCGGTGCCGGACAATCGACCAAAACATCAAGCTAAATACAATCAATGCAATTGCGCAGCAAATATAGAAAATTGCCATGTGCAGGTTATAAACCTGATGGCTGATGTCCGTTGCGCCGCGCGTCATATTGTATTTTTCTTGCTGCGCTTGTGCTGGCCAGCTCATCAGAAGCACCACAATCAGGGCCAGATAATGCACCGCACCTATCATGCTGAGCAAATAGCGTTTCACTGCACGGCTCCTTTTTTATGGTCCGGGCATTGATGGCCTCGGAGTTCTTTTTATACTTCGGTTTCTATACTTCAGCCTTATGCTTTTTTGAAATGCTAAATAGACAGATGAGCGAAACCGCCCCGCAGATTACGCAGGATTTCAATTAGCCCAATAGACTATTCCCAACAACAGCTCACAAAAAAACAACTGGCAACACGATTGGCAATAATGAAATAAATAGCCATATAAATGACCAGTGTTATTTACACATGCTTTTTAGCAATACATAGACGCTGGAAAATCCAGCGAAGGAATCAGGTGAACATATCCAGTCATTCAACCGGAGCACAGGCGCGACCTGACAACAGAAACAGCCAACTGGCTAAACAGCGGAGGGATAAACAGGAAAGTCTCCTCAAAAAGGAAAGCTTTCAATTCCCACGTCTTTAAACCACAAGACACCCAGCCAGAACACAGGACGTACCAGAAAAACCGGACACCTCAATTCCAACAATCGGCGGGAGCATTTTTTACAGCAGATGATTAAGTTAAAAAACTACTGAGAAATAAAAGCTACCCGACGGATTAACTATAAACCCATCGGGTTAAAACGCAAGAAACAACAATGGAACAAACAATGAAACAACAATAGAATAACATTTAAAAAAATATCAGCGCTAATGGAATATTTTAATATAACGAAACGCACTGATGGGGGAATTAAGACTTTCACGGCAGATGTCCTTCAATAAAACGCCAAGCTGAAATAATCTTGGCGTTTTATTGAGGCACTTAACATAAGTGCAAGATATCAGTAGTCACTTTTAGGAGCGATAATACCTAAAAGAGGATAATTCCTGGAAACGTATAGTTTCTAGAAACGTATCGTCCCGCCTAACATTAAACTACTCTCATAATCACCATCAGTATAAGTCAGCTCTGCACTAATATTGTCGGTAAAGAAATTACGTGCGCGGACAAAATAATCCGTGGTGCTATCTTCATTACTGTTGTAAGAGGCATTCACAAAACCGGCACCAATACTTAAATTCCGATCCAGATAATAATCTACCGCCCCAGTAATGGTGTCTTTGGCATAGCTAATATCTGATTTCTCATAACTGGCTTCAATATTCAATGCCTGCTCACCAGACAAGGGGATAACGTATTTACCGTTGATATTCCATTGGTCTGATACATCAACATCTTCGGTAAATTCAGTCCAGACCAGCAACCCAGTAACGGGTGCTATACCGGCTTTTACAAACCAGGTGGAATCCCATTTGGATGAATCACTACCACCTTCGAAGTTACCTTCTGCAGGCCAGGAATATTTGGATTTGAACTCATTAACACCAGCACCCAAATAGAACATGGTATTGGGAATATAAAAATCTACACCGATTGAACGTTGGTAGATATCAAGGCGGTCACCCGCCTCTTTAAATTCAAAGTTACCCAGACCGATATAGAGATTGCTCGCCTTTTCAATAAAGGCAGCTTCGGCCAATGGATGGTTTTTAGTATCCACTGGAGAGAAATAATATTTTCCTTCAAGGCCAACAAAATAACCTTCTTCGGGATCATCGTTAATATCAATATCGGCGTAAGCAGCAGATATCTCACTTTGGTAAGTGGCAGCAAGTGCAAAAGGTGCAGTTAAAAAACCAGCAGTCGTAATAATAGTTGGCAATAATTTGATTTTCATAATCTATCCTCTGATATAAACAACAGCATCAGTAGCGATGCTTGAAGCCATACTAGAGGGGGATAATTGAATTTAACCTGAACGATACAGAGTGTTACAAATTACGCTTATTTATCAGCCAACATGAGCAAATTTACAGCTAAAGGAATTTTTTACGTCAACAATCGCAAAAGAACCAGCGTTCGTCTTCCAAACGCAATGCAGTGAGCGCCCCCCCCCATACACAACCGGTATCCAATGCGTAAACATTTTCAACATTAGTGCGGCCTTCAAGCGCAGCCCAGTGACCAAATAGAATTTTTTGTGCGCAGGTTTTTCGATCGGTAAATGAAAACCAGGGTGCAAAACCACTAGGAGCAGCGTCGGCATTTTCTTTGGTTTGTAACTCCAATTCGCCTTCAGCACTGCAGAAACGCATGCGCGTAAAGTAATTGGTAATAAGTCGCCAGCGATCAACTCCATCAAGGTTATCGTCCCAGCGCCCTGGCAAATTACCGTACATACCGGCAAGGAAACTTTCGATTTTATCTGTTTGCAAAACCGTTTCCACTTCACGCGAATGTATCAGTGCATCCTGCAAATCCCATTGCGGTGGGATACCGGCATGCACCATAGTGAAATTCAAAATGGGATCGTGATGTACCAGTTTTTGATGTCGCAACCAATAGACTAAATCAGCGCAATCGGGTGCGCGCAGTAATTCATCGAGCGTATCGTTTTTACCGCGTTTGCGCAGTCCGTAATACACGGCGATGAAATGCAAATCGTGATTGCCCAATACAATCGTAATTGAGTCGCGCAGGCGATATAAAAAACGCAGGGTTGCCAATGTATCCGGCCCACGATTAATTAAATCGCCCGCGAGCCATAGTTTATCTTTGAGGGGATTAAATTCGATTTCTTTTAACAGGCATTGCAGGGGTTCAAGACAGCCTTGTATATCACCAATTGCGTAGGTTGCCATATTAATACCTGTAAAAACGGTTGGGCTGGATTAATGAATCGCGTGCGGTGGTACTAGCGCAAAAGTGGGGATGGGGGCATCGAAAATAGCGCCATCATCGGCACGCATATGATATGTACCTTCCATAATACCCGTTTCTGTTTCAAGAATAACACCACTAGTGTAAGTGTAACTCTCACCGGGTTTTATATGCGGCTGCTCACCAACCACCCCCATACCTTGTACTTCTTGCAGTTTTTCATTGGCATCGGTGATGCGCCAATGGCGACTGATCAATTGTGCAGGCTCCGCACTTTTATTTGCGATGGTGATGGTATAGCTGTACACGTAGCGATGTTCAAGCGGTACAGATTGCGCCTCGATGTAATGGGTGCGCACCAGAACCTGGATATCAGACATATTAATCTGCCTCTTTCAACGATTGGCCATTCAACGACAGCTCACCGAGCAAATTACTCATTGCTACATATTCGGACAAACTGATTTCTTCGGGACGCAATTGCAAATCCACGGACAAGGTTTCCATTTGCTCAGGGGTCAATAATTGCTTGAGTGAATTGCGCAGGGTTTTGCGGCGCTGCTGGAACGCCACGTTCACTAAAGTCTCCAAGCTTTTAACATTGTTCGCAATATGCGGCAAAGTTTCATAAGGAGTCAAACGCACAATGGCAGAATCAACTTTGGGCGCAGGATCAAATGAGGTCGGTGGTACATCAAACAAATCTTCTACTGCACAATAATATTGCACCATGATGCCCAAGCGACCATAGGCGCTATCACCCGGTTGCGCCGCCATGCGTTTCACCACTTCTTTTTGCAGCATGAAATGCATGTCTTGTACGCGGTTAGCATAAGTCAGCAGATGAAATATTAATGGTGTTGATATGTTGTATGGCAGATTGCCAACAATGCGCAAAGGTTGGTCGTTGTTAATTAACTGCGCAAAATCAAATTTCAGCGCATCGGCCTGGAATAATTGAAAATTGGGATGATGCTCAAATTTTACTTTCAACCAGGGCACCAGGTCGCGATCCAATTCGATCACATTTAAATTATCGCAACTGTCGGCAAGCAATTGGGTAATCGCGCCTTTTCCCGGCCCAATCTCTACGATCAAATCATTTTTTTGTGGATGCACCGAGCGGACTATATCGCGGATAATGCCGTGATCGATCAAAAAGTTTTGCCCAAAACGTTTGCGTGCTTTGTGTTGTGATTCCGGCTGTGAATGAGAACCAAGCATTTTTTTCATGAAACAAATTCCACTTAATAGCGCACGTGTTTTGCTTGCACCATCGCCAGTGCATAGCTTAATGCAGTTCGCAAACTGCCCAAATCGGCTTTGCCGGTTGCCGCCAGATCCAGCGCCGTACCGTGATCAACCGAGGTACGGATAATCGGTAAACCAAGCGTAATATTCACTGCCTGACCAAAACCTTTGTATTTCAACACTGGCAATCCCTGATCGTGATACATCGCAAGCACTGCATCGGCATGATCGAGATATTTTGGCGTGAATAAAGTATCGGCTGGCAAAGGGCCGATTAAATTCATTCCGCGTGCACGCAGTTTCGCAAGTACCGGCTCAATCACGTCAATTTCTTCGCGTCCGAGATGACCGCCCTCACCCGCGTGGGGATTTAATCCACAGACCAAAATGCGCGGTGTCGCAATACCAAATTGCACTTGCATATCGCGATGCAAAATTTCTGTCACTAATGTGAGTTCGTCTTCGGTGATGGCGGCCGCTACATCTTTTAATGGTAGATGAGTAGTGGCAAGCGCAACACGCAGGCCTTCAGTAGCAAGCATCATCACTACTTTTTCAGTATTGGTTTTTTCGGCGAGATATTCAGTGTGGCCGCTAAAGGCAATGCCTGCATCATTGATTATACTTTTTTGTACCGGGCCGGTAACCAGAGCCGCAAATTGTCCATTTACACAGCCAGCGATTGCAGCATCAAGCGTACGCAAAATATAGGGCGCATTCTTAACATTTAATTTTCCCGACTCAGCGACTTCGGCAAGTGCGACCGGCAGCACCGCAAGCTCACCGGCAGCAGTAGGGCGCGGTACGTCCTGCAGATTAATTTCGCGCAGCTTTAGCGGATAGCCAAGTTGCTGCGCGCGCGCTTGCAATAAATCCGGATCGGCAATGGCGACAATTTCATGCTGCTGCGCTTGTTGTGCGAGGATGATAACCAAATCCGGGCCTATACCGGCTGGCTCACCGGGTGTAAGCGCTATTCGATAACAGGAAGTCATAGGAGTCTGAGCCTGAAACAATACACAATAAAAAAGACATAATAAAAATGCAGCTTCAAAATGCACAGCGGCTAAAAACAAATTACGCCGGGTCTTAGCGCAATCCATTTTTAGCCGCCACGGGCAAGAAAACTAACTTAAAGTTTAATTTCGACGTATGCCTCTTCGCGGATTTGCGTCAACCAAAGTTGGAATTCTTCATCAAAGCGACGTGAGCGCAAAACATTCGCGGCTTGGTTGCGCTTCATTTTATCGCTCATATCTTCTTTGCGACGCTCAATCACTTGCAAAATATGCCAGCCAAATTGGCTTTTGAAGGGACGACTAATACTGCCGATGGAGGTATTTTTCATCGCCTCTTCAAACTCGGCAACAAACATCCCGGGCGTTGACCAACCCAAATCGCCACCGCTCAACATAGAGCCGGTATCTTCCGAGTTTTCACGGGCGAGCTTGGCAAAATCTTCCCCCTTCTCGATGCGGGTTTTTAACGCGAGTAATTTTTCACGCGCTTGCGCATCGTCCATAATTTCTGAGGTTTTTACCAGAATATGGCGCGCGTGGGTTTGATCAATCAATTGCTCTCCACCACCGCGCTGCTCAATGTTTTTCAGGATGTGAAAACCGGCACCGCTGCGAAAAGGTTTGGATACTTGTCCAACTACCAGATTGGCCATTTGGTTGCCAAATAATTCCGGCAATTGCGCCAGCTTACGCCAGCCGATATCACCGCCTTGCAATGCAGCCTGATCGTTGGAGTAGCTGATCGCCATTTGCGAAAAGTCGCTGCCGGATTGCAGTTTTTGGTAAATATCGTTGGCTTGTTTTTCCGCTGCAGCAACGGCGTCAGCATCGGCGCTGCTTGATACAGCAATCAATATATGACCGATATGGAAGTCAGGTGAAGTCGCATATTTGCCGTCGCTGGAGGCGAGGAAATTATTGACATCCTGATCAGTCACTTTGATACGGCTGTTCACCACACCTTGCTGCAAATGACTGATAGTTAATTCGTTACGCATTTGTTTGCGCAAACCATCAAGCGTTAGCCCCTGGCGTTTCAAATCCGCGTCCAATTGCGCCAGCGTAATCTGGTTTTTCTGCAAAACACGGCCAATTGCCTGATCAATTTCTGCTTCATCTACTTTGATCTCGTAACGCTCCGCCATCGCCAATTCAATGCGCTCGATAATCAATTGTTCGAGGATTTGTTTGTTGAGTACATCTTCCGGCGGCAGTTGCTGATACTGTCCACTCAAACGATCCAGTACGGACGCCTTGCGATCGTTCAATTCACTTTCTAACACCACATCTTTATCCACAATCGCAACCACGCGATCCAGTGACACCGCATTACCTTGGGCCAAGCTGAGTTGGCTGGCGGTTAATACCAAACCGCTCAATAATAATGTCCAGCCCATGTGCAATGAACATGGCTTGTTTTGGTTCTTACTCATAATTCGATCACTGTTTTATTGTAGAGATTTTTCACGCTCACCGTAGCCATACATAGCCTTGTTGAGCAGGTTACTAATACGTTGACTCAAATTGCCAAAACCGCGTAATTGCACTTCGATAAAAATACCGCGGTCATAATCATCACTGTCGAGATTCGCCAGGAAGTCAGGACTGAAGTCAAAATCCACCCACTGCCGTGCTAGCAGGCGGACGCGGTAGCAGCAATCGGTGTATTCGAGCCCGGCAAAGGTATCGAGTTCCGCATTGTACGTAAAATCGTAGTTGGCACGGGCAATTAATGCCCATTGGTTAGAAACCGGCCAGATAGTAGTCACATCCACTTGATTCAAGGTTTGGCCAATATTCGGATTGGTTTCCAGCGGACTGAGCGATACCGGATCGCGGCTGTAGCGATAACCCACATTTAAAATCCGGTATTGTTCATCCATGTAATGCAGGCTGGTGCTGACGGAGTACACTTTATCCTGCTGATGATCGTAGAGCAGGTCATTACTCATTCGCAAATGATCGCCAATTTGTGCACTTACCTGGGTCGCGATTGCTGAGCTGGAGCGGGTGTTGGCGTAGGCGTCATCATTATTGAGAATGCTGATTTCCCGATCCTCGAAATAATTGATCTGGCCAATGCTCATGCGCAGACGCTCAATCCCGGAGCCAGATTCGACATAGCGACTAGTAAGGCCAAGTGCCAAGTGGTTAGTATCATCAATACGATCACCTCCAGAAAAGCGGGAGTCGCGAAACAGTTGATCGTAAGTGAAGATCAGGTCCGAGGTATCGAAATTGACATAGCTCGCAGCGGAAGTCAGGCCGTAAAGCGCATCCTGGTTTTCGTAATCGCGATAGAGATAAAAAGCCCGCGGCTCCAGGGTTTGGATAAATGCATCGCCAAACCAAGAGGTATCGCGCTCAAAAAACAGCCCCATATCGAGTGAGCCCTGCGGTGCAGAATACTGCTGGCTGTCATCGACATCCGCGCGCATGTTGGTTGCTTCCAATTCATAGCCGAGCGTTTTCAACCCTACCCCCGGCTTGATGTAACCTGCAGTGAACTCTTTGTCCCACGTCAACTTGTAATTGGTGCGTACACGTTCGCCGGTGATCAGGTCGGCCTTGTAAAGTGCATTGGCAGGATCCTCTTCAAAATAACGATTCATGCCGAAATGGGTGTACTCGTTATCCAGTTCAAGCAGCCAATCACTGAAACGATATTGGCCATCTGCATGCAAACGGGGCAATTCGCGATAAGGCAGCTGGGTGCTGGTCAGCAGCCGAAATTCTTCTGCTTTTGCACCAAATTGCCAGTTCTCGCTATGGTAGCCAGCTGCAACACGCTGGCGAATATAGGCCTCCCGGTTCAAGTCGACCGAACTGCTATCTACATCGCGTAGATAGTCGGTATCACTCACATCAGTGTAATCAATCTCGGTCGACCACTGTTGGTTGCGACCACCAATCTGGGCGATATTGTATTGCCAGCGGTCTTTGCCGAGATAACGTTGGTCAATCACACCATCGTCGCGGCCGGTATCGCCACTGCGATCATTATTGAGCACACTGCCGCTCAACTCAGTATCAAAATACCGCGACATATGCCGAAACTCGGTCGCCAATATATAGCCGTGTTCGGACACATAACGAGGAGTGAAAGTCGCATCGTAATTGGGTGCGATATTCCAGTAAAAAGGCACCTCAAATTCGCCGATACCATCGCTGCTATCAAGGCCGACCGATGGAAATAAAAAGCCGGTCAGGCGATCAGGGCCGATGGGAAAACGGAAATAGGGCGCGTAGACAACCGGAATGTCCTTAATATGCAGACGCATATGTTTGGCCGTGCCATAATGCTTGTCGTTGTACAGGGTGATATTGGAGCCTTCAATCGACCAGGTGTTATCACCCGGCTCACAACTGGTAAAGGTTCCCTGATCAAGGCGAATAATGGTATCGCCAAACTTTTCCAGACTTTCAGCACGGCCACGGACACGGGTTTCATAGAGCACAAAACGCGCATTATCCAGACGGGCATTGCCTGTATTGGTATCAACATAGGCTTTATCGGCACGCAACAATAAGCCTGGCTCGCGCACCTGGATATTGCCTTCCAGCTCGGCTTCGCGGGTGGTTTTATCGAAAGTGAAGGTATCTGCACTGAACGAACGACGCCCCTGGGTCAGGCGCACGTCATCGCGCATGATAAATTTGGTCTGTTTTTCCGCCTCGGAATAATCCGCCGTACCAAAAATATTGGCCTTCTCCGGATCCATCTCTGATTCAGCATCATTGCGTGGTGGTGCGATATAAGCACCGCAACAAGCTGTCGGGACGGTCGCTTTTTGCTCTTCAGTCAACTCTTCAAGCGGGATCCAATCCAATTCTCGCAATTGCTCGTTGGGATCTTTTTTAGTCGCGCCTGATGTGTCGTCAGCCCAGGATAACGGGGCAGTCAGCAGCAGCACCCCCGCGCATTGGGCTGCTACACACAAGGCAAGGCGGGAGCGAAGGAATTTACTGCGCAGGTTCTGTTTGGAATGATATTGGTGTGGAGCCATTAACCGCGGTCTCAAATAGGCGCGCCATGCGTATGCCGCCGAAAAAATTGCAGCGATTCTACTGTAAACCGCCTGTACTGGGAATGAATTGGGGGAAATCACCTGCCTGGGTTAGAATTCAGGCATTAAGGCAACCAGGCGCCAAGCCCGGCCGATAACTAACCTGATCCCGGAATCTGCATGACCAATCCCCAATCCCCTCCCGATCCTGGCTCGACCAATGTTGTGGTCGACACCAGAAAGTTAGCACTTGCAAACTGGGTAACCCGGAATACATCTGAACGCGAACATCCTATAGAGTTGCATAGTTTGGGAAGTGATGCGGGTTTTCGCCGCTACTTCCGCTATCAACAACCCTCGCAATGGCTGGCAGTCGATGCACCGCCTGCCACTGAAGATACTCACCAGTTCCTGGCTATCGCCCGCTTTATGGCACATCAGGGTGTGCGCAGTCCGGTGATAGCTGCAGCCGATGTCGACCAGGGTTTTCTGTTAGTGGAAGATTTTGGTGATCGCCTGCTGTTTCGGGAGGCAAACCAGCAAAATGCGGACGACCTCTACCAACAAGCACTGAATAGTCTCCTGCAATTACATCGCAGTCAGGACGATAGCGCACTTATACCGCGTTACGACCGTACCCTGCTGCGCCGCGAACTGGAGATTTTCAGCGAATGGTTTGTCGGTAATTTGCTTGGGCATTCCCTCGGCGATGCTGAGCGGTACATGCTTGATACGCTTTTTATCCAGCTTGAAGACAATGCCCTCACCCAGCCACAGACCTTTGTGCATCGCGACTATCACTCACGCAACCTGTTATTGCTCGCGGATAACGCGCTCGGTGTAATCGACTTCCAGGGCGCGCTCTGGGGCGGTGTTACCTACGATCTGGCTTCACTACTGCGCGATTGTTATCTGCGCTGGCCAGCGGAACAGGTAAAACGCTGGGCACTGGACTATCGCACCAAAGCCATTAGCGCCGGCATTATTCCCGCCGTCAGCGAAATGGAATTTTTGCGCTGGTTTGATTGGCTCGGCCTGCAACGGCATATCAAAGTGCTCGGCATTTTTGCGCGCTTGTGTTTACGCGATAACAAACCCGGCTATCTCAACGACTTGCCGTTAGCAATTCGCTACATACTGGAAGTTGCTGAACAATATCCTGAATTACAAGCCTTCGCCGATTGGTTCAAGCAAACCTTATTGCCACTCGCCCGACAACAATCCTGGTATCAGGATTACCACACGGCGGGCGAGCAATGAAAACAATGATTCTCGCCGCCGGCCTCGGCAACCGCATGCGCCCGCTCACCGATCACACACCCAAACCATTGCTGCGCGCGGGAGGTAAATCGTTAATTGCATATCATCTGGAAAATTTGCAGCGCGCTGGCGTCCGCGAAGTAATTATCAACCTCGCTTATCTCGGTGAAAAAATTCGCGCGCAATTGGGCGATGGAAAACAATTCGGACTGGAGATTACTTATTCCACCGAACCTGAACCACTGGAAACCGGCGGCGCAATTTTGCATGCGCTGGACTTACTCGGCACAGAACCTTTTTTATTAGTTAACGGTGATGTCTGGTGCGATCTGGATTTCGCACAATTTATCCAGCAACCTTTTTTTGAAAAGAAATTTACAGAAAATCAATTCGGACATTTATTGCTGATACCCAATCCCGATTTTCATCCGCTCGGCGATTTTGCCCTGGATAATCACGGCCGTTTAATTAATGATCCTGATAAAACTCACCCACAGCGATTTACCTTCGGCGGAATCAGTTTATTGAACCCGGAATTGATTGCCGGCTATCCTGACAAGCGTCGGAAATTCCCGCTCGTGGAGGTATTGCGCCGCGCGATTAATAACGGGCAGTTAACTGGACAAGTACATCAAGGCCATTGGAGCGATGTGGGCACACCTGCACGCTTGCAGGAGCTGGAAGATTATTTATCCCACTGAAGAATAGAAGTATTAACCCAATACCCAACAAAAAATAGTTAGACATACTAAAGGACACGCCATGTTAAAAACCAATTTCAGCTCACCTAAGCCCATCAGTGCAGTGAAAATTATCCCTGGGTTGATTATCATTTTTATCCTTACCGTGCTCTACGGCAGTTGGTATACCGTTGATCAGGGTGAGCGCGGTGTCCATTAATGCGTCAGTGACCTTAAGTGTTCCTGCCGACAAAGTGGAAGAAGTTTATGAAAACTTTAACAGTGTCGATGCAATGATTGCACGCGTGGTTGATCGTCAAGTTCCCACCCAAGTGGAAAACATCTTCGGCAAATACACAGCGATTTCTGTTGTACAAGAACGGATAAAGTTCGGCCTTGATGTCACCGATGCGATCACCAAATCCATTAATGGACCTGCTGTGATTAACTCGGTGCAAATTGAAAATATTGATTTCAGTGCAGCTTACCAAAAATCCGTAGAGGACCGTATGCGCGCTGGGGTTGAGGTACAGACCCAAAAACAAAACCTTGAAAAAGAACGCGTAACAGCGCAGATCGCGGTAACCCAAGCGCAAGCCGATTCACAACTGGCGCGCGCCAAGGCAGAAGCGGAAAGTATCCGCATTAAAGGCGATGCAGAAGCCTCTGCAATTAAAAGCCGTGCTGAGGCCCTTGCACAAAACCAGAATTTGATTGAACTGACCAAAGCTGAAAAATGGAACGGGCAACTACCGACCACTATGTTGCCAAATGGCACCTTGCCGTTTTTTAACACCGACAAATAACCATTAACGCAAATAAAAAAATTTCAACCACTAACAAATCATCTCATCGCAACCAGCTGCATCACGCCACCTGGATTAACCTGCAATACCAGCTGGATATCGTTATTCGCACTATTCACTACTTTACCATTCAGAAGCAGCTCGGTTTTGATCGGGTAAACACCTTGTGGCAATCCCTCTGGCAGAGTAAATGAAAACGCATTTTGATAGCGTCCACCACGCTTGGTCTTTTCATTGACCGGTTTGGTAAAGTTTTTTAATTCCCTGGTGTTATCTTCATTGTCATAGATGGCAATACGCTCTTCTATCAATGCCGTTTTTTGTTTGGTGCCCGGCACCACCACTATATCCGACTGGATAATCACCTCCTGCCCGGGAGCTACCACATTTCCCGGTAGAGTTTTGGTTTGATACTCAGTTGCAGTAGGTTCAGCCGGTAAATTCCGGTTTTTGATTTTGTACTCTTCAGCCACTTGCTCTTCTTTAGCAATGCGCTCTGAGCGGTGGTTGATAATCATTTTGGTAATCAATGTTACCGCTACAGCCACCGCAGCGACGCGTGCTGCCGCTTTTAAACGCTCGCGATTTTTGCATCCTTGATCATTACTCTTACATTTGTGCGAGCGATCTATATTATCCTTTAGATCTTTAAGACTAAATGCAGCAACCGGATTTACCAACGCACACACAATGATCGCAACTAATAATCTGGATTTCATAAGCCCCCCAAGACGGTTATTGATGTCGCTATTTATTTCACTACTTATTCACTATTTAATAGTAAAGCCCGTTTCTTTCAGTTTGCGCTGGGTTTCCAGCGCGCGATTTTTTAATACAGCTGCCAATTGATAGCCTGCATCCAAATCTAAAACCGATTCGGCTTTAGCAATTGCACAGGAATAATTTTTCTTCTCCATGCAGTTATTGGCATCCACCATCAACTTGTTAATTTTTTCTGTCAGTCCACGTACCTGACCTTGTGCAAGCGTTGCCGCTTGCTTGACTTCAACAGCGGCTGCGTTTGCAGCATCCTGTTCCAGCACCGAATTGGCATTACTCACTGCGCAGGCATAATCCTTATTTAATAGACAGCGTTGCGCGCGCGCGAGTGCAGCTGTAATAATTTGCTGTTTTTGTGCGGTGGATTGCGCTTGCTGCGCACGCGCCACACTCAGGGCTTCGTGAAAACTAACCACATGTGAGTTGTGAACACCAATTGCCTCGGCTTTCTGCAGAAATAAGGCAGCACACTCCAGATCCTGTTGCTGCAAACAATGTTGCGCTTCTGCTATTAGCTCTCGCGCCCGCTCATCATTTACACGCTGCTCTTTTGCTTTCTGGGCAGATTCCAGCAATTGCATAGCAACACTGTTAAGCGGGTCGAGATTGGCGGCAACCAAACTGTGTTCGATAGTGCAATCAAAATCCTGCAATGCAAAACAGGATTGCGCTGCAGTAATTTTTTCTGCAATGGTTTTTTGCAAGTGCTGGGTAGCCTGATATTGGCTATACCCAAACCAAGCGGCGCCAGCTAATGACACTACCGCGAACCCGAGTGCTGCCGTTAATAAAACAGGATTACGCCTGGGAAATAACTCTTCAGCAAATTGCGCAATGCTTTGATAGCGCACAGCTTTCACTGGTGCCAGAGCACGGCTCAATACTTTCCATTCGCGCGAGCCTAAACAATCCAATCGCTTGAGTTGCATTTTTTGCTCAAACGCTTGCAGAGCCGAGCGATTATTATAAGGATGGCGCCCCGCCAGCATTTCATACACTACACAAGCGAGCGCATAGACATCGTCACTGAAAGCGAGCGGCTCATCCTTTACCATTTCAATAGTGGCATAAGCTGGCGTCAGCGCTCCCAACTGCCCCGCATCAAATTTATGCTTTTGTACTTCTTTAGAAGCGGCGCGGGCGATACCAAAATCCAACACTTTGGCATTACCGTCAGTGTTAACAAAAATATTGCCCGGTTTGAAATCGGCATGGATTAAATGGCGCTGGTGTGCGTAGGAGAGTGCTGCACACAGATCTTTAGTAATTTTCCAGACTCGCTCTTTCGCTAAACCTTTTCCGCGTTGCGCTTTTATCAACTGATCCAGCGGTTGCCCTTCGAGCAACTCCATGGTCATAAATAGCGTATCACCATCGCGATCAAAATCGTGCACCGTTACTATGTTGGGATGGGCAAGCGTTTGCGATTTTGCGGTTTCCTGCTGCAGGGTGACAAAAGCATCGGGGTGATCTTTAAAATCCTGGTTAAGGACTTTGGTGGCGATATAGGGATTGGGATCTTCTGCTTCGACTTTGCGCAGATCTTTGGTTTTGTAGACGGTACCCATACCGCCATGCCCCAAAACGTCCTCCAATAAAAAGCGCTTTTTCAGCAGCGTGCCTTTGCCGCTTTGGGATTGCTTGACCAGTTCACGCGCCTGTGCAAAACCGGCAGAGTGGTTGTGGGGAGCACTGTATTGCGTGAATTGGGTGAAGTTGCGCAGGTCGGTAGCGGGCAATTGGCGATCCTGTGCAATCTGTGTTTCGCTGTCCTCAGCCACAATCCTTACCCTGGTTTTATTGGAATCATCGTTGTCGGCCACGCAAAAATCCCCTGAGTTTTTGGCGTATTTATAACCATGAATACTAACACGGCAACAGATTTTGCGGCATGTGACGCGAAGCAGGCACTCCCGATGTCAAGCTAACGGGGTAAATGTAAGCCGGCACTTTCCCAATGTGCCGGGTCCAGTAAAAGATAGCCCTTTCTGCGGTTGACAAACCAATCGAACACGGCATAATGTCGCGTCCTTGAATCCCGACCCCTTTTTTCGACAGTTTTGTCCAGAATTTATCTATAGGAGCACTAAGGTGGCAAATACACCCCAAGCCAAAAAACGCGCGCGTCAAAATGAAAAAGCTCGCAAGCACAACGCAAGCATGCGCTCTATGGGGCGTACTTACCTCAAGAAAGTGCTTGCCGCTATCGCTACTGGCGATAAAGCAGCTGCCCAAACCGCTTATGTTTCAGCTGTTTCAGTGATCGATCGCATCGCTGATAAAGGCCTGATCCACAAGAACAAGGCTGCTCGTCATAAGAGCCGTTTGAACTCCAAGATCAAGGCATTGGCAGCAGCCTGATTACCCACCTGGTTTCAAGCGTGAAAAAAACCGGCTCAAGCCGGTTTTTTTATGTCCGCAATTTGCCCAACCTGTTCCCATAGATACCATAAAGCACAACTTTGGCTCTATACACTGTCACAAAAACAGATTATCTTCGGCAGCAACTTTTGCCCGGAACGCTTTTCCGGCATCACAAAAAGAGAGCTGGGCTTGGGGCGGTATCAACCAAAGAGCAACCCACAACAAGGATGCGGTTGTTTGCAGTTAGCGCCAGTCCCCGAAGCACATACTAATAATGGAGATACTTTATGCTGCCGCGTGATCACTACCTGAAACAAACTTTTCAGGATGCTATTAACTTCCCCGACGGTTTTGAAAAAGGCGGTCTTTCCGATATCCAGGCACGCCTTATTCGCAAACAGGGAGTTCTTGTTAATGCCTTGATGATGGAGGAAGTCTCTGACCCAACGGCTGACGACCAGCATATCCTCAAGGTCATCGCCAACCAAAGCGCCCCCAAGAGCCCGATTGAGCAAGCCTGGGTTAAATATCTTTCCATCGTAAAAGCACGCCAGGCTTCAGCACCGGCAAAAACCAGCAAGGCAAAAGCAACCAAAGCGAAAGCTGCCGAACCGGTTGCCGAAGAGCCCAAAGCCACCGCACCGACAGCAAAGCCGGCAAAGGCCAAAGCCGCGGCCGAACCTGCAGCAAAAACCAAAGCGTCCAAGAAAACCGCAAAAACGGACTGAGGCAGAACATTAAACTGCAGGCAAAAAAAGCGCTTCCAGTCGAAGCGCTTTTTTATTGTCCGATAGTTTTTCTAAAATCTATTACGGTATTACTACGCTCACCGAGTATTCATGCCCCACCTGGATATTCTGAATGCAATTCCCCTCAAGTAATTCACCATCGCAATGAACTTTAATCGCATCGACATCACCGCGCGTGATGTCGACATGGAATACCGCCCCACGGAACTGTCGGGTGGCTTTAGCGGTTTGCCAATCGGATGGTAATTGCGGCGCAATACGCAAACCGTTTTCATCACCCTGCAAACCAAATACACCTTCAACCAAACAACGATACACCCAGGACACAGTGCCAGTATTAAACAACTGTGATGAACGCCCTGCCGTACGCGGATATTGATGGTATGCACCGCGATAATAATTAGGAATGTAGACAGGTAATTGACCGCGCTGCAAATAATCCGCCTCAGTTGGACCGGGAATCATTTGCCGCAATAGTTTATATGCACGATCTTTTTCGGCGATAGTGAACAAACTGTAAATATAAAACACCGCAGCGTGATTATAAACGGAGCCATTTTCTGCCGAACCCGGATGTTTTTGCGTTACGCGACCGACATCATCGCGCATTGCGGTAAACGCAGGCGCCAACATAGCAACGCCGTAAGGTGTTTCCAATTGCGTTTCCACTGCTGCGATCATTTTTTTGCGCTGTTCTTCGTTTGCCGCACCACCAAGGATCGCCCAGCTTTGTGGATTTAAAAAGATACGCCCTTCTTTATCCTTACTGATACCGAAAACCACATCATCATCGGTAATGCCACGACCAAACCATTCGCCATCCCACAAATATTTATTCACTGCTGCATTTACGTCTTTTGCACCCGAGATAAATTCTTGCTGCAAATCAACACGAGACACTTTTGCGCAAACGTCTGCCCATAAATTTAACGCGTAAGCGGTTGCGACCGACAACCAACCGGAGACACCTTTGCCTTTGTATCCGACCATATTCATCGGATCACACCAATCGCCTTGCGCGATAAAACTCAAGCCGCGATAATCCCGTGCTTGCAACAACCAACGCATGGCGTTGCTGATGCGCTCAAATACGCTCAGCGTCCTACCATCATGACCCGCAACCGGTTCATTCAAAATGGCGTAATCGTTGGTTTCATCCAGATAGGTTTTTAAACACACCGGCAACCATACACAGTGATCTGTATGCGGAATCTGGTTGATGTATTTCAGCTCAGCGCCTTCGATCAATAAAATCCCATCGGGCATAGCGCCCGACTCTTCCTGCTGGCTTAGCGCATGCAAAAACGCGGCGCGGGTGACATCGGGTTTGATAAACGTCATCCCCATATTGTCTTGCAGATAATTGCGCGTTTGTGGATCGGTGGTGAGGCGATTTACATTGCCATGGTAAAACACCTGGCGGGGCAACCAGTTGTTTACAAAATTATCCAGCCCGGCATCCGGTGTTTCAATTTTTAAGCAACCACTTCCGCTTGCCACATAAGCAGAATATTCAGCGCGCGACCTGGCAAAACCCTGTTCACTTAAATAGGTATCGCGCATCTTTTTGATTTCCGCATCATCGAATGCGGGACCAAAAATAAAACGATAAACCTGCCCATCGTTTTCCGACAATGTAAGACGATACTGCAAAATAGCAGCGGGAGTTTCGTAACGGGCATCACCACCGGATAAAGTTTCTTCTTGCAAGGCTGATGGATTGTGCAGTCCACCCTCGCCTTCAAAAGTTTCCTGTTTTGCTTCCCAGGCTGTCGGCGCTTGTTCGTGCAAGAAAAATGTTTTGTCTTTAAAGAGTTTATTTTTAAAGTAATCGGCAACTTTTTGATAAGGCGTTACGCAAGTTGCAACCATGCCGCCAAGATCGGTGCGATACTCCGCCGACTGGTTCATCCAGGACATATAACCTACAGGAAAGTAGGGATAAACACTGATGCGGCGCACACGACCGGAGCGATTGGTTACTTTTACATCCCACAACTCAACTATATCTGCCACAGGTAATGACAAGGTAATTGCTATTTCAATACCGAGCGATTGCAGCGTCCAACGCAAATCACTTTTACCAATCGAAAATACATAATTCTCATAATCTGCACGCACAGGCTCATAGGGCGCAGAAAAAATCTCCCCGGTTTCCTCATCCTTCACATAAAAAAATCGGCCGGGATGATGCGCATAGTAAGGTTGCTCTGGCTGCATAAATGTTTTTGCTTCCAGATTGGGGGCATAGGCATATTTAGCTGGTTCAGGCTGCATAAATTGTGCAACCGCATAACCGCGGCAAGTGGATTGGATCATCATGCGCTGGTTCCATAAAAAGCCGGCAGCGCGTGGCATAGCGGTGGGCGTTAGCAGATCGTAACGCTCACCGTTGTGAGAAGGTCTTAACATGGTAATTACCTGAGCATGAACTTTTAAAATGACATAAAACTTATGACTGCGCTTTACGAGCGGCCAAATCAAATTGGATTTGCTTGAGGATTTTGTTATCCAGCGAATAGAAAAACATGACAACCACGGCAATTATGGCAAAGAGTGCAGGAATAAATGACATCAGCATGACAATGCCGGTTTGCGATGACTCGGTTTGCGTTGCATTGGCAACATAACCCAGCGAGGCAAAAATAATACCCATCATCAGCGCCGCCAAAGCGTTACCTAATTTTTGCGAGAAGGTCGCTGCAGCAAACGTCATTGCGGTAGCACGACGACCGGTTTTCCATTCGTTATAATCCGCCGTATCAGCATACATTGAAAATGCCAACGGCGATTTTGGTCCCAACACAAAACCAATTGCGATTTGCAACGCATACATCAATTCAACCTGATCTTTAGGAATAAAATAAAACGCAAAAGATAAAGCGGCAGTGATGCCCATCAAAATCATCATCAGGACTTTTTTATCGATGTAGCGAGTCATTAACGGCGTAAGCGATGCACCAACCGCTGCGGCGGCCATATACGCGGGAACAAAAGTTTTAATAAGGTCAGCATCACCTACATAGTATTTGAAATAATAAGCCGCCGAGCTAGTGCGCAAGGTGATAGTGATCATGATGATTAGCGCGAGGAAAAAGAGCACAACCCAGGGACCATTGCGAGTGAGGTCTTTAATATCCTGAATGACCGAACTCGGTTCCTGCGCGATGGGTTGTACACGTTCTTTAGTATTAAAAAATGTCCAAATGAACAAAATACTGGCCGCGATTCCCCACACCACCATGGTTAATTGCCAGCCCAGCCGCTCATCCCCCTGACCTAAATATTTCACCAGATCCGGCGTTAGATAAGTCACCACCGTGCTGCCGGTAAACGCAAAAATAAAACGCAACCCATTAATCGTCGAGCGCTCCTGGGTATCGCTCGACATTACACCCGACAAGGCGTTGTAGGGAATATTGATGCAGGTGTAACACACCATCATCAATAAATAAGTGCCGTATGCCCACACCAGTTTTCCATCTTCATCCAAATTGGGCGTGGTATAAGTGAGCACTCCCGCACAAGCCAGTGGTAATGCCATCCAAATTAAATACGGACGAAATTTTCCGAAACGGGTGCGAGTCCTATCCGAAAGTGCACCGATCATTGGATCAGTAAATGCATTAATCAGCTTGATGGTAAACATCATGCTGCCTGCAGCAAGTGCAGAAATACCGAATACATCGGTATAAAAAATCATTAGAAAGGTAGCGATGTTTGCCCAATAAAAATTGAATCCAAGATCAGCAATACCGTAACTGATTTTTTCTCGCCAGGTAATGCGCGAACCCAATGTTGATATAGGTCTTTGGTCAATAGTCACAGCGCACCTCAAAAATAATTTTTATTAACACGAAACACCAGACGCGACAGTTAAAGGCGACTGGTTGACGCACGCTTTTTAATTTCGTAACCCATATCCACTTTTTTAGATTCAACAGGCTTGTCATTGAGCACGCGGATAATCATCTCCGATGCTTTCACTCCCATCTCATAGCGACCAACTGACACACTCGTTAGCGATGGATTTGTATAGGCGCCCACTTCGATATCGTTAAAGCCGCAAATTGCCAGATCTTGCGGCACGCGGATATTCATGCGTTGCGCCTCAAACAATGCGCCTAAAGCCAAGTCATCGTTCACGCAGAAAACCGCATCGATAACACCGTTAGTAGAGGCCATCAAACTCTTGAATAGCTCACCACCCACGCCGGTAGACGAAGGCTCAGGCGTAGTGACGATAAAATTTTTATCGAACTTTCCGGCTTGCTCCAATGCAAGTTTGTAACCCTGCATACGCTGCTGCACCCGCGGGTCCATGCGCGCACCGATAAACCCAATGCGTTGATAACCCTGTCCAAGTAAATGCTGCACCACATCGAAACCGGCGCGACCGTGGGCAAAACCCACATTCATATCAATGGGCTCGGCCAACAACTCCATGATTTGCACGATAGGAATTCGCGCTTTTTGCAGGAAATTCTGACAGGCCTTGGTCTGGTCGCCGCCGGTGATGATCAACCCTTCCGGGGATTGGCTCAGCAACGTGCGCACCATTTTTTCCTCTTCCAGCGGCGAGTAGTGGGTATCCACTAAAAGTACTTTATAACCTGCAGCTCCCATCACCTCATATATACCGCGCAGTACTTCGGTAAAAACGATGTTACTCAATGATGGAATGGCAACGCCTATCACTTTGGATTTGGATGATGCGAGGGAACTGGCGTGCTGGTTGGGTATGTATCCAAGCGAATCAATGGCTTTTTGGACCTGGATTCGCAGGGATTCCGATACTTTTTCTGGTTGGTTGATAACCCGCGAGACGGTGATTGCACTAACACCAGAGGCATCGGCTACATCAACGAGGGTAATTTTCTTATCGGAACTTCTTTTTTTTGTTGTTTTCATAGGCAATATCTGCACTTGGCTATTATTTTTTGCTAACATACCACAAGCACAATGATTGCGCTATCATTAGCATGCGCGATGCTTCTGATCATTAGATGTACAAGAGAAAACTTTCAGATGCCCCAACCAACCGCCATCACTAATCCCGATACCAGCACCAATCTTGTTATCCTGATGGGTGTCTCCGGTAGCGGTAAATCCTCACTAGCCAAAGCCCTCGCGGATCATTACGGTTATGAGTATCTGGATGGCGATGATTTTCACAGCCAGGAAGCGCGTAACCGGATGGCTCAAGGCCTGCCGTTAACTGACGACATGCGCTTACCCTGGGTCATCCGCATGCGCGATTATTTTCGCGATGCTGCACGCAAACATCAGCATTCAACGTTGGCCTTCTCCGGGCTAAAACGTGTTCATCGCGACGAGTTACGCAAAGCCGGACTCAAAACTATTTTCCTCTTTTTACACAGCGATAAAAGTACCATCCAAAGCCGCGTCAATATGCGTGCCGGTCATTTTATGGCGCCCAGTCTGGTCGAAAGCCAATTTGCTAGCCTGGAAGATCCAAGCCATGAGACTGATGTTTTTGAGATTGATGTGAATGTATCCCTTGATCAGGTACTGAACCAAGCCATACGGATTATCGACCGTGAGTTACATTGCCAGACAGATGCACTGCTCGCCTGAAACATCGCACTTGGCAATCGCCTCCACACCAGCGAGAATGTGAACTCTTAAGCCAGATATTGATCCAATGATCAACGTCATCCATGGAGAATCACATATGACATCCGCAAAAATCCTGTGTGCTAGCAGCTTGTTGGTCCTTGCCACAATGCTTTCAGCCTGCGCCGCAAAAACCCAATACCGCGGTGCTTGCGCTCAGGAAATCGAAGCCGCCTGGAGTGAATTGTCCATTGCCAAAGCAGAAGGTTTTAGCGGTACTGTCAGCTATACCAAAGCCCTCGGATTAATTACCTCGGCGCGTACAATGCAAGCCGTAGAAAATTTTGACAATTGCTACAACCACGCCAAAGACGCTCGCTTTTATATTCGCGAATCGCGCAAAGGCCAGTAATGCCACTCACTGCAAAAAAATAAAAAGGCTCGTTATTTAGCGAGCCTTTTTTATTTGTGACTGATGAGTTCAATCAGGTTCCGATCACACCACCGTCATTTTTAGTTACCAACACAGTCGTGGAGCGTGGGCGGGTTTTACCATCGCTGGCAGGATAACTGATGCCCGGATGCTGGATGTTCAACCACAATGTTTTGCCATCGGGTGTCCCCGTCAAGCCGGTGATTTCACAACCGCGCGGCCCTACCAAAAATCGCTTTACGTCGCGTGTTACCGGATCAGCACAAAGCAGTTGATTGCAACCCATAAGCTGATACACATCTACATCATCATCAAAATCTGTTTCAATCCACAGACGGCCATCTGCATCAAACCAAAGTCCATCGGGACATGAGAATAAATCGCCGCGAATATTGCCTTTTTGGTTTTCAGGCACAGGTGCTTGCGCATGATTACCGGCGAGTAAAAAAATCTCCCAGCTGAACTCTATCGCAGTCGGATCTGAATTCTTTTCAGTCCAGCGCACAATTTGCCCGTGATGATTTTCCACCCGGGGGTTAGCGCTATTAACCGGTTGATCAGCCTTCACACCGCGTTCAATATTATTGGTGAGCGTGACATAAACATCGCGGGTGTGCGGGTCAACTGCAATCCACTCGGGGCGATCCATGGGTGTAGCGCCGAGAATATCGGCAGCCACGCGCGCGTTGATCACTACATCAGCTTGACTATAAAAACCATTGCGCTCAGTAAGGCCACCCTGCCCCCAGATTAAGGGCAACCATGCACCGCGGCCATCGGCATAAAACGCAGCGACATATAATGTGCCTTCATCCAACAAATCGCGATTTGCCACATTATCGCCGTCTTTATAGCGATTCTTCGGTATAAATTTATAGACATATTCACCACGAGTATCATCGCCAGAATAGATAGCAATTTTGCCATGATCACCCGTTGATACGGTTGCACACTCGCGCGAATAACGCCCCATGGCCGTGCGCTTTTTGGGAACTGATGCAGGATCAAATGGATCGAACTCCACTACCCAACCAAAACGATTAGGCTCATTTACAAAACCACCGTGATACTGTTTTTGCGTTGGTGTTGCATTAAAACGCGGATCAACCGATTCCCAATAATATTTGCTGCTATTTAAGCCATTGGAAATTCCATAGCGGGAATGGGATTTGCGCACCTGCCAATCAGCCGTATCGCGGTTCACAAAATAGTTGTGCCAATTTTCTTCGCACACCAAATAAGTTCCCCAAGGCGTTTTTCCCATCGAGCAATTATTTAATGTTCCCAGTACGCGGGTGCCGGTAGGATCTTGTGCTGTTTTTAAATGCGCAGAGCCCGCCGCCGGACCAGTGATTTCCATCGGCGTGTTTGCCGTTAACCGGCGATTAATTGGCGACTGTTTTACTCGCTGCCATATACCTTGTTGATCGCGTTTTATTTCGATCACACTGACACCGTGCGCCGCTTGCTCTTTTAATACTTCCTGTTCGGGTCGATGAATCATACCCTGTGCATCGCGAGTTTCGGTCGGCCCATTGGTATGCAAATTTGGATTGGTATACTCGTGATTAATCACCAGCAAACCGTGATCGTTGGGCGCATCGGCAAAGGGAAAATACGCCATACCATCGTGATTTTGTCCGGCTTGTAATGTCTGTTCCTGCCAGGTATTAGTTGCATCTGCTTTCCAGGGAGCTACACCGGCAACCACTTCATCGCCCCAGGAAAAAAAGGCGCGGGCGTTGTAACCTTCCGCAATCAGTACACGGTCAAAATCAACTGCGTGTTGTAATGGAACGGAAGAAAAACCAATGACTGGCGATTTTTTCTTTGCCAAAAAACCTGTTACATCTTTCGAAAAATTACTGCAACCAGGCAAGGCGCCGCCAAGAAACCCACCCAATGCCAAACCTAAACCACCTTTTAATAAATTGCGGCGATTTGCAATAACATCCGTTAACCAGGGATTGCCGGTTGGATTTAGCGGGATATCATCTACATCAATTTCATGTTTGCTTGATTTATCAATCAACATTTTTCGACTACTCCAAATCCAGCGCAGTGCGAATTTTTTCCCAGCTGACATATTTAAAATTTTGCGGTGCTTCAGGCATTACTTTGTGGCCATCCTGCACCACCAACATGCCCTCGGTAAAATCGCCACCTAAATTGAAATGGGTAACTTCGAGTCCGTCAGTTTCAGAAACACCATCAATACCCAACTCTGCATCCATATCGACACGGATAATACCGCGGGTTTTATAAGGCGGTAACGCATCAAGAATAACGTAGGTATTGTTGCCCTGGCTTGATACGACAAGATAATTGCGCGTCTTACCTTGATAAATCCCCATGCCCTCAATATCAGCAACCAGCACATCACCGGCTTGCATGACTAATTCAACTTGCGTGCCCGCATTTGGCTCGGCACCAATTGTCCATACCGCTACATCCTCCTCCCCGACAAACAAGCGTTGATTTTTATCATCAGCAACACAACCTTCTGGTTGGCTTTTCACAAAAAAGCGGCGTACTTTTTTTCCTTTCCAATTAATGTTTTTGTTTCCGGAAGTATTAGTAGCCGTTAACTGGATCTGTTGGAATTCACCGCTTTTTGCATTGGGGAGTGCATACAAAATTCCGTTGGGATTTTTTGCATTGGCAGGCGATTGATACAGGCAGAAGCCATAAATTTCTTCGAGATTGGTGGCTACCCTACCAGAGAAGGCAAGCTCTCCCGTGGCAGGGTCGATTGTGTAGATCGCAAGGCTGTTATCATCGCGATTGGTTGCTACAGCGACATCAACCAGTTTTTTACCGAAGGGAACTGCGTAGCGAACATCCACGTTATTAAGCTTGCCTGTATTAAAGTGTTGAACTTCACGGCCTTGCATATCGTAGACAAATAAGCCTTGTTGCTTATTCGTACCTATCACGCGGCTCTTGGCTGAGTCCTTTTTATTGACCCAAATAGCCGGATCATCAGCAGCATCGCCAAAACGCGCCATCACTTGTGTCTGTACCGATGCAGTTACCGGTACTATAGGAAATGCTGTTTTTATAGCGGGCGCAGAATAGTTCCAGTCGAATTGCACATGCTGTTGCAGACGCTTTTCTTCATCATAAATAAAGACTTCTACTTTTTTAGTAGTCGCATTGTAGTGCGCACTCAAAGCTTCAGGCTCACCTAACCCAACCAAAGGAATTGTTTGTTGCAACACAAATTGGTTATTAGTTGTGCTGTAGACCATTAAGCTTTTTTGTTCCGGTTCGACAGCTAATAATCCCTGCGGCACGGTTGCTATTAATTCGGCACCGCCGATCAATTTTCCGAAAGGTGCTGCCATATCGACGGCACGGCGACCTGGTGCTGTTTCCATATCGGCGCCGTAGGCCCATATACCAATAGATTCTTCGGCGATAAACAATAGATTTTGTTGGTCATCCACCGCGCAGGATTTGCTATTCGGTGAAATCGGTAAATTGCGTAAATGGCGGATACGCTGATTGCCATTTGCATCCAGCAGTAACCAATGCTCGGCAGTGCCGCGCTCATCCAATAAGTACACAGAAAGATTATTGGCGATATCGCGGCTTAAACACAGGTTTTCAATTTTAAAGGACGGTATAGGCAAGCGTAATAATTCGCGCACTTTTTTAGTTGACGAATCCAATACCACTAAAGCGGGTTGTTGTTCCGGCAGAAAAACAGTTGCACCCACAGTAAGTGATTTACTCTCACCTTTTTTATTCACGATAACGATGGAACGGGAATCCAGCAGTTCGGCCGGTTGATTTAAGTAAGCCAGGGTTTTGCCGTTGGCATCAAGCCAGCGCACACCGGCAGATTCATCAACTGTGAGATAGGAGGTGGTTTCCCCTTCGCTTAGCGGAGCAATCGCCGCTGCGGAAAAACTTTTACCCATTGTTGTAACAGGATTTTGTGCTGCTTGCACTGCGCATGTTGACAGAACGACCGTGGTGAGCACGGCAAAAATAATCTTGGTTTTATTCATGGATAAAGCCTCTGGTGAGTAAAAACTCCATGGCTATGCATTGACAGCCATGGAGTGATTTCACAAGTTTACAAATGCATGCTTAATTAATGCTTAAAATTAACTTCCCGAAATCAATACGCTTAAAATTGTAGGAAGGTAATACCCAATTTATAAGTAGGGCCATAACTTTCATACTGGGTATTGTATTTTTTATCTTTCACATAAGTGTAATAAACTTCGTCGGTCAGGTTCAGCGCTTCAAAATGCAGCTTGATGGATTTGGTCAAGTAGTAGCGCAAGGAGAAATCCAGTTGCACTTGGTCATCGACATATGCATCGTAATCCGCATCAAGCGGGTCAAGCACTTCCAATATGTATTTGGATTTGTAGTTAGCCGATAAACGCATACTGATAATGTCGGATTCATAACCGATCATAAAGTTTGCCGAGGTATCAGATTGGCTCGGCATAGTGATATCGCGCGCGATAAATTCGCCGTCGCTATAACCACCAATCTCGGCAGTGGAGTCAACAAAAGTAGCGTTACCGCCGATCAATAATCCATCCCAAGGTGCGGGTAAGCTTGAGAATTGTTTCGAGGCTGCCAATTCGATACCAAAAATATCAGCGCTATTACCATTCACATAGGTAACTGCTTTATCAAACTCTTTGTAACCCTCAGTACCGCCCAAATCGGTTTGATAAACAAAATTATCAATCGATTTATAAAAAGCGAATGCAGAAATGACACTCGCTACGCCGGGATAATGCTCAATACCCAAATCGAAATTACTGGATTCCAGTGATTTCAAAGCAGGATTGCCAAACTCGGCTTCAATATCACCATCGTCTTCCTCAATTAAACGGCCGGGCGATAGCTGTGCGAAACCAGGACGCACAACGGAGTTAGTCCAAGCGGCACGCAGCTGGGTTTTATCGTTGATGCTATAACGTGCATGCAATGCCGGTAAAAAATAATCGTTGGAATTTTCAAATGATTGTTGGTTCAGTAAATCCGCATCTGAATCATAGGAATAACCTTGCGCAGTGAAATCTGTATTTTCATAACGCACACCGGTTAACAGACGCAAATCACCGATATCGACTCGCCCCATAATATAGGCTGCACTGGTATCTTCGGTTACTTCGTAATCACCAATACTGCTTTCTATTTCATCCACTTCGATGCCATCAAGCGCAGCTTTAACACGGGCGGCACTGATAGTGGAACCAAATTGACCGAAGTGATAATCCACCTTGCCACCAGAAAATGCAGTGAGCGAGGTTTCGCCGATAAAATCTTCGCTGAGCCAGATATCCACATTATTATCTTTAGTACGCTCAACATATTTCACGCCAAACTTTATTTGTGCTGCGTTACTGCCCAACTCCAAATCGCGGGTGAAGTCCACATTTACACCGGTGCTTTTATCCTTGGTATTGGTGCTGCCCAACTCCACCTCATCCAATTTATAAGAAGCGGACTGATAGAATTCAGCGGGTGCAGTAATACTTATTTTTTGGGTGCCGGTGTAGGCGATATCAAATACCTCGTCGGCAATGACATCGTCGTCGATTTTAAAGATCGCGCCTGCGACATTTTGCGGTTCATCTTCACTGGATTTGCTATAGGCAAGACGGTAATCCAGAGTCCATTTATCCAGACGGGTTTGTCCGCCAAATGAAGTAGACAATATTTTCTGCGTTTCTTTACGATCTTTTAATTCGCGTTGCACTTCTGCAGTGCCGGTTTCACCCTCCGCCAGTGCATCTTCAAATTCAATCACATTCGCCAAACGAATTTCTGAATCGGAATATTCGCTGTAGAGGTTGCGCCAATATAAATCCGTACTGTCTGAAGGCCTGTAATCAAAGTTCAAGGTCAAGCCAGAGCGTTCCCGGATGATGCGATAATCGCGCTGCTCCATTTCTTCCAAACGCGCACCGTCTTCAAAATCCCATGCACCGCCGGTTTCAACATTATCGGAGCCAAATTCGCGCTTGAATGAACTTATACCAAAAGCGACACCCAAGTTGTTTTCATTGCCACCGATGCTGAATTGATTACTGGCAGTCGCCGCGACTTTAGGACTGACTTCTTCAGTATTATCGTCGTAACTTCCTTCAGCAGTTAATTGATAAAATAAACCATCGCGATCAAACGCAGAAAGGCTTTGCACATCAATACTGCCACCTAGAGAGTTAGCGTCCATATCCGGGGTCAAACTTTTGGTCACCACCAATCCCTCCAATAAATCGGAAGGAATTACATCTAACGCAACAGCACGACGATCAGCATCCGGTCCCGGAACACCGACACCATTAATAGTAACGGCGTTAAAATCTGGCCCCATACCGCGCACGCGCACGTAGCGACCTTCGCCCTGATCACGCTCGATTGAAAGCCCCGGCAAACGCTGCAACGATTCAGAAACGTTAGTATCGGGGAATTGACCGATTGCATCAGAGGAAACTGCAGTAATAATATTGTCGGCACTGCGTTGATTGTTCAATGCTTTGTTTATTCCGGCCGCTTGGCCGATGATGATAATGTTTTCCACCGCACCGGATACACCACTCAATTCAAAATTCGATTTGGTGGTTTTATTATCTTGCACAACTATCGAGCGACGAACATCGTCCGCACCGATATAACTGGTTACCAGAGTATAAGTACCCGGTTTTACATTCAGGAAAGTGTAACGGCCATCGCGCTGGCTTACAGTGAGGCGATTTAATTCTTCAATACGGACGTTCACACCTTGCAAGGCAATGCCCTGCTCTGTCGCACTCACTACACCTTCTACCTGGCCATCAGCAAATGCCTGGCTCGCCAGACCGGCGAACGCCAATGCAAACGTTGTTTTTACAAAATGTTTTTTTCGAGCAGACATAATTCGCGCAGGATTTTTCACGGCAGGTCCCCAATAATAAGTGCGTCGGTGTTAGTTTGATAAATGCCATAAGGCTTTAGACGCCGCCACGCTAATAGGGATAAATGACATTTCCGTGACGCAATTATTTCGCCCTGCTCAAGAGGGGTTATTTCCACTGAAATCGATAAAAATTTTGCTCAATTTGAGCTGATATGACTCTTGTTATTTTCTGAAAGCACTCCAAACACTCACAGACATCACTAACTTGCCCATGCTCTTTCTTTCTCTCCTTACTAAATCAGCCACTTATCGCTAATACCTTAAAAATAAAGATAGTGATAGAAAATTTTCGCTTGATCTGATTTGCCTCCTACGAATGCTTCAAAGAATTTTTCACCATCAAATTTGCAGTCACAAAAACGTCACACAAACCTGTTAACAGTGCGCGAACTTACTTTTGAGCGCTCAATAACATGTTGAAACTCCACAAATGGAAAATCGCCCTGCTGGGAATCGCAACCAATATCGCCCTGATTGCCAACCTGGGGGCGGGTGATTTAAAGACTTGGGTGGAAATAAACTGGTTGGATGTTTTCAGTGAAGGCGGATTGACAATGCTGGCGATAGTCTGGTTGCTTCTGATTTTGCATAGCCGCCCCTCTGGCCGTGTAACGCAATTGCTGAGCCTTGGTTTAACTTGTATTGCGCTGGCAGGGTTTCAGGATGTGCTCGATGAATTTATTGCATTACCGGAAACAGTAATGTGGGATCACTGGATAGAGTCCGGTTTTATGCCAATTGGTTTGGGGTTATTGACGATCGGGATTTATCATTGGCACCGGGAGCAATTGATCATCAGCGAGCAATTGCGCAAACGCGAGCGTTTGTTCCGCGAACATCGCGATTTGAATTTCACCACCAATTTAAGTGGTGCAAATTACTTACGCAAACAACTGCACCATGAATTAGCCAGACATCAACGTGAATCGGCACCACTGGCGTTGCTATTAATTGATATCGATAATTTTTCCCACATCAATCGCCGCTACGGTAATAACGAAGGCGACCGATTATTACAATCGCTCGGTGAACTGTTACTGCTCAATATCCGTCGCAACGATTTACTTTGCCACTACGCAGGTGACCGCTTTGCCGTAGTAATGCCCGCAACCGGAAAATTAATGGCAGAAACACTCGCGCAAGAAATTGCCAATGCGGTGCACCATTTTGCATTTAAAACCTTCACCCAAGGCGAAAGTGTTTTCCATACCGTGAGCATCGGTGTTGCTCTGTCGGGTTCGGATAATCTGATAATTGACACCCCGGAAGCATTGATTACACGCGCAAATAAAGCGTTATTACATGCGAAGGCGAAATCCCATTGTGCAATCCATCTCGCCGCCTGATATGAATACGCCATCATCCCTCAACAACTATATACCCGATGCCTATTACGAAATAGACACGCCTTTTATCGCTGCGCACCAGTGGCCGGCGGCATTAATTGATTTGGCGTTGGGGCGCGGGCAGGAAGAACATAAATTGCTGCGCGGAACAGGAATTTTTTATGCCGATATCCTCAGCGGTGATTTAACTATATCGTCACAACAATGTTTCCAATTAATAGAAAATGCGCGCAAGCACCACAACACGGATGAATTAGCCTTTTTGCTCGGGCATCGTTTATTTCCGGGAAATTATGCTGCCGCAGGTAATGCCCTGGTGAATGCAGCTAATTTGCAAGATGCACTGGATTCATTAACAGCTTATAAAATCCTGCTGATACCGTTGCTTAACCCACGCATTATTTATGAGCAGGAACGGCTGGTGATTTATTGGCAAGGGACAGGGGCAAGCGCAGCAACACAATTATTTTTGCTGGAGATGATAGCGACAGCCATGGGGGCATTCACGCGTTGGCTGGGTGGTGAAGCGCTACCCTGGCAATTTTATTTTACTTGCGCCCAACCTGCACACACCGAACAATATGAAGTGCATCTCGATGGCGAAGTACATTTTAATGCACCGGCAAATGCAATGGCGATTGCACGCGAATATCTGCATCGTCCGTGGCGAAATACTTCACCCAGTGCGCGGGTGATTGCCCAGCGAATGGCCGAGCAACAATTAGCGCAGCTGCCATTCCGGCAGGGATTTTTAGCAGAAACCTATACCTATCTGCACAACAATATTCATTGCAACCCCAACCTGGAACAAACTGCTACCGATTTCGGGATGAGCAGTGCCAGCTTTAAACGCAAACTGAAAAAACATCATAGCCACTTTCAAGAGCAATACGATTTAGTGCGCAAGGATCTAGCGATTTATTGGTTGAGTCAGGAAGGTTGGACTAACGAGCAAGTTGCACAGAAACTTCACTTTTACGATGCCGCCAATCTGCGCCGCGCCTTCAAAAAATGGACCGGTGCCCTTCCAAGTAAGATCAACAAACCTTGTTGATCTTTGTTCATTCACTTCAGCTATCGTTTTTATTTTGAAAATATTGATTCGGTGTAACGCCAAAATTGCGCTTGAACATCGCGGAAAATGCACTGGGGCTGGAGTAGCCGAGGAAGTTGGAAATACGGGCGATATTTTCACCGCGACCAAGACGGCAGAGCGCTTCGGCGAGTTGGACTTGTTGCACCCATTGGTGATATTTCAAACCGGTTTCTTTGGGGAATAAACGGATAAGCGTGCGCGCGCTTGCGCCGGCCATAGCAGCGAGATCATCAATCGTGTGACTGACGCCGGGTGAGTTCATCACAAATTGGCAAACGGTTTGTAAGCGTCGATCGTGTGGCCAGGGAATTTCTACCGATTGTGTTGCCGCGCGATCAATCTCGGTCAGGATCAGCGCGACTAAATGTTCGCCGCGCCCTGGAATCGGATACTCCGCCGGTTCTTGCAGCAGACCCAAAATCAATTCACGCAGCAATCCCGAGACGGAAATCGCGCGACACTCTTTGCCCAGCGCGAGCGGGATATCGTCGCTGACGTAGAGTGTGCGCATTTCCAGGTCGCTCATCATAAATGAGTGATGCTCGACATTCGGCGGCACCCAGAGCGCGCGGTGCGACGGGATTGTCCACACACTGTTGGGTGTTATTACCCGCATCACCCCTTCAACAGCGTAGAGCAATTGCGCGCGTCTATGGGTGTGACTGGGAATTTCGTCGCCATTGGCATAATGCCCGCCCCAAGCGACTATGGGGCGCGGCACATATTGCAATTCTTCCGGGCTGCGCTGCTCGGCAATACTCATCACGGCTCCCATTAACATCAATCAGCTATTACTGGCCAATTGGCACTAGCCATGGTCAATTTGTCACTTATTCGACAGTTTATGTCATTTCTGCTTTTTCTGACATTTTATACTGACGGCCCCGGCCATTACTTGCGTGATGGCTGCATATTCCCTTTTAAAGTAGCGTTTATGAGCCAGATAGAAACCCTTACTCCCGCAGGTGCGGTACTTGGCGAGATACCGCCGGTTGCGCCTGCCACCAATACCTTTGATCCTGCCAAAACGATTTTGCCGGTTATCGGGGCGGTCAGTTTTGTCCACCTGATCAACGATTTGATCCAGTCGATTTTGCCGTCGATTTACCCGATGTTGAAAACGGATTATGCACTGAGCTTTACCCAAATCGGCATGATTACCCTCGCGTTCCAGATGACTGCGTCGCTGCTGCAACCAGGCATCGGGCTTTATACCGACAAACATCCCAAGCCCTATTTACTGCCCACCGGCATGCTGTTTACCTTGTCCGGTTTGGTGCTGCTGGCACTGGCGAAAGATTTCACCTGGTTACTGATTGCCTCGGCCATGATTGGTTTGGGTTCGTCGACTTTCCACCCGGAAGCATCGCGGGTTGCGCGTATGGCATCGGGTGGACGCTTTGGTTTTGCACAATCCTTTTTCCAGGTTGGCGGCAACGCCGGTTCTGCATTTGGCCCGCTGTTGGCAGCGGCGATAATTATTCCGCAAGGGCAAGGTGCAATCGGTTGGTTTACGCTATTTGCGATTGTCGGTTTTGCTGTTTTATTCAGTGTAGCGCGCTGGACAATTCGCACGCATGTATCGATTAAAAGTGTGAAAAAACACGCGCACTTTGCACACTTGTCGCGCACGCAAATAATCGGTGCATTAACGGTGTTAGCGCTGCTGGTATTTTCCAAATACATTTACATGGCGGCGTTTACTAACTACTACACCTTTTATTTGATCGAGAAATTTTCCACCTCGGTTGCCGATGCACAATTGTTGTTATTTTTGTTTTTAGCGGCGGTTGCGCTGGGTACATTTGCCGGCGGCCCGATTGGCGATAAGGTTGGCCGCAAAGCGGTGATCTGGATTTCCATTCTCGGCGCCACGCCGTTCACATTGCTTTTCCCTTACTGTAATTTGTTTTGGACAGCGGTGTTATCAGTGGTGATCGGTTTGGTTTTATCATCGGCGTTTTCGGCGATTGTGGTGCTCGCACAGGAATTGGTACCGACTAAAATCGGCATGATTTCCGGGGTATTTTTTGGTTTGATGTTTGGTATCAGCGGAATAGCAGCAGCTGGTTTGGGCGCATTGGCTGACGCAACAACGATCGAACATGTATTTGATTATTGTGCGTATTTACCACTGCTCGGCATAGTGACTGTTTTGTTGCCGCGCATAAAGCGTGATTAATTTTCCCACTCAACTATCATGACACTGCTCGTCGCTAGCATCACACTGCTCGCCATTCGGCGGGCAGTGCTTCTACCAAATAATCCATAAGTGCGCGCACTTTCGGTGTTAATTGATGGCGGTCGCGCACGCAGGCATAAATATCCAGCGGTTCAATCTCTGCGTTAAAACCGGTGCATTCGTCGCAGGTAAATAATTCCTTCAACTCGCCCCGGCGCAAATAATCATTGGCGACAAATGCAGCCAAGCGTGTAATACCACCACCCGCAACGGCGAGGCGTGCGAGCACATCGATATCGTCACTGACAATTGCTGCGCGCACTTCCGCATCAAATCGCAAACCATTTTCGACAAAGCCCCAACGCAAGAATCGCCCGTCTGCTGCGAGGCGAAATACCAGGCAATCGTGCTCGCGTAAATCAGCAGGTATCAATGGCCGACCTGCACGTGCGAGGTAATCCGGCGATGCACAAAAAATTGTCGGCACAGTGGCGATTTTACGCGCAACCATACCCTCGTCCAATTGTTGTTTGATACGGATGCTGACATCCACCGATTCCTGCACGTGATCGACGCGCCGGTCAGTGGAAGTCAGCTCAATATTCAAACGTGGATAACGCTGGTTAAATGCCGGGATCAACGGTGCCAATACATGACGACTGAACGCGGCCGTGGAGGCGATACACAATCGCCCCTGTAATTCCTCCTGCGTAGCAGTCACCGCCGAGCGCGCCAGCTCCAACTCATGGATCAATAGTGCCACCTTGTCGTAATAGATTTTGCCGGCATCGGTCATCGCCAGGCTGCGAGTGGTGCGGGTGAGCAAGCGCACGCCCAAATAGGATTCAAGGCGGGCGATATTCTGGCTGGTTGCTGCCGCGCTGATACCCAAACGACGTGCGGCGGCAGCAATACTTCCACCCTCCACTGCTCTTACAAAACTCTCAATACCACGCAATGTATCCATTGACTTAACTTCCGAATAAGAAAATCAATTGCCAAGTTTTACTTAATACAGCAAATGTCCCTGCGTATCTACTGTGCCCCTCCAGAGATCCGTAGAGTCTCCCCATCAGATCGGATTACCGGCCCGATCATTGGCCCAAACCAAAGAGATATCGAGTATGCAAAAAGTGACCATCCAGACAAGCAACAGAAAACTACACGCAAAATACACCCCATTTGTGTTCGCGTTTTATATGTCGGCGATCATGGCGTTTTTAATGTCGCTGATCATCGTGGCTGCCAATAGCGGCATTACAGACCACTATTTAAACCAGGTGCTACACGCTTATTGCATCGCTATGCCGGCTGCATTTTTCTGTATTTTGATCGTACGCCCGCTGGTGATGCTGTTGGTAAAATACACGGTAAAAAATTAACCCCCAAAGCGTCTCATATCGGCTACTCTCTTGCCCGGTTACCCTTTTGTGCAACAGGAGATATGAAGATGAAAACTGCACTTGTTACCGGCGCGAATCGCGGCATTGGCCTGGCCCTGACGAAAACCTATCTCGCCCAGGGCTGGAGTGTGATCGGACTGTGCCGCACCGCATCGCCCGAATTAACGGAATCAGGCGCCCGGGTAATTGCCGGTGTCGATGTGACCGACGCCAATGCGCTAACCCATTTGGCCAGCACCCTGGGTGGTAAATCCATCGATCTATTGATCAATAATGCCGGCATATTTCAGCACGAAAATTTGGGCAGTATTGATTACCACTCCATCCAGCAACAATTCCTGGTCAACGCCGAAGCGCCGTTGCGGGTGACCGAAGCGCTGCTCGGCAATCTTGCTGCCGGAGCCAAAATTGCGTTTATCACCAGCCGCATGGGGTCTATTGCCGATAATACCTCCGGTAGCTATTACGGTTACCGCATGTCCAAAGCGGCGCTCAATGCTGCCGCTATGTCACTCTCACGGGATTTGAAACCGCGCGGTATTGCGGTGGCGATCCTGCATCCCGGTTATGTACAAACGGCGATGGTCAATTTTGGTGGCGATATTTCCGCCGATGAATCCGCCCAGCGCCTGAGCCAGCGCATCGCCGGATTAACTTTGGAAAACAGTGGCAGCTTCTGGCATTCCAATGGCGATAACCTGCCCTGGTAAAAATCCCGATCAACCCTGTGTTAATCCCGCGTTTTTTGCACAACTTTTGCGCAATAAAGATCCCGCGCGGCTCACTCCAAGAGCCGCGCTTGAGCTACACTGGCTGCCACTATAATCAGCTCTAGTTCGGGACATCCTATGAGAAAAATTCGTTGGGGCGTGCTCAGCACTGCCAAGATCGGTCGTACCAAAGTTATCCCCGCCTTGCAAACCTCTGCACATAATGAAGTAGTCGCCATCTGTTCAAGGGACGTACAAAGCGCACGCACAGTGGCCGATGAGTTGGGTATCGAGCGCGCCTACGGCAGTTACAACGAACTGCTTGCCGATCCGGAAATCGATGCAATCTATAACCCGCTGCCCAACCATTTGCATGTGGAGTGGTCGATCAAAGCCCTTGAAGCAGGCAAGCATGTACTGTGTGAAAAGCCGTTGGGATTAACAACTGAAGATGCACAACGCCTGGTCGATGCGAGTCACGCTCATCCGCAACTGAAAGTGATGGAAGCATTTATGTATCGCTTTCATCCGCAATGGCAATTGGCAAAAAAATTAATAGATGAAGGACGTATAGGTAAATTACACACACTCCACTCGCACTTTTCCTACAACAATCGCGAGCCCGGCAATATTCGCAACAAAATCGACATGGGCGGCGGTGCGCTGCTGGATATCGGTTGTTACTCCGTATCCCTTTCGCGCTGGCTATTTAATGAAGAACCTCTGCAAGTGCTCGGTCATATCACTCCGATGCCTGATGAAGAAGTGGATTGCCTGACTTCTGGCCTGCTGGAGTTTACCGAGGGCACGGCCAGTTTCACCGCCGCCACCAAAATTGAACCGCGCCAGTATGTCGAGGCTATCGGTGACGAAGGCACTCTTTATATTGACCGCCCCTTCTACGACGATAGTGGTGATGCGGTACAGCGCCTTCGCTTAACCCGCAACCGTATACCGGAAGAAATTGAAGTTCCTGCGAAAAACCATTACAGCGAAATGGGTGATGCGTTTGCGCTGAGTATTTTTAATGACCAGCCGGTGCCAACACCCTTGGCAGATGCCATCGCCAATATGCGTGTGATCGATGCAATTTTTGAAAGTGCTGCCGAAGGCCAATGGATTGAACTTTAAGCGTTTCGCTTGAGTGCCCAATCAGAAATTGCATTAAATAGAAATAAATAAAACTACAGCTCAATAGCAATAAGAAAAATCATTAGTAATAAAAGAACTGCTATTTATTTTTTTGGAGAGAGTGCGTGTCAGATTTTTTAACGAAGATGTTTTGCCTGCGTGTGTTGCTGGCAATGAGCCTTATTGCCAGTGGCGGGCAAGTATGGGCGGCAGATACAAAAAAAGCCGAGCGCATCGCCCCTGCGTTAAAAATCCTGGCGCGCAGTATCGACAGCGAAAGCACCAGTGAAGCGCAAGTTTTGTTGCGCAAAACCCAGGTGCATATAGATGAGCAATTGATGAGTCACGCTACATCTTATGTAGCGGTTTACATTAATAGTGATGAAGCAGTGCGCGACTACAGCCAGATCAGCGTGACCTTCAATAGTTTTTATGAAGATATCGCGCTCGAGTTTGCCAATGTGCGTACCCCCGATGGCAAGATGGATAGCATCAAAGCCGATGCCACCCAAATCCAAAGCCCGACCGACGAAAATTTTTATCACGATCGCAAGGAATTATTATTTTCGCTGCCTAATGTGCGCAAAGGTTCGATTATCGAATTCCAATATCGCTACACCGATACCAAAAAAATGGTACCCAACCAATGGTTCGATAGTTTTAGTTTTCACTGGTGGGAAAACCGTGCCGCCGGTCAGGGCACCCGTGCCGATAGCATTATTACCAGTGAATTGCATATCACTGCGCCTAAACGCATCACGCTGGTAAGCAGTGATACTACCAAATTCCAGATCAGCGAAAAGCGCAATCAAAAAGGCGATCAACAACAAATCACCTGGGTGGGACAAAATTTACCCAAAATTGAATTGCAAAATGCCATGCAGCGCGAACACGACTACGCACCTTATTTACGTGTAGCCACTACCGCGCAGTGGAATGACGTTGCACTTTGGGCCAACGAACTCATTACCCCGCATCTGGTGACAGATGCCAAACTCAACCAATTAATTGCGGAGATTAAAAAAACTGCACTCACACCTGATGCAAAAGTAAAAGCGGTATACCGCGCGATTCAGGATCGGGTTCGTTATGTATTTGCCCATGTGGGACGCGGTGGATATGAACCGCACGATGCAGCCGAAGTGCTAAAAAATGGTTACGGCGATTGCAAAGATCAAACAGTGTTAGCAGTGATGATTTTGCGCGAACTGGGTATCGCCGCTGATCCGGCATTGATCGTGACGCGCGGTCGCGGCATTCCGGATATGACCGTGCCGGGCATCAGTTTTGATCACATGATTGTGCACATACCCGCGCAAAATGGTGTGCCGGAAATATGGATGGATACCACCGGCGAAACCAGTTTGTATCCCGGTTTTTCGGTAGGCATCGAAGGACAACCGGCACTGGTGGTGAATGCCAGTACTAAAAATATCAGCATGCTGCCCAAGCTCGCAGCAAGCGAGCATTTTGCTGATCTGGAATTAGTGTTTGATAAATTCGAAGGCCGTAATGCACAAGCGAGTTTCAAACTTCATTTTGGCGGGCTCTACGAACAACGCCTGCGCAGTATGTGGCAATACTCCCACGAGCGCGACAAATATTTTCGCGAACTGATCGGTCAAATTTACAACTCAGCCGATGTTATCGAATTAACCGCCAGCAATGCCGATAATATGTGGCAGCCTTTTACCATTAGCGGGCGGTTTGCGTTTACCAATGTGTGGGGCGGCGGTAAAGAGCCAATCAATTATGCATTCAGCATCACGCAGTTAACTAATTTGTTTGCCGATTTACGCAACCTGCATAAACCGCAAGATCGCAAACAAACTTATGTGAATGATCCGGGTTACACCTTGCGCTCGCGTATTGTTTTTACCAGCCCCGATGATAATCACCAATTGCATTTGAAGACTCAGGGCGAAAAAATCGATAACGCTTACTACTCCCTTATCCAAGCCGGTAAGCAGGAAAAGAATCGCTATGTTGTTACCCAGTCGCTCACGGTAAAAACAGCCAAAGTTCCCACCAAAGACTATGCCGATTTTTATCAGAAAACGAATGAGCTAATCGAATCCAATGATTGGACGCTGAGTTACGAATACAACAAAACAGCAGCGGAATTAATGGCGCTGGAAAAAAATGGCAAATCCGACGCGGCCAGTTTAATTACATTGACGTTGCTGCATATCAAAAATGGCGCTTACGAAAAATCATTGCAAACAGCACAACAAGCCGTAAAAGCTGCACCTAAAAATGCAGAGGCTCATTACGCATTAGGCCTGGCACAAGGCTATAACCAGTTGCTGAATGAATCCGATGCATCCTTTAAAAAAGCTGAAGCCTTAGGCTACAAACTCTGAGGTCGCTATGCATTTGCATCACACTTTACTACAGAGTTTTTCAAAATGTACCCCGCGTTTGATATTGACGGCGGTGCTATCACTATTGCTAGTGGCAACCGCAGGCTGTAGCCAACAGCCGCGCACTAACACTCAGGGCACTCAATCATCAGCAGTTAATAAATCCAATTCAGTTGCTGCAACAGAAATTGCCGAACTGGAAGCGCAAAGCCAGCAAGATCCTAACAATGCCGAGCTATTATATAAATTGAGCCTCGCTTATATTGTCGACGCGGAAAAAACCAAATCGGCCACCAGCCGCGAAGCGGGGATTAAAAACTTACGCAAAGTATTAAAGTTGGTGCCCGGCAATAACGCTACATTAAAGCTGCTTTACAACCTGTATTACGAAGATATTGTTGCAGGCAAAGACAAAGCTTTTACCAAAGCGATTGATATTTTTAATCAATTACCGGCAGCTACCCGACGCGATGTCAATGCTCCCTCGCTGGGGATATTTTTACATCGTTATCTCGCGCAGCAAAAATCGGGCAACAAAAATCTTCCCGAACTCTATCGACCTTTGCTTGATGCCATTAATGAGCAACCTGAAAGCGATAAAGCTTATATCCAACTCGCCAAAATGTATCGCGAAGAAAGTTATTATCCGCTTGCATTGGCGACATTGAAACTCGGCGAAGAGCAAATCACTACCTCAAAAGGTCTGTACGAAGCTATCGCCAATACTTATGAAGCGAGAGCGGAAGCCAGCGGTTGCAGTTATGAAAAATCGTCTTACTTAAAAGATGCGATCCGCTACTACCAGCAAGCCGTACCACTCGCCCCCAAGGACGCCAGTATTCACTTTGCACTTTCGCGTTTGTATCTGGATCAAAACCTGTATCAATTAGCACTGCATGAATCCAGTATCCTGATGGAACTTGAGCCTTCAGCGGAAAATATCGCCTTTAATGCGCAAAATTATTCGGTGCTGGGTGACGAACAAAAAGCCCACCAACTATTGGCGCAGGCAAAAGAAAAAGGCCTCAACAATGGCGATTCTGCTTACCATGAAATTTATATGAACTCGGGTGATTGGATGAAAGCGGCCTTGAGTTTTACTGAATATTTGCAAGCGCAAAAAAATATCAGCGTCTATGACCTGATCAAGGCCGATATTATTAGCCAGCAGGCTGATATAGATTTTTCCAAATTGACGCCACAAAAAAAATTAGTCTTTAACAGCAAGTGGGAAGCAGCAGTCTATGCCTACTGGACTGACAAGATATCACGCACACAACTTGGGCAGGCCGCCAAAAATCGCTGCGAACGCACCGAATACTTTTTTTATTCCGGCTACCGCGATTATCGCTCCGGCAAAACCTCTGCCGCCAAAGCCAATTTTTCTGCCGTTCTCGAACAAAACACCTACCGTTTTATCGAACGGCCCTTAGCGCGTCATTTCTTACATAGCCTTGATCGCCAATGATCACGCTATTTGCATACCGATTTATCAACTTACCATGCAGGTATATCAATGCAAAACCCAAGTAGTAAACCCCGGATAGTTGTTGTTGGCGGTGGTGCAGGAGGACTAGAGCTTGCTACCAAACTGGGCGAAAAACTCGGCCGCAAAAAGCAAGCAGAAATAACCCTGATTGACCGTAACACCACACATTTATGGAAACCGCTGTTACATGAAATCGCGGTAGGCACTATGGATGAAGACGTGGATGCAGTCAGTTATCGCGGCCACGCCAATGCGCACCACTTTTTCTTTCGCGTCGGCAGCATGGTTGATATCGACCGCGACAAACACGAAGTTGTACTTGCGCCCATGCACGACGATGAAGGCATTGAATTTTTACCGTCGACACGCATTCCTTACGACTATCTGGTTATCGCACTTGGCTCCATCTCCAATGATTTCAACACCGAAGGCGTAAAAGATAATTGTCTGTTCCTCGATAGTCCCACGCAAGCGCACAAATTCCACAACAAATTATTAAATAAATTTTTGCGTATCCAACGCTTGCCCGGTGCCGATGACCGCGTGCGCATTGCGATTGTCGGTGCCGGTGCGACCGGCGTGGAACTCTCGGCCGAATTGCATCACGCCGTGCATGAAATCCATAACTACGGTTTCAATGAAGTTTCCAAAGAGCACTTGAGTGTCACCCTGGTCGAAGCTGGCCCGCGTATTTTACCCGCACTGCCGGAGCGAATTTCCGGCGCAGCACACGGTGAGCTGGTAAAAATTGGCGTCGATGTAAAACTCAATACCATGATCACGTCTGCCACCAAAGAAGGCTTGCACACCAAAGACGGTCAATTAATTGAAGCGGATTTAATGGTGTGGGCAGCAGGAATTAAAGTGCCGGAATTTATGGCCAATATCGCCGGGCTGGAAACCAATCGCATCAACCAATTACACGTAAATGAATTTCTGCAAACCACGTGCGACGCCAATATTTTCGCGATCGGCGACTGCGCACAATTTACCAATCCCGACGGCTCACGCGTTCCACCGCGCGCGCAATCCGCGCATCAAATGGCGAGCACTTGCTACACCAATTTAATCGCGCTACTGAACAACAAACCATTACACACCTACAAATACACCGACCACGGCTCGCTGATCTCATTGGCAAGCTATTCAACTGTCGGCAATTTGATGGGCAACCTAAGTAAAGGCAGCATGTTTATCGAGGGCCGCTTGGCACGTATCGTTTACGTATCGCTCTACCGCATGCACCAGTTAGCCATCCACGGATTAATCCGCACCGGCTTGATTATGCTCGGCGGAAAATTAAATAAGTGGTTACGTCCACGTCTGAAGTTGCATTGATTTTAGGAAATTTAGCCCCTGCTCCCAAGCTCCGCTTGGGAGCTTCTGCAAAAAGTTATCCCTCACAAATTCAATATTGCAATTATCCGGCATCGCCGTATAATTCAGGTAATGATATTTATTGAGACATCCCTATTTACCAAGCTCTTGGCTGAACATCTCTCGGATGAGGATTATCGCGGCCTGCAAACCTATTTGCTCCAAAAACCGGATATTGGCGACTTAATCCAAGGCTCCGGTGGTGTTCGCAAAGTTCGCTGGGCGCCAGCAGGTAAAGGGAAAAGCGGTGGAGTTAGAATCATTTATTATTGGAAAAAGTCTGAGCATGAAATTTGGATGTTGACCTTATATAGCAAATCGGAACGCGCAACTATTGCAGGACATATCTTGAAACAAATTGCAGAGGCTATTGATCATGAAAAATCGTGATATTGGTGCAGAAATTTTGGCAGGCATTAAAGAAATTAATGAGTTTAAGAAAGGTAACTTACGACTTAAAGTAACTGAATTATCAGAACCATCAGCACCACAAGTAATACGCACCAAATTAAATTTATCCCAGTCCTCATTTGCTGGACTACTTGGTGTAAGCATCCGCACACTGCAAGATTGGGAACAAGGCAGACGCAGCCCGCAGGGACCCGCAATTGCATTACTTCGTATTGCGGAACAACATCCCGAGGTGTTTGCAAAGTTGCATTGATTTTTTGAATTTTTAGGGCAAAGTCACAACCGGTTAAATCGCCAATATTTCACAAACCCACCCGCATCACATTAACCTGTCTGCCACCTAATTTTGTACGACGCACAATTTCCCAGCCGCGTTTTTGGTAATAGTCAGTGTAATCAGTGGCGGAAAGCCAAAGCTCCTCCAAACCCAAATCCTGCGCGTAATTTTTTGCGGCATCGATGAGTGAATTGCCGATGCCTTGATAGCGAAATTCTTCCAGCACAAATAAATTACTTAGCCATACCGGGCTGGGGCTGGCGACTTTGGGCATGCGTTCGCTGCTGCGATAGGTATAGTTGACGAGGCTGGCGCAGCCGACTAATTGGTTGTCGCGCAAGACGATAAGTGTTTTGGGAATGGCGTTTTCTTGTACGTGCAATACCAACCGCTGTTGGCGCAGCGCGATAGAGGATTTTAAACCTTGACGCTCACATTCCTGATGATGCCATTGCGCAACCTGCGCAAAAAATTCCGGCTTCTTTTCCAATACAAAAATATCAGGGGCAAGCATGAGCGTGGAGCTGGGTAGATTCACAATAATTAAACGCAACAAAGGGGTGAATTAACTATAGCCGCAATTTTATAAGATACAGAATGACGCGCCAGTTAAATAAGTGACATCGGTAAAGACAAAAAACTCCCGACTTGCGGGAGTTTTGACTAAACAATACAGAAAATATTTAGGCTTTTTTTGTTTCGCCAAACCATTTCACATCTTCACCATGCGCTTGTTTATCCGCGTGATAAGACGAACGTACCAGCGGACCACAGGCGGCGTGTTTGAAACCCATTTCTTCTGCGAGTCTGGTGTATTCCGCAAATTCATCGGGATGCACGTAACGCGCAACGGGAATGTGATCTTTGGATGGCTGCAAATATTGGCCGATAGTGAGCATGTCGATATCGTGATCGCGCATGTGCTGCATTACTTCAATAATTTCTTCTTTAGTTTCACCAAGGCCAACCATTAAGCCGGATTTGGTCAACACATCAGGGCGACGCGCTTTGTATTGCTTGAGCAATTCCAGCGACCAATTGTAGTTGGCACCGGGGCGCGCCTGGCGATATAAACGCGAGACGGTTTCCATATTGTGGTTGAACACATCGGGCGCCTCTTTTTCGAGGATATCCAATGCGATATCCATACGGCCGCGGAAATCCGGCACCAACACTTCGACTTGTAATTTCGGGCTCAGCGCGCGCGCTTCGCGGATGCAGTCAGCAAAATGCTGGGCGCCGCCATCGCGCAGGTCATCGCGGTCTACCGAGGTAATTACCACGTATTTCAAGCGCATCTCGGCAATCGCTTCGGCGAGCTTGCGCGGCTCGTGTTCGTCGAGTGGATTGGGCTTGCCGTGGCCAACATCGCAGAAGGGGCAACGACGGGTGCAGATATCGCCCATGATCATAAAGGTGGCAGTGCCGCCGCTGAAACATTCACCCAGGTTCGGACAGTTGGCTTCTTCGCATACCGAGGACAATTTATTTTTGCGCAGAATGGTTTTGATGCGCTCAACTTCCGGCGATGCAGGAATGCGCACGCGAATCCAGTCGGGTTTGCGCGGGATGTCATCGCGGTCGGTGGCGATTACTTTTACCGGAATGCGCTCAACTTTGTCGGCATCGCGCAGTTTCTCGCCCTGCTTGTGGCGCTCGGTGCGTTTGACCGGTTGCAGCTCGGGAATAAAAGTGGAGACGGGTGACATATCAGACATAAAAAACTCTTTGCTTTTTTTGGCCTTACTTGAGGCATAGAGGGAATCGGGCGGGGGATGCTGCGGGAGTGCCGCACTAGCCCTCGCCCGGCTCCCGACCAATATCTATGGCGCGCATTGTACAGGTTTCATAGCCCAATTTCCGCGCGAATTCCGTAACAAGTTGGTCTTGAACCTGTGCTAACGACGGTGATTCGGGAATAAGCTCGCGCATTTGGGTCATAGCAAGGCCTTGGTAGCCACAGGGATTGATGCGCAGGAAGGGCGCCAGATCCATATCCACATTCAGCGCCAGCCCATGAAAGCTGCAGCCGCGCCGCACGCGCAAACCGAGTGAGGCAATCTTGTCACCATTCACGTAAACCCCTGGCGCATCAGGCTTTGCAGCTGAATCTATCCCATAATGGACAAGGGTCGCGACTATGGTTTGCTCAATAGAGGTCACCAGCTCACGCACACCTATTTTCAAGCGGCGCAAGTCGAGCAGCGGGTAGGCCACCAACTGGCCGGGGCCATGATAAGTCACCTGCCCGCCGCGATCACTTTGCACTACCGGAATATCGCCGGGGAACAACACATGCTCCACCTTGCCCGCCTGCCCTTGGGTAAATACGGGCGGATGCTCAACCAGCCACAACTGGTCGAGAGTCTCCGGCGTACGCTGGTTGGTGAACCCGGTCATCGCCTGCCAGCAGCTCTGGTAATCCTGTCGCCCGAGCTTGACGACCTCTAAAATGCGGGGTGACGACAACTTACATCACCATTTTGATATTGCGATTGGTGCGCAGGTCTTCGTGGATCGCGGTCAACTGCTCAACACCGGTCGCGGTAATCCATACAGTCACCGAGTGATAGCGGCCTTTGCTGCTCTCCCGTACCGTGATACGCGCCTGGTCAAAACCCGGCGCATGGCGCTCCATGATCTCCACTACATAGCTGTGCAGCTCAGGCCCTGCCTCGCCCAACACTTTGATCGGGTAGTTTTCACAGGGGAATTCAATTCTTGGGGGTTCTTGCTGGGACATAAAGGTAAACCTGTAAGCGAGGCGCGAATTATAACGCCTAGATGGGGACAAAAGCCCGTATCGCAAGGTATAAAGAGAGCGGTTTTGCTTGTTCAGCGGCCTATTCAGCAGCCTGAGGATCAGCTATTCTCGCCCACTGCATTTGTGTGCAAACAATAATTAAGGCGACACACTGGAACAGCATCAGCCCGTATAGCGTAAGGACAATTGGATTTGTTACTCGATACCCGCCAATCACTTGAAACCCCGGAAGGCGCCCTGCTTCCGCTGACGCCAGCCGGCTTCGGCGTGCGCATACTGGCGCAGCTGCTCGATATCATGATCCGTTTCGGTATCACCGCGGTGATCTTTATCGTACTCTCTCTGCTGGGTGGGATGGGCGTTGGCATAGCGCTGATCCTGACCTTTTTACTCGAATGGTTTTATCCCGTCTTTTTTGAGGTCACCCGTCAAGGCCGCACCCCCGGCAAAAAATGGATGGGCATCCGCGTGGTCAACGATGACGGCACACCCATTACCTTTGGCCCTTCGCTGCTGCGCAACCTGCTGCGGGTAGTGGATTTCCTGCCGCTGCTCTACCTCACCGGGATTATCGCCAGCCTGTGCAACCGCCAGTTCAAACGCCTCGGCGATTTAGCTGCCGGCAGCATGGTGATTTACGAAGCGCCGCACGCACGCGAACCCAATTTTGAAGTGCGCGGCCAATTGCCTGTACCGGCCGATTTCTCCACCGATGAACAACGCGCGCTGCTCGCCTTTGCCGAGCGCAGCAAATATTTATCGGCCGAACGCCAAAGCGAATTGGCGACCATCCTCCAACCGCTGCTCGCCAGCAAAGACCCGGTGATCGCCATCAAACAAATGGCTAATACCATGGTTGGCAAACACTAGGAGCGGCAGCGATGAAACAAGGACAATTCGAGCAACTTTACCAACCGCTCTGGCACGTCATAGAACTGCAGATCATCGAACTGGAAAAGCCCGACGGCAAACTTAAAGGTGATGAATTGGCGAGTTTCGCCAGCCGCTATCGCCGCCTCTGCCACTTCCACGCGCTGGCAAAAGATCGCCACTACTCCAGCCACCTGGTCGATAAACTGGGCGATCTGGTGGTGCGCGGCCATCAACAACTCTATCGCCGCAAGCAGCCGTTTATGCAGCAATTCACCAGTTTTATTGTGGCGGGGTTTCCACGGCTGGTGCGCGAGCAGCAATCCTATATCTGGTGGGCGACGGCACTGCTTTATGTTCCCGGACTGCTGATGTTTTTAGCGATCCTCTGGCAACCGGATCTGGTCTACACCATCAGCCCACCCGAACAAGTCAGCCAATACGAGAGCATGTACGATCCACAAAATCGCACACTCGGCAGCGCGCGTGATTCCGAAACCAATGTGCAAATGTTCGGTTTTTATATCAGCAACAATATCGGCGTTTCCTTTCGTACCTTTGCATCGGGAATTTTATTTGGCGTCGGCTCGATTTTTTTCCTTGTATTTAACGGCTTGCTGATGGGCACCGTTGCCGGTCATTTGACCAACGCTGGATTTACCGAAACATTTTTTACCTTCGTGGTAGGGCACGGCAGTTTTGAATTGACCGCGATTGCTATATCTGGCGCAGCTGGATTAAAACTCGGCTACAGCTTGCTCGCACCGGGAAACCTCACCCGCAAAGAATCGCTCAAGCGCGCCAGCAAAATTGCGGTCCAACTGGTGTACGGTGTAATCATCATGTTGGTGATTGCCGCATTTATTGAAGCCTTCTGGTCATCCAACAATATCCTTATGCCCTGGCAAAAATATTTGGTCGGCGGATTCTTGTGGACAATCGTCATCAGTTATTTGGTCTTCAGCGGACGCGGCCTGCGCGGTGAAACCGCATCAGCAACCACGAGTGAAAAAAGTGGGGGCGCACGCCAATGAATCTGGATCAAGTCACGCTGGAAATTCGCCCGCGCAGTGCATGGGAGGCTGTTGACCTCGGCATATTGATGGCCAAGCGCTGGTGGTTACCGATGATGAAAGTATGGTTGCTCGCCAGCTTTCCTATTTTTGTATTGGCATTCATCATCCCATGGAAATGGTATTGGCTCGGCGGTGCTTTGATATGGTGGCTCAAACCCATTTATGAGCGACCGCTGCTGCATATTCTCAGCCACGCAGTGTTTAATGATTTGCCCGATACGCGCAGCACATTCAAATTACTCCCGTCGCTCGCGCTCAAACAAATTATCGCCAGCTTGACCTGGCGCCGTTTCAGCCCGAGCCGCTCAATGGATTTACCGGTGTTGCAGCTCGAAGGTTTATCCGGCACGCGGCGACAAGAGCGTCTGGGTGTATTGCATCGCGAAGATTCATCGCCCGCTGGCTGGATCAGCTTTATGGGATTGGGAATGGAATTTTTCTTGTGGATTGGCATCCTCAGTTTTATCTGGGCTTTGCTGCCACAGGAATTGAATATCGAATGGGCCGGATTATTTTTCACTCAGGATTCCATCGAGCTACACAACCTGCAACTTTTACTCTGGTATGTTGCGCTCGGCCTCACTGCACCGTTTTATGTCGCTTGCGGTTTTGCACTTTATTTAAATCGCCGCATTAAATTGGAAGCCTGGGATATCGACATTGCCTTCCGCCGTATTGCCAATAAACGTCGCAACAGCAATACCACCCTCGCTTCATGGTTGTTTGCATTTGCGCTCGGCTTTAGCGTTTTTTCTATCGATACACAACGCAATGTCTATGCTGACGATCAATTACCGGAAGTAGAATCCTCTACAGAAATGTCACCCGATACAGAATATAAAGCCGAGCCGGTCATTGATAAACCCGTCGGCACATTTGCCGAGATTGATCGCATCCAGGCACAGGCTTCTATTAAAGAAGTGATGCAGCAAACCGAATTCAGTCGCAAGGAAATTACCCGCACCATCAAATTTGATGAGCCGGATGAAGATGAAGGTTCCACTAAGTTCTGGAAAAAATTCTTCGACTTTTTGCGCAACGTTGAAGGATTTCTTGCCGCGGCCAGTTTATTGGAAATACTTTTATGGTTGGGCGTTGCCGCGCTGATCGTTTTTGTCACCTATCGCTATCGCAACTGGCTGGCTGCACAATTTGTACGCATCAGCCCGACACCGGCATCCAAGGCAAAACCCATTACCCTTTTTGGTATGGACCTTACACGTGAATCACTGCCGGAAGACATCAACGCCAACGCTCTCAGTTTATTGCAAGCGGGCAATACCCGTGCAGCACTCGCCCTGCTCTACCGCGCCAGTCTGTTTCATTTAATTCACAGCGGCGTCGATATTCACGATGGCCACACCGAATTGGAGTGTGTGGAATTAATGCGCGAATATTTTATAAAAAATACTAACGCGCAAACCCGTATCGATTACTTCGCTCGCCTGACTCGTGTGTGGCAACATTTAGCCTACGGTCACCTGATGCCCACCGCCGCAACCGCGCAAGATTTGTGCGCAACCTGGAACCAATGCTGGCTGCAATCCTCCGCTACTCCTGCGCAAGGAACGGCACGATGAGCAGTACAAATAACAACACCCAAAATAGAAACAGCAAGAATTTAAGCGTGCGGCAACGCTGGTTGCTGCTCGGCGCTATCGCGTTGATATTGATTGGTGCGGGCTACCGGTGGTACACAACATTAGTCTGGGAAGAAACAGAAATCGATCTGGGTTATTCCAAAGAAGCCAACCAGAATGATTTCCTCGCGGCAGAAATTTTCCTGCGCAAACACGGCGTGCAAGCCACTACCGTTAAAAACCTGAGCCTGTTGGATAATCATTCCTGGCGCAACATCAAACTCGGCGCGCAGGACACCATCGTGATTATCAACGGTTACAAAACCCTGAGCGAAGAACGCTACAAAACACTTTACGAATGGGTAGAAAATGGCGGAACTTTAATTACCTCGACGCAAAACCCTTTTGTCGGCACTCACACCAGCGAAGAAGATGCACTGCTCAGTGACTTTAATATTGAACTGGCTCCGGAAGAAAGAAACAATGACAATCGCGGTGCACTCGATAAAATTGCCGATAAATTCGAGCGAGCGGTCGAAGGTGATTCAGCGCGAGACAACTCTGATGATGAAGAATTGGAGTATGAAGAAACCGATGAAACGAAAAGCACCGACAATGCAAAAGGAATATCTGCGGAAACATCGGGCAAGGACATTGCTGATAAGGTAGAAAAAACAACAGAAACTGCAAAAATCGACAAAAAGAAGAAAAATAAAAAAACCACAAAAGAAAAGCCAAAAGATTACTATCGCTGCTCGCTGGATGAAACACCAGTCAACATCACCTTTGGTGGCGAAGAAAAGCCGCTTGCATTCGATTTCAGTAATTCGCGTCCGTTTATTTATTACTCTTACGTTGCCCACGCCGAAAAGCAAAGTGGCAATACACCTGAGAGCAAAGAAACAGATGAACAGGTTGAAACCCCGGACATAGAAACTCTGAAAGAAAATGGCTTATTCAGAAGTAATTTGGAAGCAGCAATTGCCGCAGGCGAAGATAGCGAGGAAGAAGATCATCACTACGATGAAAAACATGAGCACCTGCTTTATTTTGATGTAGGTTCCGGCTCTGTCACTATCACCAGCGACAACTATATTTGGGCGAACCAACGCATCGACTGCCACGATCATGCCTATGCATTGTGGCGATTAACGAACCCCAAAGGGCGCGTATGGTTTTTAGTAAATCAGGATGCCCCCTCTCTCGCCACCATCCTGTGGCGCAATGCAAGTTATGGTGTGCTCGCCGCACTGATTGCGCTGGTATTGTGGCTGTGGGCAAAAAGCTTGCGCTTTGGTCCAGTATTGGTTGTTGAGCAAACTGGTCGCCGCAGTTTGGCCGAACACATTTATGCCAGCGCCATGTTGCTGTGGCGCAAGCAGGAGCATCCGCAGTTACTGGAATTATTACGCAAGGAAATCCTGGATAGAATGGATGAACAACATCCAAATCCGAGCCAAGCCACACCAACACAGCGCGTGGAATTTTTACAGGAATTAACCGGTATTAACCATGCTGATATCCAACAAGCTCTCTTCGCTACCAGCTTGCATCACCCGCAGGAATTTGCCGCAGCGATTGCACATTTGCAAACAATCCGTAAACAGCTGCATGGCAGCAATCTGTAGCCGGAAAACTTTCAGGAAAAAACTATGACTGATTCAAACATCAACAACGACAGCATTGAAAATAACAAAGCGGCGGATTCCAGCGAGAGTTTGCAAAATCGACTGCAGCAGGCGAGCACCGCTGCCAATAATTTACTTAACGAAATTAAAAAGGTGTTGATCGGCCAGGACACCGTGATCGAGCAAGTGCTGATTGCCCTGATCGCACGTGGCCATGTCTTGATTGAAGGTGTACCCGGTTTAGGTAAAACCCTATTGGTGCGCAGCCTCGCCAAATGTTTTGGCGGGCAATTTTCGCGCGTGCAATTCACACCGGATTTAATGCCGAGTGATGTGACCGGCCATGCGATGTTTAATATGGCAAAGCAGGAATTTGAAATTCGTCGCGGCCCGGCATTTACCAATTTACTGCTCGCCGACGAAATCAATCGCGCACCCGCCAAAACCCAGGCGGCATTGCTGGAAGTCATGCAGGAAGGACAAATCACCATTGAAGGTGAATCCTTCAAAACCGGCGAGCCGTTCATGGTGTTGGCGACGCAAAATCCGATTGAGCAGGAGGGCACTTATCCACTACCGGAAGCAGAACTTGATCGCTTTATGTTGAAGGTAATTATCGATTACCCAAGCGAGAGCGACGAGCAATTTATGTTGCGCCAGGTGACTTCACAATCGCAAGGCGGTTTTGGTCTGGAGCATATCCGCACATTGTTAAAACCCGCTCACGTATTAAGCCTGCAAAAAATGGCCGAGCAAATAACCGTAGACGAACAAATCCTGCAATACGTGGTGAAACTGGTGCGCGCCACACGCAGTTGGTCTGGCATTTCCCGTGGCGCTGGCCCGCGCGCCTGTATTGCGTTGCTCTCTGCAGCACGCGCTTATGCATTGCTCAACAACAGCGCATTTGTAACGCCTGACGATGTGAAAAAAATGTTTATCCCCGCGCTACGCCACCGGATTTTGTTATCGCCTGAATTGGCGATTGAAGGCATCGCTGCTGAGCGGATTCTGCACAATATTTTATTGCAGGTTGAAGCTCCGAGGCATTGATTCCCTTATTGAAATAATATTATGCGCAGAACATGGATTCCCAGCCTACGATTGATACTTGCCTTTGCGCTCTTGGGTGCGCTGGTTTTTATTAATGCATTTAGCGCCCATTATTTTAACTGGAATTCTGCGGCTTATTTACCGCAGGCGATATTTTTCGGCATTACCCTTATCGCACTGCTCGACTGGTTGCTATCGCGCCGTTTACCGCCAGTAGAAATCACCCGCGAATTGCCCGGTAATCTCGCTGTCGATAAATGGACTGAAGTAAAACTGCGTATCCGCCATCAATTCATTGAAGCTACCGATATCCAGATTTTTGACGGCGTACCTGCGAATGCCAACCACGATAATTTGCCGCTGCAAATCGCGCTGCAACCCAATAGCATCAGCACCAGCCAATACCAATTGCGCCCACTGGTGCGCGGTTCGCTGGAATTAAATAAAACTCACGTGCAATTTAAAAGTCCACTGGGTTTTTGGCACATCCGTTACTGGGTCGGTGAAACCACTAGCGCAAAGGTGTATCCGGATTTTGTTACCATCGCTAACTATGCGATTCTCGCCACTGAAAATCACACCAGCCAAATCGGTATTAAAAAGAAACAACGCCGTGGTGCAGGCATGGAGTTTCACCAGTTGCGCGAATATCGCCAGGGCGACAGCTTGCGTCAATTGGATTGGAAAGCGACATCGCGTCGGCAGAAATTAATCGCACGCGATTATCAAGATGAGCGCGATCAACAAATCGTCCTGATGATTGACAGCGGCCGCCGCATGCGCGCGAAAGACGATGAACTCAGCCATTTCGATCACGCGCTCAACTCGATGCTGCTAGTGAGTTATATCGCATTACGACAAGGCGATAACGTCAGCTTGATGAGTTTTGGCAATCAACACCGCTGGATTCCGCCACAAAAAGGAGTTGAACGAGTAAAAGTATTGCTCAACGGCATTTACGACCTGCACGCAAACCAATCCACCGCCGACTATATTACCGCCGCAGAAAAACTGGCCATTCTCCAGCCAAAACGCTCGCTGGTCATTTTAGTCACTAACTCGCGTGATGAAGACAACAGCGAATTATTGCTTGCCGTAAACCTACTAAAGAAACGCCATTTGGTAATGGTCGCCAACATCCGCGAACAAGTCCTCGACCAACTCTACGAAATCCCCGTCCGCACCTTCGACGACTCCCTAAACTACGCTGGCGTCCGCCGCTTCCTCCACGAACGCCGCGAATCCCACCGCAAACTTACCGCCGCCGGCGTCTACGCAATCGACTGCACCGCCAATGAATTAGCGGTGCGCGTTGCGAATGCGTATTTGGAAATTAAGAGCGCGGGGGTGTTGTAAGAATGGATACAGAACATACATCGAAGCTTGATGTTTTCACATACGAAGGATAAATTTCTTATCTACAAAGAAATAACCTCGGCAATAACAACGATATTATAATCTTTTATCGTAACTTCCCTAATAAACCATAACCCTTACAGGAAAAATACAAATGCGTAATTTTATTGTTGCTACAATTTTAATGCTTAGCCCACAAATTGCTTTTTCCGCGCAATGGCTTGTATTAACCTCATCTAACATTGAAAGCATACAAATTGTCCAGCCAAATAACTCCAATAGCTCCCCCGAAGGATTATATATAGTTTTAAAAGCTGATATTATTGGTGAAGCATCCTCGTATTGCATCAAAAAAAATGCAGTTATTATTAGTGACCCCAAATTAATTGACAGAGCATATTCCGGTCTTTTATTTGCAATAAGCACACAAAAAACCTTTCAGCTGTATGTTGATGGAACCGGGAAATGTTTAGCAAATATCCCACTTGCCACAATGTTTGTTTTAAAACCCTAATCATCGCCTAAAAAGCAACATAAAACGTAATTAACATCAACTCGTATCGTCTAATAAGGCAACCAAGCAGGGTATTTTTGCATCTGCAAAATATTCGCAAAATTACCCTTTAAAACCCATTAGTAAACGCAGTAGCAACCTGGATAAAACCAGGTTAATCAGGCATTTTTTACTTAAAAAAATGAGGCATTTAAAATGAAAAGACTTTTCCTATTTTGTTTTTTTTCGTTAATCTCCATTACCACTAATGCAGCAGGATTTTCAGGGAAAATTCAGTCAATAGCCTCAGGACCCAACTTGGGCAATACAATTCTTGTCAGAGTCGAAAACCATTCGACCACTGCACCTTGGTCAACAGGATGTTCTACTAGTAGCTTTTGGAGTTTTAAATTTGATTCTTCTTCACCTGGAGGAAAAGAAACTTACAGCCTACTGCTAGCGGCATACGCATCACAATCAGTGGTTGTAATTGAGGGAACAGAATCATGTGCGGCAAACTCCGCTACCGATATTCAAAATCTTTCCTATGTCAGATTTTACATCTAATTATTTTAACTCGATTTTTTAAATTTAAAATAAACCGACCAAATAGCATTCCATTTTCTTCAGCAACCATCATTAGGTGAAGACGAGTTTAAAAAAATAAAACCACCCGGCAATACCTGCCGGGTGGTTTCCAGTTACCTAAAAACGATTTTGAATTATCTCAAAAAGCCAGTCACCCCACCCGAACTATTCCCATACCTTCCCCAATTCAATCCAAAGGCTTTGGAAATATCCAGATACAAATTCGATATACCTGCGTTATTTGCATCTATACCTGTGCCTGAGCGGATTGCATTACCTGCGCCGCCTGCAACATAAATGCCGGGATTTTCTTGTTGGTGGTTGCCGCCGCCGACTTCGGACATTACCAGGATTAATGTGTTATCCAGTAGTGTCCCACCGTAGGTTACATCGGGGCGGCCAGCAAGTTCGTCCATCAAATACGCGACCATGATGTTGTACCAGCGGGTTTGTGCATCAAACAATGATGATTCATTGTGTGAGCTGACGTGGCTGCGGGTTTCGTTGTAGGTTAATTTTATGCCCGAACCGTAATCACCCATATAGGGTCGGATATCGGGAGAAATTATCCTTAAAGATTCATCTTGTGCGCCCATAAATTGGAATGTTGCGGTGCGCGTAACATTCGCCTGGAATGCCATGGCGATATTGCGCATTTGCGCTTTGGCGATTGCATCCGCATCATCATCAATTCCGGTCATGCCGATGGTGGGACGAGAAAAACCAGTACCGCCAATATCCAAAGTACCGCTGAGGGTATTTTGATAATAATTCAATGCCTCTTCATGGGTTAACAATTTACCCTGTTGTTTTACATTGAGCGTATTGGCCTGCAATAAATCCAGATTTTCATGCAATGTTTCCAATACTTTTTTGCGGCGCGCGGCGTCGGGATCAGGTGTGCCGCTACTGCTGCCAACCACATCGGCAAGTAGCGCGTCATACACTTGTTGTGGATTGTCGGATACCTGGATTTTATTGCGATTTTTGTCGGTAAAGGGCATATATTCGGTGCCCTTTGCTTTGCTTGACCAAACACCTACGTGCATATTTTTGGTTAAGCGCCCACCAAGCGCTTCACCGATGGCGACATCAAATGTCGTTGCGTATTCCTGCCCGCCGGAAAATACCGCGCGACACGCTTCCGGGTGGCCAGAGCTACCGCCGTGGCCGTTATAGGTCAGGTTTTTTATCGGCACAATTTTTGTGAGGTGCGCGTTTAAATGTTGCAGTGGGCTGGTAGCAAAACTGTTGCTACCCAATGCACCCGCGTTATAGGAATGCCATTTGTCGCGCACGCATCCATTCGGGTAATACACCATGATAAAACGCTTGGCGCCCGCCGTTTGTGCAAACACATTGGCCGACAACATAAATTGGCTGGTGAATGCGGTAGTCAAACCCAACTTGGCAATACTGCGCAGGAAATCGCGACGCTGCATTTTATTTTTTAATACATTCATCTTAATGCCCTCCTCAGTTATTTACGCAAGATGTAGTTTTTGGTTTGGGTAAATTGGATCATCAGATCCAACATACTTGCGTTAGACGATTCTTTAAAGGTTTTACCAAACACTTGCAGCGTGCAACTGTCAGTCACTTCTTCCAGTTGACCGCGTGTGTAGCGATACCACTGTCGCACATAACAGGCTTTGGCATTGGAGCTGCCGGCAATCAAGCCAGCCAATTCGTCCATACCTTGATAGGCAACTACGGGTTCCGATTCTGACAAATAAGTTTCCGCCGAATTTAAACTGCCAATATAACCGAGTGAGTTAATCGCCTTAATTAACCCGTTATCCGTTTTTTCGGTGGTGACATACAAACCGAGTGCGTTGTAATTTTCCAAACCAAAGCCGATGCCGTCGATATATTGATGGCACGCCTCGCAACCTTCCTTCAAGTGCGCATGTTCAAAACGTTCACGCACGGTGAGACTCGGATCCTCCTGCGGCTTTAATTCCGCGCCTACCGGTGGCGGTGGAAAATCCTGGCAGAGCAAATTGCGCCGCACAAACAATCCGCGTTTTACCGGATGGGTTTTTTCCGATGCAGATTGGATCGCGAGAATTCCAGCGTGCCCCAATATGCCACGACGTTCGGCGTTATCTGCGTTGTAATCCACACGCTGTACACCACTGCCGCCCGGCCAAGCCAAACCATAATGGGTAGCGAGCTGTTGCGTCATGTAACTGTAATTTGCATTAAGCAATTCGTTGTAACTACCGCCGCCGAATACAGTGCGTTTTACCAGTTCAATCGTTTCGGATTTCATGTCCACTTTAAGGCTTGCACTTAGCGCCGTTGTTTTAATTTCCTTATCAAGATCCAACCAACCGGTAATAAAACGCTCAAACGCAATTTGTGCTTTCGGATCTTGCAGCATCTGTGCAACCTTGGCAGAAATTTGCGCGGATGTACTTAATTGCCCTGCATCTGCTGCTGCCATTAATGCTGCGTCTGGTGTTGTTGCCCAATAGGTATAGGACAACATAGCGGCGACTTCGTAATCGGTGAGTTCGTAATAAGTACCTTTTAATTCCCCCACTTCCGAGCGATACAACATGGATGGCGACGAGAGAATCGCCGTCAACAATGCAAGATTGCCTTGCGCCGATTGCAGTGCAACTAATTTCGTCACTTCTGTCGTACTAAGCGGACGACGATAAGCGCGCTTGCCAAAGTTCTGCACAAAACAGGTCGCATTACTACAGCCAGGAGTAAGGCTGTAAATATTACTCACCATCGCCGCAGCAGCTTCCGCTGCTAATACATAACCTTTAGCGTAATCGTTGGTGAAGATTGCATTGGCGTTGGTTTTAAATCCATTCACCGGCAAGTCCGCTGGAATACGCCCGCTGGTGACATCGATATTATTTGTCAGCCCCAATAAATCGCGCACTGAATTGTTGTATTCGAGTGTGGATAACAAACGGAAACTGCGATCTTGTGGAATCAAATCGTCAAGGCTGTCTGCGCTGCACACTCCCGCAGGCGTAATAAATGCTTCGGCAAAAATCATCGCGGCAATGCTGGTCGCACAAGTCCCCGTACAACTGCCGACATTACCTTTGGGCATATTGGCGGCGATGTAATTTGCGAGACTGGTTTGGGTGTAGCGTGTTTGCAAATCGAGCAGCGATGGCGTGCCATTGCCATCGCTGCCGTGACAACCGATGCAACCCTGGCTTTGATAATGGCTGCGCGCAACTTGATGTTGATCTGTAATGCTATCGAACACCGCAAGCAGCGTGAGCGAGACTGCACTGCCCACCACCATTTTTGTATTCGCGCTATTCGCATCCAACAAATACGCAGCACCCGTTCCTTCCCAGTGAACGAATTTCATGCCAGGGCCAGCGGCATTGGCTTTGATATCGGCCAGTGTGCCGGGCACAAATAATTTTCCACTCAGATTTGCACTGCTCGCGATAGTCGCAGTGCCATTACCTACCTGAATTTGTGTACCCGCTTCTACAACGGCGAGTGCGGGTTCAGCGGTTAACCATGCCGCGTCATACCAACCCGGATTGGTTTGGCTCACGGTTAAATCTGCGGTTTGGTTAGCCATGTTGTTGCTGAAAATAATATTGGTATTGCCCGATGTATTTGCCCATGCCGCAGGAATAAACACACGCAACCAACCGGCACCGTATTTGGGTGCAGTTTCCGTTACCGCTGGCCCTGGCCAATTGCCGGTGCGCACCGTCAAGGTGCCGCTCTGGTTTGTCCAGATATGTGTATTGACCATCGCCCATGTCGCCGGTTTTTTCACGTAAACGTACTGACCTGCGCCCAAACCCGTCACGGTATAAGTGGTGGAAAACGCACCGTAAGTTGCCGTAATTGTTGCAGTGCCCGCGGTAGCACCAGCGGTAACCAATCCGGCAGCAGAGACATTTGCTACCGATGTATTACTGCTTGTCCAGGTGACTTGCGAAGTCATTCCCAACAACCCATCACCCGTCGTAGCGACAGCCGCTAATTGCTGCGTCTCGCCAGTTTTAATCCGCAGATTCGCAGTGCCGGCAATCGCTAAAGCAGTAACAGGATTTGCTGCGGGAATAATGTCCAGCGTAATGCTATCGCTATAACCATCGCTGCTCGCCGTAATAGTCACAGTGCCAATTGATAATGTAGTGACATTAATCGCTGCACCAGTTTTACCTTGGGTGGAAATCACCGCAGGATTGCTGGATGTCCAAGTCACTGTGCCTGCTGCTGGCAGTCTGGTGCCGTTGCTGTAAACCGCCTCCAAACTTAAACCAACCACTTCATTAACTTCAGGCGATGATTTGGTTGCAGTTACATCAATTCCGGTTTGGCTAACATCAACACCCAATTCGTTAATCCAATTGCGGAACAAGGTTTCTGCTTCGGGATTGGTCGCAACTGAGCCGTAAGGCATGCGCATGCCCGCACCGGTTTGATATTTGTAAACGTTACTGTTCGCAGGAATACCGGGCACGATGCGGTTGTGATCATTCACTAATTTCATCGCTTCCAGTGCTGTACCGAAACGCAAATCCATACCACCCGAAATACCTGAGTGACAGTGCGCGCAATTGGTGTGCAAATAAGATTTTGCGCGCGCAGTCAAATCCACACTCGCGTCAGTGGGTGCAGCAAATTTTTCGTAACTGCTACCGTTACCACTGTTGTAAACATCTATGGCAGCCGTAAATAAACCAATCGCATTAAATACTTCCAATTGGTTTTTAGTTATACCTTGATAATTAAAATTGCCATTTAGTTGGTGTGTGTCCACCGCAAGCGGCGTTAACTTTCCGTCAGTATCTTTATGGCAACCGGCACAGGTGCTGCCCGTTTCAACTTTGCGCACTACGCTCACCAAACCACCATCGGGTTCGACGGAAGATTCAGTCACTAAATCCGCATCGGTACCGGCGGTATTCCAGCGATAATTCGCCGCTTGCCAACCGGTTTCCTGACGGAACAATACTGAAGTGGTAAATGGTTTATTGGCATTCACCGATGTCGCCACCGCAAGATGTTTCACCACCACCGAACCAACTGGTAAATTCCATATTGCTATCGGATCAAAGGTAATTTTGCTCGCGTTAGGAATCGCTACAAAATGCCGCATCTTGCCACTATCAAACCAGCCGGTGGTATTTAATGTGTATTCAATAACGCCGTGCGCAGGAATTACATTGGGCAAATCGGCAAACAAACCGGTTGCCGATAACGTCGGCGGAATTTGTGCGGATGCGACATCATCATCAACCGCTTTGAAAATACTGGATGGCCCACCGAGTTCACGACCGTGACTGGAAATCAGTAAATTCTTTTTAAGGTCTTTACCAATTGATGAAATGTAATGCGGGAAAGCCTCGCTAATTAATTTTTTCGCTTGCCCATCATTAGCGACCGACCAGAGACGCTTGCTGACGTAATCACCAAAAATAAAACTGCCGTTGAGATTAGGCAAATCGCTGCCGCGATAAACGAATCCACCGATAATCGAAACACCCGAGGTGCGGCCATAACCTTCGCGCGGCGGAACAAAATCAGTCAGGCAATTTTTTGCAGCATCGCCGCCAAGCACGCCACGGTTGCGCGTGCCCTCACACACCGGCCAACCGTAATTCTGGCCTTTGGTAATGATGTTAACTTCTTCGTAGGCGAGATCAGTGTCTTGTCCGATCTCAGTTTCCCACAACGTATAAGGAGCATCCGTATCAAACGCCCAGCGCCAGGGATTGCGATGCCCCATGGACCAGATTTCCGGCAAATAACCGGCGCGGCCGACAAACGGATTATCCGCTGGCACGCGATAATATTTTCCATCCACCGCCTGCGCTAATGGTTCGATGCGAATAAATTTTCCACGCAAGGTTGTTGGATCTTGCGCGCTGTTATTGGTGCGCCGATTGTAAGGATCGCTCGGCAATGGATTTTGTGCAAACGCACTGTGACCGTAACCGCCCTCGCCTATACCCACATATAAATATTGTTCGGTGGGATGAAATTGCATCATGCCGCCTTTGTGGTCTTCACCAATTTGCGGAATGCGCAAGACTTCGACTTTGGAACCGGCAGAGGTTGGATTCACAGGATTATCGACTGTCCAGCGCTCGATAATGGCGTCGCCGGTTTTACCGCCGACCATGCTATCGGTGCGCGGATAAAAGTTATCAGTCTCACCAAAAATGTAATATACATAAATAAAACCATTGGTGGCGAAATGTGGATCAAACACCATGCTCAACATACCGCTTTCATTGTTATTGAGTACGGTGGATTTTATATCCAACAGCTTGCGCACTTCTGTTGCAATAACATTTTCTTTATTCGGGAATACGTAAATCGCCCCTTCTTTGTCGACGACATACACCAGATCGTTAATGCCATCGTTAGTAACCATTACCGGCGAAAAGAAAAACTCATTTAAATTCGGGTAGGCATTTACGAAACGATATTTTCCAGTACTTACGGTACCGGTAATGGGAAAACCCAAAGGTGCCGCCAGTTGCGGGCGCTCGGGTAATGCTTGTGTAGCTGTGACAACATTGATCACCATTGTATCGGTTGCTGTGCTGTTATCAGCAGCAGTGAGTGTGAGCGTTACTGTGATGCTGCCCGTTGTCGTCAGCAATGGAGTTACCACTTGTTTGCCAGTCAACACACCTGTCCACGCAGTGCTTGTCCAATTCGCCGTAACATAATTCCCCGTAGATGCGGCAGCTGATAATACCTGACGGGTATTGATGTTAGCTTTACGATCTACTCCGGCGTTGGCAACCAGATCTGTCGGCACACCGCATGCACTTGCCGTTTTCCAACTCGCAGTACCAAAGTCATAACAATTATTGGGCGCAACAAAATTTAAATCTGCCGTTTTAGGATTACTATTGGAATTAAATACTATGCCAGCGGAATTAACCGCACCGATAAATTCATAACTGAAAAAAGTGGGCGCAGCGGCATTTTTTACCATCGCTACACCAGGCCAGGTAGAAGCAGTCAGTGCAGGCAGAACATTAAAATAATGGATATTCACCGATGTCCAGTTGGCGGTATTTTTAAAATAAATTTTTGTTTTTGCGGTAGCAGCTGAACTACTGGAAGAAAAACTGGAAACCGAAGAACTGATCACAATTGATGCCTGACTTGAGGATGTTGCAGCAAGGCCCGATGAAGATGCAGGCGATGAGCCGGATTTACTTGACGCAATTACCGAAGAAGACAACGAAGGAATCAACGATGATGATATCGAAGAAGACGAAGAAACTACTGCAGAAGAAATACTTGCGGCAGATGAACTGGTCAAAACATTAAACCCGCATTGCGACAATGCTTTCCAGGTATTATTTTCATAGCAAGCGGCGCCAGTAAATTTCAGGTTAGCCGTTTGGTTTGCACCATTATTGCTAAAAATAACATCCAGTGAGGTCGGCATCTGCATTCCGGCAGGTATCGACGCGGTGAAATCATAACAATAAAAAGTGCCACGCCTGGTCATACTCTTACCGGGCCAAGCGGGCAAAGGGGTCACTGCGCCAACGGGCAGCGGATTCCAAAAATAAATATAAGGCACTGCAACATTATTGGGATTACTGAAACAAATATTATTTGCAGGAATGGAAATAGGTAGCTTGGTCGCAACAACAGCTTTAGTAGTGTCGTTAAAGGTAATTTTATAGTCGCCATCACCACCGGTAATTAAATAATCCTGCGCTGGATAAGCTTCATTCCAGTTATCGATATAGCGGCTGATTTTAAAGCGCGGGTTAGTGCCAGAAAATGTTTGTTGCGTTTCCCATAAACCACTGCTTGTATTTTTAGTCAGCGGAGTAGCGGCCCAATTGTTCGGAGTACCGCGAAAATAACTGTTGCTCCAGTTTTGGGCTTGTGCCGACTGAGCATAAAAAAATGCGAGCACAATAAAACAACTGGATAGGAAACAACGCTGCCACTGTCTGGTGAAATCGGCAGCAGTGAAACAGGAACCCTTAAAACGGGAGTCAGTGAAACGAGCTGATGGCATATACATAGCGTCTCTCTATGATGGGGTAAGCAGGCAAGGCTTTAAGCACCGCGCGCCTGGAAATATTATTGTTATGTAAATTGATATTATTTAAGGCAGAACGAAGCCAGAGGCGGCGATGCACCTGTTATTTGGCGGTTAGTAAGTTTGCAATCCGGCTTCAAAATAAAAAACAAATTGCATAGCCTTCCGGGTCGCGGAAAATGAGCGACTATTGGCTGTTGATCAAGATCTACTATGTAAGAGTATTTGCAAGGCGTTGGATCAACGCAGGGTGGAATTGCCCGATATCGTCTTTATTATGAAAATAATTGGTTGTTTATCGCTAACAGGATTTTTACAAAATGACTACAACTACAGAATAGTTTTTCAGGAGGTGCCGGGCAAGATGAATACGTATGCAGGACAAAGAGAATATATGCGTAGTAAGCAAAAAATATAAGGCACTAAATGCTTATATGACACGATATAAAAATAAATTACCAAGATGTACCCTATAAAAAAACATAAGGCAGCCTAAGCTGCCTTATGTTTTAGCAAAAGCACGATAACTATTGCGGCGTGTCCGATTCGGTTTCTTCAATTATCTCAGCTTCAGTTTCATCAAGCGGTTGATCAGGCAGTGTATCAACATCTTGCTCAAGCGCTTCTTCGTTAAAGGTATTATCTTCAACTGCGCCGTCTTCAGTGTACTCAGATGGATAAGCATCTGAATTCTGTGAGTCATAGGAGGAATCAAAACCTTGAGCGGCTTCCATATAACTTTGATAGGCTGGAAGCGCAATAGCAGCAAGAATACCCAAAACAACTCCAAATACAGGAATCGCAAACGCGGCGATCCAATGCCAGGTTTTATTAGGTGGCGTCTGCAAACCAAAATCGTTGCGACCTTCAGTGCCTTTGAAAAATACAAGCAACACAATCAAATAGATATTGGCGAGTGGGATAATTGCCAACAGAGACATCCACCCGGTTTTATTCAAGTCGTGCAGTCGCTGGATGATCAAAATAAAACTGAACACAATTATTCCAATATACGCCAGCACACCCAAAATTATGCCAATCGTAGCGGAAACATAGATTGAGAGTAAGCCAATAATGGCAAGCACGACCAGCGCGCCCAAACTAAACAGGGCGGAGTGCGCCCAATAACGCAGACGATTAATGCGTGACGATGGCGAAAAAAATCTGATCTCGCCAACGGCTTGATCATCGGGGGTCAATTGACCTTCGGGGGTTTGGTAGGGATTGGTTTGGCTGGGATTAGTAGACACAAAAGCTCCTTGAATTGTTTTATCTGAGTAGGTCGGTTATTGAACCGCTGCCCGCCCCACCGGATGCATATCGGCAAAACAACGCAGGAAATCAAAGCAACAATAACACCTGCGCAGACGGAATTGCTGAAGCCGGAAGTTCTTGTTGAACTAAAGGGAAAAGGTTCAGAGGTTCCGGATAGTTGCCGGTATGGCAACCATCAGCGGATTGATTCTAGCGATCAGCTAAATAAATTGCGAAAAAATAATTTCAAATTGTCGATCAGGCGGTCAAAAAATCCGGCTTCCTCGACTGGCTGCAAGGCAACAATCGGAGTATTCACCAACAATTGGCCATCCAGCTCTACCGTGAGATTTCCCAATTCCTGGCCAGCGGCAATCGGCGCTTTAATAATTTCATTGATATGCATTTTTGCTTGCAGCGCTTGCTCGCGACCTTTCGGTAACGTCAGGACAATATTGTTGGGAATGCCCAAGGCTACTTCTTGCGTTTTACCGGCCCATACGCGCGATATACTCACTTGCTGCCCTGCCTGATAAAGCGAGGTAGTTTGGAAATAGCGGAAACCATATGCCAATAATTTTTCAGTTTCTGCTGCGCGTGCCTTTTCACTTGCGGTACCCATCACCACTGCAATAAAGCGGGTGTTTTCGCGCTTGGAGGATGCGACCAGGCAATAACCCGCTTCTTCGGTGTGACCGGTTTTTAAACCATCGACAGATTCATCGCGGAACAACAACAAATTGCGGTTAGGTTGGCGAATGTTGTTATAGAAAAAATATTTTTCCGCGTAGATAGGATAATGCGTCGGGTGATCATTTATGATTGCACGTGCCAGCACTGCCAAATCTTTCGCAGTGGTCAAATGCCCCTCTGCTGGCCAACCGGTAGAGTTTTCAAAATGGGTATTGTTCATACCCAACTGCGCCGCCTTTTGATTCATCACATCAACGAATGCATCTTCATTGCCCGACACATATTCAGCGAGCGCTACTGTCGAATCATTGCCCGACTGGATAATGACACCGCGCAGCAAATCGATTACCGAAACCTGGGTGCCCTCTTTCACGTACATACGTGAGCCGCCCATTTTCCAGGCTTTAACGCTGATGTTTACCATAGCGTCTTCGGCGATACGGCCTTTTTCGATTTCATCGACGACCAGATAACTGGACATCATTTTAGTCAGACTCGCTGGTGGCAAGCGCTGCTCTGAATTATTTTCGGCAACAATGCTGCCGGTGGTGGCATCAACCAGAATAAAACCGCTAGCCGCCAATTGCGGCGCCGCTGGAATCACCGTTGGTTTCTGCTCTATCGTTGGGGCAGCGCCCGGTGTCGGCAGGGAATTTGTCGGGATAGGAGCAGCCGGTTGTTGTGCATAAGCCGTAACCGCGCTCGCCAGAATAAGGGTAGTAAAAATATTTTTAATCATGGTTGATTAACACTCTGTAAAACGAAATGAAAAATAAAAGCTGAATGAATTGTAACAGTAAAATAACAGTGCGAATCAAACCTGAATCCCAGGCTTATCGCTCAAGCAATTACTGATACACCACATGCGCTTGAAATACTTTAATTTTGGCTAATTGATCGCGTGCATCCTGCAAACTTTTTGCATCTTTGAACGGACCGACGCGCACGCGATGAACTTGCCTGGGTTGTGTTGCTGAACTGATTGCAACCGGATAGGTCAATTTGGTACCGATACTGGCGGCAAATTGTTGTGCGGAATCTTTGTTGCCAAATGCGCCCACTTGTAAAAAAGTGCCGGCAGGTAACGCAGATTCAATTTGTTTGGGAATGCTGGTATCGACGCGACGCGGGATAGGTGTTGCATCACCCGGTACTGCAATTTCTACTTCAACCCTGCCAGTACCGGTTTTATGGATACCGATACGCTGGGCAGCGGCGTAACTCAAATCAATAATACGCCCCTGATGGAATGGGCCGCGATCATTAATGCGTACCACCACACTCTTGCCGTTATCCAGATTGGTCACGCGCACATAAGAGGGAATTGGCAGGGTTTTGTGCGCACCGGTCATGGCATACATATCGTAGCGTTCGCCATTTGAAGTGTTATAACCGTTGAATTTTTTACCGTACCAAGAGGCATTGCCGCGCTCGCGATAGGCACTTTCATCTTCAATCAGGTGATAGGTTTTACCGAGCACCGTGTAAGGATTTTTATTGCCGGCGCGTGTGCGCGTTTCATAACGCGGTACAGCATCGGGAATATGCGAGAGATCAATATCTTCATCCGGACCAAAATCCTTATCGTGCGCATAGCGACCGTCATTGGGATTGTAGGGGCCTGCTGCAGGTTTGGCCGGTTTTGATTTATTGCCAGAACAGGCGGCGACCAGCATGCATAAGATCAACAACGCGAGGAAGCTGGTTTTTTGCGTTAAGGCTGCACCACCGTATCCGGACAACATTCGCATTATGGTTTTGCTCCTGCCAGTTTTTTATCGGATGCTATCTTGGCTTTTTTAATTTCCAGACTCAAATCGTAAACTGCCATCGCATACATAGGACTGCGGTTATAGCGGGTGATGGTATAAAAATTTTGCAATCCGAACCAATATTCCAAACCATTAACACCCTCGAACTCAAGCGCTATCGCGGGAAAATCGCTGGCAAGCCGGGTACGCGGCGCAATGCCCGCTTTTTTCCAATTGCTGACATTGAGATGCGGTGGCACTACTTTATTGAATTCATCATTAGTCAAAAGCTGGTCGCGTGAGCGCGTCAACTTTGCCGGAACTACAACGGACTTGCCTGATTGCCAACCGTGCTTTTTAAAATAATTGGCAACGCTTCCAATAGCATCAGTCGGGCTTTTCCAGATATCGGTAAAACCATCGCCATTAAAATCGACGGCAAAATTGCGGTAGCTGGATGGCATAAATTGACCGTAACCCATTGCACCCGCGTAAGAGCCTTTGAATTCGAGCGGATCGTGCTTTTGCTCGCGCGTCAGGATGAAATAATTAACCAGCTCGGAACGAAAAAACGGCGCGCGCGGCGGATAATCAAATGCAAGCGTAGTGAGCGCATCGATAACATACCAACTGCCGGTATTTTTACCGTAATTGGTTTCCACACCGATGATCGATACAATAATTTCAGCCGGCACACCGTATTCTTTTTCGGCACGCGCGAGGGCTACGCTATGCTCATGCCAAAAGCTAACACCATTGGTGACGCGCATAGGGACAATAAAAATCGGGCGATATTCTTTCCAGGTTTTGGATTTTTCCGCCGGACGCGCAATTGAATCCAGAATCGGTTGGCGCTTTTGCGCCTTGCTCAGCCAATGGTTAATTTCTTTTGCGGTAAAACCGTGCTGTTGCACCATTTCATCAACAAACGCCGGCGCCAGTGGATGCTTGCTGTAATCTGCACCAGCGCCGAGACTAAGACTTACACCCGCCAATAAACCTAAACAATTTTTGCAAACACGATGACCAAAAGACAACATACAACCTCTTTACGACTGGGGAGTCATGACTCGTTTTTTCTCGGTGGAGATGGCCATTAAAATGCCAAAACCGGCGAAGAGCGCGACAATCGCGGTACCGCCCTGACTGATCAGCGGCAAGGGTACTCCCACCACGGGTAACATGCCCGATACCATACCCATATTTACAAATACATAAACAAAAAATGTGGCGCTGATACTGGCCGCGAGCAAGCGGCCAAAACTGTTTTGCGAATTCATTGCGATCATCAAACCGCGCACGATAACCATCGCGTAAATGGCCAACAACATCATTACACCGAGCAGACCGAATTCTTCAGACATTACCGCGATAATAAAATCCGTGTGCCCTTCCGGCAAAAAATCCAGGCGCGATTGGGTGCCTTCCATCCAACCTTTGCCCGACAAACCGCCCGAGCCGATGGCAGTTTTGGACTGGATAATATTCCAGCCGGTGCCGAGTGGATCTTGCGTTGGATCGAGCATGGTCAACACGCGCTGGCGCTGGTAATCGTGCAACATAAAATGCCAGATAGGCCAAAGGCTTGCCCCGAACAACACCGCAGCAACAGCGATGTAACGCCACAACAAACCGGAAAAAAACAGCACCATGATGCCCGAAGTCGCCACCAGGATGGAGGTACCCAAATCCGGTTGTTCGATAATTAATGCTGTGGGCAAACCGATCAACCCCAGGACAACCATCACCTGCTTAAAGCGCGGTGGTAAGAAGCCTCGCCCCAAGTAGGCGGCAATAGTAATCGGCATCGCCAGTTTCATAATCTCGGAGGGTTGGAAGCGAAAGCTGCCGAGTTGCAGCCAGCGCTGGGCACCCATGGAGATATCGCCAAAAATCGTTACTGCCAGCAGCAGGAAAATACCACCCACGTAAGCGAAGGGCGCCATGCGCCGCATCAAATCCACCGGAATCTGCGCGACTATTGCCATAGTGACGTAGGCGATCATAAAAAACGTGCCCTGCTTTTCCACGCTTGGCAGATTATGGCCGCTGGCGCTGTAGAGTACGGTAAGGCCGATCACCGTTAACAACAGCAGTGGCAACAGCAAGTAAAAATCGATATGCAGCCGCTCGGCGAGGCGCGCGCGGCGGCTAAAAGCACTGGACGCTTCCGGCATGCGTCGTAAGAAATCTTGTCTACTCATTGGTTGGGAACCTGCGGCGCAAAAGAAGTAGTGGCCGGTATTGCGCCACTGGCAGCTTTGGCTTCCCGCGCTGCGTTACGTTCAGTGATATAGGCGTTGGCGCGTTTGATAATAGCGGCGTGGTGGAAGCCAAGCGGCGGTACGAATTCATCTGCCTTGAGGTAGTAACCCAGTAGATGGGCATCCATCATCCAACGCGCAACCGGCGCGGCCTGGCTGGAACCACCTTCGGCATTCTCCAACATCACGGCCACCGCGATCTGCGGATTTTCAAGCGGTGCAAATGCGACAAAAAGCGCGTGGTCGCGGTGCCGCTCTTTGAGTGCGGCAGAATCATATTTGGCATTTTGTGCAATCGCGACTACTTGGGCGGTACCCGATTTACCCGCCATCTGATATTCGGAGCGCTCGGCGGCACGACGCGCAGTTCCGCGCGTACCGTGCATCACTTCCGCCATGCCCTCGAAAATAGCCTTCCAGTATTCGGGTTTGGTTTCAATCGTCTCTTCAATAATAGGCTCGTGTACCTGATCGCCGATTTTCTGGATAAATTGCGGTCGGTAGCGCACACCACGATTGGCGATAGTCGACGCCATAACTGCCAACTGCAACGGAGTCGTCAATACAAACCCTTGGCCAATGGACATATTGACCGTATCACCCGGATACCAGGCCTGACCCTTGGTGGCACGTTTCCATTCACGCGATGGCCAGATGCCTTTGCGCTCACTGGGAATATCAATCCCGGTCAGTTGGCCCAAGCCGAATTGCTTGCCAAATTCGCTCATATTGTCGATGCCCATGCGCACCCCCAAATCCCAAAAATAGGTGTCACAGGATTGCGAAATGGCCGCTTTGAGGTCTACTTGTCCATGACCACCACCGGTGGTCTTTAAAATCCAGTCACGCCAGATGCGCGAGCTGCCGGGAAGGGTGAACACCCCGCGATCTGCAATGGTGCGATGAACATCGGTAAAACCACTGGCTAAACCGGCCAGGCCAATCACCGGTTTTATGGTGGATCCAGGCGGATATTGTGCCTGCAAGAAGCGGTTAAACAGCGGGGTATCTATATCTTCATTCAGCGCTTTGTAATCGGTATAGCTGATGCCGGTCACAAATAAATTGGGGTCAAAGCCCGGATAACTCACTGCGGCGAGCACACCGCCGGTTTTGATATCAATTGCCACTACTGCACCGCGACGGCCGCGCATCACCGCTACTGCCGTTTCCTGCAAGCGCGCATCCAGATGCAGGCGCAGATCATTACCCTGCTTGGGATCGATGCGATCCAATACCCGCATGACCCGACCGCGCGCATTGGTCTCGACGTTTTGGCTTCCCACCGTACCTAGCAAGACGCTCTCATAGCTCGCTTCTATTCCGCTTTTACCGATCGCATGGGTACCGGAATAACGTTGTGTTTGCTCGGGCGTAAATGTATCCACATCTCTTTCACTAATGCGCCCCGTGTAGCCGATCACATGGGCAAAAATATCCGCATGAGGATAATTGCGCACCAACTCCGCATTAACTTCCACGCCTTCGAGTAAATGCTGGTTTACCGCGAGGCGGGCAATTTCATCTTCCGTCAGGCGATAACGCAGGGGAACCGGATCGAGCTTATGGCGGCGCTGCTTTTGCGCCCGGTAAAATTTATCCAAATCAGATGGAGTGATTTCAATCAAGGTCCTGAGCATATCGACCGTAGTATTCAGCTCTTCTGCACTTGAGCTAACTACCGAGAGCGTAAAGCTGGGTTTGTTATCCGCCAGCAGTTCATTATTGCGGTCGAAAATCAAACCGCGCGTGGGCGGAATGGGCTGTACGTGTACACGGTTGCGGTCCGATTGGGTCGCATACTCCTGGTAATTCACTATTTGCAAATCGTAATAGCGGAAGAGCAGCGTGGACACCAACCCGAGCATGAATATCGCCATCACCACCACGCGATTGCGAAATAATTTTGCTTCGCGCTGGTGATCCTTGAACTGTTGGGTTTCTTGCATGCTCGGGCCGGAAATTCTTAGTCAATCAGGGTTGATGTTGTTGTGTGTTTTTATGGTGATAAATTATTTGTGGTAAGGATGGTTTTGCAAAATCGTACAGGCACGATACAACTGTTCAATCACCAAAATCCGCACCAATGGATGCGGTAATGTGAGTGGCGAGAGCGACCATTTTACCGATGCCAGCGCAAGACACGCCGGTGCCAAACCATCGGGACCACCAATCAATAATGAGTAATTCGAACCGCTCATTTTCCAGCCCGCGAGATTTTCGGCGAGCTGCCCTGTGCTCCAGGGTTTGCCTTTGACCTCAAGGGCGATAACTTGTTCGTCTTTACCGCCCTTTTCAATCATCGCGAGCATGGCCTCGCCTTCTTTTTCCATCGCCTTGGCGATATCACTATTTTTGCTGCGCTGGGCGAGCGGCAACTCCACCATTTCCACAATGACATCGCGCGGCATACGCTTGGCATATTCAGCGTAACCCTGCTCAACCCAATCGGGCATTTTGGTGCCCACAGCAATAATGCGAATACGCATAACAATTATTTATCCACGACTGTTGGTTATCCGCGGCTGGCAGGTTTCATCGACCAGAGTTTTTCCAACTCGTAATAATCGCGGGTTTCCTGTTGCATCACGTGTACAACGGTATCGCCGTAGTCGACCAGCACCCAATCACCGGCATCCAGGCCTTCAACACCCAAGGCACGGAAGCCGGCTTTTTTGGTTTCTTCGACCAGGTTTTCAGCGAGTGAGCGCGAATGACGGCTGGAGGTACCGCTGGCGATAATCAGGGTATCCATTACATCGGTTAGCTCATGCACATCGAGCGTCACTATGTTTTTACCTTTGAGGTTTTCAAGGGCGTTAATGATCGCTTGGTTTAAATCAGACATTCAGTTACCTATTAATAAATCAAAAAATTAAACATTATTTATCGCGTTAGCGATACAAACCCTGTGCGCGGATGTAACTCCACACCGCATCAGGCAGTAAAAATTGCGGTGATTCATCCGCGCGGATTTGCGCACGGATTTCGGTGGCAGAAATCGGCAACAGACGCTGCTCCAGTATCACCAGTTTACCGGCGGCTGATGTGTGGATTGCATCCGCATTAGCGCAATGCTGTGCAACCACATCCGCAATCGGCCCAGTCACCGGCTGCTCCCAACCAGGGCGCGCGACTACCACCAAATGCGCAAGCCCGATTAATTCCTGCCAGCGATGCCAGCTATCCAGCCCGGCAAAACTGTCCATTCCCATACACCAACTCACGCTCACATCCGCACCGAGTTCCGCGCGCAACTCGCTCAGGGTGTCATAAGTGTAGGAAAGTTTTTTCCGCTGCAGTTCGCGTGCATCCCAGTGCAACTCGGTGCTATCAGCGAGCGCCAACTGCAACATCGTTAACCGCTGCTGCGCATCCACACTGGGCGACGCGCGATGTGGCGGTATGTAGCAGGGCAAAAGATGCATTTCATCCAATGCCAGTTGCTGTTTTAACTCAAGCGCAAGGCGCAAATGCCCAAAATGAATCGGATCAAAGGTACCGCCGAAAAACCCTATGCATTTGCGCATGAGCAGTAACCCCCACCCTGGCCGGGCGCCCTACTCCCCTGTTGCAATGGGGAGGAGCAAATACTGCTGTCCCATAGGGAGGCAAAGCCAACATACCTCCCCTTCAAGAAGGAGGCGGGGAGGAAGCTAGGCACGAATATGCCCATCGCCAAACACAACCCATTTTTGCGAGGTCAGGCCTTCAAGGCCAACCGGGCCGCGCGCGTGGATTTTGTCGGTGGAGATACCGATCTCGGCACCCAAACCGTATTCAAAGCCATCGGCAAAACGGGTGGAGGCATTGACCATCACCGAAGCGGAATCCACTTCAGTGATAAAACGACGCGCGCGGGTATAGTCTTCGCTTACGATGGCATCGGTGTGCTGCGAACTGTATTGGTTGATATGCGCGATGGCTTCATCCAAACCAGAGACAATTTTGATCGATAAAATCGGCGCGAGATATTCGGTCGCCCAGTCTTCTTCGGTTGCTACATTGGCACTGATCAGGTCGCGGGTTTTTTCATCGCCACGCAGCTCGACACCTTTTTCAGCGTAAGCAGCAGCGAGACGCGGCAGGATTTGCGTAGCCACTTGTTCATGCACCAGCAAGGTTTCCATTGCATTGCACACACCGTAGCGATGGGTTTTGGCGTTCATCGATATGGTGAATGCTTTGTCAAGATCGGCTTTATCGTCGATATACACGTGGCAAATACCATCGAGGTGTTTGATCACCGGTACTTTGGCATCGTTGCTGATGCGCTCGATCAACCCCTTGCCGCCGCGCGGTACGATCACATCTACAAATTGCGGCATGGTAATCAATTCGCCCACGGCAACACGGTCAGTTGTCTCCACCACCTGCACCACTTCAGCAGGCAAACCGGCCGCTTTTAATCCCGCTTGCAAACAGGCAGCGATGGCGCGATTGGAGTGAATCGCTTCACTGCCGCCACGCAAAATCGCCGCGTTGCCGGATTTCAAACACAAGCTCGCCGCATCGATAGTCACATTGGGACGGGATTCATAAATAATACCCACCACCCCCAAAGGCACGCGCATTTTGCCTACCTGGATTCCGCTCGGGCGATAGCTCATACCGGTAATTTCTCCGCAAGGATCTGCCAGCGCTGCAACCTGGCGCAAACCTTCAATCATGCCGTCAATGGTCGATGGCTTTACTGCCAGGCGGTCGAGCATAGCGGCATCAAGGCCATTGGCTTTACCGGCCGCCAAATCTTTTTGGTTCTCGGCCACCAGTGTAATACGCGATTTATCCAACTCGTCGGCAATCGCCGACAATGCCTTGTTTTTCAATGCGGTGGGTGCGGCAGCAATCACCCGGGAAGCCGTGCGCGCTTTGCGGCCAAGCTCGGCCATGTACTCTTTGACATTCAATTCAGACATGAAACAACCTGTTGCAGACAATTCAGAAAAAATGGCCGCGATTATAACCCGAATTGCGCCCATTTTTGGGGCCGCCGGCAGCTTTATTCAACGAATCGGGGGCTTTATTTCGGCGATTTCACTACTTCAATGGTTTGTCTGCTTTGCGCTTTCACTAACTCGCTTTGCTCTTTCGTTAAGTCACATTGCTTTTTTTCATTAAGGTCGCTTTGCGAAGGGACGCATAAGATTGCCTGCGGCAATTTCAGTTTTTGTTCAGATTAAAAGGCTTAGTCTGGATTCACTCCTGAGCATTCCGGAGCCAACGTCAACTACGCGAGAATCTCATCATGAAAAGCCTGTTATTAATCAGCACCCTGGCCAGCAGCCTGTTGCTGGCTAACAACGCCCTGGCTGATCGCGACCATCGCCATAGACACTATGAACAGCGCAGCTATCAGGTGGTCGAGTACACCGAATATGCGCGCGTGGTATCGAGCAGACCGATTTACCGGACGGTCGCGGTAGAGGTTCCGATAAATTCCTGTCGCGTTGAAACCGTGGCTTACAGTGAACGTCAGCGCGGCGGCGATTCATTTAAAGGCACTGTCGTTGGCGGTTTGATTGGCGCTGCTATCGGCCATGAAGTTGGACGCAATGGCCACGCGACTGCAGCAGGTGGTTTAATTGGTGCGGCTATTGGTAATGATGTAGGTGGCAGCAATCGCCGTGTCACCCGCTATGAAGACCGCGAAGTGTGCCACACGCGCTATCGCACCGAATACGAACGCCAGTTGGTGGGTTACGATGTGACCTATCGTTACGACGACCGTATTTACCACACTGAAACCCGCCATCACCCTGGCGACCGCATTGTACACGTGAGAAGTCGCCGTTAATTTCCCGAAACTGTGATTTCCTGAACCTATGCGTAAGGGTCAAATTGACCTTTGCGCAAACACGGGCGATAGTGAAGACCTAGTCTTTACGCGAACGCCTCTTGTTGGAATTTGTCATGCTGTATTCAAAAACCTTCGATACCCGTCCGGGTTTCCCGCACTTGCCAGCACTGGTGTTGGCAATATTGATCTTGCTATCCCCGCCTGGATTTGCCGAACCGGAGTTACTAGGCGGCGATTTGGGTTTGTCCTCCAGCAACTCCGACCGTTCACACGATAAGTCGCTTATCAATCCTGATAACATCAAACCCGCACCAGCCGAGCCCAGGTTTACTCCCGCCGAAGCTGCTGAATTGGTGCGCAATAAAGTCGGCGGACAAGTCATGAGCGTCAATACCCTGCATAATGACGATGGCGTGGTGTACGGCGTAAAAGTCCTTAATGCCGGACGCATGCGGGTAATCAAAGTGGATGGGCAAACCGGTCAACTGCTCAACAATTAAGCCATCGTAAATTCAGTAAACCCAGCAACAGTCAATACCAACTAACCGTAAAACCAGGAAAGCTTTATGCGTATTTTGATCGTTGAAGATGAAAAACCCCTGCGCGAACAAATCCTCAGCCTGATGGCGACCGAGAAGTATGCATGCGATGCCGCCGCCGATGGCCGCGAAGGTTTATTCCTCGGCAGTGAATACGATTACGATCTGGCGATTATCGATTTGGGCTTGCCGCTGCTGGACGGTACCGAGCTAATCCGCGAACTGCGCAGCAAAGAGCGCAACTTCCCCATCCTGATTTTGACCGCACGGGGCAACTGGCAAGACAAAGTGAGTGGTTTGGAAGCGGGCGCGGACGACTATCTCACCAAGCCATTCCACCCGGAAGAATTGCGTGCGCGCATCCATGCCCTGCTCCGCCGCGCCAGCGGCCATGCCTCACCGGTATTGCGTTACGGCCCTATCACCATTGATACCAACGCCAAGCGTGTACATCGCGGTGAAACCGAGGTCGAACTCACCAGTTTTGAGTACAACACCCTCACTTATCTTGCTCTGCATGCGGGCAAAAACATCTCCAAAAGCGAGTTGACCGAACACCTGTATGCCCAGGACTACGACCGCGATAGCAATGTGATCGAAGTATTTGTCGGCCGTTTGCGCAAAAAACTCGATCCGGACGGCAACCTGAATTTAATCAGCACCCAGCGTGGCCTTGGTTACAGGTTCAACCTTGATAAGCAGTAAAACGCTCGGCTTCCGCTTTGCGCGGATGGGCACCCGTTTTTCGTCTATCGCATCGCGCCTGTTGTTAGCGTCAGCATTGTTGTTGCCGTTGTTTTTGGGCTTGACCGGATTTTTCCTCGATCGTGCATTCGTCAATAGTTTACAGGTCGCCGAGCGCTCGCGTTTACGTGGCCATGTCAATCTGTTGATGAGCGTTGCCGAGCCGATCAGTAAAGACTCGCTGATCGTCGGGTTACGCCTGCCGGTCACCCTCAGCGAAGCCGATTTTGAACACCCCAATTCCGGCCTCTACGGCTATGTGTTCGACGATTATAAAAAGGTCGTCTGGCATTCAAACTCTGCTGCATTAAGTGATCCGCCCAATTACAAAAGCATCGCCAAAAGTAATACTCCCGGAAAAATGCTGTTCAGCGAAAAAGAGCTGGCGAATAAAATGCACTTTATCGCGCGCTACACCGTCAATTGGGAGGACGCCAACGGCAATCCAACCCCCTTCCATTTTGTGGTCATCCACAGCACTGATGAATTAGAAGCTGAACTTAAGGCCTATCGCAATCAACTCTGGCGCTGGCTGGGTGCGGCGGGGATATTCCTGTTGATCGCCCAAACATTGATCTTGCGCTGGGGATTGCGCCCGCTGGGTAAACTCGCGCAAGCGCTTAAGGCGATGCAGAGCGGTGACACCAGCAACATCGCCGGTGAGCATCCAAAGGAATTGCAGAAAATCGTCGACAACCTCAATCAGGTATTGGCGCGCGAGCAGGCGTTGCGCCAGCGCTATCGCAACAGCTTGTCCGACCTCGCCCACAGCTTGAAAACGCCGCTCGCAGTATTGCAGAGCAAGTTGGTGGAGAGCGTGGAATCCGATAACGAATTACAGCAGATCGCCAGCGAGCAGGTTGCGCGTATGAACCAGGTGGTGACCTACCAACTGCAGCGCGCTGTGTCCAGCCAGCAAAAAGGTACCTTCCGCCGCACCCGCCTTGAACCCATCGCCCAGCGGTTATTTGCCGCGCTGCAAAAAGTGTATGCGCATAAACAGATGGAACAGGAATTGGATCTCATCCCCAATTCGACCGTCGCAGGTGACGAACAGGATGTCATGGAGTTGCTGGGCAATATGCTGGAAAACGCCTTTAAATACGGCCATAAACATGTACGCATGCGCTCGGCCATCGAAGAAAACCAGCTGCGTATTGATATTGAAGATGACGGCCCCGGCGTTCCGGCAGATCAAACCGAGAGGATTCTGGAACGCGGTCAACGGCTGGATACCACCATTCCCGGCCAAGGTATCGGCCTCGCCGTCGCCGCTGAAATTGTGCGCAGTTATGATGGCAACATCAGTATCCATCGCTCCGAATTGGGTGGTGCGCGTTTTAGTGTCTGCCTTCCGCTCCTCCCCGCCACCGATTAAATCGCGCCGTTTATTAACTATTTTTTATAACCGTTTTGCCGATTTTCGCCTCCTCTTGTAAGCCAAAGCTCACACGCCTGCCGTCTACGCCTCACAACAACTTCCGCAACGCCTCACAACTCACAGCGATTTATGCGACTACTGCTTTATCGACCCAAGCCTGATACTGGCGCCATCAAATCAACTGCTGCGATCAAAAAGCAGCGGGAGCGACAGGAACAACTCGCCAGGGATGGCATCACCAACAATGCTTTAATCCAGTGGAGAAAGATGATGTCATCCAGGACGTGTATTGCCGTAGATTCAACCTGCGATTTGCCCGCAAAATTTATCCAACAACACAACATTGAAGTGCTGCCCATCTATATCAATCACGCGAAAGGGCAGGAAATGGATTATCGCGACCCGCAAACCATGTTGAAGTTTTACAAGAACCATTCACGCGATGTGTATGGGTTGGCGCAATCCGATCCGCTGTCGGTCAACGACATGACTGAAATCCTCAGGGAACGTTTGCTGCCGAAATATGATTTGGTGCAAGTCGTTACCATCAACAGCAAAAAGAGCGATGTGTTCAAACGCGTCTCTGAAGCAGCATTGGTAAACGAACCAAAATTCCGCGAGATGGAACGCAGCGAAGGCCGCGCGCCCTTCCGCATTCGCCTCTATGATTCAATGTCGATGTTTACCGGTCATGCATTGCTGGTGTATGAATTGGTAAAACGCATCCATGTGGATAAATTGCCGCTGAATAAATCCATTCGCGAAATCGACAATATGCGCGACCAGGTTTACGGCTATTTGATTCCGAATGATTTGTCCTACATGCGCGAGCGCCGCCATTTGCGTAAGGGCGATAACAATATTTCCTGGATCAACTTTAAATTAGCCAGCGCCTTGAACCTGCGCCCGATTGTGCAATTGCATCGCGGTGCGACCGATAAAATTGATACGGGCAAAGGCTTTTTAGGGGCGCTGGAAAAATTATTTGTACACGTGAAAAAACAAATCAAGCAGGGTTTGACCAGCGAAGTGATCGCGATGAGTTACGGTGGTTTACTGGAAGAAATCAAAGACGAACCGGTTCTGGTTGAGTTCCGCGAATTCTGCAAACAACACAATGTCAAAACCATGTTGTCGATGATGAGCATGACCGGTGCGATTAATGTGGGGCCAAAATCCTTTGCACTGTCGTTTGCGACCGATAAAGAGTTAGTGTGATTGTGGTGTGTCCATAAAAAACCTGTACCAATCAGGGAAATTGGTACAGGTTCAAACAGAAAACAGGTTTTATCCAAAAGCCGTATTCATGTTGAAAACGGCTTTTTTATTAACCGCCTATTTGTTAACCGCCTATAACGCGGACTTCCCAGATGGAATAACCCCACTGGTTACCCGCACTGCGGGTCTGTCCATAAATACGGACATAGCGGCAGCTATTGTTGGACAGGGCGATGGTATCGGTACGATTACCGAAGGTCCCGCCGGTCCGCGTAGCAATAGTGGTCCAATTGGTGTTGTCGCTGGAACATTGGACTAAATAGTTAGCCGCATTCGCCGCCTCCCAATCAATCGCAATACTGCTCAGTGTGCGCACACTGCCAAGATCCAGTGTCAACCAGCCCGGATCAATACCATGGGCAGATTCCCAACGGGTGCCGGCGTTTTTATCAATCGCATTGGCCGCCGGGGTCAATTGGGTGCTGGCAGTTGCGGCAGCAATATTCAATTGGCTGTGGGCAACACTGGATGAGCTGGAAGCCACATTGGCACCGTAGACTTTCAATTCAAAAATAGAATAGCCCCAGTTGTTGCCCACACTGCGCTGGGTGCAATAAATGCGGACATAGCGATAGTTACCCGCTACAGCCTGGGTATCGGTGCGGTTTCCGAAAGCGCCACCGGTTACGGTTTTCAAGGTAGTCCAATTGGTGTTGTCGTTTGAACCCTGGATGGTGTAATTCGCCGCATTGGCTGCCTCCCAATCAATCACCACTTGCGACAATGCCTTCACCGTGCCCAGATCTACCGTTAACCAGCTTGGGCTCACACCATGGGCTGATTCCCAACGGGTAGCCGCATTGCCATCAACAGCACTGCCTGCCGGTTGTAAATTGCTGCTGGCCGTGACCGGGCGTCCTGTGGATAACAGGGTATTTGCCGCTGTGGAGCTGGACGCAACACTGCTTGCACTTGAGCGCGAACTGCTAACTGCAGAGGAGCTGGCAGGTTGGCAAGCCGGGCTCGGACCGCATTCCCATATGATGTCATCAATCGCCATATCAAACGGGGCTGTCGGCAACTGGCCATCCACGTTCACAAACTGGAACAGGCTGCCCATGGATTGCAGTGCAACCAGTGATCCGCGCAAGTCAGCAACAGGAATAGTGGCCTGTGCCCAGTTGCCATTGCGCACTAAACCATAAGTCGTTTGGTTAGCCGGGAAGGTGATCCAATTGGCATTGGTGTAGGTATCGCTGACGCCAATACGGAAGGCGACATTAGCAGGAATGCGAATGCGGAACTTCACTACGCCATTCACAAATTTGCTCATATCATGCGCCTGGCGCGATGCAATACCGCCACCGAACCATTGGCCCGGTGTTGTGTAACGCAGCCCCAGTACATTACTCCCCTCATAAGGTGGTGTAGTGATTGCCGCCATGGATGCGGTGTTCCAGATCCAGAAATCAGCAGTGGTTCCAATGATTTCCTTATTGCTGGTGGGAGTGTTGTCGGTAAATACCCCGTAGTTACCCGCTTCTGTCCTCACCTGGTTACCCAGCTTCACTTCGCCTTTACCGTCCAGTTGATAGACGCGGATGTAATCCACATACATCTTTCCGGGCAATGGCGCAGTCACTTGTGCATCGGTCGCTGCATCGGTGAAGTTACCGCCCACGGCGAGGTTCAGCAGGAAATAGAAAGGGGCGCGGAACTCCGAAGAGTCATCGGTGATGGGAATGGGGTTGCGGTACATATCGCGCTCTACCCCGTTATCCACTATGGTGAAACGGATTTGCGATTCGGTCCAATACATCCGGTAAAGCACAAAGCGATTGACTAAAGGCGTCTGCGCCAGATAGGCATTGGCAGTCTGCCAGGCAGTAGAGGCGGCACAGGTCGGATTTTCAGGAACACAGGCGGAAGGAGAGTAAAAAATGGCATTGGAACCGACAAAGCTGTTGATGTCAGCGCCGCCATAACCGGCTTCTGCCCGACCCAAAGCACGGTGCCCCATTTCCATGATGTCCAGCTCACCTTTTGATGGCCAACTGGCGAGGCTGGTACCCAACATCCAGGCTGCCGGCCACAAGCCGACGCCGACGCGCGGGGTGCTGATACGGAGTTCGATCATCCCGTATTGGACTTGCACTTTATTGGCGCTATCCAGTTTTCCCGAGGTAAACCCCCTACCGCCAAAGGCTTCGCGCCTTGCTTCTATCGCCAACGCGCGGGTACCCGGTTCAAAAGGGACGTTCTCAACCGTTACGTTGTTCGCGCGATAATATTCCAGCTCCTGGTTGCCCCAACCGCACAAACCAATCGCACAACCATCGCCTTCAATTACATTCCATGCAGCACTGTTGAGGCTGTTAAATTGCTCTTCATACAATAAGTTGCCTATTGTCGGGTTCAGGACATCAGCCACTGCGCCTGTGCCCACAAAGGCTAAACCACAGATAAGGGATGAAAGCCGGGCTTTCATGCCCGGCCGGATAAATTGATTAAGACGCATAAAATCCTCTCATTTCGCTATTGTTATAGTTAAAGGGAAATCACACCAAACGGCCGTGATTAGAATCTTGCCGATGACGATCTACACAACACAGATTGGACCACCACCTTAATAGCAGTGATCCAATCAACAAACGTTACAGGGATTTAAGGAACCTGATTAATGCATCCTTATCCGCCTGGGATCTTGCAACATAGGCTTTGCGCGCATTAGCCGCTTCACCGTCATGCCACAGGATGGCCTCGTTCAGGGTTTTGGCGCGACCATCATGCAGATACGCTTCACGATAACCGCTCACATCCGCCGTCAAACCAATTCCCCACAGCGGAGCAGTACGCCATTCGCTGCCGGATGCGACACCCTCACCCAAATTGTCCGCCAAACCTGGCCCCATATCGTGCAGGAGTAAGTCGGTGTAAGGACGGATAGTTTGGTTGCGAACCTCGGCCAATGGTGAATAGGGGCTGGTTTTTAGCGTCTCTTTATGGCACGCATTACAGCCGGTTTCACCAAAGACCACTTCACCGCGCAGAGCTTGGGCATTTTCCAGATCACGGCGGGCAGGAACCCCCAGGGTAGCCATGTAAGTCACCATGCGGTCGAGGTCAGTGTTGTTTAACTCATTGCCGGTTTGGCAATCCGATTGGTTGGTACCGCAGTCCAGACGCGGGAATATTGACGTGGTAATACCCATTTCAATATTCAATGCCGAGGCGATCTGGTGCTTCAATGAAGGCGATGATGCCTTCCATCCGAAACGCCCCAAACGGGTCTGGCCAGTTACCGGATCAATAACGGTTTGCACGCGGCCACTAATACCGGGGCCATTGTTAGCATTGGCGATAGCAATAATGTCTGCCTCGGGCACGGCATCCAGCAAGCCCATACCGACAAATGCAGGGCTGTTACGTACAGAGAAGAACTCAGGTGCAGTGCCGTTGACGAAGTTATAGCGAGGTTTAGTCAACGGGTTTGGAGTGCCGTCGGCATAGTTAGGTGCCGGCACAAATCCAGCTAGTTGAGCCTGGGCTTCACCAACACCTGAACCACCAGTCGTGCTGAAGGGCTGTAATGAGCTGCCGTAAAGTGCATGAGGTGCGCCAGCAGCGTTACTGCCGATCTTGATTGCCTGGTTATTGATTGTTACACCTACGCCTCTTGGTATGGAGCGACCATTATTGAAATGGCAACCCACACAACTGGCGTTGTAGAAACGCGGACCAACTTTACCAATTTGCTCAGTAAAAATGGCGTTCTCATTGGTTTTTTCAGTGTGCTGCCCGGTGGTGAAATTGGTGTGGACCAAACGACGCCCCAGCATAAACACTTGGGCATTACCGGCCCCGACAATCGAATTACCCCCACCGGTATGGCCGGCCAATTGTTTGAAGTGATCCATTGGCTCATTGGAATACTGGTAAGGCAGGGTTACCCGACCGCCCAACCAAGCCTTTTGGGGCAATGGGAATGAGTCATTAATGGTTGGGCAAGGTACCTCGACGTTATTCGGGGCACATCTCAATACAACACCATTGTTATCGACATCCTGGGTTGGCCTGCCTTCCCAAGGAACGATTCCGTAGGGTTGGTCGCCTTTACCGCCACCGACCATATACAGGATGGTGGTGCCGTAATAGTTGGTGCGGCTGCCCGCAGGTAGTGGATTCTCAAGGAACTGGGATACCTCAATTTCCATGCGGTCACCGATGCGAATCGGACGGCCCATTTTGCCGTTGGAAGTCGCGGCACCACCACCCAGAGAACGGCGGTAATGATTAACTTCACCCGGGACCAAACCTACGTAACCATTGTCGTAATACTCGGCAACGGTATTAACGCCCCTGAACCATACACGTAAATCTTTTGGTCCCAACGGCGTCAAGGTATACATATCGAAATCGACTCTATCACCGCCCTTGGCAACATAATCTTTGATAACGATGGTTGCAGTACGCTGTATCCAATAGTGCGCCAGATAGTGGTCATAGCCAGCACCCTCCTCCAATTCCTTTAACATAGCTTCTTCAGAAAGCCCCGGAGTCGGTTTTTTAAGCTTGGGTTCGCGCGCATGGCGGTCACGGCCGCGATCTGACCAGATAGTTTCTATACGATCGGGATACTCAATAACCAGTTCCGGTTCACGCACCGTGCTCGCGTTATAGAGCGGCGTTATATTGCCTAACGCCACTGAGCTGTTTGCTGCAGAACTGGCCGGCACACTGCTGGATGAAATTGCAGTTGGTCTTGATGAAGCAGGAACACTGCTGGGAGCAACGCTGCTCGGCGAACTGCTCGCCGGAGTACCGTTGGAGCCATAGACTTTCAATTCAAAAATCGAATAGCCCCATTGGTTAGTAACACTGCGCTGGGTGGCGTAAACGCGCAGGTAGCGATAGCTACCGCTAACTGTGAGCGTATCAGTACGCGCACCAAATGGGCCGCCGGTGCGAGTCGCCAAATCCACCCAAGTGGAGTTGTTGTTAGAACCCTGCACTTGATAGCTCGCAGCGTTGGCTGCTTCCCAATCGATCACCACTGAACTCAGGGTTTTAGCCGAGCCGAAATCCAAAGTGATCCAGCTTGGATCTATACCATGGGCAGATTCCCAGCGACTGCCGGCGTTGTTATCAATCGCCAGTGCAGCGGGCTGCAACTGGGTGCTCGCGGTCGCAGTCGCACCCGGGGCGATGTTGGTATTGGCCGCTACGCTTGATGAACTACTCACCGGCACACTGCCATAGACTTTTAACTCCCACAGTGAATAGCCCCAACCATTGCCGGTGCTGCGCTGGGTGCAGTAAATACGCACGTAGCGATAGGTGCCGGTCACAGCAACCGTGTCAGTACGCGTACCGAAAGTGCCGCCAGTACGGGTGGCGATATTATTCCAGGTAGTCCCGTTAGCTGACCCCTGGATCTCATAATTGGCCGCGTTTGCTGCCTCCCAATCGATAACTACAGAGGACAGGTTATAGCTGGCACCAAGATCGACACTCAGCCAACTTGGGCTAACACCATGCGTTGATTCCCAGCGGGTTCCGCCATTGCCATCGACTGCATTCAACGCCGGGGTAAGGGCCGAACTGGCAGTAGCAGTTTTGTTCAACGCGAGGTTTGTTTGAGCAAAGAGATTGTGACTGATAAACAGCGAACAGAGCAGGAATAGCATCCGGCCCAAGGTGATGGTTTGCATAATTGTCTCCACTAGTTTCCCTTCTGGCGCCCCATTCTTGTCTCTACGAGATCTTATTTTTATTGCGAATGAAGTAACCGGGTAAAAGGAATTGGCTGGTTGTAATGACTTATCGTTCGACACCGACTCCACCACCCTTCCCAAGCGGCAATTGCGTGCGAATTGTCGAGCCACATTTTTATTGGAATTATTGTTATGTGTTGATGGACTAACACACTGGTTAGCATCACTGATTTGCCGGATTTTCTCTTCTCACTTTTGAAACCGGAAAAAGATGGGGCATCTCACTTGTAGCAGTAAAAAGTGAGATGGATTTATGCCTAACCGATCACAGCCTCACCGTGCAAGAAAACCATTACATCGACAATCATCAAGGAAATGAAACGAGACACGCCGAGGAGAGAATTACCAAAAAACACCTTCCGGAAAACAAAAAAACAGCCGATAGAGTCGCTCCCATCGGCTGTTTGGTAAAGCAGCTAAAGCGAACGATCAGTCACTATAGCCATTGGGGTTTTGCGACTGCCAGCGCCAGGCATCTTGCATCATACGCGCGAGGTCGTACTTTGCCGTCCAATCCAGCTCGGCTTTGGCTTTAATCGGATCGGCATAACAACTGGCGATATCACCCGCACGGCGCGGCACAATTTTGTAAGGCACCGCACGGCCGCTTGCCGCTTCGAATGCCTTGATCATCTGCAACACCGAGTAACCGCTGCCGGTACCGAGATTGTATGCGCGACAACCGATACCGGATTTATCCAACCCTTTAAGCGCGGCAACATGGCCCTGGGCCAAATCCACCACATGGATGTAATCGCGCACGCCGGTGCCATCGACGGTTGGATAATCATCGCCAAATACACTCAACTCTTTGAGCTTGCCGATCGCCACCTGCGCTATATAAGGCAATAGATTATTGGGGATACCCGCCGGATCTTCGCCGATCAAACCACTTTCGTGCGCACCAACGGGATTAAAGTAGCGCAGTAATGAGAAATTCCACTGACTGCCGGGCGCCTTGGCGATATCAGTCAAAATCTCTTCCACGATCAACTTGCTGCGTCCGTAAGGATTGGTTGCGGAGGTGGCAAAGCTTTCATCGATAGGGACAGAAACCGGGTCACCATAAACAGTGGCCGACGAACTGAAAATCAGCCGCCACACCTTGAACTCCTCCATCACTTCGGTAAGCGACAAGGTGCCCGCAACGTTGTAGCGGTAGTATTTCATCGGAATCTGGTTAGATTCGCCAACCGCCTTCAAGCCCGCAAAATGCATCACTGCCTTAAATTGATGGACCGCAAACACCTTGCGCAGGGCGTCTTTATCATTGATATCCACTTCATAAAGCACCGGCTCAACACCGGTAATCTTAGCTACTCGCTTGAGAGCCTCAGGTTTGCTATTGCAGAGATTGTCGACCACTACCGGTAAATAGCCGCTATTGATCAATTCAACACAGACATGGCTGCCGATAAAACCGGCACCGCCAGTAACAAGGATGGAAGAGCGGGACATGCAAGATTCCTTATAAAGATGTGAGCCATTTTGCGCGCATTGAACCAGAGTTCGGGCGACAGTATAAGGGCTGAAGAAGAATCTTTTATTAAATAATATAATTATTATTTAAATAATACACAGAAAGCAAAAAGGCAAGCCGAAGCTTGCCTTTTTGCTTTATATCCAATTGAACGCGACAGGATTACTCAATTGGCAAAGACAGGGATACAACAAACTTGGCTTCATCGTTATAAGCACCATCTGCATCATCAACAACCTTACCCACCATAAAGCTCAATTTATCATTGTACTTATAGGTTAAATCCAGGTGCGCCAAATCATCTTCATGCAGACCGTATTTGATGCCGAATTTTTCAAAGCTCAGTTCAGCAGTAACATAGTTGTAATCATCATAGCCAACGCCGATCTCTTCTTTGTTTGCCACATTATCGTAATAAGTCACTGTAAAAGGACCAATACCGGCACTCGCATAAACTTCCGCAAAATCACCGGGAGAAACTTCCATATCCGCATAGTTGTAGCTTACATAACCGACCCCTAAGGCCACCGGCCCTACATCAACTGAGTAGCCCACATAAAGATCATATTCAGTACCCCAACCAGCATCTCCAGAAGAAGTCCACGCACCCACGGTAAAACCAGAGGCGCTGTAATTAATGTCTGCCGACAAGGCCGCGCCATCACCCAAGTCCAAACCGCGCCAGTAGTACATATTAGCAACACCAACTGATGCAGACAGCTCAGCATGTGCTGCCGGTACAGAAAAACCGGCCATAGCAGACAGAGCGATAGCACCAGCGACTAATTTTTGTTTCATCTTCATGAGTTCTTCCTCTTAATGGTCTTTACTAGTTAGTTTTTAAGGCAGCTATTGATGACTCACTCTAGCTTGATGGCAATATTGCAGTTACCAAGCCAGTTTTATTTTTGTCTTTTAAATCATTGTGTTATCTATTGAATACAAGATTGCATACCCGAAATAAAACTGGCATAAGCACAAGCATGGTGCATAAAAACCAAGCGCGCCATTTAGGCGCGCACCAAAACAACTCATTTGAAGCGAATAACGTATTCCTTAATTTTTTGCAGCTCCTGTTGTGCACTTGTGCCGTCCTCTGGCACAGGCTGCTCAGCTAATTTACGCAGCAGCCAGGCATCTATTGCAGTTATGACTGCACGTATCGACCAAGGCAAATAAAGCAGAAGTGCAAACAATACTATGGCAACACCAATCAGCGTTTGCGCCGATAAATCCTCATCAGCTAATTGCTTACCAATAATGATTGCAAGCACCGGTGTCATTAAGGTAATTAAGGATACTGACGTTGCTGACAGGCGCTGCAAGATGAAATAAAACAACGCACCGCCTACCAATGATCCCATGATCGCCAAATAAATAATTGATGAGGCTGATTTAACCGAAACCTGTTGCGGCAATGCACCGTCCATTAGCAACCAGCTCAAAACCAATCCCGGTAATGCAAACAGCAACGCACCACTGGCCTGATGAAAAGGATCAAGATTTACCGTTTCCTGCTGGATCAATTTTTTCACCCACACACTACTAAAACTAAACAGTACGCAGGAAAGCAAAATACTGGCGATGCCATACACTGAGTGGGTATTGAATTGGAATTGGTGATAAAAAATAACAACCAGACCGACCAGCGCTAATATCAGCCCCATTACTTTTTTAAACGTGAATGGATTTTGTTTTAGCAACAACAATGTCATCAAACCGGTCACAAAAGGCGACATCGCAAAAATTACCGCCACCAAACCCGACGGAATAAATTGCACACCCCAATACACAACCGGCATGTTGGGAAAAATACTGATGGATGCCGCAAAATAAATGCGCGCATGTTGCCAATAAGTAGAAAGGGATTTTCGCAGTAGCCCATGCATTAGCAGCGCAATAGCTAACGCAATCGTCATACGCGCCACAACGGCAGCCATAAAACTGAGGCTATCGCTACTCCATTGAATAGCGAGCGGGGTCGTAGCCCAAATCAGCACGACGGAAAAATACGCAAATAACACAGCCACGGCATAGCTCCTTATTGCCCAATGAGCAACCTACGAGAGAATGACCGCAGCAAAAATCAGCGAGACTGAAATTAAAAAAACTGAACCCGGAAAACAAAAAGGCCGCAGTTTTTATGCTGCGGCCTTTGTTTATAACGATTATTCAACTAATCAACAAGTTCCGCCAGGCAACGCGCCATGACTGCGCACCAAAAAATTGGTCGCAGTGCGGCGGCGTGCTTAATGGAATTCATTTGATACATAATTAATTGATCTAAGGTTATAAGGAATTTTTTAACTGCAGAGAGGTTAATTTAATTTCTGTTAAGCCACAAGTCATTTTTGCATTTTTTTTATCCAGCCAATTCACCTATACTCAACGGCTGATTGTTAATGATTTTTTGCAATGAAAACATATCTCGTTGGCGGTGCTGTCCGCGATAAATTATTGGGTCGCCCCGTCATCGAACATGATTGGGTGGTAGTGGGCAGTAGCCCTGAACAAATGCAAGCCCGGGGATTTGTCCCTGTTGGCAAAGACTTTCCAGTATTTCTCCACCCGCAAACCAAAGAGGAATATGCCCTCGCCCGTACTGAACGCAAAACCGGAAAAGGTTATGGTGGTTTCAGTTTTTATTGCGGCGAAGAAGTCACCTTGGAAGATGACCTGATCCGCCGCGACCTCACTATCAATGCGCTGGCTGAAGATGAACACGGTGTGATTATCGACCCCTACAACGGTCAACAGGATCTCGCCGATAAGCTGTTGCGGCATGTCTCGCCCGCGTTTGCCGAAGACCCGGTGCGGGTTTTACGCATCGCCCGCTTTGCCGCACGCTATCACGCACTCGGTTTTCGCGTAGCCGATGAAACAGTCGCATTGATGAAAACCATGGTGGCCGCTGGTGAAGTTGATCACCTTGTAGCAGAGCGCGTATGGAAAGAAACCGAGCGCGCACTGGGTGAGCCGAATCCGGAAATATTTATTGAAGTCCTGCGCTCATGCGATGCACTCGCGCGTTTATTTCCAGAGATTGATGCTCTTTTTGGCGTGCCCCAAACCGCGACCCATCATCCGGAAATTGATACCGGCACCCATACATTACTGAGCTTGCAGCAAGCGGTAGCATTATCGCCCAGCACCTGTGTTCGCTTTGCGACGCTGTTACATGATCTGGGCAAAGCCACCACACCGCGCGATGAATGGCCACGCCACATCGCCCATGAAGATCGCAGCTTGCCGCTCGTTAAACAACTGTGCGGCCGTATAGCTGCGCCCAAAGATTATAAAGATCTGGCATTGATGGTCGCACAGTGGCATACCCATTGTCATCGCGCATTGGAATTAAAACCGGCGACAATATTAAAAGTATTGCAATCTAACGATGCATTTCGCCGCCCTGAACGATTCGAACAATTTTTGTTATGTTGCGAAGCGGATGCGCGCGGACGCACGGGTTTTGAAAATCGCGAATATCCACAGGCAGATTTTTTTCGCGCTGCACTTAAAGCAGCCCAGACAGTTGATATAGCCGCAATCCAACAAAGCGGTCATACTGGCCAGGTGTTTGGTGATGAAGTAAATCGCCAGCGGTTGCAAAACCTGCTTAAATTAAAAAGTAACACCCCCACCCCTCCAAACGCGTGATTATAATTTACAAATAACTAACGCAGAGGTAAGCCTATGTCTACACCGACTCTAAACGATTGCCACACGCCTAAAAAAGTTGCGCTGGTTACCGGTGCCGCCAAGCGTATAGGTGCTGAAATTGTTCGGCACTTGCATCAAGCCGGTTTTAATCTGGTTATCCATTATCACTGCTCAGAAAAAGCTGCGCAGGAATTAGTGGAGGAACTGAATGAGGAGCGGGAAAATTCGGCCATCTGCATTCAGGCCGACCTTAACAACATCACCCAAATAAACGATTTAGCAACACAGGCGCTACAGCGTTGGCAGCGAATCGATTTGCTAGTCAATAATGCATCCAGTTTTTACCCGACGCCGATTGGCAGCGCCAGCGGAGAGGATTGGGATAATTTAATTAACTCCAATCTCAAAGCACCTTTTTTTCTTGCGCAAGCACTCGCACACAATTTGAGCGAGCATCATGGTTGCATTATTAATATCGCCGATATTTATGCTGACAAACCACTCAAAAAACACAGCATTTACTCAATAGCAAAAGCGGGCAATGTAATGTTGACCAAAACATTAGCGCAGGAATTGGCGCCCTTGGTGCGTGTAAATGGCATTGCCCCCGGGGCAATCCTCTGGCCGGACGATGCCCATAAAAATCCTGAGGACAAATTATCGGATGACAATAAGGAAAAAATGCTCGCGCGCATTCCGCTACAACAGCGCGGCCAAGCGCAAGATATCGCCAGGACCATTTTATTCCTTGCGCAAAGTGCCCCCTACATTACCGGACAAATATTGACTGTCGATGGCGGTCGTTCGATTACAATTTAATTTTTAGCGATGGTAAAAATGATAAGAACACAACTCTTGACCGCACATGGTGAACGGCTTGAAGGCGGTATCGAGTTAATTGAACGCTGGCGCAGCGACAACAACAGTTACATTTGGATTGATTTACTCAATGAAGATCCACCCGCAGAAAAACAATTTCTGTTATCCATGGGCTGTCACCCGCTGGCGGTAGAAGACGTACAACGTTTTCGCCATCCACCCAAAACGGAAACCTTTGAAAACTACACCTTAATTTTATACCGCGGCATTACCGAATTTAATAAAGACCTCACCATCCAGCAAATGACAATCGCCCTCTTCGCGGGAGATCGTTGCCTGATCAGCTGTCACCCGCGCAATTCACTAGGCATCGCCCACTACTGGGAAAACGCGCATAAAGAAAATTTATTAGCCAGCCCCGGGCTACTCGCTTCACGTATCATGCGTTTTTCGGTTGGCCGTTATCTCGAGGCAATCCTCGCCTTTGAGCCATCGCTCAATGAGCTGGAAGATGCCATGCAGGAACGGCCAAACGATGAGGTGATGCGCGAATTAATCAGCTACCAATCGCGCCTGCGCAAACTCAAACGTATTTTTAGTTACCATGAAAAATTGGTGACCAATTTACTCAAAGATATTCCACAGCGACTAATTGACGAAGATGGCGATATAGAACACGGCCTACAGGATTTATTTGAACGCTGCGAGCGCCTGCATGGCTTATGTACTATGTACTACGATATTTGTGGCGATTTGATCAACGGCTACTTATCGATTAGTTCGCACCAACTAAACAGCACCATGCGCGTGCTCACGGTTATTACCGCGATTTTTGTACCACTAACTTTTATCGCCGGCATCTATGGAATGAACTTTGACAACATGCCGGAGCTACATGCACCTTACGGTTATTTTTATACACTCGGTGCGATGCTGGTGATTGCAACGGGGTTTGGTATTGTTGCGTTTAAGAAGTGGCTTTAAAATAAAGAAAAATTAAGCAGGAGAGATTTTTTTACCGCGCCATTCAAAATCTATCGACCACAAGGATTGTGAATCTTGATCGTAGCTAGCCCATAACTCGCGATAGCTTTTTTGTAATTGCGGATGCAATACCTCTGCAGCAATTTCCGCCAATGGCAACAGCACAAACGCATTTTGGGTAATTTCAGCGCGGGGTAATTCGATCCCGCTTTCATTGCCGACAACATCGCCGTAGGTCAGGATATCGATATCCAGCGTACGCGGACTGAATTTTGGTCCGTTGCGCTTGCGGCCATTATCATCTTCAATACGCTTCAAGGTTTCTGATAATTCTGCAATCGATAATTCCGTGCTAGCGCCGACCACCAAATTAAAAAAATTACTGCCATCAAAACCGACGGATTTACTTTCGTAGACTGACGATATTTGCAAAACACCAAACAATGCAGCCAAGGCATCCAGCGCCGCCGTAATATTTTTATGGCGATCAACATTACTACCCAGGCTTAAATAAATTGCGGTCATTCAGCTAGTGCTCCCGGTTTCTCGCCACGCTCAATCAGCAGACCCACATCGCGCGCGCCGCGCACCGCGCCCGGCTTACTCAAGCGCAAGCGCAACCAGGGCACATTAAATTCGCTCTGTATAATCTGCGCAATTTCCTCGGCCAGGGTTTCCACCAAAAGCGCATTGCGATTTTCAACATAGGCAATCAAACGCTTGGAAACCGCCTTGTAATTCAATGCGTATTGGATATCGTCGGTTTCGGCAGCCTTGCGAATATCGCTTGCCATTTCCAGGTCGATACTCACTGTTTGCCGCACTTCGCGCTCCCAGTCGTAAATACCGATAATCGTATCGATACGCAAATCGCGGATGTAAACAATATCCATAAAAAATTCTTTAAAGTGAGGAGAGTGTATTGAGTGGCCAGCGCGCTTTTACAGTGATAGCGAGACCTTCATGTTGCCCCGCAAGCAAGCGCTGGCAACCGGCATAGGCGATCATTGCGCCGTTGTCGGTACAGAATTCGTGGCGTGCGTAAAATACCTTTGCTCCGATTTTCGCAAGGCTCGCATCCAAATCGGCACGCAGCTTTTTGTTGGCAGAAACACCGCCAGCAATCACCAGCGTTTTCATTCCTGTTTGCTCAAGCGCGCGTTTGCATTTGATAACTAACGTATCAACAACGGCAGCTTGAAATGCGTTGGCGATATCGGCACAGGTTTGATCATCTGGCAAACCATTGGGTTGTTTGTTCGCATTGACGGTAGTGAGCGTCGCTGTTTTCAAACCGCTAAAACTAAAATCCAATCCGGGGCGATCCACCATCGGGCGCGGAAATTTAAATCGCCCCTCAACGCCCTGCTCGGCAAGCTTGGCGATTTGTGGGCCGCCGGGATAATCCAGATCGAGCATTTTGGCCGCTTTATCAAACGCCTCGCCCGCCGCATCATCAATAGATTCGCCCAACAATTCGTACTCACCCAGCGCATCGACTTTTACCAACTGCGTGTGGCCGCCGGAAACCAGCAACGCAACAAACGGATAAGCCGGTGGATTAGCCTCCAACATCGGGGCCAGCAAGTGTCCTTCCATATGATGGACACCAATCGCAGGAACTCCCCAGGAATAGGCCAGTGAGCGGCCAAGCGAAGCACCCACCATCAGGGCGCCAATCAAACCCGGACCGGAGGTGTAGGCGATGCCATCGATATCGGCCGGGGTAGAGCCACTCGCCGCCATGACTTCATTAATAAGCGGAAGCAATTTGCGCACGTGGTCACGCGAGGCCAGCTCCGGTACCACGCCGCCATACTCCGCATGAAGTGCGATCTGGGTATAAAGCGTGTGTGCCAGCAAGCCGCGCTCACTGTCATAAATCGCCACACCTGTTTCATCACAGGATGTCTCCAACCCCAATACACGCATAAACCAACCTCTGGCCACCTGCATCGCAGGAGGTAATGACTAATCCGGACACCCATCATAGGGGACATCCCAGGGGCGCTATGATAAAGGCTGGCATCGCGAAAACCCAGTGCTCTCACGCGCCCAAGGTTGCGGCTGCAATAAGAAGCGTATAGAATCCGCACCCCTCGGATACTTCACTGTGTTTAAGCACTGGCGCTATCCACAAGACATCATTTATTAGCTCTCTTTTTAAAGGTAACAGCATGCCTTCAGTAAAACTTAAAGAAAACGAACCTTTTGACGTAGCCCTGCGTCGTTTCAAGCGCGCTTGTGAAAAGGCCGGCATTTTGGCTGACGTTCGCGCTCGTGAATGCTACGAGAAGCCAACTACCGTTCGTAAGCGTGATGCCGCTGCCGCTGTTAAGCGCCATGCTAAAAAGGTACAACGCGAATCTAAAAAGTTTACCCGTCTGTACTAATTAACCGCGCCGACCTGGTCGGTAATTGTTATTAGTTTTGACCGGTTCCGCTCGTTAAGCTGTTTGCATCTGTCAATTAACGAGTTGTGCGTTCCACTCCTGTGCCCAAATTGTTCACTCAATCTCCGGTGATTCATGAGTCAATCAACGCTAAAAGACCGCATAAATGATGCCTTAAAGACCGCGATGCGCGCTAAAGAAAAAGAGCGCGTCGCGGTTTTGCGTCTTGTGATGTCTGAATTCAAACGCATCGAAGTAGATGAGCGCATCACCGTTGATGACGCCCGCGCTTTAGCTGTGCTCGACAAAATGGTTAAGCAACGTCGCGATTCCGAACAACAATATCGCAACGCCAATCGCCCGGAACTCGCTGAGCAAGAAGCTTACGAAATCACTGAAATTCAAGCCTATCTTCCTGCCCAGCTGACCGCTGCCGAGCTCGATGCCATAGTTGCCAAAGCCTTGGCCGATGCCGCCGTCACTGAAGCGCGCGACATGGGCAAAGCCATGGCGCTGATCAAGCCACAAGTGCAAGGCCGCGCCGATATGGGCGATGTGAGTAAGCTGCTTAAAGCCAAGTTGAGCAATTAGTCGTCAACTGCTAGCTTCTAGCTATCTTTTCCAGGCGACGACTTCATGGCCGGTCTTATCCCCCAAAGCTTTATCGATGACATGCTCGACCGCCTCGATATAGTCGATGTGGTCGATAGTCGCGTCAAACTGCGCAAAACCGGCAAAAACTACAGCGCCTGCTGCCCCTTCCACGACGAAAAGACTCCCTCCTTCACTGTAAGCCCCGAAAAACAGTTTTATTACTGTTTTGGCTGCGGTGCGAGCGGCAATGCGCTCGGCTTTGTGATGGATTACGAACGCCTCAGCTTCCCTGAAGCCGTCGAGTCGCTTGCACGCTTAACCGGTCTGGAAGTTCCCCGCGAAGTACAGACCGAAGCGCAGGAAAAACGTGAGCAGGAAAAGCGCAGCATCTATACCTTGCTGGAAAAAGCCGATGGTTTTTACCAGCAACAGCTACGGCATCACCCAAGCAAGCACCTCGCGGTAAATTATTTAAAAAATCGCGGACTGGATGGCAAAACCGCCAAGCTTTATGGTGTCGGCTTCGCACCACCCGGCTGGGACAATCTGCTTAAAAACCTGGCGCACAATGATGAAGACAAGCACCTGCTGATCGAAGGTGGCATGTTGATCCATCAGGAACAGGAAAAGAAACTTTACGACCGCTTTCGTCATCGCATTATGTTTCCCATTCGCGACACCCGCGGACGGGTAATTGGTTTTGGCGGGCGAGTGCTGGGCGATGACAAACCCAAATACCTCAATTCACCGGAAACCCCGGTATTCCATAAAGGCCAGGAACTCTATGGCCTTTACGAAGCGCGCCTCGCCTACCGCGAATTGCCGCGCCTGCTGGTGGTTGAAGGCTATATGGATGTGGTCAGCCTGGCACAATTTGGTATCGGCTACGGCGTCGCCACCTTAGGAACTGCATGTGGTCCCGATCATCTCGACCGCGCCTTTAAATACACCAACGAAGTGGTGTTCTGCTTCGATGGTGATAAAGCTGGCCGCAGCGCTGCCCATCGCGCACTGGAAGCATCGCTCGATACCATGACCGACGGCCGCACGGTGAAATTCCTGTTCCTGCCCGAAGGGGAAGATCCGGATACGCTGGTGCGCCAGATCGGTCCCGATAAGTTCGAGCGGATGATCGAACTGGCCGTACCCTTTGAGGATTATTTATTTGATGCGGTCGCCGACGGATTAAACATTCGCACCATGGAAGGCCGCGCCACGTTTAGCAAGCGCGCCGCACCGCTATTGGATCGCCTGCCCAAAGGTGTATTCCGCGAGTTGATGTTCGAAAGCCTTGCCACTCGAACCGGGCTGAATCGCACTATCCTGCAAGAGTTGATTCTGGAGCAGCAAAACAAAGGCGAGATGCAGCCACTCTTCGTTGCGCCGCAAACCCCAATCAAAACAGAAGAAACTGTACCCAAGGTTGCGCTACCGAAAAAAACCGAACTGCAATGGGACCACCCTCCGCTAGCAGCCTATGAGGAATACGGTGATTTCCCGCAGGAGCTGCCACCTGCGGACTACCATGAGTTTTACGAAGAGCCACGTACGCACCGCAAAGCCATCAATACTACCTATCAGCCGGAATTACAGGCGCGCGCTGCCAGCAAATACTTGATGCCACCGGTGCGCAAGGCCTTGGCACTCTTGCTGACCTATCCAACACTGGCAAGCCTTGAGCCAAACCATGAAGAATGGCTGATCGATGAAGCAGATAGCGACTGCCTGATGCTGGGGCGCCTGCTGAAAGTGTTACACGAACGTCCACACTACAACCTCTCGCATTTGATTGGTTACTGGAGGGGCATTTACGGCGCGGATAATACCGAGCGACTTGCTGCTGTCGCCGGCCATGATTTGTTACAAGCGGCAAACGCCTTAACCCAAAGCCGACAAGATAAACCTGCAAAAGCAGATTACGACACCCAAGCGGCATTCAACGACGCCATGGAGAAACTGCGTCAACAGCAAAATCAGAAAAAAACGGCAGAATCCTTGGCAAAACTGAAAAATGCCGACTTAACTCAACTCACCAAAGAAGAGCGCGACCAGCTGGTACGCGCTGCGCTATCAACAAAATTGCAGCAATAAGCCCTTGTGCTGATCAAAAACAACCCAATTTAGGCATAACCAGCCGAAGAATAGGGCATCACCAACCATTCGCCTAGAATCCACCCAAGCAAGTGGAGTATAATTTCGGGCTTTGCATTTCACTCATCAGGTTTTAAATAGGGTTTCGAATGTCTGAAGACGTCCAACAGCAACAGTCCCGTATTAAAGAACTGATCGCCCGCGGTAAAGAGCAAGGTTATCTGACCTATGCCGAGGTAAACGATCACCTGCCGGAAGACATTTCTGATCCGGATCAGGTCGAAGACATCATCCAGATGATCAACGACATGGGTATCCGCGTCTACGAAACAGCGCCCGACGCCGACACCCTGTTAATGACCGACGGTGACTCTGCTGCGGATGAAATCGCCGCCGCCGAAGCCGCTGCCGCACTCGTCGCCGTAGAAACAGAAACCGGTCGCACCACCGACCCGGTGCGCATGTACATGCGCGAAATGGGCACAGTTGAGCTGTTGACCCGCGAAGGCGAAATCGTTATTGCCAAGCGCATCGAAGAAGGTGTGCGCGAGCTTATGCATGCCGTTGCCTACTGGCCTGGTGCAGTGCAACAAGTTCTCGACGAGTACGCACTGGTCGCCAAAGAAGAGCGTCGCCTTGCCGACGTCATCATTGGTTGGCTTGACCCGGTAGAAGATATTCCCGCCACCCTCGCTGAAGTTGAGGAAATTCCTGTTGCTGTTGCCGGTGCGAAACCTGCAGCTGATGACGAAGAGGAAGAAGCGGCAACAGAAGATGAAGAAGAAGCCATTTCGGGCGTAGACCCGGAAGAGGCGCGCATTCGTTTTGAAGAGCTGCAAAAACAGCAAGACAAAACCACCAAGACGCTCGCCAAATACGGTTACGGCAGCAAGCAAGCCGAAAAAGAATTGTCTGCGCTTGGCGACTTGTTCAAATTCTTCAAACTGCCGACCCGTCAGTTCGATCCAATTTACACCAAAGCGCGCGTTATGCTCGACACTGTACGCAGACAAGAGCGCCTCATCATGGATCTGTGTACCCGCAGAGCCCAGATGCAACGCAAAACGTTTATTAAAGAATTCCCTGGCAACGAGACCAACGAAGCCTGGTTGCCAGATTATCTTAAAGGCAAGGTTGAACACGCCGATAAACTCGAGCGTGTACTGCCCGATGTACAAGCTGCCCAACAGCAGCTGGCCCAAATCGAAGCAGAAAGCGGCCTGAGCCTCGCCAGCATTAAAGATATCAACCGTCGCATGTCGATCGGTGAAGCACGTGCACGTCGTGCGAAAAAAGAAATGGTTGAGGCGAACTTGCGCCTGGTTATTTCTATCGCGAAAAAATACACCAACCGCGGTTTACAATTCCTCGATCTGATCCAGGAAGGCAACATCGGCTTGATGAAAGCGGTGGATAAATTTGAATACCGTCGCGGTTACAAATTTTCTACCTACGCAACCTGGTGGATTCGTCAGGCGATTACCCGTTCCATTGCTGACCAGGCACGCACCATCCGTATTCCAGTACACATGATTGAGACTATCAACAAACTCAATCGCGTATCGCGCCAGATGCTGCAGGAAATGGGACGCGAGCCAACGCCGGAAGAACTCGGCGAACGCATGGAAATGCCGGAAGATAAAGTACGCAAAGTGTTGAAAATTGCCAAAGAACCTATCTCCATGGAAACGCCAATCGGCGACGATGAAGATTCGCATCTGGGCGATTTTATCGAAGACACCACCATTATTTCCCCGGTAGAGTCAGCGACAATGGAAGGCCTGATGGAAGCGACACGCGAAGTACTTGCCGGCCTCACCGCACGTGAAGCCAAAGTATTGCGTATGCGTTTCGGCATTGATATGCACACTGACCACACGTTGGAAGAAGTGGGCAAACAATTTGACGTAACACGCGAACGTATCCGTCAGATCGAAGCCAAGGCGTTGCGGAAATTACGTCACCCATCACGCTCGGATCATCTGCGCAGTTTCCTTGATGATTAAAAATCCGCTTATTAATTATCCAACTGCCAGATAAAATAAAACCCGCCATGTGCGGGTTTTATTTTTAGGGCAATCAACAGATTACAAGCACCTTGAATAGCTCGCCCAAGGCTATAGCCACATCCTAAACAAGTCTCTATAATGCGCGACTCGCAAGCTGCACCTTGCACATCCTTTTAGGGCCTATAGCTCAGTTGGTTAGAGCATCCGACTCATAATCGGCAGGTCGCTGGTTCAAGTCCAGCTGGGCCCACCATCTTTACTGATCCAAAACACACCAGTGTTCTTGCTGGGGTAATTTGGCAGTAACTGCCACTCTTTGCTAGCAATGCTAGATAAGTTGGCAATCTCTAAAGCTAATTTAGAATCGATTATTCAACGTTTTTCATCCCCCCACCACTATCAACTTACGATCTGAAACTCAAATACATTTCCTATTAATCCCCATATCCGAAGTTATGAAAATAATTGGCTCAAAGGTGAGGTCAAATCACCGTCATTTGCGTCAACTTTAAAGGTAATTAGAGCATTATAATTAACAATCCGTAATGCCCTGTAACTGGCGAGTAGCTGGACTAAGATGTATATTTGAGACTAAGCGGTTACCCGTGAAATGGGCAAGAGCAAAGCCATTCAACACGGCACGCCAAAGGTATGCTCCAGATTTAACTCTGGGAGACATTAGCTAAACAAACCAAATTTACCTCGAAGTGAATTACTTAGACGAAGCCGCTCTCATCTTCAGGGCAGAAAATGTAGGGAGCAGAGTTTAAAAAGACTAAAATGAATTGGAACTGAAAACCGGAATAGAATAAATAATCTAGGATTTGAAATGGAGCTATACACATTTAGCGAAGCATTAAAAAACTGCAAATCGCAACCCAGATTGCTCTTAGGGAACGGATTTAGTCAAGCCTGTCTCCCAAAGATTTTTTCATATAAATCCCTGTTTGAAGCAGCTAGATTCGAAAAGCTATCTCCGCAAGTCAGGAGCGCATTCAATGCTCTTGGAACTGAAGATTTCGAAATCGTAATGGATGGATTAATAAAAGCCTCCAAATTGGTAGGTCTCTACTCCAAACACAATGAATTGGCTGAATGCCTTTTAAACAATGCCAATGAATTGCGCGAGTTATTAGTGGCCACCATTGCTCATAGCCACCCGGCTATGCCATCAGAAATTGAAACAGAAAGATACACAGCCTGTCGTAGATTTCTAAGTGTGTTCGACAAAATTTATAGCCTAAACTACGACCTTCTTCTTTATTGGGTATTAATGAATGATAGGTCAAATCCAACTGAAGAACCACCAACAAGATTTGATGATGGCTTTCGTTCTTCGGGCAATGATAAGGCGGACTATGTAACTTGGGATATTGAAAATGCATACAATCAAAATATTTTCTATCTGCACGGAGCCCTTCATCTATTTGACGCAGGGGCGGAGTTACAAAAGTACACATGGTGCAAGACAGGAACCAGAATAATTGATCAAGTAAGCGAAGCTCTTTCAAAAGAGCTTTATCCTGTATTTGTGGCGGAAGGAACTAGTATTAGCAAGCTAACCCGAATTAAACATAGTGATTATCTATCTAGAGGTTATAGAAGTCTCTGTGGAATTGGGGGAAATCTATTTGTTTATGGTCATTCACTTGGCGACTCTGACAAGCATATATTTAGTGCAATTATCAAAGGGAAAATAACTAATTTATATATAAGCATTTATGGCGATCCCGAATCGAGTGCCAATCAAAATTTAATTGAGACTGCTCAGAGCTTTTCCCAATTAAGAAAAAATAAAAATCCATTAAATGTTTTTTTCTATGATGCGAGCTCCGCAAATGTTTGGGGCGATTATTAAATAATAGAACATTCATAGCGTAAAAAATTAATTTATCAGAATAATTTTTGAATTTTAGTAAATTTAAAAATACAGAAAACCTAGAAATGAGAACATCATGGCAAATAAAAATAACGGAAGTATAATTCATATAAACCCAAAGGAAGTTTATCTGAAACGAAAAATTCGCTCTCATTTATCATTACTGGGATTTACGCGCGATGGTGATGGAGAACTGAAGCCGCCAGGCACCTCCAAGGAAATTATACGCGAACTTCATGCCTCTCAGCGAAAGCAGATTGTTATTCGTAACACTGAATTTTTGATGAAAAACTACTGCAAACTTGAGAAATATTTTGCCAACGGTTCAGAGGTAGATGTTAATAATATAAAGCCTCGCCTGGAACGAATTGATGGAAATACTTGGCAATCTGCGCTATTTAAGCTCGCATCGCTAACTTGGTCAGTACCGGTTTCAAGCGGATTCGGAAGAAGATTAAGATTTCTAGTTTGGGATGACAATAATGGAAAACTAATTGGATTAATCGCGATAGGCGATCCAGTTTTTAATCTTTCTGCTCGAGATAACTTTATTGAATGGGAAGGCAAAGACCGAAGCGAACGATTGGTTAACGTAATGGATGCATACGTGCTGGGCGCCATTCCACCATATAACATGTTACTAGGAGGAAAACTCATAGCATGCCTCGTCCGTAGCGCTGAAATATATAATGAATTTTCCGAAAAATATGGATCTTCTGTAGGAATTATTTCGAATCGACAAAAACAAGCAAAACTACTAGCCGTAACTACATCTTCTTCCATGGGGAAATCTTCCGTATATAACAGATTAAAAATAGAGGGAATAGACTTTTTTGAGAGAATTGGTTTTAGCACGGGATGGGGCCATTTTCATGTTCCAGATGATTTATTCTTAGAATTACGAAACTATCTAAGAATAATTGATCACCGCTATGCCGATCTACACTCTTTTGGTCAAGGTTCCAATTGGAGAATAAGAACCATTAAAGCTGCCCTTCAAGCCCTTGGTTTTAGAGGAACAACTTTAAAACATGGTATCAGACGAGAGGTTTTCATTTCATTATTCGCCGAAAACTCTATCGATTTATTAAGAGGAGGAACTGGATCGCCGGATGTAAGTTCCCTCAAAACGGTTGCGGAAATTAGCTCATTGGCTGCAGATCGCTGGCTAATCGCTCGCGCTCGCAATCAGCCTGATTATAAACAATGGAGCGCAGAGATGATGAAGAATCAAATTGAACTAGGAAAGCCAAGAGAGGAAATAACACACTCTGATATCAGCTGTCTTCTTTAATACTAGAGTCGGGCAAACCCGAAAATGAAATATGCCATAAGACGATATTCGCTTGACACGCCCGTAAGTGCTGAGAAAGCAATTCATGGAATTGCCTATATATGTCCAATTTGCAAAGCTCCAGTCTCACTAAGGGCTGGAAATATTATTGATCCATATTTTGCACACTTACAAGGCATGGGAAGTCCTGATTGCGATAATTATATTTATTCTGAACATCAACAATTTAATTCAGAAAAATATACCGCATATGAATTAACACCAAAATTAGAATTGGAAATTCAAATATCAAGCTTCGGCCCACCACGGGGCTGGAGCATGTATCTCAAATTGCCTGTAAATAAAATTCGTGCAGGAAAAATTTTTGTGTCCATGGAAGGCAGGATGCAAACCATAGACTTACATGGAAATAATGAAATTATAAGAAAAATAATTATTGACCCTCAAACAAAACCATACTTAATAGAATGGTTACCGGATAACGGGCCGCTGGCTCAGTTACTGAGCCCCTATTTTGAGGCTCTCAGTTTAAGCACGGTAAATTCATTCGGCCCATTTGAGAAAATTGGAAATGGCGGTGCTTGCAGATCTGCATATTTGAAAGTGAATTGCACTTATGCATTCATTTGGAGATCAAGCAAAAAAGTGGAATTTCCTAAAAATATTATTATTGAAGAGTTGATTCAAAGAAATGGCTGGGCAGGTGTATTAATAACGCTACCAGGAAAAGTGGACTATAAAACTCAGATATGGCTAGAGGATTTTACAAAACTTTCCTTTAAAAAATTAAATCCTACATTAATCCCTGTTTGGCCTCCACTCATTAAAAGACAGACAGCTCAAAGCGCATCGGTATTAAAAGATGAATGTATTATATTTTGCTTAAGTGGGGCAGAAAGCACTGGCCAATTATATTCCACCCCAGTTTTACTGAATTTTGATGATGAAGACTCAATACAACTTGATATTTCTTCAGATACAAATAGATTTTTAAGCATACCTTCTAAGAACAAAAAGCAATTACACGTTTCATGTTTGAAATCGTCGACTATAGCCAATGTCGAATACGATTTAGAGATCCAAGAATTGGAACTTCCCACTGTAGTATTAGAAGCCCAAAAAAGGGATGGAAGCAAAGTTTGTGCAAACGTTCATTCACTTGATGCTTATGAAATATTTAATAGAGTTAGGGATGATGAACTCACTTTGAATTCCATTATATTTCCTGATGGTTGCATCGGAAAAGTATACATAGGTAAGCATGGGATTTGGCGCGACGAAGAGATTCTTCGTGAATCAGGAGAAGATTCTATGAAGAAGATATTAACTAAGCTTAATCAAGTTTATTTGGATTTTCTTTTAGATTTCGATAGTTTGGGGCGGCTATTAATACCTGCCAGAACACAAAAAAACACACTGGCAACTCTTAACTCTTCCGTAAAGAGAGCCATAACAGCATACCTTTCGATGTTACCCACCCAGCCAAAGTGGCCCCAAGCTATCGCATGCTTAACTGATTCAGAGCTTATTGAAGCATTTACAAAATGCAAACCCATCGCCAAATCCAAACCGCTGTATATGAGCATCGAAAAAGAACTAATTCAATTGACAAATAAAAAAAGGGATGACAATGGGTTTAATTTACTCTAAAGAAGCGAAAATCCGAATCACGGCTTTAGGATCTTCAAATATTCTAATTTTTTTGGAAAAATTCCCACAAAAAATTATATCTAATTTTCTACCTAAAGTAGATGGATTTAAAAGTAAGTCCGCAAGAGAACACAAAGAGAGATTAAAAAAATTAGTTCATATGCTAACGCATTCAAATATTGAAACAAATTACGCCGAACGGGAATGGTCAGCCCTGGGAATGATTTGGTTAATGTGGGTCGGAGTCAATTATAAAAATCTATTTAATGGCGAACCAGAGAAAATAACTTTTGATTCAAAAACTGAAATTGAATTATTGAAAAATTTTATAAATACTTGTGAGCCTGATGGCTGCTCAAACTCAGATGCATTTAAGCTAATGGAATTTAGCGGATTTTCACTTTCTACAGCCGCAATGGATTTAATATCTAGCTTACCTAGTGATGATTTTTTAGAGCAGAGGCGAAATATCCGCCAACTAAAATCAGATATTGCAGATCTACGTAAAATTATATCAAGCAGCAATAATGAAGTCGCTTCAGATGATTTCGTAAGCAAATCAGTTTTTGAGGAAAGCTTAAAATCAATTACAGAAAGCGCCACTATAACGTATAAAAAAATTGAAAATCAAAACGAAGTAATTTTAGAAAAAATAGAAGAAATCAATTTAAAACGTGTAGACGTTGATCTGATATCATCTACAACATCTGAAAACATAGAAAGATTGGATGTGGTAGAAAAATTTTTAGCAGAGTTTGAAGAAAAAATTGTAGCTATCTCTGAAAATGTAGCCCTCATGCAAGAGGCAACCTCGAAAAAACTCGAGATCGAAAAAACCATACATCGAGCAGATTCAAAGCCATTTAAAATTAACAAGAATTTTTATTCTCAAGATACAGCGATTAAAAATTTAGAAAATATTGATGATACGGCCAAGCTATTATCAGAAAACTTTCATCGCATAGGTATAAATAGGTTAGATGCTGAGATTATTTCTGGCATCGTAGCTGCGTCAGTTTTCTCGGGTCAGATTGTTCAATTCTGTGGCTCCTTGGCTGAGATATTGGCGGATGTAACTTCACGTACTCTATTCTCCGGAAATCATCTAGTTTGGCATATTCCCCTCGGATTGTGCGACAGCTCAATTAGCGAAGACCTGCTACACCAAATTCAATACGAAAATGCTGATATCCGTGGCATATACCTAAAGGGAGTCAATAGATCCGCATTCGAGATCTACGGCGACCACATAAGAAACTTGATAGTAAGCAGACAATTGGAAGGTGATGAATCGAATAATAAAGTCCCATTTATTGCAACATGGGTAGACGGCCCCTCTACCCATATCGATTGTCGCCCATTACTAGAACTGGGTCCGATATTGAACACGGATATTATGAGATGGGGAAGGCCAAAATTGAAAAATGTTGCACCAGGAAATTTGTTTTTCCCATTTTCAAAAAAAGCAAATACGTATAGTGCATCAGACCTTTTAGAAGCTGAAACCGCGGTAAGCGCCCTAAGCATGCCTATAACGCAGTTAAGAAAGTGGATTGTGATTCGAGCCCTATTCTGGTTGTTTCAAATTGAAAACAAAGAGCCTGATCAAATAATAGATTCGATTGCTATAGGATGGATATTGCCTTGGGCTGCATCTAGCGATCTGGACGTTAATGAATTTCAAGCATCTCTCAAGAAACATATGCCAGATTCAATCAATAACGAAATTGTTAATAAGCTATTAGCTAACTTGCAGAAGCACTAATATGGAAATATTAAATTGTGAAAAATTGCTTTCATCAATAAGTACGAATTTTAATTTTCACAATGATGTCGACGCAATTACTATTTCCATAATATCTGAATATATTCGTGCAACAATAGCTCTGGAAATAATGAATAGTAAAAAATTTCCAGCTAAAAAAAACTCTGTTCCAACTTATCGTGTAACGCAAGCAGCAAGAGTTCGCATGGGAGAAATATTCAAAGATTCTGTTGTTGAACGGTATGATGCCTTAGACGAACTAAATATTCTTCACGAAATCAGTGATCTAATAAAAATAGAAAACGGCTGGAGTTTGGCCCCTCAGCGATTGATAGAAATTGACCCTTCACATTTTTTAATTGTAGGGGGAGGACCAATACAAATGTTTCCGGAAGACATTCGAGCTTTTATAAGCTTTTATGGCCGAGCTCGAATAATTTCCTGCAACATCAGGACTCAGACCTACATTAACTCTCAACCTAAACAACGCTTTGTAGATTTAGTTAAATTTTGTTATAGCAACTTTAGCTTATGGTCAACTGCGTTTATTAATGCTTCCATACCAAAAATGCTATCTATAGATATTGGAGATAACGTATCTGTGTATGAATCAAACCGATGGGTTAATATAAGTGATTGTCGAGAGGAGTTTTCATATGTTTTATTTAGAATTCAAGTAGGCGATTATAAGAAAAAAACATTTTCCTATGGCCTTGGTATAAGATCTTTTGATAATACTGGAGTGTCGAAAATAGCAATGAGCATAGAAATTGATAAAGATTCTGCTCGAAGATTGCAAGCATCGATTTGCAAGTCCCGACCACAAGTAAAGCTCCGAATCAGCGGAGAACTGATATATGTGAGCATTCCATTTCCGATACCATCCCCCGAATGCAACTTTATGAGCTATGGCTGGACAGATCCATATTTAGCAAGAAGTAAATGGCCGAGAGAATATAGATTCCCATTTAAATTGTTTCCTTTAATTAAATTATTTTTTAATCACATGGGCTTTGAGCTAACAAATCAGACAGGAGTTTAAAACATGAGCGAGCGTTATGAGAATGAGAAATTAGGCGTTCATGATGTATCAAATGGACTGCACTCTGCATTGTTGCAATATATCGAGGCTCAATACCACATCAAAGATGAAGGACTGATTAGTGAGAGAAGAGCATTATTGAAAACCCCCGGAGTTATTGCACAAGAAGCTTTTGTTGAAGCTACACCAATTTATGAACAGGTTGATGGCTACTCAGAGTTGAATATCCCGGGGCCAGTAAAAGAAGCGTTAACATTAATATCTAAACAGGAAAAAAATTCAGGGCTATACCCAAAACCTTATAAACATCAAGCCGAAGCATTGGAGGCATTTTTTGGCGCTGAAAACTTAGACCTTGTTATCGCTACGGGCACCGGTTCAGGAAAAACAGAGAGTTTCTTGATGCCAATAATAGGGAATTTAGCAATGGAGTGTAATAAAGAACAAGGGTCCAGCTCATTGCCTGGTTGCAGGGCCATATTGCTGTATCCAATGAATGCGTTAGTTAGCGATCAAATGGCACGTATTCGCAGGCTGATCGGCAACGAGAATGTAAATAAGATCATTCGAGGTAAGCGAGTTCGACCTTTACGTTTTGGAAGCTATATAGGAAGAACACCTTACCCTGGTCCACGTACAAATGAAAAAGATAAAGAGAATATCGCTTCTCTTTTTGATGATTTTTACTTAAAAATTGAAAGTAGTCCGGCCATTAAATCAAAACTCATAAATATGGGGCGTTGGCCAGCTAAGGACTTGGTTGGTTTTTACAATGAAGGAGTTAAAGAAGAGAAAGTCCAAAAGGATGGAAAAACCCACACTTGGCAGCATTGGAAGAAGCGCTTTCTAACTCAAACTTCCGATGCAGAATTAATGACTAGGCATGAAATGCAAGTAGAGTGCCCAGATTTAATAATCACAAATTATTCGATGCTCGAATATATGCTGCTCCGCCCTATTGAACGGTCATTGTTTGATCAGACGGCAAAATGGTTAGCTGAAGACGAAAATAATAAACTTATCCTAGTTCTTGATGAAGCCCATATGTATAGAGGTGCTGGCGGAGCAGAAGTTGCTTTTTTAATCAGACGACTTATGTCACGCCTAGGGATCTCCAGAGACCGCATGCGTTGCATACTAACGAGTGCAAGCTTGGGGTCTGATGAAAATGCAAAAGCTGATATTCGCCAGTTCGCAAAGGATTTAACTGGGCAAATTGATGATGCCGCTCATGATTTTAAAGTTATCACTGGCACGCCCGAAAAACGTCAGATTGGTCGATCTGCGACAGACGCAGAAACAAATTCGTTAGCCTCATGTGATATTCGGTCGCTAACTAATAGCGTATTAGATCCTCAATCAGCCATACAAACCATCCAGCATCTCGCGAATAATTTAGGATGGACAGTAAAAGACAATGATAAAGCTGATTTGCCAGATTTTCTTTTTTCCGCGCTTAATGAATTCGGTCCTGCCAATTTGTTAATTAACAATGTCATGGGGAAAGCATCTTCCCTAGAGATTTTACAAGGCTTGATTTTTCCTTCAAGTCAAGACAAAACGGCGAAGATGGCTTTAGATGCTCTACTAGTTCTATGTTCAATTGCTAAGCGAAAAAGCGATGGCCGGATACTCATGCCCTCTCGCTTGCACTTATTCTATAGAGGATTACCTGGTTTATACGCTTGTGTAGATCCAACGTGTACCAATCGATTCGAAACAAATAACTTCAATTCTTTATTAGGTAAATACCATACAAAACCATTACTTTCATGCGATTGTCAATCCAATTCGCGGGTTTATGAATTTCTCACACACCGAGATTGCGGCGCTGCATTATTAAAAGGGTGGATTGATGAAAAAGTTGATTTTGTATGGCATGAACCCGATGCAATTTCTATAGAAGACCACAAACGACAACTTTATCCGATTGAAATGCTCGTGGAGAGCCAACCAAATCCAAACGCGCGCGTGAGAGAAGCATGGCTTCACTTAATAACCGGGAATTTATCATTTTCACACCCTAATAATCTCTTAGGTTTTCGATCCGTGTGGATTCCAGACAAGGATCTCTCCACCGAACAGAACTTAACTTTTAACTTTTGTCCAATTTGTTGTAGAAAAACTTCCGCCTCTCCCGAAGAACCATCCAAGATAATGGATCATAAGACAAAAGGCGAAGCGCCGTTTTCGGCATTAGTTCGTACACAATTAAAGTCGCAATCACCTACTAAACCTGCAGATCGGGCCTTCCCGAATGCAGGCAGAAAAGTTTTAGTTTTTTCTGATGGTAGACAAAAGGCTGCTCGACTAGCGCGAGATATGCCAAGAGACATGGAATTAGATGTTTTTAGACAAGCGATAGCATTGGCTGCCGATGACTTATCCAAGCTAAACCTAGAGCCTAAGCCAACGGAGTTGTTATATTTAGCTTTTTTAGAGACGCTAAGGAAAAATAATCTTTCAATGTTTGATGTTGAATCAGAGGCTATAGATAAGCAGATAGAATCGCTTGAAAATGAAAATTCTGATCTAGGATCTTTATTGGATGATCACTATTCTCCTGGCACCGCCCCTTCTAGATATAAGATAGCATTATTAAAATTACTTTGTAGTAGTTACTACTCACTATTTGGAACAACAATTGGCCATGTAGCTCCAACAAAAAATTCTTTAAAGAAGCTCACGAAAAAATTTGAGAACATTTTTAACTCAGACGAATTGTATGCGCTTTCTATAAGCTGGCTCGAAGAGTTATTGAGTGGATATGCTTTCGATCCAGATATCCCCTCTTATCTGAGGGAACGAGCAGCGGGGTTTTGGAGCAAAGGAGGATGGGGCTCTAAAGGAAAGTTTTCAAAAATATTTAAGCAAAGCTTAGAAAGACGATTTTCGGTTGATTCCAAAACAATAGAGACGATTGAACAAGAATTTCAATCTGTTTTCACAACTGACAAAGGCGGTTTCTATGTAAATCCAAACAGTGTAAAATTGAATATCGATTTAAATAAAACTTGGTTTCAGTGTAAAGGGTGCACTTATTTAATTCCCGTTAGTTTCCGAAACGGCTGTATATTCTGTGGGGAAACTCATCTTCGAGAAGTGATGAAAGATGACAAATATCTGTCGGCTAGAAAATCATTCTGGCGCACTCCTATTGAAAACGTATTTCAGGATCAATCATCTATTTACAATCTTAGTGCCGAAGAGCATACAGCGCAATTATCTAATCGAGATAGAAAAAGTGTTCACTCAACCACTGAATTGCATGAGCTTAGATTTCAAGATATTCTTATAAATAAAAAGGATCGACCCGTTGATGTTCTCAGCTGTACGACGACGATGGAAGTAGGAATAGATATTGGCTCCTTAGTGGCAGTTGCACTAAGAAATGTCCCTCCGCAACGTGAAAATTATCAACAAAGAGCTGGTAGAGCAGGCCGAAGAGGAGCCGCGGTTTCGTCGGTTGTTACTTTCTCGCAAAATGGACCTCACGATAGCTTTTATTTTTTAAATCCTAAAAAAATTATTAGCGGAGATCCTCGAAGCCCAGAACTAAAAACAGATAATCCAAAAATTGCAAAACGTCATGTTCACTCGTTCCTGCTACAGACATTTTTTCATCAATTTTCAAGTTTTGGAGCAGACTCATCTAATCTAGGTAAAGCATTTGGTAAAACAAAAGATTTCTTTAGTGAAGTCTCAAGCGAAGTGAATTTCGACTCCTTTTCTGCATGGATAAAAGGCCAGTTAATTTTACCCCCACACAATTTACGCACCGTAATAACAGCATGGATACCTAAGAATTTAAATGTGAGCGGACCCTTGGAAAATTGGGTTATGCTAATTGCAGAAGAGTTTTTGAACAAACTTGCGACTCTTAAAAAAGAGGTACAGGATGAGCTTACTCGAGTTGATGATAGTTTAGAAGATCAAGATGATATTATTTTTGAGCAGGAGGATTTACTAGAATACTTATTCTTTCATTCGCTTCTTCCTTCATATGCATTTCCTACTTCATTATGTAGTTTTTTAGTAGAAAGGCTTCATAAATGGGAAGTTCGCACTGAACAAATGCCACAGCAGTCAACCAATCAAGCATTGAGTGAATATGCTCCCGGACGATTAGTTATTATTAATAAAAAGACTTATCGATCTGGAGGTGTATTTGCAAGTGCTATATATTCGGATTTAAACCGTTCTGAAAAACTATTCTCGGACTCTAAAATTTTGGTAATGTGCACCAGATGCCCCTACGTGCGAGACCCCAGAACAAAAGGCAATCCTCCATCAGATTGTCCTGTATGCAGTGGAGCCCTTCAAAACAAACTAGTAATACAACCTGAAATATTTGGCCCTGAAAAAGCAAAGGATCTACCAGAAGACGACAGAGAACAAGAAATCACCTATGCCACAATGGCTCAATTTCCACAGCCAGTAGATGGTGAAATTTTTAACTTTAATGCTATTAATACCAATTTAAAATTCACATATGCTACTGATAAACGTCTTATTACTCTTAATAAAGGGCTTGCAGATATAAATGAATCCATGGGATTTTATGTCTGTAATAAATGTGGTTGTGCTCACGTAAATGACGGCAACGTCGTTGATGGGAAGCATAAGAGACCTTATTTAACTAAGCATAAGGATGCAGGAGAGCACTGTGATGGAGAATTCAAAAATGTCTTTCTATGGTTTGATTTTTCAACCGATTTGTTGCTGGTTCGTTTTCAAATTTCAAACCCGTTTATTACCGATTTGCAAAGTGGCTCTACCGTCAGGGTTTTAGAGGGAGCCGCTCACTCCATTGCAGAGGCGTTGCGATTAGCCGCGTCACGACACAGACAATTAGATCTAGATCCTACTGAATTTGGCAGTGGTCACAGATTAGTCCCTCCTAACAATATTGATGATTCAATTTCACTGGATATTTATTTATACGACACGCTATCTGGTGGAGCCGGATATTCGGAGTTAGCAGCTAAGTATTTTGAGGAAATAATTAAAGATGCATTAAAAATACTTGAAGAGTGTGACTGTAATACATCATGTACTGAGTGCTTAGATCACTTCTATAATCAACATTTAAAACGTCTACTAGATCGTAAATTGGCAGCTTCTTTTTTACGTTACGCTATTGCCGGTGAAATTCCATCTATTGGCTCAATTGAAGAGCAGAAAGCAATGTTCAAGGCTCTTTTTAGTTACCTAGAGTTGGACAACTTAAAGTGTGAATTTTCAATTGACGATAATCAATTGTCTCTACAGGTAAATAACGGAGCTAAAACGATTTCGATCAAAGGATATTCTGCACTATTAGTTAAACCAACAGAGAAGGGATTTTATTTTTTCAATGAGCTAAGCCTTCGTGGTGATTTACCCGGAGTTCATGCAAGAATCAGAGAAATTTTTTCATGAATTGATATGAAGTAACCCTATATAAAACTTTACATTAAACAGATAATATTTCTCATTGAGAAAATATTTGTATGCATTCACAGGCTCAAACGAGTACTTTATAAAACAATAATGAGCCTGTGAAGAATTACTGTTTATATTAAGAATAGAGAAGAGTAATTAGTCCATATAAATCGCAGCATAGGCAATTTTTACTGCTCGCTGCAACAAAAATTTAGGCAGCCCAGTTTCTTTTCTAACCGTTTTGTAGGCCTGCTTCCTCGACTTAGAAATAGATGAATATTTCTCATCCAGGAAAAACTGCAGCGCGGCACTTTGGGCATAGTAAACCCTCTTTAGCTTTTGCTGATGCTCATGGGCTTGATGCCTGGCGACTAACTCAGCCACCAGCGTAGGGTGACGGTATTCCAGGTAGCCAATAGAAACTCCTGCTGCTGTTGCAACCAGAGGAACAGAGGGCGGCGTTTGCCGCCCTCTAAGGTACCGGCGAATTTTAGATAAGATAGCAATATGATCCTTTTTGGTTTTTTTATTAACCTCCAACAAACCATCAGGTAATTTTCTGATGCACTTTAATTCAAGCATCTCTGTTGAAAACTCGGCTTGCCCACTGAGCAACATATAGATAGGAACTCCTACTCGTTGAGCAACTCTCCTGACCGATAGGAAGCTGAGGCGATGCTCTCCGTCTATAGCTAACAATAATTCATCACGGGATAGGAGATTATAAAAGTCCTCCTCTCGGCCTTTGCTCCAGTAGAAGTTAAATATTTTATCCAGTGATTTTTGAAGCCCATCCATGGGCAGTGGTTGGTAGTTATTGCTGGCCATATCCCTGAAAAACTGAATCACATCAAACCCAATATCTATCCACGATTTGCTGAGTTCTGAATGTAATAATTTTTTGTGCCGTTTAGCCAAAGACCCTCCACATTCCTGGCAACATTCAATTGGATATTTACGAATATAAGTCTTTTGTGAGCACCCACAATTCTGGCACTCGCTCGCCAGTGGTGTCCGATGAATAGGGCAAGCTTTCACAGCTGACGTATGCCAAATCAACTTGAAGTAAGGCTGATGACCTAACGCGATCATCTCTCTGAAGCATTCAGGGCACCAACGGAAGCCCTGAACAATTTCACCTGATGATCGACCGATTGGTCCGTTTAAAAATTGTAACGTGCTCGCTGCTAAAGATTGACCCGTTGCTCGCTCAAATAACGAGACCAGCATATTCGTTGTACCGTACGGGTGAACCAACTCATTGGGGTTTAAGTATTTAGGCTCCTCCCGCTCCAAGTCATCAGAACCCATCACTCTTTCATGTCTGTACAAATATCGAATCAACACACCCACATAAACACCATGATCATAAGCAACACGATGCAAATAGGACGGGAAGGACTCAATCTCTGGAGTGCCGTTTCCCAACAAAGATATCGGTAGCAGGACGGTAGACTCTGAAGGATTATTCACTTCTATTTCCCCCTGCTTCTCTTTTCGGATTACGTTGAAAAGGCTTTTGCTTTTCCTTTTGTGTAAAATCACTGACTGCGCTTTTGGGCTTTTGAATTTCCCAGATAGGTCTGCCCTCGTTGAGAATTTGCTCGCCGTGCTCTATTTCTATCGCTATTTCACGCAGATCCGAATCAGGCAATTTTGTGGCTAGCAACAAATTTTCACTGATATTGTTATCGCGAATTTGTGCGTATGAATAGGCGCGCATTAACCACGCCCGAAGCAACCCAATGCAACCTAAACTTCCACCATAAAGCAGTTTGGCGTGTTTTCTTAACTCGGACTTAATTCCCTGTTTATGAAGCTTGGCCTCGTATGCATCAAGAATACCGACAAACTCTTTAACATCAGCTTCAGTTGAATAATATCTGGGTAAATGCACTTGATGCTTTCGACCCAGCATATGAGGTGAATTTTGAAGGATATTTAAAATAGGATAAGCACCCACAATCACCAGAACGACTTGCGTAGACTTTGCAAAACATTTCCATGAGTCCAGCACAGCATGAGCACCCATAGCACCTTTAGTGGCGTAATTCGCATGCTGCGCCTCATCAATGAACAAATAGAGAACGCCTCTGATAATAAAGGCTCTCTCTAGCGCAATCCTCAAGGAAGACTCAGTTGAGCGATCCATTTTTAATAACTTGTATTCGCTCATCTGCTCTGGTTCGACACTATCAAGCGAATAAAATGGATGCTTCACTGCTGCAAGCATTCTTAAGGTAAAAGACTTGGTAGAAAAGCTGCCATTTGGCCCGGCATTTACTGCATCTACAATTACATAAGGCATCTTTCCTCCTGAAAATGCCGATTTATCAGGAAATAACAGGTCACAAACGTGATCAATTAGCCTGGTCTTTCCACATCGTGAAGGGCCAGCAACAACAACGACTTCTCCAGGAGAGGCTGCAGTTAGAAGCGCAAAAAGGGACGCAACAGCTTCCTGCCAATTGCGGTGGGCGATTCTAAAATCAAAAATATTACTAGACATAAAACCTCCTACCAATTATTAACAGAAAGTGGACTAACGGGGGTATTCATCACCGCAGTAAAAATATCTTGCGAGGCAGAAGGTTGGTCTTCTAGCGATTCGGGTATTTCCATCATTTGAGATTGGAGATTCATTCCCTCTGACACAAAATCCATAGATCTTATTTTTCGAACAAGATCTTCATCAGCAGACCTCGCAATAAGCGATTTACTCTTTTTTGACTCAACTACCTTTAACATTTCTATTCGCTGAGATATTGGGTCTAACGCAGAATAGCGATTGGCATGAGAGCTTAAACAGACCTCCCATGTGTTATTGATGCGGGCATAGATTAAATGGGGGTTTTCGGGATCAGGTCTTACCTCTGTAGACTGCTTCTTCCCACGCAACAAACTAAGTTTTGGCGACCAGTAGAATAATGAACCTACATGAATGCCTCGCTGAAAATCAATTGTGTAATCTGTGGTCTCAACGGCAGTCGCCAACAAAAATTCATCATTAAGCTCAACAGGTATTGCGACAAATGAAAACTCGTTTCCCACCAGGTTAAAGCGATTAAACCCTGATTGTTCAGAAATTCCTCGCGGTTTGTGACTGCGCCAATTACAAAATTCTTCGAATTCTCGATAAAAATCAAAAGGTGTTAGTACTGCGCTTTTTTTAGGATGAACTTTTCCATCCACAGAACGCGCCTCTTTATAATCTGCAAGGTTGCCTCGACGTTGAGATAGCCATTGTTTTTTAAACTCACCGAACAAGCCTTCAATCTCGGAACCGTATTTGGGATATCCCGATGGCCTTAAGGAGTAAATGCAATCCAAGTGAGCCATTAGCGATGCAAAATACACCGACTTAAAATCACTTCCTCTATCGACGATAATCTCCGCGGGCAATTTACCGTGCCGGCGCACACAGTCTCTTATTACCTTGCAGTTGGCTTTACGTGAAGGCGATTGAAAACTTACCGCGAAGCCAAGGACCTCACCGGAAAAAAGATCAATCATAGCGGTAAGCCATGGACGCATAACCCAAACAACACCGTCGTCTGAAAAATAAATGAGATAAATGTCTGCCAGATAATGATCTATTGCAGCCATACGCCACGGCAGATCAGGCTTTAAGTGGCGTTCGGCTGGGTCAGATGGCAAAGCATCTTTATTTGCTGCTCGTTGGCCTCCACGGCCTTTAGCTAAAATGCCAGCGGGTAATTGTTTTACGTAACTTCGGTAGGTTTCCCATACTACAGGGGGAAAATCAGGATGATGAACGATGGCATCCACGCGATATGTAACGTAACAGCGATAAGTAGATTTTCCTTGAGACTTTACATGATTCTCTGCAACATGAGATTCCAAGAAAGTCTTTACTCTCCCATTTATTCGTCCCCGTCTGTTTCCTGATAGGTACCGTCGTGATATTAATGACTGAAATGGGCTAAGACCATTTTTTTGACCTTGCTTGATTAAACTTTTCCAACGAAAGACAGAACGATTTTTTAAACCACTATTTATTTTTTCAATTTTTCCTAACACATCCTGTGCGTACTTTTCGTTTGGCATAGCTGAAAAATTAACTGACGAAACGCTTAGAGGATCAACTAATCTTTTGCTTTCAAAAAGAGATTTCGCTTCATCCAATAATCTTGCATCACGCACTACCAAGCAATTTTTTGGCTCTGTCAACAAGTCATTTCTTATATCAAATTGCAAAACACGGCTATCAATTAAATTAATTAAATCGGTATAAGACGTGAGGTTTAGTCTTTCTTTTAAATCATGTAGCGTCCATGCAAATGATTTATTAAATACTTGCTCTAGCTCTGACAGGTCCACACATGAACCATATCGGCGGCTTCTCATCATCAGATCAAGGTTGTTCACCAAAAACCGCAGCTCATTTGAAAATACAAAAACCTTAAATTGAATTCCGATCTCGTGGAATGCATTCGCAGCCGGAATATAATCAACTGAGCGCTCGCCACGCCTAATCCAATCTTGAGGATAACGCTTAGCAAGAACATCAACGGCATGCTCTGACTTCACCTCAACAATTATCGGACCATCAATGGTGAGGATTAAAAAATCGGGGGTGTACCACCGTCTGATTTTTCGCCCGTTAATATCGGTTCTTAGTATTTGTATCGATGGGGGCTGATCCCATATTTCCAGCACGCGCTCGTCATATTCGGACATTAGCAAAAACGCGCGCTCAGGGCCGCGACTCTCTGACGACAAAGTGAATCCCATCTTTTTAGATGGAACAAACGAAACCACATTAGAGATGGCTTTAACTCCGACCATTCGAGACGCTTCTGAAGAGCGAGTCGCCTGGATATATTCCACCGCAGCTAGCGATAAATTATGCGCGGCAATATATTCGTTAAATTGTTGATTTGTAAGCATAGTAACCCCTTAGCTCTGGAGGCAGCTGCGCGTCTAAACGGCGAGCAGATACCTCGAACCTAAATTCGTGATTGAAAGCGCTTGACAGGGATTTCAGAGAAGGGAATACTTTGGACACCACATCGAAGGTATTTCCTTCCCTAAAAGCCAGCAGCAAGCAATTGTTGTTGGCTTTTTTGTTTTAACTCATGATTTGTCCTCCGCAGTTGGCTTTTTCGCCCAATTGTAAAATGCACGCCATTGCATTTACTTCTTCCTTGCTCAAAGAACCAATTCGACGACTTAATGTAGAGATGAAAGCGTATTCTGCCAGGCTAGTATTATCAGGCAGTCTTATAACTCGCTCGGATTGTTTAACTGCAAGATCCAACTCTTTGGATTCGACTTCACTCAGAGACAGGACCGCTTTTATTTTTTGCAAAATATCGGCAGAGGGCGGGCCTTTTTTGCCACGCTCAATAGATGAAATATAAGAGGGATCAATACCCAGGAGATTAGCGAGCTCTGTTTGCTGCATATCCCGAGCACGTCTGACTGTTTCTAAGTAATGTCCAAAAGGAGTCATAAATTAGTCCGTCAAAGTTTTTTCGAGACTAAAAAATGACAATGAGTTTGTAAATAGAAATTATACTTTTTTATTAATTATTCAATAACTTACGCAGTTTTACTTTCATACTTTTACTTATTTTTTGATGGAAATGTGAAACCCCATAGGAAAAATAGACAATATGTGAAAGTACCCCCTAAAAACACCCAAAATATGAAACCCCACCAAATAATTACCGCTTCTATGTCATATGTTGCAATTGTTAGCGATGAACTAACGAATGGTAAAACGACAAGGACTTAGGTGTATATTCTATAAACACCATCGACATTCATTATACGGAGAGTTAGGATTAGACTTGAAACAAATGCTACGCACGGAGATGACCTTGATGACTTCCTCCAATATAGGGCCTGAACTTAAAGAGTTATTTGATCGTATTTCGTCGCCCCAATCACGTAAAGCTGCTCTAAGCTTGTTTACGGCGACATCCCAAGAGCTTGCCAGTACATATCAAGCTGAAAACAGTGATACGCCTGCGCAGCAAACACTTTTGGATATTCGTCCCCCCTTATCGTCCCATACTGATGAAAACATCTAACACCACTAAACAGTCCTGAACTGGTGTTAATAGGCCGGGTGCAAACATCACAGTCTTAACTGTGTTGTGATTAGAATATCAAATAAACCATTGCTCACATCACCATTCGCAGGCTGTCTATAAATCAAATAACGCGCGCCCATTCCAAACTGACGACACCCTTACATAGTCAGCCAGTACGTATCTCTCCCGCAACAGGTATTCATACCAATTTAAGCTGCGTTAATCCACTACACCACAGATTCTCATAAAAACTCTAATAAAACTTTAAAAATCATGAAGTTATATGCTGCAAAATTATGCTAGCAATTCACTGCCAGACTTTGCTAGCAAGAACACCAGCAATGTTTGATGTACTTGCTCGAAAAAAGCCATTGTTAGCTCTCTTAGCGGTAAAAACCAACAACCTTAAATGTGCTGATAGAAATTATATCGCTGCGAAAGCAATTTATAGCGGGATAAAACTGGTATTGCGAGGTTGTTTTCGCCTTTTAGCAATAGCATGCCGAAGCGCGGTTGGCTATCGGCGAACACTTGCAGCGCGCGGTGTTGTAATCGCGCATTCAAATCAGATAATCCACTGCAACAAATAATGACTTCGAATTCGTTAAACGATGAGTCTGTACTTAGATTGTATTCCGACCAGATAATATTCTTTTTAAATTGCGGATTGAATACAACTACACCAGCAACTTCTTCACAGTAATCGGATAATTTTCCGGTGCCGCCAGCAAGCATGTAATTCTCTTTATATTGTTCGAGAAGTGCTGCTGAAAACTTTTCCTGGCCTGCAGCGGCAAGCAGTGTTGCGTTGGTGCCAGTTGCATATATTGTTGTTTTGTCGTAAAGATTTTCCTCAGTCAACCAAATGACAATGCTGTAAATATCCTCTGCCGCAGTACATTCTGTTATCCAAATTTTGGGCGCAGGACAAGACCGCAACCAGGGAGAAAAGGCCTTTCGCATTTTCAGGAACTGCTCCGGATACTCAAACAGGCTGGCAACACGGCCATCAAGCGCACAAAGTAATGGCTCAATAAAAGTTGCATCGTGCAATATTTTTTCCTGCAATGCAGAAAAGGAATTGAGGGAATGAACACTCAGGAAATTATTGAGCTTTTTTCGCAGGATATCTTTTTGATGTCCGCGAAAATCACTGCCGAAACGCTGGAAAATAGCTTCCAGCAATAACGAAATTTCCAGTTCTTCAATGCTACCAGTAATGCGCATGCGATTAATGTAACCACACACGCATTAGCGACAACAACTGGGCCACATCAACTGGCTTGGTGATGTAATCGGATGCGCCCGCCGCAATACATTTATCCCGATCACCTTTCATGGCTTTCGCCGTGAGCGTAATGATCGGTAGCGCTTTGAATTTTGGAATGCAGCGAATTGCCCGCATAGTGTCGTAGCCATCCATCTCCGGCATCATAATATCCATAAGTACAATTTCGACATCAGGATCTTTTTCCAACACTTCAATTCCATCGCGACCATTTTCTGCAAATAACACTTTCATATTTTGTCGTTCAAGCACTGAACTCAACGCGAAAATATTGCGCAAATCATCATCTACAATCAGCACTTTTCGACCCGCTAATCCACTATCCGCCGCACGCATTGCATCCATCATCCGGCGCTGTGGTTCCGGCATACTTGCGTGGGCGCGATGGAGAAATAAGGAGGTCTCATTGAGCAGGCGCTCAGGTGAATTCGCGTCTTTAATAACGATTGTTTTTCCAAGGCGTTTTAATTTGGTTAACTCTTTGCGATCCAAATCTTTTGCAGTGTAAATCACGATGGGAATATCGTTTAATGCATCATCTTTTCCAATCGTATCAATTACGTCAAAACCGCTGATATCGGGCAAGGTTAAATCCAGCACTATGCAATCGAAACGTGAGCTGGAGAGTGCGTCGAGCGCCTCTCTACCACTGGTGACAGCATGGATATCCACATCGGAAGTACCAATCAGTTCAACAATATTATTGCGCTGAATCTCATCGTCTTCTACCACTAATAATCTTCGTTTATCGCGTTGGGTATAGCGTTGAATTCGCAAAAACTCCTGTTGCAACCGTTCAGTTGAAATGGGTTCAGACAAGTAGGAGACAGCACCAAGCCGCACAACATGCTCGCGATCTTCGTTTTGCAATGCAATACTAATTTCTTCCGAACCTGACATAGCATGCACAGGAATATGCCGTGTAGCAGGATCGCGCTTGAGGCGCTCCAGAATAGTGAAGCCATCCGCGTCACTCAAGCGAAGCTTGAGCAAAATCGCGGTAGGCAAATAGTCGCGAGCCAGCGTTAATAAGGATTCGCCGGAGGATGTCACAATCCCTTTAAAATTTTGCCCTCGCGCTGCGTCCAGCAATAAACTGGCGCGAGCGGAATCGTCCTCGACAATCAACACCGACGGATCGCCTTCTACCATTAGCGCCCGGTCATCGAATTTTGGATTAACTATGGCACATGCAGAGTCTGTAAGGTTTTCCTCACTTGTTTGCCCGACACTATCAATCGATCCAGCTACTGCCTCACTCTTTTCAGATCGTTCAAAACGCACACTTCTGCGCGGAGCTGAAAGTTGTAATGTATTTGATTTGGCAGAGAGATCTTTTGAAAATTCATTGCGTTGATACGGAAGGAAAAGTGTAAAAGTACTGCCCACATCTATTTCACTTTCAACACGAATTTCCCCGCCCAATAACCGCGCCAATTCCCTGCTGATTGATAAGCCCAAGCCGGTGCCGCCGTATCGACGGGCGGTACTGCCATCTGCCTGTTGGAATGCCTCGAAAATTAATTGGAGTTTATCCGCAGCAATACCAACACCCGAATCGGTAACACTGAATGCCAGTACTGCATCGACTTGCGACAGGGTTGGATGATCCGCCGTCCAACCACCATCCATTAAACTGATGTTCAATGTTACGCGGCCGCGCGAGGTAAATTTAAATGCGTTGGACAATAAATTTTTAAGGATTTGTTGTAACCGTGTACTGTCGGTCATTACTGACGGAGGCAATGAATTGTCGAGTTCAATTGAGAAGCCAAGTTGTTTCGCTTCGGCCATATGGCGGAAGGTACGCTCAACGTAATTACGGATTGTTTGGAAGCGGTATTCACTGATATCAAGCGTAACCGTTCCCGACTCAATTTTTGACAGGTCAAGAATATCGTTAATGAGCGTTAATAGATCGCTACCGGAACCGTGAATAGTACGTGCAAACTCTACTTGTTTATCAGAGAGGTTGCCGTTCGGGTTATCACTCAATTGTTGCGCAAGGATTAGCAAACTGTTTAACGGTGTGCGCAATTCATGGGACATATTTGCAAGGAATTCAGATTTATATTTGGAGGAGAGTGCGAGCTGGCTCGCCTTTTCTTCCAACTCCATTTTGGCTTGTTCTACCTCGGTATTTTTTCGCTCTACTTCAAAGTTTTGCTCTGATAACAAGCGTGCTTTTTCAGCGAGTTCCTGATTGGTTTGTTGCAATTCCTGCGCGAGCGATTGGGATTGAGTCAACAAACTTTCAGTCCGGCTGTTTGTTTCAATGGTATTCAATACTACGCCGATGGATTCCATTAATTGATCGAGGAATGACAGATGCGTTTCGGTAAAACGATCAAGCGAGGCGATTTCAATAACGGCTTTTACTTGTTGTTCAAATAAAATCGGCAATACCACAATATTGTTTGGTGTCGCTGATCCCAGTCCCGATGATACCTGAATGTAATCGCCGGGAACGTCGGTTAACAAAATACCTGCTTTCTCTTTTGCACATTGGCCCACTAAACCTTCGCCGGGAAGGAATGACGTTGGCAATTTGCGATTTGAACGATAACCGTAACTTGCAATCATGCGGAGGCGGGAATCTTTAGTGCTGGAGTCCATCATGTAAAACACGCCGTGATGCTCATTCACCAGCGGAGCCAATTCCGACAGAATCAGTGAGGTCACCGTTTCCAAATCGCGCTGGCCTTGCAGCAAGCGCGTGAAGCGCGCGAGGTTGGTTTTGAGCCAGTCTTGCTGCGCATTTTTTTGCGTGGTTTCTTTCAGGTTGCGGATCATTTCGTTGATGTTATCTTTCAGATCCGATACTTCACCAAGCGCTTCAACCTGAATCGAACGGGATAAGTCACCGCGTGTTACCGCCGTCGCCACTTCTGCAATTGCGCGCACCTGCGTTGAAAGGTTCGCCGCTAATTGGTTTACATTTTCGGTGAGATCTTTCCAGGTTCCAGCCGCACCGGGCACGCTCGCCTGTCCTCCCAACTTTCCTTCTACGCCCACCTCGCGTGCCACAGTGGTTGCTTGGTCAGCGAAAACCGCAAGCGTGTCAGTCATTTCGTTAATGGTGTTGGCGAGTGCCGCAATTTCACCTTGCGCTGCTACGGTCAGTTTTTTCTTGAGATCGCCGTTGGCTACTGCCGTTACCACGCCGGCGATACCGCGCACCTGTGCGGTCAAGTTCGCGGCCATGAAGTTCACGTTATCGGTCAAATCTTTCCAGGTACCGGCCGCGCCTTCCACTTGCGCCTGGCCACCGAGCTTACCCTCAGTACCCACTTCCCGCGCAACGCGCGTTACCTCCGATGCAAATGACGAGAGCTGGTCCACCATCACGTTAATGGTATTTTTTAATTCGAGGATTTCGCCTTTTACGTCCACGGTAATTTTTTTGGACAAATCACCGCGCGCAACCGCTGTGGTTACCGCTGCAATATTGCGCACCTGATCGGTCAGATTCGACGCCATAAAATTCACGTTATCGGTAAGGTCTTTCCAGGTTCCCGATGCACCCGGCACGTTTGCCTGTCCACCCAAACGACCTTCGGTACCTACTTCCCTTGCTACCCGCGTTACTTCCGACGCAAATGAACGCAGCTGATCCACCATGGTATTGATGGTGTCTTTTAATTGCAGGATTTCGCCTTTGGCATCGGCTGAAATTTTCTTGGAGAGGTCACCGTTAGCTACTGCTGTGGTTACATCGGCGATGTTACGAACCTGCGACGTCAGATTACCCGCCATTGAGTTCACCGAGTCGGTGAGATCTTTCCAGGTTCCCGCCACACCGGATACGTTTGCCTGGCCGCCGAGTTTTCCTTCCGTTCCCACCTCACGCGCTACACGCGTTACTTCCGACGCAAATGACGAGAGCTGATCCACCATCACGTTGATGGTGTCTTTCAATTCGAGAATTTCGCCTTTGGCATCGGCAGTAATTTTTTTGGACAAATCGCCACGCGCTACCGCTGTGGTTACGTCGGCGATATTGCGCACTTGGCCGGTCAGGTTGGATGCCATGAAATTCACGTTATCGGTAAGATCTTTCCAGGTACCACCGACTCCTTTTACTTGCGCTTGTCCACCGAGTTTACCTTCAGTGCCCACTTCCCGCGCAACGCGCGTTACTTCCGATGCAAATGAATTGAGCTGATCCACCATCACGTTGATGGTGTTTTTCAATTCAAAAATTTCACCCTTCACATCTACCGTAATTGTTTTCGAGAGGTCGCCATTTGCCACCGCCGTGGTTACCTCGGCGATGTTACGCACCTGGTCGGTCAAGTTACCGGCCATCGAATTTACCGAGTCGGTCAAGTCCTTCCAGGTTCCCGCCACACCGGATACGTTTGCCTGTCCGCCGAGCTTTCCTTCGGTCCCCACTTCACGCGCTACCCGCGTTACTTCCGACGCAAACGACGAGAGCTGATCCACCATCACGTTGATGGTGTCTTTCAATTCGAGGATTTCACCTTTTACATCCACGGTGATTTTTTTGGAGAGATCACCACGCGCTACTGCGGTGGTTACCTCGGCAATATTCCGCACTTGCCCTGTTAAGTTGGAGGCCATAAAGTTCACGTTATCGGTGAGGTCTTTCCAGGTTCCACCAACGCCTTTTACTTGCGCCTGGCCGCCGAGCTTACCTTCTGTTCCCACCTCCCGTGCAACGCGCGTTACTTCCGATGCGAATGACGAAAGCTGATCCACCATCACGTTGATGGTGTTTTTCAATTCGAGGATTTCACCTTTGGCGTCGGCAGTAATTTTTTTGGACAAATCGCCACGCGCTACCGCAGTAGTTACGTCGGCGATATTGCGCACCTGTCCAGTCAAGTTACCCGCCATCGAGTTCACCGAATCGGTGAGATCCTTCCAGGTTCCCGCCACACCGGATACATTTGCCTGTCCGCCGAGTTTACCTTCTGTTCCCACTTCACGCGCAACGCGCGTTACTTCCGATGCAAATGAATTGAGCTGATCCACCATCACGTTGATGGTGTTTTTCAATTCAAAAATTTCACCCTTCACATCTACCGTAATTGTTTTCGAGAGGTCGCCATTTGCCACCGCCGTGGTTACCTCGGCGATGTTACGCACCTGGTCGGTCAAGTTACCGGCCATCGAATTTACCGAGTCGGTCAAGTCCTTCCAGGTTCCCGCCACACCGGATACATTTGCCTGTCCGCCGAGCTTTCCTTCGGTCCCCACTTCACGCGCTACCCGCGTTACTTCCGACGCAAACGACGAGAGCTGATCCACCATCACGTTGATGGTGTCTTTCAATTCGAGGATTTCACCTTTTACATCCACGGTGATTTTTTTGGAGAGATCACCACGCGCTACTGCGGTGGTTACCTCGGCAATATTCCGCACTTGCCCTGTTAAGTTGGAGGCCATAAAGTTCACGTTATCGGTGAGGTCTTTCCAGGTTCCACCAACGCCTTTTACTTGCGCCTGGCCGCCGAGCTTACCTTCTGTTCCCACTTCACGCGCAACGCGCGTTACTTCCGATGCAAAGGAGTTGAGCTGATCCACCATCACGTTGATGGTGTTTTTCAATTCGAGGATTTCACCTTTTACATCCACGGTGATTTTTTTGGAGAGATCGCCTGTCGCCACTGCTGTAGTGACGTCGGCAATATTTCGCACTTGCGATGTCAGGTTCCCCGCCATGGAATTTACCGAGTCGGTCAAATCTTTCCAGGTTCCTGCAACACCTTTTACTTGTGCCTGGCCACCGAGCTTGCCTTCTGTTCCCACTTCACGCGCAACGCGCGTTACTTCCGATGCGAATGACGAAAGTTGGTCCACCATCACGTTGATGGTGTCTTTCAATTGCAGAATTTCGCCTTTTACATCCACGGTAATTTTTTTAGAGAGATCACCGTTTGCCACCGCTGTAGTCACGTTGGCGATATTGCGCACCTGATCCGTCAGGTTCGATGCCATAAAATTCACGTTATCGGTAAGGTCCTTCCAGGTGCCTCCTACGCCTGGTACATAAGCTTGCCCGCCCAACTTGCCTTCAGTACCTACTTCCCGCGCAACACGCGTTACCTCCGATGCAAATGAACGCAACTGATCCACCATGGTGTTGATGGTATCTTTCAATTGCAGAATTTCGCCACGCACATCCACGGTGATTTTTTTAGAGAGGTCGCCGTTGGCAACCGCAGTGGTTACATCGGCGATATTACGCACTTGCGATGTCAGGTTACCGGCCATGGAGTTCACCGAGTCGGTCAAGTCCTTCCAGGTACCGGCCACGCCGGGAACGTTTGCTTGCCCGCCGAGCTTGCCTTCGGTACCCACTTCACGCGCAACGCGGGTTACTTCCGATGCGAATGACGATAACTGCTCCACCATGGTATTCGCGGTTGTAGCGGAGCGAAGGAATTGCCCTTTCAGCGCACGACCATCAACATCGAGCGCCATGGTTTGCGATAAATCGCCTTTTGCTACAGCACCAATAACCCGCGCCATTTCTGTAGTGGGCCGCACAAGATCGTCGATCAAGGTATTCATAGAATTAACAATCGTGCTCCATCCACCCGAGGTAGATGCAATAACTGCACGCTGCGAAAGACGTCCTTCACGCCCTACTTCGCGGCTCACTTCTGCAATCCCTTTCGCCAACAGCTCGTTCGATTCCATAATTTCATTGAGCGTGTCGGCAATCTTGCCTGGCATGCCGGTCAAATCACCAGGCATGCGCGCAGAAAAATCACCTTTCTTGAGCGCCATCAGCACGTGCAGCAAGGTTTTAACCTCAAGCTGCTCATCCAACTGCACAGCGAGTTCCATAACTGTCTCCTGGTTTTATAAATAGTATGAAAGGTAAATTGATTGATTTCAGGGAACGTTTGAATCTGTTTTAAATGTGGTTTTGGATTTTCGTCGCCGGTTTTTATCCAGAATGGCAACAATAATAAAGCTGTAGGAAATTACCCGAATGATGTAATAACCCGGCGAAGCCTCATGCAAGTTGGGAAACAATTCCAATGACACACGATTTGCACCTTCAATAAAAAACGACAGGGCAAAAAATAGAAAAAACTTGTCGGAGGTTGCCCGCCAAAAGCGCATAAAAAACAGGCCGATTACAAAGCAACAAGCAGCAATAGCGCCAATTAACATTTCGTTCATGTGTTCTACTCGTCAAATATTAATCCATATAATAAAAAGCAGAGCGCTATCAATGAAACCGACAGGCGAAGCGTCAGCATGTGCTCCTCCGGGAAAATAATTTTATCGGTAATCATCAAGAGGTTATTAACTGTTAACCCAACAAAACACAGCCCGGCCCACAACAGCAGGCGATAACGGCTGTCAAAATAACTCCGCAACAAGAGAATTGCACACACTAAAGATGTCACTGCACAGAGCGCGTATATAAAGGGAGCCATTATTTATCCCTATGCAACTTAAAGGCATCTGCAAACATCTGTACGCGCTGTCCGGATGCCGACTTTGCGTGAACCATATTCGTTACCTGAATTAGATGGCGCGGGTAATACTCTGCAAGTTCATTAATCAATTCCCCCAACTCAGGGGCAACCGGCGAATAGACGAATTCACTTGTCGCATTGGCAGTTGATTTACAAATTCCTGCATCACATAAATCCTTCAGCATTATTGCTGCTTGCGCCGGGCTTACATAAATTCGTTGCGCTACTGCCGGAATAGTCCACACCTGATCAGGCACTTGATGCAACAACAGCATCGTCTCCAGGTAGGGTATGGACACTATCGTACTGATAAATCGGCGCAGCTCATTTGATAATTCGGAAGAATTCATAGCACTACTTAAACGGTAGGTGAATTGACATAGAAACAGACAAATGGGGCACGCGATTGCCTGACTTGCGAGATGATCGAAAAAAATTTAATGGCGCTGCACATCCAGCAAAAGACGTTGGGCCTGAAGCAGCAACATAATAAAATTTTTGTAACACTATCGAAAGCTCCTATTTATGAACATAACCTGTAAAAAATTTTCAAAGCAATTTTTTTAAAATTCAAACCACATTATCAGGTGCGGTGGTCAACGCCGATATCAAAGCTTCAATCGTATCCAATTGCGCAGGCTTGGTAAGGTGATTATCAAAACCGGCAGTTTGCGATTTGAATTTATCTTCTTCAGCGCCCCATCCCGTCAGCGCAACCAATTTCATTTCTTTCAACCCGTCAATTTTCCGTATTGCCAATGCAGTTTCATACCCGTCCATGTCGGGCATACCTATATCGAGAAAGGCGATGTGGGGCTTGCAGCTTTCTGCCACTTTGATCGCTTCAACACCGCCATATGCCACATAGAGTGTATGGCCGCCGAACTGCAACAATGCCGACAAACTTTGTGCTGCATCCACGTTGTCATCAACCACCATAATACGCAGCGGTTGGAAATCCGATTTGTTAACGGAAATTATTTGTTGCTGTTCGTAGCTATTGGCAAATTCACCAATCGGCAGCTTCACCCAAAACTTACTGCCCGCACCTTCGGTGCTGACAACATCAACCGTACCGCCATGCATTTCAACAATCTGGCGCACCAGGGTTAAGCCGATACCAAGCCCGCCCTGCGCATGCCCCATATTCCTTTCCACTTGATTAAACATTTCAAAAATGGATTGCAGTGCTTGCGCAGGAATGCCGATACCATTGTCTTCTACCGACAATATTACTTGTCGCCCTTCGGCTGTCACATCCACCTCAATTCGCCCACCGGAGGGAGTGTATTTAGCGGCGTTATTCAGCAGGTTGGTAATGACCTGCGCAATGCGAATCGCATCGACATGAAGCAACAGTGAATCGTCGGGAATATTAATTACCAATGTATGCTGACCGTTCTCAATGAGTGAGATGCTTGCCTCTACCGCACTGGCAACCAATTCCTTGATAGTGATAGTTTCTTTTTTCAGAACAATTTTTCCACCGTTTATTCTGGATATATCCAGCAAGTCATCCACGAGGTGAACCATATGGGTGACTTGACGCTCCATCATTTCGCGGGTTTTTTCCATTGGAATCATGCTATCGCCCCCCACACGCAATATTTCCAAACCATTGCGAATGGGTGCGAGTGGATTTCTGAGTTCGTGCGCCAGGGTTGCAAGAAATTCCGTCTTGCGTCGATCGGATTCGGCCAGGTTATCCGCAAGCCTGCGCAACTCCTCAGCTGCAAGTTGCTCGATAGTCACATCGCGAAAAATTTTACTAAACCCATGTACCTGGTTAGCGGAATCTTTCAACGGAACCAGCACGCCATCCGCATAAAAACGCCGATCGTCCTTACTCACGTACCAGCGCTTGTTGGAGGCAACACCATTTAATTTTGCCAAACCCAATTCAATTTGCGGATATCCCGCAAAGCGATCCTCGGCGGTATAGATGAGCCCAATCGATTTGCCGATTGCCTCATTAGCAGACCAACCCGTAACAACGGGTGCATCACCCTCCCACTCGGTAATGATCCCGTCGATATCGGTAACGATAAATGCGTAACCTTTGGAGTTCTCTAAAATAAGGCGTATGCGCCCTTCCTTGACGCTGAGTTCAGAGAGATAGCGCGAACGCTCACTGGCTGCCAAGGCTTCGGTGCGCTTGTGCAGCTCAATAAAGAAGGCAACCTTTGATTTCAATACGGTGGAATTGTATGGCTTGGTCAGATAGTCGACGGCACCGAGGGAATAAGCTTCTTCAATCGGAAAATCTTCCGGGCCGGATGCAGTGATAAATATAATGGGAGTGGAAGACCGGGTACGGATGATTTGCGCAACTTCAAGCCCACCAATGGTAGGTAAATAGAAATCCAGCAAAATGACTGCAAAATCGTAGCGCAACGCCTGCCGCAACGCTTCTTCACCCGAGGCGGCAAACACCAAATTCACATCCAACCCTTTAAGAACCGCACCGAGCGTCAGCAGATTGGCTCGCTCATCGTCCACCAGCAGTACATTCACCAATGTTGTTGTTTTCATTTTTATCTCGGACGTCGAAGAAAGGTGCACAACAAAAATCGCCTGTCGCGCCTGTAATCTTTGCAAAAATTGTAAGATTTACCACGCATGCCGGTTGGCTTAAGCCATCATGCCAATGAAATTCGCATGCCTATCTACTGTGTATTTTTTTGAATCCATCCCGAAATGAATTGGTATAAAACCTTTTCCGGTACGTCCTCTTTAAAAATCAACCCTGCTACGCGTGGATTATTTAAGTATTATTTTTTGCCTGGGGTATTCAAACCCGGTACAGACGAGGGCTATCCATATCGACTAACCGCCCTCACTACAACTGTGATTTTGCACGCCAACCACCAAGCAACCCTCAATGCTATTTCCAGACCAAAATTCTCGGTAATTGACGCAAAGCAAAAAATTAATTTTTCAATACCGATCCCTTGGATCCAGGTTCAACTTTAGCAGCTGCCGAGCTTATCGCTGGAGCGGATAAGGCCGGGCAATAGAGACTTGAATCCCTATGGTCACGACAGGCGAGCAAGTTAAGGCGATAAAACCGGCGTAATACTCGATCCAGGCTAGAAACAGAGGGGGAGATTTGAATGGACTGACATTCCTGCTCGCTCGTAAGGAGGTCATTTTTCTGTTCAGCCAAACCTTTTCTTATAATGTTCGCAGCCGCACCGAGCCCGGCCGCCCTTGCGCTTATGGTCGTTTCCTGATGACAGGATCTCATTATCATCGCATGTCGAATGAATGGATTAGGGTAAATATGTCGGCAAGCCAGTGACTCGTTTTTTCAGTGAATAGCTACATTTTTTATAGCAGGTTAACTTCAATGGAGAAGACAAATGACATCAATTAAAGAAAAAGATTACCAGCACAGTAACGCTCGCGGCAATGAACCCGCAAAACGTATGCAAGGTGGCGACTTAACTGACGATATAGATATTAATGATCCTGATACTCGCAAAAAAAATAAATCTAAAGAACAAAATAAGCCTAAATCCTTGCGGCCTTAACTATCACAGATAGTACCCATCGCAACTGCCTTTAACCGAATCAATAATTATTAAACAACTAATGGTTTCAGATAAACATTGTTCGGTCATCCAATAATTACATTGTCAATTGATATTACTCATAAGGAGTTTCAAATGCGCACATTGACTTTTCACGGTATTGGAGAGAGGCATTGAGAAAACTTTATTACCATGCTTCGCACGAACAATTTTCACCCAGGGATCTTCTTGCTTATACAAAAATGGCAGAGCAAGCGGGTTTTGACGGTTGCCATTCGTCCGACCACTTTCATCCCTGGAGTAAAAGACAGGGCCACAGTGGCCATCTATATGCATGGATGGGCGCGGCTCTGGAAGCTACACAATTTCCGATGAGTTTTATAACCACACCCGGGCAGCGATACCATCCCGCTGTAGTGGCACAGGCAATTGCCACCCTGGCACTCATGTATCCTGAGCGCCTGATTGTCGAACTCGGTAGTGGTGAAGCATTGAATGAGCACATCACAGGTACAAAATGGCCAACTAAAGATGAACGCAATGAGCGGCTATTGGAATGTGCCAACGTCATAAGAAGGCTCCTGACGGGTGAACAGGTAACGCATTTTGGAAGGATAAATGTTCAGGATGCAAAGCTGTATTCACTCCCTCAAAATTCGCCACCACTTTTTTGCGCTGCCTTATCTCCCACCACTGCGGGTTGGTGCAGTAGTTGGGCCGATGGCTTGGTGACAATTCATAAACCAAAACAGGAATTGGAAAAAACTATAACTGCATTCCGTAACAATGGTGGTGAGGGGAAGCCAGTACATGTAAAGCTAACCTTTTCCTACGCTCGATATTATGAGTATGCATGCACAGAGGCGTTTGATCAGTGGCGCTCAAACTGCATCGACACGGACAAACTGGCGACCCTTAAAAACACCGGGGAATTCGATGCTGCGGCAGAAAATATCACGTTAGAAAAAGTATTAAGCACTATACCTGTCTCAGACAGCACGGCATTTTTTGTCGACTTGATTAATGAAACCTTTGCGCTTGGGGTAGACACCATTATTTTGCACAATGTAAATAGAAACCAGGCGGAGTTTATCAGTGATTTTTCGTCAGCGGTCTTGCCGGAAACTTGTAAAAAAGTTACAGCAACCACTCAATGGGCAACCAGGACATAAATTTCACCATGGCGCGCTGAAACCAGGTAGTACCCGGATCATGGTGATAAATCACCGGCGGATCGCCCTGCTCTACCCAATACAGATTGTCTTTTTCATCCAGCTTAACTTGATAGGCGGTATGCGGAACACGTTCAATAAACATGTCATCCACTGCTTTTGCCATAGCACTGCTATCAATAACAAAACCCGACTCGGTATTAAGTTCGGCGGAACGCGGATCAAAATTGAAAGAGCCGATATATATTTGCCTGCCATTCACCGAAAACGTTTTGGCGTGAAGGCTGGAGCCGGAACTACCAAAACTTCCCATCCCGGAGCCGCTACTCAAATCATCCGACCGTTCACTGCCTGCGGCAGCCCGACTGCGCATTTCGTAGAGTTCAATACCGGATTTTAACAATGCTTTGCGATACTTGGCATAACCGGAATGTGCTGCGGCCACATCGGTAGCTTCCAGCGCATTAGTCAGAATACGTATCTGTACCCCTTGCCCGGCCATCGCACTGAACACGTCGACACCCGCCTGTGTGGGCACAAAATAAGACGAAACCAAATCCAATTTACGAATGGATTGACCAATCATTGATTCAAGGCTGTAAATCATCAAACCACTTTTATCGACCGGCCCCATTCCTTTCGCCGGGTCATCGCTGACAAGACGGGTATTCACCCAGTCCATCGACAGTTCTTTTGCGAGCATGCGCTGGGCAAATGAAGTTTGCCGCAATGCCATCGCATATTGTGCTGACTCGGGACGCGCAAGGATTTTATCTACCTCACCTTGCAAAGATAAAATGCTGCTCTTTTGGCGAAAAAGTTGGTCTACGGGATAAGATGATTGGCTCGCCCAGTAGCCATCAAAATCTTCGCTAACAGCAGCGGCTGCCGGACCAATCACCATAACATCCAAATCAGCAAACAATACCTCATCGGTTGCGGCAAAATATTCATCACCTACATTGCGGCCGCCCGCAATAGTCACAGATTGGTCGACCGTAAAAGATTTGTTATGCATACGCCGATTAACGCGTGAAAAATCGGTGATAAATCCCAGCATGCGCATTTGACGCAAGGGAAAAGGATTGAATAACCGCACGTCGATATTGGGATGACTATTAAGCATCGCGAGCCAATTATCCATATCGACAATGCCAAGATCATCCAACAGCAATCTGACCCTGACACCGCGCTCAGCGGCCTGATAAAGTTCGTGCAATAGCATTGTGCCGGTGAGGTCTTTGCGCCAAATGTAATATTGCACATCCAGGGTTTTCTCAGCAGCACGCGCCAGAAAAATACGCGCAGCAAAAGCGTCCAATGCATTGTCGAGCGGATAAACACCGGAAAAGCCCGGATGTTCCTGACCGTAAGCCTGTGCGACCTGACCAAAACGCGTCTGCAAAATATCCTCAGGCGGCAAGCTCACTTGCACACTCCGCTCTTTCAGCGGCGCAACCGAACATGCGCCCAGCATAAACATTAATGTAAACAGTAGAGCTTTAGTAAAGCACCTCATAAAACAGGCTCCTACAAAGATATATCCATTTACCGAATTGCCGACCACGCCTCATCTGCCGGGTACGTCCCCTTATAACGATGATATCGGCAGCTGTATGTGCGCAATCCGGCGCATACATTAAAGCTGCTGACGTACGGGTATTCCCGACCGTGAGATTGGGGCGGTGGCTTAGCCGCAATACTCAACGACAGGCCTTATAAAGTGAACATTTTATTTACGCGATATCACTGCCAAATGGAATTTTGTGCAAACAGAACCTTTCGAACTTTCTCACACACTTTCGCTTCGGTGGATTTTCAGTAAACGATATCGACAAAAAAGAATTTGCCGAAAACGGTATTAACTACAAATAATGGAAGATCGCGACATCGCCCTGGCTGACGGCGCGGCAATAAAATTGTGATAACGATTAACTGTATTTACCAAAGCTTGGCCCTCTTTCGGCTAAAAACTTTCAAAACCAAGCTTCTTGTTTGCTCTTATTAAATAACAAAAATATTCCAACAAAATCCAGCTACTCATAGTTATAAACGGTATGGATAGCTGGATATCGCTAGCAATATTTAACTTCCAACTGCAATCGTAAATGGATTTTGATCAGGGAGCATTGAACGATATCGATTATCCACCCCTGATTCAGGAGCAAATGTCGCCATGGCCTGAATCAATGCATCATTTCGATTGAAATAATGCACACTTGCATAGACAGGATCCCTCATAAGCTGGTTAGTTGAGGCTATTGCGACTGCTGATGACGGAACAGGCTGGAATAAAATGCTCTCGTTTATATAAGCATAATTTCCTGTTGCCGTATTAGCCAATTCCACATTCAAGAAGGCACCACCCCCTGCATCCCAATACACAATTTCAATATCCTGCAAACCGGATTGCATAATGGTAAATGCAGAATGCGTTCGCGTAGTCGCCGCTTGGTTAGCATTGTATTCGGCAACAACAGCACCATTAACACGAATGCTGTAACCATCATCAGCGCGAACCCGGAAGTTATAGCTGCCTGCATCCAGTTTAATTTTTCCATCAAATTTCAAAATGGCATCACTGGTATTGGCAGGGTCAACGTTAAGGGACGCAGCATCTGACTTTAGGAAGGTTTGTAGTGTTGTTCCCATACCTAACTCATTAGCACCCAACACTCCGTACTGAAAATCCTTAGCTACAAACGTTGCATTGGGAGTTTTATTGGCAATAAAACCCAATACTTGTGCAACATTCGAGAGATCTACATTTCCATTAGCAGGTTGGTGATAACCATAATAACTACCGCTCAAACCATTTCCCGTGGGTAACGGATCAGCATTGATGACAATTGGAGTTGCAGTTGTCGCTGAAATATTTCCTGCATCGTCAGTAGCAGTGGTGAAAATGGATTGACCATGAATAAGTGTTTGGGTAAACGAAACTGAATAAGCACCCGTCGTTGCATTCGCCTGCACAACACCGAGTGTTTGTCCTGAGGAATTTTTTATCGTTACATTACTACCGGCTTCTGCAACACCGCTAACTATTTTTGCAGTGGTGTCCAAATTAACGGTAGGTGCAGCAGGTGGAGTTTTATCGGGCGCAATAATCGCATTGATTGCAGAAATATTACCTGCCGTATCTGTGGCTGTAACATTAATGGTTTCTTTATTAATTAAAGCCGTCGCCAAGGTTATTGAATAAGCGCCGGTTGTTGCATTAGCCGTAACAGAACCCAGTGTGCTGGTGTTGTTAGCGTTTTTAATTACAACAATACTACCGGCCTCTGCAATACCTGTAATCACCTTGCCTGCAGAGTCAAAAATGGCAGTGGGTTGAATGGGTGGCGTTGTATCGGGTGTTATAGGGCCAGTCGCTGCCAATGCTTCCAACTTAAACCAGTTAATATTAAAACCGCCACTTTCCACAGAGAGCTTAAAGTTATGTATGCCACTGCTTAAAGTGATCTCCTGGGTTACATCCACCCAACTTTGCCACGTCCCGGTTTTAGGAATATCAACCGAGCCCAGCGCATTGTCATTACTCAACTCTCTTAACGTTAAACGTCCGCCACCATTAAGACTTGCAACACGATAGGTAACCTTATAGCGGCCTTCAGTTGGCACATTGAAAGCAACATTGTTGTAGGCCATCCAGTCACCCGTATCAATGTAGCCTGCATTCTGACCGCCGCCGACATCAGTAGTGCTTTCCTTCTGGACACCGCTCATGGATGTATAGTTTTCCGCCTGAATAGTGATTGACTCCTGATTGGGCGTCTCCACACCAGGTGCGACTAATGCAAGCGCAATGGATACATTACCTGCTGAGTCCGTAGCGGTAATATTTACAGTCTCTTGATTAATTAACGCCGTCACCAACGTTATTGAATATGTACCTGTTGTTGCGTTAGCCGTAACAGTACCCAGTGTGCTTGTATTGTTAGCATTTTTAACCACAACAATACTGCCAGCTTCTGCTGTACCAGAAATAATTTTACGAGTCGCATCAATGGTGGCGGTTGGTGCTATTGGTGCAGTCTTATCAGGTGCAATAATGGCTTTAATTGCTGAAACATTTCCTGCCGCATCTGTGGCAGTAATATTAATGGTTTCTTTATTAATTAAAGCCGTCGCCAAGGTTATTGAATAAGCGCCCGTTGTTGCATTGGCCATAACAGTACCCAGTATGCTGATGTTGTTAGCGTTTTTGACTACAACAACACTACCCGGCTCAGCCTCACCTGAAATCACTTTGCCTTCAGGATCAATCGCAGCTGAAGGCAGAGCAGGTGGCGTAGTATCTGGCGTGGCAGAGGCCAACGGCTCGAATCTAAACCAGTTGATATTGAATTTACCACTCTCCACAGCAAGCTTAAAATTATGCACTCCACCGCTTAACGTGATCTCTTGGGTAACATCGATCCAACTACTCCACGCTCCGGTTTTAGGAATGTCAACCGAGCCAAGCACACTATCGTTGCTCAACTCTCTTAATGTTAAACGCGCACCACCATTAAGACTTGAAACACGATAAGTAACTTTATAACGACCTTCTGTGGGTACGTTAAAGGCAACATTGTTGTAAGCCATCCAGTCGCCTGGATCGATGTAACCTACATTCTGGCCGCCACCAACATCAGTGGTGTTTTCCTTCTGGACACCACTCATGGATGTATAGTTTTCTGCCTGAATAACGATTGTCGTCGGATTAGGTACTGCAACATCAGGTGCAACTAATGCAAGCGCACTGGACACATTACCGGCTGCATCTCTCGCTGTAATATTCACAGTCTCTTTATTAATTAAAGCCGCCGCCAAGGTTATTGAATATGCTCCTGTTGTTGCGTTAGCCGTAACAGTTCCTAATGTGCTTGTATTGTTGGCGTTTTTAATTACAACAATACTGCCTGCTTCCGCAATACCCGAAATCACTTTACCTGAGCTATCAAAACTACCTGTAGGAATTACCGGTGGAGTAGTATCGATTGAACCAACCGCTGTCACTGGTTTAACAGGCGAAATGTTTCCAGCCATATCTCTGGCAGTAACATTTACAATCTGGTTAACCGTTAATGCGACTCCCAATGAAATGCTATAAACACCGGTTGTTGCATTTGCGGTGATACTGCCAAGAACCACACCTGAAATATTCTTCACCTCTACTACACTGCCTGCTTCTGCTGTACCAGAAACAACTTTACGAGTCGCATCAATTGCAGCAGTTGGAGCAAGAGGGGCGGTTTTATCAGGAGCATTAATGGTTGTTGCATAAGAAATATTCCCTGCAATATCCTTTAAAAAAACATTAACTACTTCATTGTTTTTTAATGCAGTTACAAGAGAAATATTATATGAGCTGGTATTCTCATCAAGCACCGAGCTACCCAATACCATTGTATTAGTACTGTCCATTACGATTACTTGCGCACGCCCACGCTCACTCCAATCAGCAGAACCCGATATTATCTTACCAGATGCATCAAATTGCGCAGAAGCTGGAAGCGGTCTTGTATAGTCAGGCGAAACGGTAGAACTATACTGTATGTTATTTGAAGCATCGCGTGAAATAATTTGAACCACACTACCGTCGATAATCGCTTCCGGCAATTGGATTGAATAAGATCCATCTAAATTTACAACAGTACTAGCAAGAGCTCGCTCAATTCCGCTAAGAGCAACATAGACTAAAGCGCCAGGTTCGGCAGTTCCGCTGACGATTAACCCCTGCGAATCGAAACTACCCTCCGGTTTTTTTAGGGCCTTTTTGCCAGTCATTTCTATATTCAATGCAGATGAAGTGTTACCTGATGAATCCATCGAGGTTACAAATAAATGACTTCCATTAATCGAAGACGAATCTAATCCAATAAAAAAGGATCCATTGGTAGAACTAGCCACTTTTGTCCCAAGAACATTTCCGTTTTGATCTATAACTTTAACTGTACTAGAAGGCTCTGCAAAACCAGTGATTCCGTAAGGATATGTAGTTTGAATTGTTGCTACCGGAATCAAGGGGGCGATCTTATCTGGAGCCATTACATAACTTGGCGCAGATTCATTACCACTATTATCAAGCAAGGTGACACTGAATATTTCTTGATTTATATAAAACTCATCAAGAGTCACACTGAAACTCAAACCATTTGAGACAGCGGCGCGCCCAATCTCAACATTATCTTTGTTCCGAACTATAACTACGCCCATTTCGCTTGCAATACCGGAAATTATTTTTCCTTGATTATCAATAATTGCTGAGGGTTGTGCAGGACCAGTGATCGCTCCTGCTGTCAACGAAATCACACCAGAGGTATTGTTGTTTAAGTCTGTCAGACGAAGATCCACTATTTGGTTTGCGGACAACGCATTATGCAAGGTAAGCTCAAACGCTCCGTCGATATTTGACGCAGTGGCTGACCCGATCCAAGTCCCCTGTTTGTTACGAACAATGATTGATGCTCCCGGCTCAGTGTAACCCCTTATAATTTTTCCAGTCTTATCAATAGCGGCGTGAATCATCGTAGGAGCGGTTAAATCAGGTGCCTTGAGTAGACTTGAAGCCGTGTTACCCGCATGATCCTGCACCACAATTTTTACTAAATCGCCAGTAACTATTGGTTCGGAAAACAAAACGGTGTAGTTGCCAGTTCCCACATCAACAACTGTTGATCCTAATATGTTATTGGATAAGTCAGTGATTAATATCGTAGCTCCCTTTTCTGCGCTACCTGAAATGCGCCAACCCAAATTATCGAAACTACCAGAGGCCGCTGTGGGATTTATATAATCAGGAGCAATGATTATTGTAGGCGGAGAGTCTAATAAGTAACCAGTATTCGCAATTACGCTAATTGGTTGCCCATCTGCTATCCTCATTGTTGAAACAATAATGTAAGTTCCTGTTAGAACATCTGCGTATGCATGTCCAATATGCCTACCGGGAATAGAAGCGCTAACAGAAGCACCTGGTTCAGCTACACCCGTAATAACGAATCCCGACACATCCAGCTCGGCAGTTGGAGAATCCGGTGCAATAGAGACTTTAGGAGGCGGCATCACCGCCATAGAGAATGAAATATTATTTTCATCACGACCAAGAACACTAATCCGAGAATAATCTTTAATACCAAATCCAAAATTGAACGAGTAATTACCTTCTGAGTCTGCATTTAATTCAGGAAAATAGGTTATTGAATTATCAATGTTCCGATAAGATATCAGTAGTTTTAATCCTGGTTCGGTCTTACCTGTTATAGATTGCCTATCGGTCGACAGCTGTGCTATTGAGCGATTCACATAACTAGTGAGCTCATCACCTTTCAACACATCGCCATTAGAGAATACAATTTCAATGTTCTTGTTATCAACCAAACCAATAATCTGATCTGAAGTTCCCTTTATGTGAATATCGAAACCGTCTTTATTTTGATACGCGTACCCTCCCGTATACACGCCTTGAGATTGCAGCAATATCATATCCCGAGTAATGCCCGCTCCCAATTCAACACGAATATTATTCTTAGGCGGTCCAAAAATATAATCTGTGCCATCACCAAGCGAGTATCGAATAGTAGCTGTACCAAGCCCATGCTCGGCACCTCCTTGATGCAAGAAAATTCGATCAGTCCCTTTTCCACCTTCAAAGATATTATTACCCCAGTAGTCAGTTAGATAATCCTCGCCATCCCCGGCCTGTAGTAAATCATCCCCGGCCTCTCCATAGAGATAATCGTTACCTAACCCACCGATTAGGGTATCGCTACCCCCTCCGGCGTATATGGTATCACTGCCCTCTTTTGCATCTATTCGATCAGCATACTCAAACCCGTAAATTGTGTTGGCGCTACTGGAACCTGTAAGAGAAACCTTTCCAAGCATATCTTCAATAGTCCATCGATCTCCGTTGTGAAAAACGATGTTCTCAATTGCCTGCCAAGAATTTACGCCACGCTCATATTCAGTGCTGAACAGATTAGCAATGGTAATCGGATTGGCATTTTTAATCTTCAAAATTAAATCAGTTTCCGTCCTTTGAACAGTGACATCTGCCGGAAGAATACCGGCGCCAAATTGAATGGAATCATGACCACCATGGTCATAGATAACATCAGTGCCATCAGCAATATCAAAATAATAAACATCATCACCAAGGCTGCCATACAAAGAATCATTGCCTTTACCGCCGATAAGAGTGTCATTGCCAGCACCGGCTTCAATTACATCATTACCTTCACCACCATTTATTACCTCACTATCAACTGTGCCATATAAAGTGTCAGCGCCAGAGGTGTACATCAGGGATTTAGCCGTCATCATTGGAAGATCCCAAATATCTCCGTTAGAAAATTCCAACAACTCCACTAGTGATCCAGGCTCAACTTCCAAGGTATTTTCAGACGTCCATGGCCCCCAGCCAAATGCAATTGCCTTTTCGCCATTTACATAAATTTGAAATTCATAATGACTCTTTTTAATCTGAACCATATCGGGGGTAATTGAAGGACCAAATACGATTTTATCGTTCCCATCACTCTCACGGATCCAATCAAACCCATCTCCAAGATTATATCGATACTCGTCATCTCCCGAATCGCCACTTAACTGATCATAACCTTCATGCCCGACAAGCGTATCATTGCCTAAACCACCTGATAATATATCGTCATTCGAAGTACCCTCACGAAAGACAGGAACTAATTTAGGATCGAAGTTCCAGATATCACCATTGGCGAACTTAAATATTTCAATTTTACTTCCAATATAAAAATCAACTTCAGGTAATGCGCCATTAATGATAGTGATGCTGTCTGTTGAATTGGTAAATGACACTACAAGATTATTTTCCACTGTACTGAGGATAACATTCTCTTTTTGAATACCCTCACCAAATTCAATAACATCACGTCCGACAAATTCTACGATCGTGTCATTTCCATCACCAATATCAAAACGATAGATATCATCTGAATTATTATAATTATCGCCGGTATTATCACCGTACAATAAATCGTTTCCTTTTCCTCCAATTAATATGTCTGCGTCATATCCACCAATAAGGGTATCATCACCTTCCCCTCCATACATAACATCAAAGCCAGAACCGCCATTTAAATAATCATTTCCTTCACCACCATCAATGGTATCGTTTCCTGCTAACGCGAAAATACTATCATTACCTTGCAACCCTTCTATTAATTCACTATTACCAGAGCCATTGATGTAATCACTGAGTGTATAACCTTTGAGGGCATACCCTAATAAATCATCAATCGTCCAACGTGTGCCGTCAAAAAATTCTACCGTTCCGGATGTCACCGCTGGATTTACTATAGTCGCACCAGTCTGTGCACCACTAGTAAATAGGCTGTCGATATAGATAGTTGTATTTTCTGTTGTTAACTCCAGGTTCCAATCATTACTTTGGGAAAAGGTGTAAACCCACAGAACGCCCTGCTCCAAATATCGCTCCTGACGCCCGGGAACCAATCTCACCTTGACATCTTCTGGCTTAATTCCTTCAGCATAAAGGATACGATCCATATCATCGCGAAAGTTTTCAATAAAATTCATAGAAGGCTGATCCGTAATCAGGTAGGTATCATTCCCCCCTTTACCATCCAGAAAATTCAGGCCACCTCCACAGATAAGCGTATCATTTCCCGCACCGCCATACATTTGATCATCACCACCAAGCCCATTCAGCAAGAAATTGCCATTACCAATAGGCGACAAATAATCCCAACCATCGCGCCCGAAAAGAATATTAGGATTGACCTGCGTTTCGATGATTTTTTGTTGGATAATAGTTTTATCCCAAACAATACCGCCAAAAAATTCTACTCGTTCGATAAACTTGGTCTCATCTGGAATGCCATCAATAAGCATCCCATTCACCTTAATCATTTCACCATTATTAAGAATAAAATAAATATTGCCGCTATTTTGATAAACCAGGACATCATCAGGAACAATCCCCTGGCCAAATACCAAGGTATCGTTCCCAGCCGAATCACTAATTTCATCCACACCATCGCCGCGGTTAAATATATAGCGGTCATCGCCAGCTTTTCCGTCAAGTCGATCATAACCACGACCGCCTGCTATCACATCGTTGGATGCAAAACCTTCAATATAGTCATTGCCCGGAGTGGATGCGCTCTGCACAATTTTATTTTTGATTTGGGATATATCCCAGAAGTCATTATTTGAAAAACGCATACCCTCAATAGGTGTCACGCCAGGCTCACCGGCGGAATTGAACATATTATTGATTAAAATTGTACCGCCATCTTTTAATACAATTTTTAATCCATACCATCCTTGTCGATATAATAAAACCTCTGCAGGCAGAATACTTTCACCGAAAGCAATTTCGTCAATACCCGCCGCATCAGTTATTTGATCATTACCATCACCTAAATTGTAAATATAGCGATCGTTTCCAATGCCACCTTGAAGATCATCATCACCAAGCCCACCAATAAGAACATCATGTGCATTCGTACCAATCAACGTATCATTGGAAACTGTACCGTTAATAACGGATGCATCAACCTTGCTCGCCTCCTCTTTTATTTTTGCACTATCCCATTCAGCACCACTCAAAAACTTAATGGATTCAATAGCACCAGCTGAAAAATTTCCCGCAGCATCAAAGACCGATTTCACGATAATAGTAGAATTATCTTTTAAGGTAATGACTAAATTATTTTCAAGATCACGTCTCAATCTAATATCAGCTGCAAGAATATCCGCGCTCAATTCAATCTGGTCGATTCCCCCAGTATCGGTAATGACATCATTTCCATCGCCCGTTGCGTAACGGTAAATGTCATTACCGGCGTAACCAAACAAATGGTCATTGCCTTTAGAGCCTGAAAGTATGTCGTCAGTGTCAAATGCATGAATAGTGTCATCACCCTCCGTTGGTTTAAGCACTTCTTGCATGACGCGGGCAAAATCCCATTCATTACCAGAGTTGAAAATGATAGATTCCACTACACTATTCATTTCAGGTGTGGGAACATATTCTTTGGGAATAACAAGATTGAAATGTTGTGAAGGGCCGCTAAGGATTTCCGGGATAACCGCGCTTGCATTGAGTGATGCATGGCCATAATCAGAACCCGCAATCGATCCCGTATCAATATTATCCAGCGTCAATAATTGCGTATATTGAGCAAAGCCCACTGCTTTGAAATGCGTTTCGAAACTGGAAAGGTTATTCCACACTGCTGCTAAACCGGAATGTGCAGCACTAACTGCCACAAGGGATTGATCCAGCGTTTTGCCGGTTTTTAAGTGGTCGAATACTTCCTTAATACCCAAGCCGCCTTTAGCGCGGATTTCTTTATCAAGCAATTTAACCGCGATGTAACTGACAGAATACCCAGCCGATGTAGAGGGTGAGCCTGCTGTTGTTTTAAACAATAAATTAAAATTGCTCTCCAAGCTGATGATGTTGGTATCGCCCTTGACTCGGTCATCTGCCCCATGAATAAATTCTGCGGTACCTTCAGTAAACCAGCCGGGCAATTGGGAGTTATTCATATTGCGCGCCATGATGGCATGTACCATTTCATGGGCAATGATCCGGTCGTAATATAGAGGACTATTACCATTGGGAATATTGCTGAAATCAATCAGATCAAGAATTAGCTTCAAATTGGTTCCGGTATTGTTTGGACCTGAATAAGTTGCCTCTACGTGAGCGGCTTCTGCACCTTCCACACCATTTTCAAAGCCAAGGGTGATATCGCCGCTACCGGTCAAGCCGTAGTGCTGTTCAATCAGTTTTTCTGCTTGTGACATCCAGCGGCTTTGTAATTGCTCGATCAGTGTCGTAATAACAGGATCAACCACATTCGCGGCTTTTACGCCAAAGGTATTCTGTATAGTGATGGAGCCACCGTCTTTCAGGGTAAGGACTAAATCGTCACCGTTGCGACGCGCAACTATTTCGTTTTCATTTATTCCTGCAAGCAACTCTAACCGATCATTACCATTGATATCCTGAATAACATCTTTCCCGTCACCTAACGCATATTGATAAACATCGTTCGCATTACCACCATTCAGTTGATCATCGCCCTGATTGCCATTAAATATCTGGTTCGCATTGTCACCATGCAACACATCATTATTTTCAGATCCAATAAAAACGTGCGCCTGGTTTTTTGCCAATTCGATTTGGATTCGCGCAAGATCCCATACGGCAGTATTGTTGAAATGAATGTGCTCAATCGACTGTGCGGTTAATTCACCGGCAGCGTTAAAGGCATTAAGCACGGTGATGCTGTCGCTGTTGTTAATGCGGATGATGAGATTGTTGCTGGTGTCTTTACGCAGGCTCACTTGCGCTTCGCTAATACCTTCTGCGAAATGGATATGGTCGCTGCCATTACTATCCTCAATCCGGTCAGCGCCATCACCGATCGCAAAGTGATAGTGATCATCGCCTTTATCACCGCGCAAGGTATCATTGCCTTTGCCGCCGATTAACGTATCGCTACTTTCATAACCGATCAGCAAGTCGTTGTGATTACCACCCGTCAGTGTCATGCCTTGGGCGGATTCTTGTAGCACGCGCGTTAAATCCCAAGCCTCACCATTACTGAATTCAATACGATGGATGGCTTTGTTTGCCACAAGGTCGCCGGTACTCGCATTGAACATGCCGTTAACGACAACGGATTGGTTGTTGGAAATAATTAATAATAAATTGCCATTGGTGCGATGCAAGGCAAGCTGATCGGCGGTGATGCCTTCCGTTAATTTGATGGTGTTATTACCACCCTGTTCGGTAATGCTGTCAAAACCATCGCCTGCGCGAATCACATAAATATCGTCACCCAGGTTTCCAAGGAGGGTGTCATCACTTTGGCCACCAATCAAAATCGAGCCGCCGGCGTGGGCTATGAGGGTATCGTTGAGTAAGCCACCGGCCAGTTGTGTACCAGCAGTTTGTGCAGTGCGGGTTACTTCAGTACTTAACCTTGCCAGCATGACATTGTCGATGGTGGTGGATTTTGCCGAAGTGGGTGAATCCGTAAACTCATCCACACTGTTACCCAGCGCCAGATGATTTACAGCCCCATTCAAACCATCCCGAATAAAAATAGCAGCATTGCCGGTACGCAATATCAGGTTGTCGCCTTGTGCAGTAAGGGCGATCTGATCGAGAGAAGAAACACCGACCAGGGCTAATGTGTTGTTGCCTTCGGTGCCTTCAATGGTGAGCAAAGGAGCAGATGATGACGATGACTGCATACTGGCTTGTGATGCGAGCGACGCATAGCCAAGTGCATTGGGATTCTGGTTGTTGGCGGCAGCCTGTACATCAGCTTCTTCAAAAACAATATCCTCAATAATATAGATATTGTTGCCCGCACCACCGCTGAAATACTGGTCGGTCACTTCACCCACCATAATATCGTCGCCTTCACCGCCGACAAAACCATCCCGGCCTTCACCGCCGATAAGTAAATCATTGCCATCACCACCGACGAGGGTGTCATCACCTTTACCGCCGATAATAATGTCCCGCCCTTCTTCACCATAAAGCACATCATCACCATCGCCGCCGTCAATAATGTCATTGCCTGCTCCGGCAAATACCACGTCATTATCCGCACCGCCCGATAAATAATCGGCGTAGATTCCACCCTCCAGATAATCATCACCCGCATCACCAAATAAATTGGCGCCTTTGATATTGGCAAAATCCTCAAGCGTTTTTCCAGCACCAGGGGAAAACCGGGAAACGGCCATGGAAAGCGGTGACGGATTGTCGGTTGATAAGGGGGTTAATTGTCCATCGTTTGAGTAGTCATAAGTAAGCGTGTAACTGCCGGCAAAACCATAACTCACATCACCGTTGCTGTGGTTGCTGGAAGTACTGCCACTCTTGCCAATAAATTTTACGTTTTCAATCGCTGAATTATATTCGGCGTAGCTGCTGGTAAAATCTTTAAAATAACGGTTGTTTAATGTGTAATTCAGCCCATCTTTTTCAACACCGAAATTCATACGCGAGAGTGCATCAGCATAAATTTCATCGCGGGTGAGTGCGCGATGGCCAATAATACCGCGACTTTCATCGGCCAATACTTCTTTGAGGTTATTGAACTGGAAATACGCCGGGCCGGTAGAGACAAGAATATCGTTACCTTCACCGCCGCGTGCAATGGAACCACCTGCCGAAGCAAAAATAAAATCATTGCCTGCACCGCCATCGATACTGTCTACGCCTGACGCACCCGCACCGGATTGGAATGTGGCAGAGGCATTAGCGCCTAACGTGGTGGTGAATCCGCCGGAAATAATATCGTTGCCATCACCACCGAGCAGTGTGTCGCTGCCATTCAGCATGCCCATGATGATGTCATTACCGGAACCGCCATTGGCATAGAGTGCGGTGAAGGTGCTGAGATCAAGGGTTGGGTTGTTATCGCGTAAATTATCGAGGGTGATGGCGTTATTGCCACCATCACCATTGACGGTAGCGACATTGCCAGCAGAAGGTGCGGAGGTATCTATTGTTAAGGAAATCCCTAAATTGCCTGGATTCCATTTTTTAATAAGGATATTGCCTTGGGCGGCATCAGTGAGAGAGGTGATAAGCAAATCAGTAGAGCTGCCGTTATTGATTTTTATGGCTTCAAATTTATTGCCTGCATCGCGGAAGATAATGTCGGAGCCTTGCACGGAGGTGAAACTGCCAGAGAATCCGGCGATTGAAATGGAGCCGCTGCCATCGGAGTCTTTAATTATATCGGTGCCGAAATTGCCTTCGAAGAAGTAGGTGTCGTTGCCTGCACCGCCGAGCAATACATCATTGCCTTCACCGCCGGTTAACTGGTCATTACCAGTGCCGCCATCAAGTACATCGTTACCGGCACCACCTTCCAGTTTGTCATTACCTGCCCCACCGTAGAGCCTGTCATTATATGCGCCACCAGTTAAATTATTAGCAGTCGCGTCACCAAAGCGAATCAATGCAGTTTCTTGACCCGATGATTGTGATTGGGAAATCAGCGGCGCACCGCCGGTTGTGGAGTCGTAGTAGTGAATATGGGTTGAGGTACTATTGGTTATTGTGTCGATGGCTTGATCAGCAGCATTGCGGGAAATTAATGCCGTTAACATGGCGGTGCGATCTTGATACCAAGCATCCGAAAAATTAGATTTTCCTAGTGATCGATCCTGTGCATTCAATGACTGATCACTTTCCCACAGAGCATACAAATCAGGATTCAGTGTTTTTAATAATTCTTGATCACCGGACAACTTGAAAGGCGTTAAAAAATAGAGCGAAAGGAATTGGCCGTAATCTTTTTTAGCAATTGAGGAATCCGTTGATGGATACACGAGCGCAACCTTTCCAGCCAGATAGCTTAAACCGCCCCCCTGTTCAAGCATTGTTTTTAACGCATCCATGTTGTTATACAAATCATTACGCGCGTCAATATCAGCTTTTGAGCCAACCATTGTTGAATCAATATTATTTCCCAATAGGGTTTTACGAAGTCCATCCAGCAAATATTCGTAAGAATCAATGCCTTTATTTGAAGCAAGCTGTAATAAGGTTTTCAAAAAACCGGATGGATTGTTGGCCTGTGAAGTATCCAGCTTGGCAAATAGGCTGATAAGGTTCAAACCATCCAAACCATTAATCACGCTGTGGTTAATACTCAAACCATCTATTAAGCTAGGGCCAACTTCCTGAGAAATACTAACTATCGTTCCCGGTTGTGTCGGTACAAGATGCACCAAATCACCTTCAGCATTTACTGAGGTGATTTTGGAGCCATCAATAGGAGAAAAACCCAACTCAGTCAAAGCATCTTGTCGAACGCCAGGTGCATTCAGCGTAACTATTGTTCCAATATTCTGTGGAAACATCGAAGCAAATACATATGCCAGATTGCCCCCCAAGCTATGCCCTGTTACATCAACGATTTCATTTTCACCAACAAGGCCAAGCCCGGTATCTGTCAGGAGTTGTGTGGCAAATATGGCAATATCAATGACAACCCCATAATCACCTAATTCGTACATACTCCACAGTGCAGAAATTTCACTCAATGAATATTCAACATCAACACCGGCGGGAGTTATCAAGCGCTTCCAGTAACGGTATAAATCAAAGGCTTGACTGGCGGCATAGCCATTGGGCCCAATATCGGAAATATCAGCATCGGTAAAGTCATTCCATATTTCTTCGCTGCCGCGAATGGCTAAGACTTTTTTTCCTGTGTATTTATCCAAAAAAATTGCGGCTTGAAAACCGGTATTTTCGCTTTCAAATGAGCCATCTAAAAATGAATAGTTACTTATAAAAGTATCAGCCTCTTTTCCTGAAAACCCAGCATCACCAAGCAATAAATCTTTTGACATTCCTGTACTTAAATCACCATAAATAGCTTTAGCTGTACTAATTAAATCTATTAATTTTTCAATGTTACTGATTGTCATTTTTTATTCCTATATTAATTTTTAAATGCTGAGTTCCAATTTTTTACCCATGCAGAAGTGCCTGAAAAAGCTCCAGATTCAACTGTAGGGCAAAACTCTCTTATTGACATATCCAAAGGTGTTCTATCTCTATTAAATTTTTCGTATTTAAACGTAATATATTTAGCAATATTATGATTCGATTGATAATCAAAAACTTTATATCCGAATTTTGTTAATCTAATTTCATTAACTAATTGCTGCTCAATACGAACCAATTTATATTTGGCTTCTTTGCTTTTATCAGACGATGATATACTAAAAGAATTTTCATCCAAATGATCTCCCCCCATATAGATTAGATCATAGCTAATTCCATTTTTTTTATTTACATAACGTACAAACCCAACACCTTTGATCTGCCCAAAAACTTGAGCATCATTTTTATCTTCAGCAATCCACCCCATATTTTTTTCAAGCGGCTCATAAATACTCAACCCACCTTCTTTTGCACAATACTGCTTAAAACGGTAGTAGCCTTTGATATTGTCAAAAAAATACAAACCGCCTAACAAGGAAACTACCCCTAGCGTTACCCAGAATTTATGGTTTCTTTTCATAAAATTTACCGTACCAATTTTTTATTGATGCAAAAAATATTATCGTTTGCGGAATCGATCCCGTTTTGCCATGATGTTTTTTCAATCAGACTCAAGCCCAATTGGCCTTCACCCCAATTGTTTATTGTGATGCTGTTATTTGTATCGGTGAGCAGCGTGACAACAGAAGCGAAAATAAAATCATTGCCTGCACCGCCATCGATACTGTCTACGCCTGACGCACCCGCACCGGATTGGAATGTGGCAGAGGCATTAGCGCCTAACGTGGTGGTGAATCCGCCGGAAATAATATCGTTGCCATCACCACCGAGCAGTGTGTCGCTGCCATTCAGCATGCCCATGATGATGTCATTACCGGAACCGCCATTGGCATAGAGTGCGGTGAAGGTGCTGAGATCAAGGGTTGGATTGTTATCGCGTAAATTATCGAGGGTGATGGCGTTATTGCCACCATCACCATTGACGGTAGCGACATTGCCAGCAGAAGGTGCGGAGGTATCTACTGTTAAGGAAATCCCTAAATTGCCTGGATTCCATTTTTTAATAAGGATATTGCCTTGGGCGGCATCAGTGAGAGAGGTGATAAGCAAATCAGTAGAGCTGCCGTTATTGATTTTTATGGCTTCAAATTTATTGCCTGCATCGCGGAAGATAATGTCGGAGCCTTGCACCGAGGTGAAACTGCCGGAGAATCCCGCTATAGAAATAGTGCCACTGCCGTCGGAGTCTTTGATTATATCGGTGCCGAAGTTGCCTTCGAAGAAGTAGGTGTCGTTGCCTGCACCGCCGAGCAATAAGTCGTTACCTTTTCCTCCCGTTAATTTATCTGCACCGTCCTTGCCCACCAATACATCATTCCCGTCACCGCCTTTTAACTCGTCGTCTTTGGCCGCGCCTATCAGAAAATCATCACCTGCATTTCCTTCAAGAATATTATTAACATCATTATTTGTCGCAATCAAAAGATCGCTTTTATCAATTTGTCCCGGAATACCATCGTGACCTTTAGAGTCGATAATTTTGTACGTTGCTCCACCAGTAAAACCCAATACCACATCACCATCAAAACGATAGTTTGCACCTTCCAGCCCAGTGCCTTCTCCATCAAGGTAGTGATCGATTAAATATGGTGCCAGTGGTTTTAAAATATCTTGAAAATAAAGTTGTTCTTTTAAGTTTAATGGATCATTTGAATTTAACCGATAATCTATAATCGCATCTTCCGCCATACCCCAATAATTATTTTCATAGCCGATCATATATTGAAGTCGAGTTTGATTCCCATCAAAGGAAGAGTTCAAAAATGCAATAAACGATTCTGCCTCTTCTTTGCTGACATTTTCGGGATCAGCAAAAGGACTAAATAATGCAGATTCAAAATAACGGCGTTTGGCAATGCCTGGTCCAGCAGATGCACCACCATTACTGCGATAGCGAATACGGAACCAAGCTTCTGCACGGTTATTATCAATCAATGCTTGTGCAAGTGGTGTGGGGCCATTTGTATCGGGATCTTTAATAAAGGTCGTAGAGCCAAATATTAAGCTAAGCAGAGCTAAACGTTCGCGGGATGCAGGAAAATTGAATACACCAGGAGCATAGTTATCTGTAACCCCCACATCTGCCAGCACTCGTTCTAAACGGTTTTCAAAATCACCTAAATGACCATTTAAGAAATCGCGGGCAGCCTGCTTTGAAGAAAAAGCAAAGGCAACCGGACTAACCAATGCGTCACTTAATGCCGTGTTCAAATTATCAATTAAAGTCTGCTCTTGGGCTGCTACATTCTCCAACAGACCACCACTTTGGTAAGTTTGTGTCGTATACTCCTGAAGAGCTGCTAATAAAGTTGAATAATCATGCCCTTCCTTGTACGTTGTCTGATCACCTGACTTAATATTTAATACATCATGCAAAAAATCTGCTGTTTGTCTACCCTCGCCAGCCGCAAGATTCCAACCAATCCCAATTGTTGGAAGGCCAACACTATCAATATAGACACCAAGGGAAAGCCCCTCGAATAATTCAATAATTAACGCCCTAATTTCCCTATAAGTAGCTTCATTGATAGGGGCTGCTGAAAAATTGGTTGTCATAACAATACATCTCCATTTATTTAATTAATTCATAACCACATACAGATTCTTCTTTTTCCGTAAAATCAAGAACAGCCATTAATCTTTCCCTAGAGGAATCAAACGTAAAATATAGATCTTTATACTTAAAAATATGAGTGGCATTGGTTATGCTCAATATTCCGGGACTACTATACGTTTTTTTATCAGGTCCACTTAAGTCATCATTTAGAACAATAAAATCCCAATATAATCGCTTATCAATACCGCTTAATTTATTAGCTTTAAAAAAAAGTATTGGATACAGCATCTGTTTATTATCCCGGTAAATTACTGCACTCCCCAAGTAATAACTTAACCCTCCTCTTTTTTCCTTGTATTTTTCAAGACCAGATATGCGCGCCTCAGAATCCTTCGGTTTTTCAGACATCAATATTTTTTCAACGATCACCGGCCAAAAACGTTTTTCACCATCCTCAACAAGCTTCCAATCAACGGGGTGAAAGTTTTCCCGACCATTTAAGATATTCAGAAAAATATCCTGGTAAATTTCTTCATAAGGCACTTCATTAATAACATCAAGCATGGTTTGACACACACCATTGTCATATAAGGATTCGAAATCACGATGGGGTTTTAATCGATACTTTGGCGTAACTTTTCCCGGGCCTTTCTCTTTATTCAATATGCTATTTTTTATCCTCCTTAATTCATCTATACGAAACTCATAGGCACTAGCTCGACATACATCACCAATACATGCATTTCGCCGTTGCTTGAGCCAAGCAAGTTGTTCTTTTTTTAAGGCGTCCTTATCAGCTACCATTCCCCTTACTTCGCTGTATAGCGCACCAAGTTGCTCATCTAACAGTGATAACTTAGGGTTTTGGCATATTTTTTTTTCAAGAAATGCACTGGCCTTAGCACAATCAAAACTCGCCGCCTGTAAAGAACCAGATAAAGCCACAACACCAACAATCCCAATCACGTTGGCAATTGCCTTTTTAAATACCGTATTACTCATGCTATTTTTCCTCAAAATACTGGATACCTGTATCTGCCTATTGGGTTTAGAAGGCAGGTTTATGGGATAAGAATGGGAGTAAAGGAATCCATGGGATTGAAATATTGCTTAGGTAGAATTTTGCCAGTACATCCATTTTTACATCCAGTGTGTTTGAGGGATTCTTATGCGGCTATCTTTAAGCTGCACTTTTGTCAAAAAATGATTGAAACGAATGGCAAAAAGCAATTAAAAAAACACCCGCTTAATTGCTTTGTCAGGCTAATTCACAGAGAACACTAGCCCCTTATAGGAACCTTGAAAACTTTCAAAATTAGATATCTCCGTATATTCGAATACCTTCCTTCTAAACTCAGATTTGACCTCGTCAGATTTGTAAGAGTAACCAAATAATTTCCGGCTTACCTTGATATTTGAACCTACACCTACAACTTTAGATGGATGATAACCGCTTAAAATTATTTCTTTTATTTTTACTCCTTTATCAGGTACCACTCTCCAAACAACTGGCTCATACGAAGATAATACCAATATCACCGGTCTTTTTTTTGTATGAACATTAACCTCTATGTGACCATCAGGGTGGTCCCCAAATGAGTGCCGCTTACCCGCTGGATAGCTGCCTTCATAAACTCCAATACCATGTAAAGTGGGACGGGTAGAACAACCTGAAATTAAAAAACAGTGTAATAGCAATAAAAATGTAAATTTTTTCATCAGTTAATTTATCCTTAAAACGCCTAATGCTTGGTATGAGTAATTAATATGAATTAAAAAGGACATAAATTCTTCGCATGAAGATTATGGAGTGGCGAGATCAATTTTTCATACTTAAGTCCATTTGCATATCCTATATTGTTGAGAAAATCAGCCGGAGAAACTGAATCGTCCATTGTCCTGTAAATTTAGGTGGGTATTTACACAGTAGTGATCATACCAATTCGGATTAATTTGCAAACAAATTTTGACATCATAAACACGGTATAAGCATAATTATTTATGTCCCAATCATAGCCTTCATCCACAGCACCTGTTTTGGTAAACATATTTTTCCGAGATCATAGTGTTGCACAATAAACTCCCTTGCCGATTCGCTCAGCCGCTGTTTCTCTGCCACATTCCTTAATAAATAAGAAACTTGGCTTGCAACTTCCATTACATCAAAAAAGTCTGTCAAAATACCAGTCTCATTATGTTTGATAACTTCTTTAACCGGTGCTGTGTTGCTGGCAATAATCGCACAACCTGCACTCATCGCTTCCAGCAAGCTCCAACTCAATACAAAGGGATAAGTCAGGTACACATGCACACTGGATATTTGTAGTAATTGAATAAAATCCAGATACGGGAGTTTTCCAACAAAATGTACGCGACTTAAATCCAGTTGCTCTCGCACTTCGTTTAAAAATAATTGCTTCCAGGTAGTGCCAGCTGGACACTTACTACCATAACTAACATCATCACCACCAACAATAATCACTCTTGCTTTCGGATTTTCTTTGAGGATTTTTGGCAATGCACGCATAAAAATATGGTAGCCGCGCATGGGCTCCAAGTTGCGGTTGACGAAGGTGATAATTTCGTCGTTTTTCGTTAGCTCAATGCCATTCAAACGCATGGTGACGTGCAGATTTGGCTTTACTAAACTGGTATTAATGCCGTCATGAATCACGGAAATTTTATCTTGGAAATGTTTAGGAAAAGTTGAGCGCTGGTAGTATGTCGGCGATAACCCTGTATCGGCTTGTAGTAGATGTAAATCAAAATTGGCATTTTTAAGCCGTAACCGGCAGGCTATGTCCAACTCCGATATTGAAAATTCCGGATCAAAACCTACATCACCTCCCAACACTTGATAATAAAACTCGCAATAAAGCGCGAGTTTTGCATGTGGCCAAACATCTTTTAAAAACAGGCTCTCTCCCCAGCCGGGGTGGGCAATAATTAGATCAGGGGTAAAACCTTCTTTTTTTAATTGCATGGCACCCCAAAAAGCAGCTTCACCACGAATTGTTTTGGTTTCCATATCCGCTAACCACGGATGAATTTCTTTGCTGTTCGAACGCTTGATGCTGTAAGTATGTAGCTTTACACCAGATGGACAGGGGCGATTACTGGATGAGAGTGCACGAATATCATTTTTTGGATCTGCTGCCAACGCAGGCGCAAGATGCACAAATTGTGCAGGAAAGTTTTGGTGAATAAATAATACGTTCATAGCAACAACTGGTTCCTTAGTGCTTACTACAAGAAAAACCGGCTAATCAATTATTAGCAACTAATTAGCGCTCTCTAATACTTTCCTGTTTGTACCTGAGCAGCGGTGACAGAAAATATTCAATCACCCTACGCTGCGTTGTTTTTACTTCTGCCGTCACCGCCATACCCGGAATGAGTTTCACCTCCTTGGCTTCAACACGAATAGTGCTCTTGTGCATTTTCAAATGCATGGTGTACACCAGCCCCAACTTTTCATCGATGATGGCGTCATCTGAAATGTGGGTAACCGTTGCATCGATCAAACCGTACTTGGTAAACGGGAAGGTGTGGATCTTGATTTCAGCGGCCATATCTTTCTGCACAAAGCCGATATCCTGGTTGCCAAGCATCACCTGCACTTCCAAGCCCTCTTCTTCCGGCACAATGATCATAAGCTCTTGTGCTTCGGTAACGATACCGCCGATGGTGTTGATAGCGAGCTGTTGCACATAACCGGATACGGGGGCGTAGAGGATTTGTTTGTCATTCATATCCGTGGCTTTGACCAGCTCTTCACTGATGGTGGCAATCTGGTTGCGACTATCAGCGATTTGGGTGAGGAGTTTGCCAAGGGTATCGGCCTTGAGTGCATTGATTTGTTGTTGCGCTTCATTGATGGCAGCACTTAACTGCTGTTGCATTTGTTGCTGTGCAGCCAAATCTTGTACGCGCTCAATGCGCTGCTGCTCGACCTCCAGGTATTCCGCTTCTGAAGCCATGTTTTTGGCATAGAGGCTTTCCAACGCCTGTGCCCGCTTGGTAATCATCGGCAGGGTTTGCTCAAGTTTTTTTATTGTTTCCTGGTTGGCAATTTTTTCGCTATGCACTTTTTTGAGTCCGCTATGCAGGCTACTTAATTGCGCCTGATATTGCTGCCATTGCTCCCAGGTTTTTTGCTGGTACAACACTATTTCAGTTTCAGTGGGTTTGATGGCGGCATGGACTTTCAACTGTATTTCAGTTGCCATAGTCGGTTGCAGATTTTTTTGTACCTCTGTTTTTGTTTTTAAACCGGAGCTGTTAACCAGAAATGATTGCAATGCTTCTGCACCGGCGAGGTTGAGACTCGCATTGTGCAACTCCTGCTGCATACGCGATTGATCGGCGGCGGTGATGGTGCGATCCAATTCGATTAGCGGATCGCCTTTATTAACGTACTGCCCCTCGCGGATATGAATTGTTTTGACAAACCCCTTGGAGAGCGGCTGGATTTGTTTAACACGGCTACCGGGAATAATTTTACCTTCTGCACTGGAGACCACATCGACTTTGCCGATAATGGCCCAGGCAAGCACCAGAACAAATAAAGCAATCAGTACCCAGGCAAGCCAGCGCACAAGTGGATTGGGCGGGGACTCCTGTAACTCCAATGCAGCGGGCATAAATTCGGCGAGGTTTTGGTGTTTGGAACCATCGCCGAGTTTGGCACGCTCGCGCCAGGCATCGAGCAGTTGCTGGAAAAAATTAGTCATGAAGCACCTCCAACAGCTGGCTTGCAGATGTGTGTGCTGACGTTTTTGATGGCGTGGCGGTTGCCTTAGCCGGTTGTGGGCGGTGTTGTTGGTAACCGTGCAACTGGGCGTAATAGCCCTGTTGTTGCAGCAATTCTTCATGCGGGCCTTGCTCTACAATCTGCCCTTTATTCATCACGATGATGCGATTACAGATCCGCACCGTACTCAAGCGATGAGCAATGATAAATACCGTGCGACCTTTACAGATCTCTGCCATGTTGTCCTGGATAATCCGCTCAGACTCGTAGTCCAGAGCACTGGTGGCTTCATCGAAGATGAGGATGCGTGGATTGGTTAAGAGCGCGCGGGCAATGGCCAACCGCTGGCGCTGGCCACCGGAAAGGTTGCTACCCTGTTCACCTACCATGGTGTCGTAGGCTTCCGGGAGATCAACAATAAACTCGTGGGCACCGGCGAGCTTGGCAACTGCAACAATTTGCTCCATCGGCGCAGCAGGATTGGTGAGGGCAATATTTTCCCGCACCGTTTGGTTGAATAAAAAGTTCTCCTGTAGAACAACACCAATATTGCGGCGCAGCCATGCCGTATCCACCATCGCCAAATCAACACCGTCAACCAGGACACGGCCGGACTCGGGTAAATACAAACGCTGGATTAATTTGGTTAATGTACTTTTGCCGGAACCGGAGCGGCCGACAATTCCAATAATCTCTCCGGGTTTTACTTGCAGGTTAAAACCATCGAGAATTACCGGTCCATCGTGACGATAACGAAAGCGCACATGCTCGAAACTCACATCACCTGCAATGGAAGGCAACGTTGAGCGATTGGGGTTGTAACCAGGTTCGCGTGGAGTATTGAGGATGTCGCCAAGACGCTCAATGGAGATACCCGCTTGCTGGAAGTCCTGCCAGAGTTGCACCAGTTTCAGGATGGGGCCACTCACCCTACCTGCCAACATATTAAAGGCGATCAATTCACCCACAGTCAGTTGACCCGCAATAACCAGATGTGCGCCCCACCAGATAATGCCCAATGTCATTAATTTATTAATCAGGCCCGCGATTTGGTTTGCGACATTACCGAGGTTCTGGCTGCGGAAGGATGCACTCACATAATTGGCTAATTGATCCTCCCATTTACGTTGCATTTGCGGCTCTACCGCCATGGCTTTTACCGTTTGTACACCGGTAACGGATTCGGTGAGAAAGGCAGTATTGGCAGCGCCGTATTTGAATTTCTCATTCAGGCGATGGCGCAAAATCGGAGTAATGAAAACCGATAGGAGTATGTAGCAAGGGATGGTGGCAGCCACTACAAAAAATAAAGTGGAACTGTAGTACCACATCACCAATAAGAAAACGATGGTAAAACCAAGATCCAGAATCAATGTGAGTGCACTACCGGTAATAAAATTGCGAATAGTATCCAGTTCATGTACGCGCGCCACGTTCTGACCGACTTGCCTGGCTTCAAAGTAGCCCATGGGCAATGCCATCAAATGATGGAATAAACGTGAGCCCAATTCCACATCGACACGACTGGTGGTGTGGGACATGGTGTAACTGCGAATACCGCCGAGCAGCGCCTCAAAAATTGCAATCGCAAAAAACGCGAAGGCAATAACATCCAGTGTGCTGAAGCCGCGATGCACCAATACCTTGTCCATCACCACCTGAAATAACAGCGGTGTAATCAAACCAAATAATTGCAAAAAGAATGAAGCGATCAGCACTTCACCAAACAGCTTGCGGTATTTAATAAGTGAGGGGATAAACCAGCTGATATCAAACTTTTGCTGCAAGCTTTCGCGGATGCCGAGACGGCGGCTGAGAAAAATAACTTCACCTGACCAGAGCGAATTGAATTCGTCGGCGGTTAATGTCTTGGGAGTTTGCTCACGTAAATCCTGCACCAGGACTTTTGTAGGAACACCATCTTCCCCCGCGATACGCGCAAGAATGATGTAATCACCCTCTTTGGTTTTAGCGATAGCGGGCAAACTGGAGCCGATTAATTTACCAAGTGGAAAGGTAAACAGTTTGGCTTTAAAGGTAAGTGCCTTCGCCGCACGAAGAATCTCCGTGTTACCAAAAGGCTGACCGGGGATAGCGAATTGGTGGGAAATTTGCGCTGCATCAGCGGGGAGTTGATGAAATCCTGCGAGTGCTACCAAGCACTGTAAACCTGTGTCCATGGTTTTAGTCCATTCGTGCAATAATCAAATTGGCGCCAATACTAATTAGGAAATACCCTTATATCAATCGTATTGAAAACTATTGGCGCATAAAACAACATTCACTCCTATCATTTAAGGCGTAGAACCAAAAACAGAACATAACGATTACCCGCCTATGGCACACATTTTATAACTGCGCACCATCGCGTTTTTTATTTTTCTCACCGAAATTCAAAAAGATGCTACAGCTATAAAAAATATCCCGGGCAGCGAACTAACCGGAGTAAGGAAATACTTGCTCAAATATGTAAGGTTGAAGAATTATTTCTTACTGAAAATTATGGGTCAAACCCATACATCCACTCATTTAAAATACCATCAGAACTCTCCAAACCAATGCAATCCATGATTTTTTCAAACTGATTGCCTAGGTTTTCTGCATCTTCCGTATCAAGTTCATCTCGATTGAAACGATAGATACTTGACCTTAGAAGATCAAGAAGTTGCTCTTCTGAGTAATTATCCTCGATAAGAACTTTGAAGTTTTCAATAACATCCAAAAATTCTTTTTCGAGCCTTTCCTTTAGCTGCTCATCCTGAATGCCACTATAAAGAAAATCATCCGGACCAAAATGTTTCGCTTTTTTAAAGTCATTCAGGTTTTCTATAAGTTCTGGCTTTTTCATTTTTTTACCAACTGACCCAACTTTCATTTGCAATCCCATGATCGCAAGGGATGATCAGGATACCCACCACAGATTACCGTGTCCTGTTTGCAACTCAGGTGCATTGGTAGAGCAGGATTCGAGTTATGCGCGGGTGCTTGGTGTTGACGGCGGAATAATGAGGTCGATCATCGTTACAATATTTAAAGAACAACTCTGGACAGTAATCTGTCCAGAGTTTTCAATCTGACTGCTATTTAAAAGTTAATTGAATCTGTTTTGTCAGAATCAATTAAAATCAATCTTTCACACGAAAAAATTTTAAAGTAAATCAAAGCCATATAAGACATAAACTTTCTTAAAAAATTAACCGTATAAAAAGAAAATCCATCGGAAATTTCAACAGGATCTTTTTCTTCCAAAAGATAAATCGCTTCAACAGTTGAATATGAGGAAAACAATAAATTACCTACGATTCCGATGTTATTTTCAATTAATCTTTCTTTTAATCTTCCCACAACAATTGATCTAACATCATGCAAGCATTTAGCAGTTACAACAAAGGTTGTAAAAAAACCAACAATCTCTTTTTTATCAGAAACTGTTAAAAAATATCCATGTCCTTCCAAAATGACTTTAAATCGTTTCATATTGATTAATTTCAGCACTCACCAGGTTTTATATTAAGGCAAACTTTGTCCGTAGTATTACTCATCCTATAAAATGACATACCTTCGTTATCATTGCTGTCAGATTGCTCCATGGATTTATTTTCATTTCTCTTATTATCTGCATTTTGTATCAATCGAGCTCCAAGATCGTCGTTCATTCTATCTAAAGGTCCGCCCTCTATTAAGTCTGCAGTATATGCAGCCGTATCCAAGAGATCGGCAGCCCCCAATAACGCTGCAGTAACAACACCCCAAAATGTGTGGCCTTTAGAACCATCCGTTTGAAAGTGAGGCTTGCCTATAGAGCCGTCAGGTAAATCGTGTTCACGATGCTTCAGCAAGTTATCTTTACTATGCGCTGCAGTTTCAATCTGCTTAGCTACTTGTCGAGAATCAGCTAAAACATTTCCTCCTGACTGACGAATATTTACGGCTTGCTGCTGAATAATTCTTGCTATTTTTCTTGAAGCTGAAGCACCGAGATTAATCAACCAAGCAACTTTACCTGCCTCTCCGGTAGGATCAACCATATTAACCGGATCATTTCCCCCATACGCGTAAAGATTCAACTGATCCTCATACCCAATCGGATCGGTTGCCAGGAATCGTCCAATCACCGGATCGTAATAGCGGGCCTGCATATATACAAGGCCGGACTTATCTTCGATATGACCGGTAAATCCTTGTTCACTGTTATTACCCGGATCATTCCCCGCTGTACCGAAAGGCAAATAGTTGATGTTTTCACCGAACGGATTGTAGTTGTAGGTTTTTGATACCGCTACGCTACCATTCTGGTCAGCCTCCATAAAGGCCGTACCGAGTGATCATTCAACGGATAAAAAGCAACACTCCCTTGTCACATTGCAGGATCAAGACCGGGCGTATGGTGTGTGACTACCGGCACAAGACGCAGTACCCACCACAAGCAACCGTCCTGATTGCAACTCAAGGGGCGTTGGTTGAGCAAGCAGGGCTTACGATTAATTCAGCCGTAACCTTATGCAAGGGTGTTTGGTGTTGACGGCGGAGTGACAACACAATCCCAAACACTAAAAAAGCAAAACCCCGGGCAGTGAACTGACCGGGGCTTGTAATTACATTTGTTATCTCAATCTTTCAATGTAATTGATGGATCTTCATAGCTCAGAACGTCAATAACATCGTCTGAGGATAGTATTAAAAAATGGTAAATACGATCCTTAGTATAAATATTCAAACTTTCTTCATGAAACCATTCTATAAAACTGGACTCATCAGTTTTCATTACAAATGAAAACTCAGAAAGCTCACTTGTTCTTTTAAGCCTGTAGCTTTCATCTGATACGCGATACATTAAATGACTATCGAATTTAACCTCAACATGAAACTTTGAATTTGGATCAGAGAATAAAAAATCCAACCCATTTTTATTGTCTCTCACCTCATCCAAATACAATTCAATTTTATGTGGTAAATCTAATTTAAATTCATGCGGTATAAATTTTTTCATAATCATTACCGGTATCTGATTTTATCAGTTGGCGGTGGAGGTTTTTCACCTTCAACACGTGGAGGTTTAATTTCAATAGTACCATTAGCTCTTTCACCCTTCTCTTTACCCCCCGTATATTCTCCACCTCCTGGCCTAACTACAATTTCATTTCCATTCGCATCGGTACCCGTTGAAACTCCATTTCCACGATCTGTTAAGCCCCCCTCGCTCAATCCTTCAGCATCACCAACCGCATCTTCAAATGAGCCAGGTTTCACCCAAATATCGGTACCTTTTCTTCCCGTTGTATTCGTCCATGTTGCTCCATCTATTGGGGCAGGTTTTCTGTCGGAGATGTTGATCCATTTCCAGAATCAGTTGCACCATTAGTATCAATCGCATCAGAAGCAACTGCCGCAACAGTAGCCGCACTTCCAACAAATAAATAGCTTTTGTCGCAGCAATAATTTTTGGCGCAAATAATAAAAATGCCCACTTTCCACTTGGATCAATTGCATTCACCGGATCATTTCCCACATATGCATACATATTCATGTCGTCTGCGTAGCCGATTGGATCGGTCTGCAAGAACCTTCCCAGTTTAGGTGAATACATCCTTGCTTTGTAATGAAACAAACCAAGCTCTTGAAGCCACATCTGTCCCGTATAGCCAAAACGTCCGGTATTGGCAGAACCCGGAATACCAAACTGGTCTTAGGTAAGCTTGGTTACCGTACCACCGGAACCATTAGATCTGGCGATAATGCTGCCTTGATGATCTGCAAACAAAAATGTACGGTAATCTGCACCGACAAGATTACTACTATATTCAACCCAGGGTTCATCAACCTGATCTCCGTGTCCATATCGCCGAACCAGTGTATTCGTACCACTATACTCCGCTACAAGTGCATCCCCATCGTAGAGATAACGCCTTACGGCCGAACCGATTGTCGTTTCATACAGTCGACCCAATGGATCGTATTTGAATGAAGCTGCGACGCTGCCACTGACGCTGAGCAGTCTATTTTCGTCATCGTAAGTGTATGTGGTAGTACCGTCATTTGTCAGGTTACCTTTCGCATCATTATATTGGAGGGCAGCACCATTGATGTCAGTGTACTGATTAAGCCCATTGGTAACATACACTCCAACTCGGTTTACATTACCAACATAACTATATGCCGAATTACTCTTTTGCAGAGTGGCAACCTGGCTTGCGGAATTGTAGGTAAACGTATTGGTTAAATCGTTTGTTGTGCCAACGAGATCCTGATTTAGCGAACTTAAACGTGCTGCATCATCATAAGTGTAAACCGTTGAACTTCCATTCCTGATGATCGTATCTCTTCGTCCATTCGCCTTATAGTTCAAAGTCAAAATGGAAGTGCCCGATTCGGTGAAGTTTACAACTCAATTAATCCCCATCAAATTGATAGCCAAAATAAACATTATGATGCGGGGGTGTTTGGTGTTGATGGCGGAGTGACGGACAAACTTAAATGTTCATAAAAAAAACCGGCCAGCATGCTGGCCGGGGCTTCGAGGATCTTTATGTATTAATGTAAAGTCACATGCCTTATTGATGGATAATCGGCTACAAGAACATTGTTTTCTTGTCCTTTTTCAATAAGGGAATAAACATCATCAAAATTAATATCAGCAGGAATATTCATTGCGTAATATCCATACAAAACTCCTCCTTCAACAATACAACCAAGCTGTTTCATTCCATCTAAAATCGTTTTTGTTGCATCGCCGTCATTAATGCACAACCATACTGTGCTATTTTTTGACAGAGAGACAACACTAACAATCTCATAAGTATCACTTGAGCATTGCCGTATCTCAACCAAGTCATCGTACGATAAGTTATCTATAAAAAAGGGGATATTCTTTAAACGAAAGTAATCACCTTCTTTATCAAACCACAATGATTCTGTCGAAACAGGATAATCACCCATCTGATCTTCTGTTAATTGAATCGTGATTTTTACACTGTTGCTCAATTAAATTGCCTCTCATTTACGTTTGTTAGGATCTTCAATAACTGGTGACTTCATATTTTCAGTTGCGGTTTTGTCAACGTGACATGGATTGCATAGCAATTGACCATTCATTTCCGCGTTATTTGTGCCCCCATCTGCCAGACGTTGTTTATGATCAGCTTCACCACGAGCTTCAGAAACACTTTCCCCTGCTGATAACTTTTTACCTTTTTCTACATCTTTTCCGCAATTCTCGCATTTGTTTACACCACCATTTTTTTCAGTATTTTGCTTCCACACTGCATCCCTGAATACTCTTTGTGAAGCAGATGTTCTAGCGATTCTTGTCGTGACTATTCCTTTAGCAACTTTTTCAGTAGAAACATTTAATTTTGATGTATCACCGCTCGCTATAGCCTCGGCAACATCTTTTATCGCTTCCCTAGTAGCTGGGTCACTCAATGCGGCATGAAGTGAAGCCATACCTTGGAGATCATATGTCTGCATCCCCGTCGGATCAATTTTATTAACCGGATCATTACCCACATACGCATAAAGATTCAACTGATCCTCATACCCAATCGGATCGGTTGCCAGGAATCGTCCAATCACCGGATCGT
>NZ_JBXAMU010000006.1:0-221936 GCF_058800985.1 Cellvibrio sp. GW822-FHT04B05 | reverse complement strand
ATAAACCAGGGTTATGCAATGCTTGATGACCTGAGTAACAGGTTTGCAGTCAATGCTCTGTTACATACCAATTATTCATCAAGCTCCTCTGGGTTTAGCTACCTGGACAGCAAAATAGGTGAGGTCGAAACACTCCTTGCGATTGGCTCTGGCATGATTGGTACTGTAGCAGGCGGCATAACTGGCCTTGCAACTCAGTTGTTAACATGGGGAGATACAAACGCAAGTCTTGCTGTCATGGATGGCGTGCGTAATAGTTTTACTTACTCACCTAGAAGTGCAACAGGGCAGCGTTATCTGTCCAATGTGGGTTCATTATTAGCGCCTGTAGCAAATGGCCTGCATTATTTAGAGACTACATCGGGTGATTTTGGATATAACCTTTTGGGTGAAAGTGCAGTGGCTGGAGCCTTATTTAGTGCGGCACCTGAAGCGGTTCTTTCATTCCTTGGCCCTGGCTCAAGTGCGGTAAGGTCATCATTCAGTAGTGTAGGTAGAGGCACCTTAAACGGAGCTACATCGACGGCGTCGTTTTTGACGGAGAATGTATTTGTTGGCTCTCGTGGTGGATTTACTCTTTCTAATCAAATTGGTGCTGTTGGTGATCTATCAAAATTTAATTGGCAACGATCATTATCAACTGATTATCGTTCTACATTCTTTACTGCATATCCTGAGCTTCAAGGTAAAGTGGTTGTTCATCACGCCGTCGAACAACAAGTTCTTAAACGTTATCCTGGCGTAATGAATGAAATTGAGATTCACTCTTTGGATAATTTGCGCGGTATTCCAAAAGAATTAAACGCAGATTTGCATCTTAGTCAGATTCGAAGAGAATGGAATCAGTTTTATCGTCAAAACTCAAACCCAACTAAAGATATGCTTTTACAAAAAGCTGCAGAATTAGATGCTAAACTTGGTAATCACTTTACTCCTCCTAAATAAGAGAGAAGGTTATGTTTTTTTATATAGAGCCCGAAGTTGCTGGCGGATTTGGTGCCAACACGTTGATGGACACGAGTTCTCATCCGCCACATGTTCATAGGCTTCATTATGAGTTTGAAGGATGGCTTGGTGATTCTTTACTTGAGTGCTTTCCATGTGTGATAGCGACAAAATCTGTTTGTGATGAAGTCAGATCGTGTTTCTTGACGGGGATTAAATTTGCTGAAGTAGAGGTTTCTGCATCAAGCGAGTTTTACCAATTATATCCAAGTCGAGAATTACCGACGTTTGAATGGTTGCAAATTAATGGAATTGCAGGTCGAGATGATTTTGGCATTGCAAATGATTTACGTCTTGTTATTTCTGAGCGTGCATTGAGTATTTTAAAGGGGTTTGGGATTAATAATGCTTTAACTGAAGAGTTCAATTAATGTACTGTCCGAATGTTGTACTGTCCGAATGTCCACAGCACTGAGTGAGACATTTTCAAGCCTGATTTTTGCTGAAAAAGTGTAAAGATCAGGCTTTGCTCTTTAATAGTGTGTAGTTATTTTCAATTTTCTGCCTGCTATTCGATGGATAACAGGCAGAAAATGTCTGTTTTCATTATATGGAGATGAGCAAAACCCCGGACAATTTTCCGTGTATTAGTTTTTGTATGGTATTCACCGCGTTGTAATCAGGGTGGTGCAAAGTAAAGTCCGTTAAGAGCACCATCCCACGCTGAAAATTCAATAACCTCTCCTCTGGTGTTTGGTTTTTTTCCACTCCAGGTTTCAGCCGGGGTTTGTCCGTTTAAATATTGATGAGTGCGAACATGGTTGTACCAGAATCGATAAGTAGCCAAATCATTTGCAAGTGTTTCTGCGGACACAATGGAATACAGTTCAAGTTTCCTTTTTAGTGTTCCGAAAAATCGTTCAATCTTTCCATTCATCCATGGACAACAAACCTCAGTGCGCTGATGGTTAATATTTAAAAGCGACAACCCGAATCGAAATAAACGTGATGTAAACACCGCTTCATTATCCGTGCGATGTTCTGTCCAGTGTCCACACAACGTTAAGCCGTTATTTTTAGCCACATTTTTATAAAAAAATGTGTAAACATCCGGCTGCGTTCTTTAATAATCTGTAAAAAAATTGAATTTCTTGTTCACTTTTTAAGAATCGCAGGCGAGAAATGTCGATTTTCCATTGCCAGTTTGATTTGGCGAGGACGATTGCCGATGCCAGCAACTATGGACTCATGCGTGGTTATGAATTGTTGCGCGAGCGCAACAATTCTGAAATCCCGATCGTGTTTTCATCCGCGCAACAAGCTTTGGTCAACAGCTATACCGAGTATGCTGCCAGCCAAGTTACCCCGCCCAGTTTGTGGGACCGTGTCGGCAGTCTATTTGATTCCGGTGATCGCTGGATGGCAGATCGCTCGTGGGTAACCTTGAGGGGTTATGACACTAATAACATTCTCAATCCAGGCAATGCATTCAATCTTGCACACAACCTGATGGCAACGGTGGTGAACCTGGTACCACAGGGTCTCTCCGCGATTGGTGAGTTTGCACACTGGAGTGGAATTGATACACTCCCGCCAGTCTCAGGTGTTGGGCTGTTAGGCATAACCGATGACTTGGCAATAGCGAGCAGTATGTTGTTAGTATCGCGGGCTCGGGGTGTGGAGTCGGTGGCTACAAACAGCGCGGCTAACCCAGTAATCATTGATCTTTTTGGCGGAAGAGCATCTCAAATCCCCGGTGCAATAAATATTGATATTGTTGCGGAACAAGGTATTCGAGCATCTGCTTTGCAATTACCCATAAAGTCAGGAGTTGCGGATCAAGTTATTGCGAGCAACCCATATATTAAAGGTTTGACGAGTGAGGCATGGCTTCCTGGAGCAGCAGATGCGCTAAAGCCCGGAGGTCAACTCATTATTAATGCTACATCTCGAAATTCAACCGCAATATTACCGAGCACAAATGTACTGGAAAATTTAGGGCTTCGTGTAGTCCGTGAACCTGGACCATTATTGCCTCAGTTTGAAAACAGTATTTTCCGTACTACGGATGGAATTAAGATTCCGAATTGGAAAGTACAAAGCACAATTCTTGAGAAGCTGTAATAACTATGAGACGAATTTCTGAAAATTTTAACAATCTCCATTTCACTGAGGCTCGTTTTGGTACGCCAGAGGTAAATGGAAGAACGATAAGCATTCCAGTTCAAGGTTTGCTTCCTATGATGGACCATCCATTAATGGCCGATGGAGTTCAATTGCTCAGCGGTAAATTAATATTTCGAGGTGTAGCAAAGTCTAAAAGAAGTTTGACTGAATACATTGGAAATCCTAAAAATCCAGAAGGATTTAAAGATGAGTATACGGTAGATGACTTGCCTCCTATTTCTGATGAGGTTGGCGCTTGTCGAATGTACCTATTTGAAGGGGTGCTAGAGAAGCCTATGTCATGGGTTGATTGGGATATATTGGCAGAGTCATTTGAGTTAATCATTGAGTAATAACTAACAAAAATTTTGTTTCAGTGTACTGTCCGAATGTCCACAGCACTGAGTGAGACATTTTCAAGCCTGATTTTTGCTGAAAAGTGTTCTGTCCAGTGTCTACACAACGTTAAGCCGTTATTTTTAGCCACATTTTTATAAAAAAATGTGTAAACATCCGGCTGCGTTCTTTAATAATCTGTAAAAAAATTGAATTTCTTGTTCACTTTTTAAGAATCGCAGGCGAGAAATGTCGATTTTCCATTATCGATGCGAAGAAAATCCCGGACAGTATATGTCCGTTTTTTCTTTGTATAATCGTTTAATTTTAATACGGCGAAAAATAAATTCCTGCCAATGCGCCATCCCAGGCAGAAAACTTCATTGGATTTCCGCTAGCTGGCATACTGTTATTTCAAGTTGCAGTCCCCTTGAAAACCAATTCACTTCAATGGGATCAAATTCAACGTGCTATTGAGTATGGCGCATCTAAAAATGTTGAAGTAGTTGTAACTTCAGTGAGGTAAAAAGTGGTTAATTTAATTCCAAAAAAATGGGCGTCAATTTATGTAAATGAAAAGCTTATTTGCATAGAAACATGTTCTGGTTTGAGAATGGTTGCAAGTGACCCAAAAGGCAAGGTTCTCCTTCTTCCTATTGAAGCATCATCAGAAGAAATTGGTGATGCTTTGTTTAAGTCTTTATCTGCGAGTCGCATGTTAGAAGTTGATGATTTGAAGGACTTTTTTGATGTTGCATCGGTTAATGCCCGCTATGAAGAATGGGTAGCGGTATTGATGAATAAATATAACTATGAGTCACGTCAGGTTTTATTTAAGAAAATGAAGCACTGTCAAGTTCAGTGTAAAGAAGGTGTTATTTCAATAATACCCACACATCATGAAAAGCTGGAAGCTTGGAGCGGCAAAGGATTGAATGAGTCTAGTTATGTTACGGTATCTGAAAATGCTTCGAGTGGTGAGTTAGGTTCGGCTGTGTTATTAGCGCTTAGCCGCTGCACGGGGAAATAAAACTGGGTCTTATAACAACATCAGTAACGCCGACTACACCGTGGACCGTGTAACGAAACTCACGGTACAAACGGTGGATGACAACAAGGTGTTGGCATCGCGTGTCTACAACAACACCTTTACCGATTTCGGCGAGTTGCGGCGCGAGCAAAGTGCGGCGAATGCGGCCTCGTTTGTGGAATACGATTACCATGAAAACAGGCTGTTGAAGCGCAATTGTTCGCGTACGATGCCGAAGGACGCATCATGGTGGACAGCGGCAAACTCGACAGTCACGCGTAGCCAGCTGCATGCGCCTTCGGCAGTTGCAAACCTGTGCGTTTCAACATATTAAGGGAGACAAGAATTTATAAAAAAAAGTCCGCCACATTCAATAGGGAGAGCGCAAGATGAGAGAAATAACATCTAATCGAATTTGCATTTGATGAAAGATGTAATAAAAAAATTAAACTCGACATAATTCTTCCATGGCATTTGAATAGCGCACGTCAAACAACTTTTTATCAGGAGTCCGCCAAATGAAAATTATTGCAGCTTACCTGGATCATATTCAGTATGGTGGCGTCCTCGCGCCCACTTTCGACGCGCTATACCATCTGCACTTCCAGCATACGCAATCCATTCCTTTTGAAAACCTGTCTCCTTTTACTGGAGCGGAGGTGCGACTTGATATTCCTTCTTTGCTAGAAAAGTTTACCCGCTTGAAACGTGGCGGCTTTTGTTATGAACAAAATACCTTCTTTCAGTATGTATTGGAGCGGATCGGTTTCAGTACCCGCGGCCTTGCTGCACGAGTGCGATTAAATGTACCGGATGAGGTCGTGACTCCGCGCAGCCATATGCTGTTGCTGGTAGACGCCGATGGTGAACGATGGATTGCCGACACCGGTTTCGGCGGGATGTCTTTGACTGTACCCATACGGTTTGTCATGGATGACATCCAGACGACACCGCATGGACAATATCGTCTGACACACGCAAGCGAGCTTTATCACCTGGAGGCAAAGATCAAGGAACAATGGAAGGTGTTGTACACATTCGACTTAACTGCACACTATCCAGCGGACTATGAGGTTTATAACTGGTATGTGTCGCGTCATCCCAGCTCCCATTTCGTCACCAGCCTGGTCGCGGCCCGAGCCGGGAAGGACGGGCGGCATGTGCTGCACGATACGCAGTATTCTTTTTATCCCATGACCGCTGAAGCAGAAAAGAAACAATTGTTTTCCGTTAATGAAATCAAGGAGTTACTTGAAAATACATTCCATATTCGCACCGCCGATGTGACAGGATTAGACGCACGATTGGGAATGCTGATCGGTGGAATGCACCCGCGCAAATAATACGTGCTGTTTTCCTGCCTCTGGCTGCCTATCGATCTGTGGGAGATAGCACGCAATCAGGATGGATACGCTGTCGTTCAACTTTTCTCTTGTAAAGATTTATTAACGTTTGCTAATATAAATAGTAATAATTATCATTTGCAAAAGTTACTAAAGGTCATAACCAGGAGAAGTTTGATGTTACACAAGAATGTGCTTGCTGCAATGGCAGCGGCGAGTTGTACCCTAGTGCCCGCTTGGGCATACGCACAAGATGGTGCTCCCGTAAAAGAAGTGGTCGTTACCGCCAGTTTGACGGCACGTGACAGTGCGACTTCCCCCGCGTTTACCAGTGTTGTTACTGCTGAGGATATCAGCAAGGCGCCGGTTAATAGCCTTCCCGATTTGCTGCGTGAAACGGTCGGTGTAACCAACCAGACCGACAGCACCGGCCGTGACCAGATCCAGATTCGCGGTATGGGCGGGCGTTACACCCTGATTTTGGTGAACGGTAAGCGTGTGTCTTCGTCGGGTGCTTTGTGGCGCGGTGGCGATTTCGATTTCAGTTCAATCCCCTTGGGCAGTATCGAGCGCGTTGAAATTGTGCGTGGCCCAATGGCGGCGCTCTACGGTTCCGATGCGATGGGCGGCGTGGTTAACATCATTACCAAAAAGCCGACTGAGGATTGGGTGGGTGCGGTAACCGCGGAGTATCGCGGTATTGATGCGGGTGAAGACGGTGATCAAAAACGCGTAAGTGCTTCGGCAACAGGAGCGGTATCGGATGCGGTGGGATTATCAGTAAGCGGCGAGTTTACCGACCGCGATGCATGGTTCCGCAATTCAGCGGCTGACCCGAAAGAAGTTCCCGGTCTGGAAGAGAAGAAAACCGCCAGCCTGGTCACGACTACCAGCTTCAAAATCAGCGATACCCAATCGCTTGACCTCGACGTTACCTACATGAATGACGAGCGTCCGAAAGGCTTGTACAGCTACGCTTATTATCCGGCGTGGGATTTTGAATCCTTCAGCTACCGCGAACAGGAAATCACCCGTTACACCTACGGTTTTACGCATAAAGCCGAGTGGGATGGCTTTAATACAGTCGCGTTTATCCAGCAGGAAAACAGCAAGATCGACGATTTCAACTCTTCCTATAACGATCCGCAGCAGCGTCGCGTGGAGGAAAAAAACACCTATGCCAAGGTTTACGGAACCGGTGAGTTGGGTCGCCATGCGCTGACTGCCGGTATCGATCTGCGCAATCAATTGATCGAGGACGCCGTGTCTTATCTCGATACCGGTAAGGTAGAGACCAATGATGTTGCTGTGTTCGCGCAGGATGAAATCGCGATAACCGATAAGTTTAACGTTACCCTCGGCGGCCGTTTGGATGACCATGAAGTCTTCGGCGACCATTTTTCGCCCAAGGCTTATGTAACTTATAAATTGGTCGATGATGTGGTCTTGAAAGGCGGTGTGAGCGAGGCTTTCAAAGCACCCGACGCTTACCAGATGAGTGAGGAATACCGCGTGATCAGTTGCGGCGGTAGTTGTTATCTCTCGGGTAACCCTGACCTCAAGCCGGAATCCAGCACTAACTACGAAATCGGTATTGAGGTAAATAAAACTACCTGGAACCTGAGCCTGGTGATATTCGATAACGACGTGGATGACATGATCATCGCCGTTTACGATCCGGCTGGTCCATCGCGCCGTTGGGAAAATATCGCCAAAGCAAAAACAACCGGTGTGGAGTTGGATGCTGGTTTCGATCTCTTTTCAAGCTTCAGCGTGAGCGCGAACATTACTGCGTTGGATACGGAATACATTAATGAAGCGGGTGTGAAAACTGACCTGGAAAGTCGCCCGGAATCCTTGGGTAACCTGAGCCTGAACTGGCAGGTCACCGATAGCTTCACCACCGGCCTGGGGGCGCATTACACCGGCAAGCAACTATACGAAGGTAACGATTTGCCGGCCTATACCCGTTTGGATTGGACCGCCGCTTACGATGTGACTTCTTCAACAGTGATCCGGTTCGGGGTTAAAAACCTTACTGATGTCGACTTAACCGAAGAGAGCGCGAACTTTATCAGCCAGGAATTAGGTCGCAATTATTACCTGAGTGCGACTTACAATTTCTAATCTGCTCGGTTTTATCGTCAGTAATGCGCCCAGGGAAGGGCGCGTTTTCCTCCTGTATTTTTCCTGTCTTTGAGCCTCTATGGCTGTTCAGCGCAGCCTTTCTGACTGCTCAATGAATTTGGCGACAAGTTGTTGTATTTATTCGGGATTTGTTTGCTTTTGTTAATTATTCTCTATAATGTTTATTTGATAATTGTTATCATTTGATATTGTATTTGATTTAAAGTAATTCACTGGTTTATCCATTGGATAACCAGCGTTGGAATCGTATTAACCGGTTGGCATCTCATTTAATAGGAGAATGAAATGAATAGTCCGCTAGCAGGCAAGGGAGCCGCCTTTCATGATCCGTCGCTGGAACAAGCGCAGTTTTTATTTATGTCTTCCCATTGCTCGATTCGCGCCAAAGGTATTTTTGAGCGGATTGTGCAACCCATCAATCCCGCTCTCCATCAGGCTGGTAGCAACAATCCGGGCGATGAGCGTTTTCATCAGCAGCTGCGCGATGCGATGAACCGTGCCCGCGCTTGCGGTATCGCTAATCCCATTGTTATTGGTGCGATTCCTTTTGATGTCAGCAAACCCTGCTGTTTGGCAATTCCCCGGTCTTACGAGGTTTTCTCACGTGAGCTGGAAGGTTTGCCAGTAGGCGTAGCAGGGCAGCCCGGACAATTGGAAGTGGTGGGTTTGCAGAGCTTACCGGGTGATCTGCGCTTTAAACAATCGGTGCAGCAGGCGATTGCCAATTTCCAATTGAGCGATATCCGCAAGGCGGTGTTGTCGCGGGTGCTGGAAGTTGAGCTGGCAGCGCCGCTGGATACCGATGCGATCTTTGCGCGCCTGGTTGCGCAAAATCCCTCGGCGTACCAGTTTCGCCTACCGCTGGAATCGGGTGCTGAATTGATTGGTGCCAGCCCGGAGTTACTGCTGCGCAAACAGGGCGCGCAAGTGTATTCCTATCCATTGGCAGGCTCAGCGAAACGCCAGTCAGATCCCGAGCAGGATCGCAAGGTAAGTGAGACGCTGCTGCAATCAGGCAAGGACGCCTACGAGCATAGCCTGGTAATTGACGACATCCGCCAGCAGCTCGCGCCTTTGTGTAAAACGCTGGATGTTCCGGCCGCGCCCTCACTGATGAGCACGCGCGCCATGTGGCACCTGGCGACCAGCATTAAAGGCGAGTTGGTCGATCCATCGTTGACCGCATTGCAGGTTGCCACCCGCTTGCACCCCACACCGGCGGTGTGCGGTTTCCCCACCAAACAAGCGCGCAAGTTGATCAATTTGGTGGAGTCCTTTGAGCGGGATATGTTCACTGGCATGGTCGGTTGGTGCGATTCAGAAGGCAATGGGGAATGGGTGGTCACGATTCGCTGCGGTGTTATCGAGCAAAATCGCATCCGCCTGTTTGCCGGAGCGGGGATTGTTGAAGAGTCTTGCCCTGAATCCGAATGGGCAGAAACCCAGGCCAAATTGCAAACCATGTTGAATGCCCTGGGAGTGGATATCAGCACGCCGGTCGCGGCTAACACAAAAGTAGATGTACACAAGGGAGTTCAGGCCCGCAAGGAAGCGGTAGCGGAGGTGACGGAATGATTCCTTTCACACCTTGGCCGCAAGGATTGGCCAATCACTATCGTGGACAAGGTTATTGGCTGGATCTGCCGTTAACCGACATTGTGCAGCGTCAGCTACAGGCTAACCCCGATGCACCGGCGCTGATTTGCGGCGACCGTCAATTCAGTTATGCCGATGTGGATCGTTTGTCTACCCGTTTGGCGTTGGCTTTTTCTGATCGCGGTTTGCGCGCAGGTGATAGGGCGTTAGTGCAATTGCCGAATGTTGCCGAGTTTTATCTGGTGTTTTGGGCATTGCTCAAAATGGGCGTTGCTCCGGTAAATGCCTTGTATAGCCACCAGCGTCTGGAGTTGCTTGCCTATGCAAATCAATTACAACCTTATCTGGTAATTGGCTCGGCCAACCATAAATTATTTACCGATGAGCAGTTTGTCTCTGAGTTGAAATCGGCGGTAAATCCTGTGGATCTGGTGCTGCTGTTGGGCGAGTCGATCTATGCTGAAAATTTGCAGGATCTGCTGTTCAGTGAAGCGATTGAATCGCTAACCGCAGCAGAGACATTCGCGCCATCGCCTGCCGATCAGGTGGCTTTTTTCCAGCTCTCCGGCGGTAGCACCGGTACACCAAAACTGATTCCGCGCACCCACAACGATTACTATTACAGCATTCGCCGCAGTACGGAAATGTGCGCGTTATCTCCCGCTACCCGTTATCTCTGCGCGCTGCCGGCAGGACATAATTTTCCATTAAGTTCGCCCGGTGCTCTCGGGGTGTTTTATGCGGGCGGTGTTGTGGTGCTCGCGCTTGATCCGGAACCGATTCGTTGCTTTGAGTTAATTGAACGTCATCACGTCACCATGACGTCGCTTGTTCCTTCGGCTGTCGGTCTCTGGTTGCAAGCGGCGCCCGAACGCACGCAACAATTGCAATCACTGCGCCTGTTGCAGGTTGGCGGCGCTAATTTTGCCGAGGCCCAGGCTCGCCGCGTGCCAATAGAATTGGGTTGCCAATTGCAGCAAGTATTCGGCATGGCGGAAGGGCTGGTGAATTACACCCGCCTTAACGACAGCGACGAAAAAACCTTTACCACCCAAGGCAGTCCTATGAGCCCGGCCGATGAAGTCCGGGTAGTGGACGAGCAGGGTGATCCCGTTCCGACCGGCGAAACTGGCCTGCTGTTAACTCGTGGTCCTTATACCTTTCGCGGATATTTCCAATCGCCTGAGCACAATGAACGCGTGATCGATAGCGACGGTTTTTATTGCTCCGGCGATCTGGTGCAACAAACAGCCGATGGCTATTTGCGTGTGGTCGGGCGGGTAAAAGACCAGATCAACCGCGGTGGAGAAAAAATTGCGGCAGAGGAAATTGAAAACCTGCTGCTTACTCATCCCGCCATTATCCAGGCGGCGCTGGTCCCGGTGGCAGATGAGCATCTGGGCGAAAAAAGTTGCGCCTGCCTGGTGGTGAACGATCCGTCCCTGCGTCTGCCGGAATTGCGGAAATACCTGCGCAATTTGGGGCTTGCGGAATACAAATTGCCGGATCGTTTCCACATCCTTGAACGCTTGCCGCTCACCGCGGTAGGCAAGACGAATAAACCTTTATTACGCCAGCAGCTTGCCGATATTTTTTCTGCCGCTGCAGCGATTGTGTGAGTATCTTTTTATGTCCATTCCAGCGATTCCCTCTTATCAATTACCTGTTGCCGACCTGCCGGTCAATCGCGTTCAGTGGCACGTTGAACCGCAGCGCGCCGTATTGTTGATCCACGATATGCAGGAGTATTTCCTGCGTTTTTATGGCGCTGACAATCCCCTGGCAACGCAGTTGATCGCGACTATCGCGGCACTGCGGCATTGGGCAAAAAGCGCGGGAATTCCCGTGGTTTATACCGCCCAGCCGGCCGAGCAAAGCGCGGAGGATCGCGCCTTGTTAAATGATATGTGGGGCCCGGGTTTGACAGCAGCTGATCCGGTATTAAAAGCAGTGGTTGCGCCGCTGACACCGGATGAGGACGACACTGTTCTGGTCAAGTGGCGCTACAGCGCATTCCAGCGCTCGCATCTGCAGCAGATGATGAAAGAGTGGCAGCGCGACCAATTAATTATCGTCGGCGTTTACGCCCATATCGGGTGTATGACGACGGCGCTGGATGCCTTTATGCGTGATATCCAACCGTTTATGGTGGCCGATGCGCTGGCCGATTTCAGCGAACAGGAACACCGCATGGCGCTCACCTATGTGGCAGGTCGCTGCGGTTCGGTTATCACCAAATCCACTTTGTTGGGACAGGAATCCCTGACTCGTGACTGGCTGCTCGGCCAATTGGCGCAGTATCTGCAAACCAGTGCCAATGAAATCGATGCCGATGACAACCTGATGGATTACGGTCTGGATTCAGTGCAGGTGATGAGCCTGATTTCCCAGTGGGAAAAGCTCGGGGTAAAGCTGCGATTTGAGGAACTGGCGGAGCAGCCATCGCTGAATGCCTGGTGGAATTTGATCGAGAAGAAGCAAGCCGCATGATCCAGCAAAATGCTTCTGTGAATACTCCGTTTTTGCTGGGAAGCGAAAAGCCCTTTGCGGGCAAATGTGTGTGGGTAACCGGCGCCGCCCAGGGAATCGGGTTGGCGATTGCCCAGTCTTTTCAGCGCTTGGGCGCGCAGCTGGTTGCGTTGGATCGCCAATTTCCTGCGGTTGTCGAACCCGTTGAATATGAGCGGATGTTGTTGGATATCACCAATTCCACGCAAGTTACCGACGTTACGAACCGTTTGCTGCAAGGCGGAATGGTACCGCAAATTCTTGTGAATGCCGCCGGTGTTTTACGTTTAGGAAAATTGGATTCGCAAGCGGTGGATGGTTTGTCTCTGGCGGATTGGCAAGCGTGTTTTGATGTGAATGTCAGCGGTGTTTTTTATCTGCTGCGCAGTTTGATTCCCCATTTCAAAGCACAAGGCAAAGGCAGCATTGTTAACCTTGCCTCCAATGCCGCCCATGTGCCGCGCGCGAATATGGGGGCTTATTGTGCATCCAAATCGGCGCTGGTAAGCCTGAGCCATTGTGTAGCATTGGAGTTGGCGGAATACGGTGTGCGTTGCAATCTGGTTTCTCCCGGATCAACCGACACTCCCATGTTGCGCGCCATGTTGGGACGCGCAGCAGTGGAGCAGGGCCCAGAGTTATTCGCGCCGACCATTCGTGGTTTACCCGAGCAATTTAAATTGGGGATTCCACTTAAGAAAGTGGCGACGGCGCAGGAGATTGCCAACACCGTAATATTTCTCGCCTCCGATCTCGCTAGCCATATCACTATGCAAGACATAGTAGTGGATGGTGGCGCGACCCTCGCGGCCTGATGCCTGTGTGATTGCAAAAGGATATGGTCAGTGATTTCACGTTTTAGTTCCCTGTGTAGTTCCTTGTGTAGTTTTCGCGTTTTATCGATCCTGCATCTGCTCGCGTTGATAGGTATTTCTGCATGCGCAGCGCGACAACCGGATTCCACTGTTTATCTCAGTCCCACTATAGAATCGGTCGCAAAAAAAGTGGCGAGAGGCGAGAGCACTGAAGATTTTTGGCAACGGATTCGCGCTGAAGGAACTCCGCTGGTTGAGCCGTTTGATGACCGACACAAGGTGATGACATTTCTCGTTCGCGGGGCGAAAAAGAGCGCGTTGTTGATCGGTGCACCGGCGAATGATCACCAGGATCTGGAGCGCCTCGGGCAATCCGATATTTGGTACAAAAGTTTTGTCGTACCTGATGAAGCGCGGCTCTCTTACAAAATTGCGGTGGATGTGCCGGAGCTGCCCGCGTCGGCAGGCGGGCGCTGGCGTAGCCTGGCGCTGACGGCCAAAGCCGATCCGTTGAACCATTTCCCCTGGCCTGCACAGCCATTGGATGGCTACGTACAAGAGTCTTCCATCAGCTTGCCAAATGCACCCGCCCAACCCTGGAGCGAGGCGCGCCATAATCCGAAGGGCGAGCTGAAAACCTATCAATTTGCCAGCAACATCCTGGGCAATACACGCGACATAACCCTCTATCGGTCGCCCGGATTTTCAGCGGTATCTCCCGATGCGATCCTGTTATTTGTATTCGATGGCAAAGAATTTCTCTCGTTAGTTCCTACCCCGGGAATTCTCGATAACCTCCGTGCTGCCAGCCGTTTGCCGCCTATCGCCGCTGTTTTTGTAAGCAATATCAGCAGCGCAGATCGCTCCCGTGAACTGCCCAATAATAGGGAGTTCGCGCGATTTATGGCGCGGGAGCTTTATCCATGGGCAAGCCATATGCTGGGCGGAAAGATACCTGCTGCACGCACGGCGCTGGCAGGTTCAAGTTTTGGCGGTCTTGCATCCGTCACTAGCGCCAGTCGTTATCCGCAGGTTTTCGGGAATGTCTTGGCGTTATCAGGCTCATTTTGGTGGAGAGAACCCGGCGAAATAAAGGAGGGCGGTGATGGTGAAGCTCCTCTCCTCATACAGGAATTGATCGCCAACCAACCCCGATTACCCCTGCGTTTGTTTGTCAGTGCAGGATTGTTTGAGGCGTCGCGCAACGGCGCGCCGGGGATTATCGAAACCTCGCGTCAGTTACGCGATTTATTAGCGGCCAAGGGTTACGACGTTCACTACCGCGAGTATGTGAGTGGACATGATTATCTTGCCTGGCAAGGTGCACTTGCCGATGGGTTGCTGGCGCTTTTCGATACTAAAAAATGATTTCAGTGTCAATCGACGCAGCCGCAGTGGTTTTACATTGAGGCTTTTAATGATATTGATTATCATTAACGCACGAGAATAGAGTTAAATAATATTTGTTGCAGAACGGATGTAGATCATCAAGATGAGATCCGCTGCAATCTGTTTTGATCACTGTAGTAAGGAAATCCAAAGTGTCACTGCTTTTGTCGCTCCTCCCAATTCGTGCTCGCCTGTTTTTTGTGCCTTTCAGCATCGCATTGCTCCTTACCTCAGGTTGTTCATCTGAACATCGTGATGAAGAGGCTAATACCGCGCCGGAAGTGGCAGTTATTACCTTAACCGCCCAGGATTTTCCCGTGCGGACTGAGTTACCGGGACGGGTATCGGCATTGCGCGTTGCCGAGGTGCGTCCGCAAGTGAGCGGGATTGTGGAAAAGCGCTTGTTTGCCGAAGGCTCTGATATAAAAGCGGGCGATTTGCTGTATCAAATCAATGCCGATACTTATAAAGCCGCCATGGCGCGAGCCAATGCCGACCTGGCGATTACCAAAGCCAATCTGGTGAATTTACAGGCGGTAGCCGAGCGTCATACCCGCTTGCTGACCAGCAAGAGTGTCAGCCCGCAAGAACATGACCAAGCCCAGGCCAATTACCGCCAGGGTTTGGCGCAAGTCGGCGCAGCTGAGGCGGAGCTTGATGTTGCGCGCCTGAATCTGGAGCGCACCAACGTTCGCGCGCCTATCGCGGGTCGCATCGGGCGCTCTGCGATCACCGAGGGCGCACTGGTCTCAGCGGATCAACCGGAATCATTGGCCACTATCCAGCAGTTCGATCCTATCTATGTGGACATCGTCCAATCCAGCCAGCAGTTGCTGCAACACAAGCGTCGCCTGCATACCGGTGACTTGCGGCCGGGCGCTCGTGCTGCCAGTTTGATTCTGGAAGACGGCGCACCTTTTGAGCAGCAGGGCTTTCTCAAATTGACCGAGTTAAATGTCGATCCCGCTACCGGTGTAGTGACCCTGCGCGCGCAATTTCCCAATCCCCAGGGATTGCTGCTACCGGGAATGTATGTACGCGCCTTGATTGAGCAGGGTATTGAGTCAGGCGTGGTATTGATTCCACAGCAAGCGGTGCACTACAACGAGAAAAATGAACCCGCCGCTTGGGTGGTGGGTGCCAATAACCAGGCAGAGTTGCGCGCTCTGGAATTAGTGGGTAGCGAAGGCAGCCAGTGGGCGGTGCGCAAAGGATTAAACGCCGGTGAACGAGTGGTTGTTGAAGGCAGCTTGCGGGTAAGGCCGGGGCAGGGAGTAAAGCCCGTTGCCTGGGTTACTCCCGTCGCTGACTCTGTAATTGCCAAAACCGATGCAACTGGCAAGACCGATATTCTCACTACTGAAACCCGGGTGGAGTAAATTATGGTCTCCCGTTTTTTTATTGAGCGCCCGGTATTCGCCTGGGTTTTTGCGATTGTCATTATGCTGGCGGGGCTACTTGGCCTGCGTCATTTATCGGTGGCCCAGTATCCGAATATCGCGCCGCCAATTGTTCAAGTCTCGGCAGTTTATCCCGGTGCTTCGGCAGAAGTGGTCGAGAACAGTGTCACCCAGATTCTGGAGCAAGAGTTGAAAGGCCTGGATCATCTGTTGTATTTCGATGCGAACAGTAGCGCGTCCGGCGCCGCCAGTATCACGCTTGTTTTTGAGCAAGATGCCGACCCGGAAGTCGCCCAGGTCCAGGTACAAAATAAAGTTAACCAAGTGAGCTACCGCCTGCCGCGCGCGGTGCAGCAGGCCGGTTTGAGTGTGACTGCCCAGCAGGGCAGCTTCCTGATGGTGGCGGTTTTTTACGATGAATCCGGCCTGCGCAGCGATGCGGATATCTCCGATTGGCTTGTGACGACGATGGTCGATGCGCTTGCGCGCGTGCCGGGTGTGGGCGCAGTGGAAACCTTTGGCTCGCCTTATGCAATGCGTATCTGGTTGCAGCCCCATCGCCTGAGCAGTTTTGGTCTGATCCCCGTCGATGTTGTGCGCGCTATCGAGTCGCAGAACACCGAAGTGCCGGTGGGCGAATTGGGTGGGCGACCGTCAGATAATGAACAGCGTTTGAATGTCACCGTAACAGCCTTATCGCGCCTGCAAACACCTGAGCAGTTCCGCGATATCGTGATTAAAACGGCTTCCGACGGAGCAGTGGTTCGGCTTGCGGATGTCGCGCGCGTGGAAATTGGCAGCGAGAGTTACGGCAGCACCTCGCGCTTGAATGGCATGCCCGCATCCGGTGTGGCGATTAACCTTGCGCCGGGCGCCAACGCGCTCGATACCGCTGCCCTAGTGAAAGAGCGCATCGCCCAAATGGCTCCGGCGTTTCCGCAAGGCGTGAAGATGATGTACCCCGAAGATGCCACCCGCTTCGTTAAACGCTCCATCACTGAAGTAATTAAAACCCTGGTGGAAGCCATGGTGCTGGTTGTGCTGGTGATGTTTATTTTTTTACAAAATTGGCGCACTACGTTGATTCCCGCCATTGCGCTGCCGGTTGTATTGCTGGGTACCTTTGCAGTGCTGGCGGCCTGTGGTTACTCAATCAACACGCTCACCTTATTTGGCATGGTGCTGGCGATAGGTTTGTTGGTAGACGATGCGATTGTAGTAGTGGAAAACGTCGAGCGGATTATGGCGGAGGAGGGGGTGGATGCCCGCACTGCGACGATTAAATCGATGAATGAAATTACCAGTGCGCTGGTTGGTATTACGCTGGTACTGGGTGCGGTCTTTTTGCCGATGGCATTTTTTGCCGGTTCGGTCGGCGTTATTTATCGCCAGTTTTCAGTCACGCTCGTCTCTGCAATGGCATTATCGGTACTGGTCGCGGTTAGCCTTACGCCTGTGCTTTGTGCCAGTTTGCTCAAACCCCATACTGCGAATATTTCCACCGGGCGTCGTCATAGGCTTTTGGCTTCCATTGGTCTCGGCATCCATTTCCTGCAGCAAAAATACACCCGCAGTCTGGGGCTGGTACTGAATCGCCCGGTGCGGTTTCTGGTGGTGTATGCGGTGATATTGCTCGGCGTATTCTGGGGCTACCAGCGTTTGCCGACCGCGTTTATTCCTGAAGATGACCAGGGAACGGTGATGGTGCGCTACATGTTGCCGCCGGGTGCCACTTATCCGCGTACGGCGGAAGTGGTGAAAGAGATCGAGCAGTATTTCCTGACGCAGGAAAAGGCCAATGTCGAAGGCATCTATACCGTGGCCGGTTTCAGTTTTAGCGGCTCCGGGCAGAATGCGGGCATCGGTTTTGTGCCTTTGAAAGACTGGTCTGAACGCGAAGGGTTTGAAAACAGTGCCCAAGCTATCGCCAGCCGTGCAACCCGCGCATTAAGTGACCTGCGCGATGCCAAAGTATTTGCGATGGTATTGCCGCCTATTGATGGATTGGGTGATACCGACGGCTTTGAATTCTGGTTGCAAGATACCCAAGCTATCGGCCAAGCCAAACTCGCGCAAAAAGCGCGCGAGTTGGTAGATGCTGCCAGTGAAAGTCCCGCGATTCTGTATGCCGACAGCGACGGCAGTGAACCGAGTCCGCAATTGCGTATCGATATCGACCAACAAAAAGCTTCCGCCCTCGGGCTGGATTTGGATGATGTGAATTCCACGCTGGGCACCGCATGGGGCGGCACTTATGTGAATGATTTTGTGCATCGCGGGCGGGTGAAAAAAGTATTGCTGCAAGCCGATGCAGATTACCGCTCCGCACCGGAAGATTTGCACCAATGGTTTGTGCGCGGCAATGACAATGCAATGACACCTTTCTCGGCCTTCGCTTCCACTCGTTGGGATTCCGGCCCAACGCAGCTCACACGCTTCAATGGTTTGCCTGCAATTCCCATTAGCGGCGCCGGCGTTCCCGGTGTCAGTTCCGGTGGGGTGATGGAAGAAATCGAACGCATCGCCGCCGAACAGGGCGTCACCCATTACGCCTGGAGTGGGTTGTCGTATCAGGAAAAAATCTCCAGCGGACAAGCGCCGTTGCTCTATGCCGTCTCGATCCTGTTTGTGTTTTTATGCCTCGCCGCGCTCTATGAAAGCTGGTCGATTCCTTTCTCCGTATTGATGGTGATTCCGCTGGGACTATTGGGAGCAGTATTGGGTGCCAATTTATTAGGGATGACACGCGATATTTTCTTTCAGGTGGGAGTGCTGACCACCATCGGGCTCTCCGCTAAAAATGCGATTTTGATTGTCGAATTCGCCGAGAGCGCTGTGCGGCGGGGACAGGGTGTGATGCAGGCGATTATCGCCGGCGCCAGCCAACGTTTGCGTCCTATTGTAATGACATCACTCGCGTTCGGTGCGGGGGTTGTACCTTTAGTATTAGCGACCGGGCCGGGAGCAGCAGGTCAAAATGCGATTGGTGCGAGTGTGCTGGGCGGTGTCGTTTCGGCAACTGTCTGTGTGATTTTTCTGGTGCCGCTCTGTTATTTATTGATCGTGCGCGCAACCGAAAAAGTGCAGCGTCGTTTTAACAATCGCGCAGCAACTGCGCACGATTTTTCTGAGGGAGGCGCTGCATGATGGCAGTTATTTTCGGTTTACTGATATTGGCGGGTGCGGTCCTTTTGTATCTCAGCCATAACCATCAGCGCTGGTTGGCGAACTCGTTGTCCGCATGGCCGAGCAGGGTTGCGGGCTGTTTATTATTGCTCGCTGGTTTGTATTGCGCGTTGTTGATGTTCAGTGTTGTCACCGCTATTTTTGCAACACTCGTACTGCTGATGTTGTATTGGGGATTGCTGCCGTTTATTGCGCTCACACCGCTGGTTCCGCCGCGCGCTGATGAAAAATCCCGGAGGCAGAAAAATGTCCGCAACTGATATCGACATCGAACCGATAAAGGCAACGGAATCCTCCGCAACCAAAGCGCGTATCCAGCCGGATTGGTGGAGCAAAACTTTCGCTGGATGTGTATTGGGGGCGAGCCTCGCATTGGCATTAAGTGGTTTGTTTGCATGGCTCGGACCGGGTGGCATCAGCGCGGATAATAAAGTGCAGGTGAACATGTGGCTGATCTCGCCCCTGTGGGTGCTGATTTTCAGTTTCACCTTTTTGTTCCGCACCGGCTTGCGTGCGATTCTCTGGTTATCGCTGGCCAATTTGCTGGCTTACGCACTGTTATGGATGGCCCAACAGGGCTGGTTATGGGGTTAGAAAATGGAAATGGTTAGATGAAAGTTCGCAGTGATATTTTGCGCGTGTATCGCTCCCTCCATACTTGGGTGGGCATAAGTGCAGGCTTGTTATTGTTTATCGGTTTTTTTGCCGGTGCGCTCACCATGTTCAAGCAGCCGCTGGATCGCTGGACCAGCGCTCCGCAGCAGCGCCTGCCGTTTGTGGCAGAGGCGGAACGCGATGCATTGGTCAGTCAATTATTGGAAAAACATCCGGCAGCGCGGGGCCAATTCACCCTCTATTTGCAGCCGCAGGAAAATATCAGCGCGCCGGTGGTGTGGAGCGAAGCGGAGGGCGGTCGCGAACTGGCGATTTCCAGTCCGCGCTGGCAAGCCACACTGGATGCCAATGGGCAATTGCAATCCGAACAGATAATGCCGTCATTGCTGGGTGACCTGGTGGATATGCTGCATCGCACCGGCGGAATCCCCGGTTTTCTCACCGACGAATACCTCGGCGTCTATGTTCTGGGTGTCGCGGGCGTGATGTATTTTCTCGCACTGATCTCCGGCTTAATCCTGCTATTGCCGACGCTGGTGAAAGACTTTTTCGCGTTGCGTCCGGGCAAAAATCGCAAACGCTTCTGGCTTGATGCCCACAACATCATCGGTATTACCAGCCTGCCGTTCCATATTGTGATCAGCCTGACAGTGATTGTGTTTGCCTTCCACGACCAGTTTTACGATGGCTTGGCAGAAGTGGTTTATCAAGAGCAGCCGATGTTTACGCCGCCGGCCGCCCCCAGCGAACCTTACGTTTTGGCGGAAATGTTGCCCCCCTCTGAATTGATCAAACGCCTGCACGAGGAAGCACCGGGGTACAACATTACCGATCTGCTGTACATGCGCCTCGAAACCCCGCGCCCGATGGTGCGGGCAACTATCGTCAATACTGCGCAAATGGTACATGGGCCAATCGGTGCTTACCTCGGGATCAATCCCTACACCGGTGCTATTACCAATACCGGTATGCTGCCGGAAAAGGCAGACATCTGGAGCAAGTTAGCCAGCAGTTTTTTCGCATTGCATTTCGGCAGTTATGGCGGTGATTTGGTGCGCTGGGTGTATTTCCTGCTGGGGCTAAGTGGTGCGTTCCTGTTTTACAGCGGTAACTTGCTGTGGGTAGAGAGCCGCCGTAAACACCAGCGCGGCTCGCAATGGGTGACCCAAGCGCGCAATACCCACTGGATGGCAGCCGCTACCGTCGGTGTCTGCCTCGGCTCGATACTCGGCGTTGTGACTGCAATGATCGGCGGCAAGTGGCTCTACGCCCATATGGATAATATCAATCACGGCTATCTGTGGATTTACTACGCCGCATTCCTGAGCGCTGTAATGTGGGCCTTTTGGCAGGGAGCGGCGCGAGGGGCAGCGCATTTGTTGGCTGCTTGTGCCATTGCATCCTTTGCAATTCCATTGACTTCACTTATCGCGATCCTGTTTCCCTCGTTAGGGCTTTGGGCTTACACCAGCAACGCAAGCCTGGCTGTTGATGTTACAGCGCTGGTGTTTGCATTGGTGTTTTTCTGGCTGGCCAAGCTGACATGGCGACGCGCTAATAAGGGAGCCAGGGACAGTGTTTGGGCAGCAAATGCAGGTGCTGATGATCGCACGAGTGAGATTGCGGTGGAAAGTAACGTGTCAAAAAGCCTCGACGGTGCTTTAAGTGATAATCCTACCTGGTTGTTTTAAAAAGGTATTTTGATTTAAGCGACATAATAAATCAAAATTGCGCTTATCAAATGATAACAATTTACAAATGGAATTAATTTTTGTTAATGTATCCTCCGTTGCCTTGAAGATATCGGCTTTTAGTATTGAGTCCCGGTTTTGAGAGTGCAGCTCGAACATCGCACCGGGACGTTAACAATGAACCTCTGTATATCCCCTGATTCACTGACCGAGCAGACGGAACTGCTGTTTGAACGTGCCGATGTGGGCAGTCCCGCCTGGTGGCAGGATGTAGCCCGGACCGGTACCCCTTTGCATGGAGCGCGCATCGGCGCGACAGTCGAACTGACTTTTCTGTGGCGAGGTACACCGGCGCAGGTGTTTATCGATGTCTACTCGCACACTCCCCACGTCACCCAATCGCTCACGGCACTGACCCGCATCGGGCAGACCGATGTTTGGTATTGGCGTACTCGTTTACCAGCGGATTGGTGCGGCAGCTATTTTTTAATGCCTGTTGAAGCAGCGGATTTACCCCCACCGGAAAACAGCCGCGAACGCCGCCATTGGTGGATTGACCTGATGGAGCGGCAAGCCAGGGCCGACAGTTTCAATCTGCTCCCGCCGCATAACAGCGATTGGGGGTTGCCGTTGTCGGCTATCCAATTGCAACCAACGCGTGCAGTGCCGGAAATTACCGCGCCGATCCGTATGCACCACGAGCGCTGGCTCAGTCGTCGCCTTGGCAGTGAACGTTCGGTCTGGCTTTACGACACTGGCAAAGATGAATCGCGTGATGTACCGCTGGTAATCCTGCTTGATGGCCATTATTGGGCCAATCATCAGCCGCTACTTGGCCAACTGGATGCGCTGACACAAAGCGGCATTTTGCCCGCTGCCCATTATCTGTTTATCGATGCGTTAAGTCCGCGCGCACGCGCTGACGAAATGCCATGCAATCCAACATTCTGGTATGCGCTGCAACAGGAGTTATTGCCGCGGTTGCAGAAACGTTTTTCCTTTACCCATGACCCAAAGAAAACCCTGATTGCAGGCCAAAGCTTCGGCGGCTTGGCGGCGGCCTATGCGGTGTTGCACTGGCCGGAGCGGTTTGGTATTGCGCTCAGCCAGTCAGGTTCTTTCTGGTGGCCGGATGCCGATGAGACTGGCGATCAGGGTGAACTCACCCAAGCGGTGCTGGCCGGTCAAGGGCAGGGCGCTGCATTGCGGATTCATCTGGATATCGGCTGCTACGAGCACGGCATGCTGGGTGTTAACCGCGCTTTGCGCGATGCTTTATCCGCTGCGAAACACAAGGTCAGCTATCGCGAATTTCGCGGTGGCCACGATTGGCTTTGCTGGCGCGAAGGACTGGTCAGTGGACTTATCCGCTTGCTGGGTTCACCTGCGTCGGATGCCGAATTTTCCCCTTTTAATTTCAACCGCATTTCCTAATTTGATTACGAGCAAACCATCATGAGCAACGAAAACTACCTCAATCCATTTGATGACGAGCAACACCCATTTTTAGTGCTGGCCAATGACCGTGCGCAATACAGTTTGTGGCCGGGATTCGCCGCCGTGCCCGCAGGATGGGATGTGCGTTTTGGCCCGCAAGAGCGCAGCCAATGTCTGGATTACATTGAGCGCCACTGGCCGGAAATCAATCCTTTCCAAGCCGCCAACTGAGGTTAATCTGCCATGACATTCGCAAAAACCTTGCCCTTATTGGCAACGCAGGAAGGAATATGGCTGGCTGACCAAGTCGCCGGGGACAAGGCTGTCTATGTTATTTCCCACTGCATTGAGTTGCATGGAGACGTAAATCCGTCGCTGCTGCAACAGGCGATTCGTATCGCTCTGCCGGAGGCCGATACGGTGACAGCGGATTACCGTGCGGCGGGCACAAGCGCAGAGCAGGTGTTAGTAGCGCCTGATCCGGCAGCGATTGCCGTTGAAGTGATGGACTGGTACGACCAGCCCGATGGCAAAGCCCGGGCATGGGAATGGATGTGGGCTGATACCAAATCGGATTTACCCTTGGGTGTAAGCAGATCGCTTTATCGTCATGGGATTTTTCGGGTCAGGGATGAGACTCAGGGAATTTCCGGCCGCGCGTGTTGGTTGTGGTATCAGCGTTATCACCACATCATGCTCGATGGCTACAGTTTTACCGCATTAACCCGCCGTATCACTACTATTTATAACCATTTGGTGCAGGGCGAACCGGTTAGTCCTAACCCGTTTATAGGTGTGGATCTGGTCGTCGCGGAGCAGCAAGCCTATCGCCACTCCAGCAAGTGGGAAAAGGATAAAACCTTCTGGCAGGAGTACCAACAAGCATTGCCGGCAGCGGCGAGTTTGTCATTGCGCAGTGCGACGACCAGCCAGACAAGCACCCGATTGCTGAGCCATACCTTTACATTTCCTGCTGCTTGTTTTGCGCAGTTGCAGCAGTCGATTCGCTCAAGCGATGCAGCACCACAACTTGCTCCTCCGGATTTACTACTCGGTTTGCTGGTTGCCTACCAAAGCCGCATGACCGGCCAGTACAGCCAGTCATTGGGTGTGCCCTTTATGTGCCGCATGGGTTCAGTGGCAGTGAGGTCGGTCGCACCGGTGGTGAATGTCCTTCCGGTCGCGGTGCATTTGCGCCCCGCAATGGCATGGACTGAGGTGGCACAAACGGTCAAGGTATCGCTGCAACAAGTGCGACCGCACCAGCGTTATCCGGCCGAGCAAATCCAGCGCGACAGCCATTTGGTGGGTTCCGGGCAAACACTTTATGGCGCAGTGATCAATTACAAGATGTTTGATTACGCGCTCGAATTCGTCGGGAACAGTGGTGCGACTATTGCGGGAATTACCCATCACCTTGCCACTGGTCCCATTGATGACCTGGAATTTGGTTTGGTTATCCAGGGTGCACACATCAGCCTGGAATTGCGCGCCGATGCAAACCGCTACAGCGGTGACGAATTGGCAGCCCACGCCCAGCGCATCCATCGTTTGTTAACCGGTTGGTTGGCTGATCCACAATCCAGCCTGGCGCAATTGCCGTTGTTGAATGACGATGAAGTGAAGGATATTGCGGTCTGGTCTCAAGGACTTCCGGTTGAGCGCGATACAAGCCTCACTACCATCGTGGATTTGCTGGTCGCTCAAGGGCAAGACCGGCCCGATGCCCTCGCGTTAGTGTGTGGTGAAACCCGTCTGAATTTTGCCGGACTGAATCAGCAAGTGGCACGCTTGAGTCGCCTGTTAATTGCAGAAGGTGCGGGTACAGGGCAAGTGGTTGCCGTTGCCATTCCGCGCTCGACAGAAGCGATTATTGCCATGTTGGCAGTGTTGCACAGCGGCGCTACTTTTTTACCGCTGGATCTGGATTATCCACCCGAGCGCATGGCGATGATGTGTGAGGATGCCAATCCGCGCCTGTTGCTCAGCAGTCGTCGTGCGAATCTGGAATTGCCCGTGTCTTTAAAGCGCCTCGACCTTGATACTGCCGACGTCCGATCGCGCTTGCAGGGTTTTACCGATAGCCCGCTACAAGCCAATGAGCGCCTTGCACCTATCACCGCCGATAGTATCGCCTACGTGATTTTTACCTCCGGCAGTACCGGTCGCCCCAAAGGCGTGATGAACACCCACGGTGCTCTACTGAACCTGGTTTCATCTCATCGCACGGCGCTTTATTTGCCAACGCTGGCGCGGGTAAAACAGGCTTGGCCGAATCGCGCTTTGCGCGCGGCACATACGCACTCGTTTTCGTTTGACTCTTCCTGGTTGCAGATTTTCTGGATGTTACTGGGGCAGGAGCTCTACGTTTTCGATGAAGACACCCGCCGCGATGCCTACGAATTAGTGCAATCCGTCGCGCGCTTACAAATAGATGCCATGGATTTGCCGCCGTCATTTCTGGCGCAGATGCTCAGCAACGGCCTGATGGCCGAGCGACAACATCACCCGAGCTTGATCCTGATCGGCGGCGAAGCCGCACCGGCAGCGCTCTGGCAACAGTTGCGCCAGTACCGACATCTGCAAGTACACAATCTCTACGGTCCCACGGAATACACCGTCGATACCTTGCGCGCTGCGCTGGGCGATAGTGAACGGCCGGTAATCGGTCGTCCCATCGGTAATACGTCGGTCTACGTGCTGGATTCCCGCTTGCAGCAAGTGCCGGTCGGAGTAGTGGGTGAGCTGTATGTCGCAGGTGCGGGCTTGGCATCAGGGTATCTCGCCCGTGGCGGGTTGAGTGCCAGCCGGTTTGTGGCTAACCCGTTTGCCAATTCGGTGGATGCTGGCAGCCGGATGTATCGCACCGGCGATCTGGTGCGCTGGAATCGCGCTGGCCGCCTGGAATACATGGGGCGCAGTGATGATCAAGTCAAAATCCGCGGTTATCGCGTGGAGATCGGCGAGGTGGAAAATGCCTTGTCGCTCTTGCCCGGTGTGGAAAGTGTGGTGGTGATCGCCCAATCGGTGAATAACAGCCAGCGCTTGGTGGGTTATTGCGTGGTGCCTGGCTTAAATGCCAACGAGCAAGCGCAATGCAGCCAGACCTTGCTCGCCCAACTGCGCCAGCAATTACCGGATTACATGGTGCCTTCCATACTGGTGGTGATGGAGGAATTCCCGCGCAATGTCAGCGGTAAAGTTGATCGTAAACGCCTGCCGGATCCTGCCAGCCAGATACCTGTCGCCGCGTTTAGCAGTGCCCGTCCGGCCACTCCCCGCGAAGTGCAACTGTGCGATGCTATGGCGGAAGTGCTCAAACTTGCCCGGGTTGGTGTAGAGGATGATTTCTTTGTGCTGGGAGGCGATAGTATCTCGGCAATTATGCTGTGCACCCAACTGCGCCACGCCGGTTATGAACTGCGCCCCAGCGAAATTTTTGCGCTGCGTAATCCGCGCCAGTTAGCGGCGGTCGTTCGTCAAGCACAAGCTGAAGTTGTGAATACTGCCCGTTGGCATTTGCCAGCAGAACAAGCCGCTGAATTGACCGCGCTCTATGGTAATTTCTCGGCCGCCGCGCCAGTGTTGCCGTTGCAAAAAGGGATGTTGTTCCATGCGCAATTAGGGCAGGGTGCCGGTAATTACAATGCTTATACCCGTGTGGATTTCAACGGCGCCCTGGATAGCCAACGCCTGCGTCGCGCACTGGATTGCCTGTTAACCCGCTACCCGCAACTCGCCGGTGTATTTGATACCGAGACCGGTGCTGAGCCGGTATTTCTGCTGCCCGCTGCTGACCAGCCATTGGCTTGGCCGTGGCAGGAACATGACTTGAGTCCGCTGAGTAGTGCCGCAAAACAGCGGGTACTGGCTGATATCGAGCATGAATTGCTTGATGCTGGGTATGCGACCCATGAATTCGGCGGCATGCTCAATGCAGCGTTGGTCAAATTGGATCACGGCCATTATCAGTTGCTGTTAGTGATCCATCATTTGGTGGTGGATGGCTGGTCTACACCTTTGCTGCTGCGCGATTTATTGCAAGCCTACGAACATCAGCAACCACTCGCTAAACCGCACGCTGATTACGCGCAATTAATTACCTCGCTGGCGACGCGTGACCTCGCTCCCGGCCGCGCACTTTGGCAGCAGTCATTGGCCGGCGTACAACCCACCATCGTATTTGAACAGCTGCACGCCAGTGCGCAAGTGGAAGAGTTTTCGCTCGCGCTGCCTGCGGAAATGACTACTGAGTTGATGGCACAGCTACGCCAGCGTGGCCTCACCTTGAATGTATTGATGCAAGCGGTCTGGGCGCTGGCCTTGTCAGGCCTGACCGGTCGCGATGATCTGGTGTTTGGCAGCCCGGTGTCGGGGCGCAGCGCGCCGGTGGCCGGTATCGAAGAGCAGGTGGGGTTATTCCTCAATACCTTGCCGGTGCGCGTAAAACTGGAAGCTGATCGTTCGCTGTGGGATGTGTTGCCATCCATGCAGCAGTGCCATATCGAACTTCTGGAAAACGATGCTTTAGGGTTGGCGGAAATCCAGCGGCTCGCGGGCACAGGCAATTTGTTTGATACCTTATTAGTGGTAGAAAACTATCCCGATAGCGATTACCTCGCCCGCAACCTTATCGGTACCGATGGCAAACCGCTGGTGATGGGCAATATCCACAATCGCGGCTACAGCCATTATCCGCTCGCACTCCTGGTGCTGCCGGGCGAAACCCTGACGCTGTTGGTGGAGAATCGCGGTGCCTTGGCCAGTCCGGCACAGGTCGCCCGGCGTGTTGAGCGTATCCTGCACACTTTACTGGCCCAGCCGGAATTACCGCTTGCCCGTTATGCATTGCAATCCGAACAGGAAGAAACCTTTATTCGTCAGGTGAATGCGACGGCGCAACCGCTCGCACCGCAAACCCTGCGCGGTGCGCTGGCGAATCAGGCATGGCGCACCCCCGATGCGTTGGCCCTGCGCGATGCGCGCCACAGCATGACCTACAGCGAAGTGCGCCAGCAAGTACGGGCGCTTGCAGCAGAACTGGTGAATGCCGGGGTGACCCCGGGCAGTATCGTCGCGATTGCGATTCCCCGTTCAGTGCATTTGAGTCTTGCGCTCATGGCTGTGATCGAAGCGGGCGCCGCCTATTTGCCGCTGGATTTGGGTTATCCCGATGATCGCCTGAGTTATATGCTCAGCGATGCCAAACCGCGTTTGTTGCTGACCAGTGAATCCTCAAAGAAACGTTTGGAAGGCTTGGCAGGGGTGCCGGCAATCCGTGTGTTTGATCAATTATTCGATACCGAAACCGCAGGCCAGGCCGAGTTGCCTGTCGCCATTACTCCGCAACATCCGGCTTACATCATCTATACCTCGGGCACTACCGGTCGTCCGAAAGGGGTGCTGGTTTCCCATGAGGCAATTTACAACCGTATCGAGTGGATGCAACACGAATATCAGTTGGATACCAACGATGTGGTATTGCAGAAAACCCCGAGCAGTTTTGATGTTTCCGTGTGGGAATTTTTCTGGCCGCTGATGGTGGGCGCGCAGTTGGTGATGGCAGAACCGGAAGCCCATCGCGATCCGCAACAACTGGTGCAAACCATTGAGCGTTTCGGTGTGACTTGTATGCACTTTGTACCGTCCATGCTGGCGATCTTTACCGCCAGCGCCAATGCGCTTTATCCGGCTGAGCAAACGCTTTGCCCGAATCTGCGGCTGGTATTTTGCAGTGGTGAGGCCCTGACCAAAGCTCAGGCGCACGAATTTGCCCGCCGCTTTACCCGTGCCCGACTCCACAATCTTTACGGCCCCACCGAAGCAGCAGTGGACGTGACTTATTACCCGGCAATTTATCGCAGCGAGGATGAATCGGCTCTTATCGACATGACATCAGGCGGCGCTGGCGTGCCCATTGGTCGCCCGGTCTGGAATACCCAGGTGCGGGTGCTGGATCAGTATCTGCGTCAGGTTCCGGTAGGAGCGACAGGGGAGTTGTACTTAGGCGGTATCCAGTTGGCGATAGGGTACTTGGGGCGTCCCGATCTAACCGCCAGCCGTTTTGTGGCCGATCCTTATTCCAGTGAGCAGGGCGCTCGTATGTACAGAACTGGCGACATAGTGCGATGGTTGCCGCAGGGCGTAATTGAATACGTCGGTCGCGCCGACGACCAGATCAAAATCCGCGGCCAGCGTGTCGAGCTGGGTGAAATCGAAACCCTGTTATTGCAACAAACCGGCGTCGCTAACACTGTCGTGAATGCGGTGGTGTTGGGGCAACCGGATGCTGCCCAAGCCAATATGGATAACCGCCAGTTGGTGGCTTATCTCGTGCCTGTCGCCGGTGAAATACCGGATCCGGACATCATCAAAACCAACCTGCAAGCGCAGTTACCCGCCCATATGGTACCAGTAGCTTGGGTAGTATTGGATACTTTGCCCCTGAGCACCAACGGCAAACTGGATCGCAAAGCCTTGCCGATTCCAGCCTCCGGTCTTTCTATTAGCGCAGGACAATCCAATCGTCAGGGGCGCTTGCCTGTACGCGGTCTGGAAACCCGGCTCGCCAATGTGTTCGCGCGAGTATTGGATGTCGGGCAAGTATTTGCCGATGACGACTTTTTTGCGCTGGGCGGGCACTCGCTGATGGCAATGCGCCTCGCCGCCGAGATTCGCCGTGAACTGCAACGCCCGGTCGCTGTGGGGCAGATCATGACCTCGCCAACAGTGGAAAAACTGGCCGCCCAACTTAACGATTCGGTGATGCTCAACGACTTCGGCAGCGATGGTTTTGATCAGCTTATTCATTTGCGCCAAGGGCAGGGTGCGCCGCTGTTTTGCTTCTATCCCGGTTCCGGGTTTGCCTGGCAATACTCGGTCTTGTCGCGCTATCTCAAAGCGGGACAACCGATTATCGGCCTGCAATCACCGCGCCCCGGCGGTTTGATCGCGACCAGCCAAACCATGGATGAATTGATCGGCCGGCAATTGCAGATTATCCGCAACGTCCAACCGCAAGGGCCTTATTATTTGCTTGGCTATTCACTGGGTGGAACTGTGGCTTACGGCGTTGCGGCAAAATTGCGTGCGCAAGGCGAGGCGGTGGATTTCCTCGGTTTGCTGGATACCTATCCCGCCGAAGTGCATGACTGGAGTGATCCACAAGGTGCAGAGGCCGCGATGGGCGCCGAACGCGAACAGGCGCAGTTGTTGAATGATGCCTTCGCTGGTGATGCACCTGCCGATGAAACGTTGGACGAGCTGATGCGCCAGGAAAAAGAAGCCATGCTCACCCAGATTTTTGCCAACTACAAAGACGCTGTGCGCCTGCTCGCCAAAACCAAAACACCGGCTTACAGCGGTGCAGTGACCTTGTTTGTGGCTGATCAATCCCTGCCGGAATATATCGATGCAGATTCCGCCTGGCTGCCCTATGCACAGCAACTGCAAATCCATCATCTAACCGAATGCTCCCACGAAAATATTATGTCTCCGCAATCGTTGGAGACGCTGGGGCCATTGTTGGAAGAGTTGCTTGAACGCGCTGCAATTTATGGTTCGGATAATCTTGCAGTTGTTATTGAACCAGAAGAACAACCACTGACGGTTTAATAAAACTGTCTAGTGAAACTGTTTGGTTACTAAAAGGCGGGCTGATGGAAAATTCATCGGCTCATCAATTTATTTGCTCACTGCCTCTGGCAAGGCTGATTGTTAAATACATTAAAAAATGAATGAGAAAACCATGGCTAAAAAATCCATTTTTGTTGACCTGAGTGTACTTCGGGACAATCGCAATTTTCGCAATGTTTTTATTGCGCGCACTATTTCCCTGCTGGGGCTCGGCATGTTGTCAGTGGCAATTCCCATGCAGGTGTATCAGTTAACCGGTGATAGTTTTCATGTCGGCGTGGCGATGGCATTGGAAGGTATCGGTTTGTTTGTCGGCTTGTTGTTGGGTGGTGTATTGGCGGATCGCCAGGATCGCAAAGCGTTAATTTTATTTGCGCGTGCAATTTGCGGTCTCGGATTTTTTGGTCTTGCCATTAACGCCTGGCTGCCAACGCCATCGCTGTGGGTGATTTATATCTTGTCCGTATGGGATGGTTTTTTTGGCGCGCTGGGGGTGACTGCATTAATGGCTGCGATGCCGTTTATTGTCGGCCGCGAGAAACTGATGCAAGCGCGCGCGGTGAGTATGGTCAGCATTCGTTTGGCGACGGTGATATCACCGGCGCTGGGTGGAATTATTATCGCCGCTTCTCACGTCGGTTGGGCTTACCTGATTGCAGCGCTCGGCACAGCGCTGACGTTATTGCCGCTGCTGAGTTTGCCGGTGATGAGGCCGACGGAAATCGAAGAGAGCCATCCGCTGCGCGCATTGGCCCAAGGGTTCCAATTTATGGTGACCAACAAGATAGTGTTCAGTGTGGTTTTGGTCGGTACCCTGGTGACCCTAACCACGGCCATCCGTGTGCTTTTCCCCGCGCTGGCGGAAACTGCTTACGGTGGCGGTGCATTTGAATTGGGTTTGATGTATTCCGCTGTGCCTTTGGGAGCAACCTTGGGCGCAATTATCAGCGGCTGGGCCAATGACCTGACTCGCCCTGGCTGGGTAATGGGTGCAACCAGTCTCGGTTCATTTGTTTGCTTGATGCTATTGGGGGTGAACCAACATTTTCTCCTTGCGCTGGTGTTGCTCGCAGCGTTTGGTTATCTGGTATCGATTGCCTCATTGTTGCAATACACGTTGGTGCAAGGTCATACGCCCGACCACTACCTTGGCCGGGTCAACGCACTTTGGACTGCACAGGACGCATCGGGTGATTCCCTCGGCGCAGTAGGCATCGGATTGGTGGGGAAGTTCATGTCGTCCCTCGCCAGCATATTTACGTTGGGCGCAATTGCCTTCGGTGCAACCTTGGTAGTTCTCGGTATATTCAAATCCCTGCGTAATGCGCCTATGGAGGCCGGTAATACGTCAACAAGGGGTGAGCTGGCGGGCCAACCGGCTCAATAGGTTGGCTCGACCAATGGGTTTATTTGATCAGCCGAAAAGCGCTTTGTACAAATTAAACAGCGAAATACCGCTGATTAATAACCCCACCAGGATCAGCAAGGTGCGGGTTGAAAACTTTTTGCACGCATAGGCTGCAAAAGGTGCTGCGAACAGCCCGCCGATAATCAAGCCCGCAACAACATGCCAAATTGTTTCATCGACAAGAATAAACAGCGAAGCGGCGCTGGTTAATGTCAGGAAGAACTCGGCAAAGTTCACTGAACCGATGGTGGTGCGTGGATCGTGGCCAGTGCCGACAAGTGTTGTAGTAACCACTGGACCCCATCCGCCACCACCGGAGGTGTCGACAAAACCGCCGAGCAACGCCAATTTGGCAACGTGTTTGGGTTCGCTTTTGCGGGTCGCTATATGTTTGCGAAACGCCTTGCTCAGCACGTAAGCACCCATCAGTAGCAAATAGACGGTAATAAACGGTTTGAGTGTCTTGCCATCAATTTGCGTTACCAGCAATGCACCTAACAGGCCGCCGATGATGCCGGGAATCAATAAACGCAAGAATAGTTTTTTATCCACATTGCCGAATTTGGCATGGGAGATGCCGGAGACGCCGGTAGTGAAGACTTCTGCCATGTGCACCGAAGCGCTTGCGAGGGCAGGTGATGCGCCGGTCGCCAGCAGGAAGCTGGTGGAGGTTAGACCGTAGGCCATACCCAGCGCGCCGTCGACGATTTGGGCTAATAAACCTACCAGTAGGGCATTCCAGAACATGGAGTCATCCAGCGTGGTTTTAATGCTGTCCACACCTTCTTGCCAGCTACCGCCGAATAAATGGGTCAGTCCCAATATGACAAGCCCAATCAAAGTCAACGTTGCGAACCAGACGGCAGTGCGTATAACCGGATGTAAGGGAATTTGTTCTACAGGAGGGAGGCCGAGTGCCTCATGTTCTTGATTGACAGGGCTATCAGATAAATCGAGATCGCGAATTTTCATCGTTATTCCAGTTGTCTGGTTATTTTGCTGGTGGTATGTGGCACATCAATAGCTTTGTAAGCGTGGCCGGCATCTTAGTCAGCTGTTTTAAGTTTTGGAAATACTTAGTTTTTATGTGCTTATAACTTTCTGTGTGAGTGCATTTGGTTCTAAGCAAAGTCCAAAATAATCCTTCTCCATTTTTTATGTGCGACCTACCATTAGTCCACTCACATGAGTGTGTTATCTATCAGAATACTTGGCAGCCGAAGGAGGCGAGAATGAGCTTACGTTTAGGTGATGAAGCACCGGATTTTGTCCAGGAGTCCACACAGGGCCCAATCAGTTTTCACCAATGGCTCGGCGATGGTTGGGGCGTATTATTTTCTCACCCGGCAGATTTCACTCCGGTATGCACCACCGAATTGGGTTTGACGGCAAAACTGAAAGAAGAATTTGCCAAGCGTAATGTGAAAGCTATTGCGTTGAGTGTTGATCCGGTGGATTCCCACAACAAATGGATTGACGACATTAACGAAACCCAACTGACTCAGGTTAATTTCCCGATCCTTGCGGATGCAGACCGTAAAGTCGCAACCCTTTATGACATGATCCATCCAAACGCAAACGCCACCTTAACTGTGCGTTCGCTGTTTATTATTGATCCTGCGAAAAAAATCCGTCTCATCATTACTTATCCTGCGAGTACTGGCCGCAACTTCGATGAAATTTTGCGTGTGATTGATTCGCTGCAATTGACCGAGCATCACAAAGTTGCAACGCCGGGCAATTGGAAACCGGGTGAAGATGTGGTGATTGTTCCGGCGCTGCAAGATCCGGAAGAAATCGCCCGTCGCTTCCCTAAAGGTTACAAGGCGGTTAAACCTTATTTGCGTTTAACACCGGATCCTCGCGCATAGTTCCAATCGGTCATGCGCTCGTTTTAATTGGATTTATGAACCACAACGACAAAGGTACTGGATGTGCCTTTGTCGTTTTTTTATTGCTGGATTTTTTACGAGTTACACATCTATGACAACCAAATATATTGTCGATGCCAACTACCGCTTCATCGCGGCCTATCAGGAAGTGAATGCACGTATAAACCAGCGCCAACAAGCGCTCGCACTTTATGTCACCCTGGTGGTAAGTTTATTGGCTGCGTTGGTTGCGCTTAAACCCGGGCCGGGTGGAGCCGAGGTACCGGTTGAATGGTTAGTGGCGGGCTTTCCGGTTGCCTCTATTTGTCTGGCGTTTTTGAATTACAAAGCGGAACGTGCAATTACAAATCTGCGTCGCTTTTTGTCGGCGTTGGAACAGCTCAATAATGCGCACGAGGAGTTGCCCAGTTATAACACCCATCCAAAATGGGCGGTGGGTGCTAATAAAGCGCGCCGCTTCCACGATTATGCCGCTGCTGTGTTGGTTGCTGGCGGTAACGCTATTGGCTTGGGTGCGGTTGCAAAAATTTATCCTGAGCGGATTGGTGATGCACCGCTGGCACTGTGGTTATCAGCAGCAGTGGCGGTTATCTCTGTCATTATCCTGTTAGTGACACCGCGTTGGAGTTACACGCCGAAACAGGAAAGTAATTAATTCGGGTTTTTCTATCTGCAGTAATTATGTGACCCGCAATAAATATGTACCCAAATGTAGTTATACGGACGTGTGATTTAAGTTTTACTGCACGTCTGTTTTTTGATAATAAAAATAATGTTGTATTTTCCACAAGGTTAATCGCGCTCTACAATAATTATCTGTTGATAAGCAAGCAAAATGACTGCTTATAAAACAGCAAGTACCGTTTGATATTCCGCAAAAAAATCTCCGATTAGCAAATCTTTATTCTAATAATTCACGAAAATTCAATGTGTTACATAAAAATAAACTGATTTCATCACTCTGGCATAGATGCTGCAAAATACCTTTCAACAGAGGGTTTTTAACTTCAGTACACAATGCTGTTTAAAGGCTCGCTCATCGTTGTAATTTCTGTCGTCACAAGCGACTACTGTTGACCCCGCGAAGGGTAGGGAGAATTTATGAGTGCCCACGCTTACTCTGAACCGTATAGCTACGATCGTCGCCATGCGCGCAATCTGCTGCGCAGTAATGTGCCGGCGCCGGCACCACGTAAATCTGCGGACATAGTGACGTTAATTCCGCGTGAATTTAATCGCGATAAACAAATTGAATTGGTTTATCCAAAGTACAGAGGTGCTTTAAGCGCACTCACTTTATTGCTGATTGTGGGGTTGCACTTTGCGACCTTCGCCTATTTTTATTTCAAACCGGAGCTGCCAATAACCCAGGCGGAAATTCCACCTATGACCGTGGAGTTATATCGTCCGCCTGTTGAGGAGCCACCGCCGCCGCCGAAGGAAGAGCTACCGCCTCCGCCACCAAAAGTGGAGCCACCAAAACCGGTAGAAAAACCCAAGGAAAAGATCGCTGAGCCAAAACCGGTACCGGTAGTAGAGAAGGCCGTTGAACCGCCACCACCGCCACCGCCCCCAGCGCCACCACCAGTTACGCCAGCCACCGCTAACCCGGGTTACTTGCGCAATCCGGCACCGGAATATCCGGAGCAAGCAGTAGAGCGCGGTTGGGAAGGGACAGTAATCTTGAATGTGCATGTGTTGGGGAATGGCAAGCCTGACAGTGTGGAAATAAAAACATCAAGTGGCCGTAAGGTGTTAGACACTGCTGCTGTTCAAACTGTAAAACGCTGGTCGTTTGTACCTGCAAAACAGGGCGAGACTCCAGTAGATTCATGGGTTGAAGTACCCATTGATTTCAAACTTTCCAATTCATAAGTCACGAATCATAGCTACCAGCCGTAATTATGAATTCAGTAAACATTATTTATTCGTTATTTTTAAGGTGTATTTATCATGTCTGAGCTGTACCACCATATCGTTGAATGGACCCTCTGGGCGCTGATTGCATTTTCAGTGATTACCTGGACGCTGATTGTAATCAAAAGTATCCAGCATATTTTGCTGTCACGACAAAACCGCCGCTTTACCAAAACTTTTTGGAGTGCGCAGGATCTTCATGCAGCCGCTTCTTTGGAAAAATATGTAGGTGCTACTGCTCGTGTTGCTGCCGTTGGTTTTCAAACCTTGCGCAATGCCGATTCAAATGCTGCTAATGATTTGGAACACAGTTGGGATCGCCAGGATTTGTTGGAGCGTCACCTTCGTCAGCAAATCCAGAAAGAGCGCCGCTCACTGGAAAATGGTTTGGCTGTTTTGGCGTCTATCGGCAACACTGCTCCTTTTGTTGGCTTGTTTGGTACTGTGTTCGGGATTATTCAGGCGCTCACCGCAATTACCGCGAGCAAATCAGCCAGTATCGAAGTGGTAGCAGGTCCGATTGGTGAGGCATTGATTGCAACGGGAATTGGTATTGCAGTGGCTGTGCCTTCTGTATTGGCTTACAACTTCTTCTTGCGTCGCGTTAAATTAATTGCGGCAGATCTGGATGATTTCGCAACGGATTTTGTCAGCTTGGTACAGAAAGCGGGCTTCCGTATTAAAGCAGCTGCACCGGTTTTGAAAGCAGGGCAAGCACAGCCTGTACGTGACCTGGGTAAATCTGACAGTGGTAAAGAGGTATTTGCATAATGGCAATTTCAAGTGGTGGTGATAGCGATGAGATCCTGAGTGAAATCAATATCACGCCGATGGTTGATGTGATGTTGGTATTGTTGGTGGTGTTTATTATCACTGCACCATTGATGACTAACGCGATTAAGGTGAATTTGCCTGACACCGATGCGACAGTGCAAATAGAGGAGCCGAAAAAACCGGTGGTGGTTAGTGTTGACGAACAGGGAAGAATTTATCTTGATAAGGACGAATACTCGCTGGATGTAATTGAAAGTGAGTTGGCCAGTCGTAAAGCACAAGATCCGGAAATTCGTTTGAACTTGAATGCGGACGAGACGGTTCCTTACGGTACGGTTGCAAAGTTAATGGTGTTGATTGAAAAAGCGGGTATCGAGCGTTTGTCTTTCATCACTGAGCGTCGGAGTTAGGTTTTGTAAAAACACCTAATGCTTCAGGTGAAAATAGTCTGACAAGGATGTTGGCATGTCATATTTGTGGCGGCCTTGTTTACACCGTTCACTATCCCTCCTTTATCCTTAATGTCGCTGCCACGCATGAACTCCTATGCTGATAGGCGGATGTTTTTATCCCTGGTTAAATAATCATCCTGAGCAATAGCGTCCGCTTTACAGTCATTTCACTGCTATAAATTTTGCTGTCGATGATTTTGTTACGTGCATGATTTACACCGGATGTTTGCCTGCTCTATAGCGCAACTGGAGCATTCGCATCACGCGTGTCTGCAGTTGCCAGTACCACTACGTGTAAGCGCGGCCATTTATCCCGATGGTATTCTTCCTTTGGAGATAACCGCGAGCGAGTCACAGCACGTTACGGCTTATGCGTTGCATTCGCCAAAATGTCAGACATCTCTGATTGGTCTTGCAGTGTTGGACAGAAAACCGTTTGTGAATCAAACCTTGCTGTGTAGAAAAAATAGAAGGTGTTGCTGATGGTTTTTAATTTGTGTTGCATCATCAGGTTCGAATGATGAGTTGTTGACTGTTACAGTAGATAAATGAGTTATTTGCGGTTGTAAGCTTGGGCCGGCATTGTCCGGAATATTATTTGAAACCACAGCAATACAAGAAACCAGGCAGCTAAGATTGCTACTGCAGTTGCTAATGTATTGTAATTCGCTACCGGTTTTATTTTTGTCTTTTAAAAAATGTTTTAGCAGATATCAGCCCACCGATTAACGGTGGGCCCCTGTACTCCATTAGCCTGCATAACTGGCATTCAAATGTTGTACATCATTCTCTTGCTCATCCGCATCATTAACGCGGGGAAAGCTTGTATCAGCAAGTAACCCGTGGCGTTTTAACAGCGTGCGCATTACATTGCGTGAAATACCCAACAGCGCTGCGCCGTGAACCTGGTTTGAGCGCACATGGGCGAAAGCCTCATGCACAATCAAACTCTCCAGCTTGTCAAAGTGATCGCTGTCGCCTTGTTCAGTGAATAGCCTGCGCAATTGTTTGGCGATTGCAGTCATGGGGTCATCACCATTATTCGATCCATTATCGGAGCCATTTAGTGAGCCGTGATGCACACCAAAACCGGGATTGCCAAATGAATGGTTTTGTCCATTTGTATTCTGTAATGGTTGATGAGCCGGTTGTGGCGCATGTTGATGATTGCTTCCGGTACTCCATCCGCCAGTCACTTTTAAATGCGCTGGCTCGATTTTGTCTCCGCTGGAAACCAGAAGCGCAAAATGCACCACATTTTCCAATTCGCGAATATTGCCGGGCCAGGAATAAGTTAATAGCAATTCAATTGCGCCAGAGGAAAATTGCGGCTGGCGATACCCCATCCGTTGGCTATAGGTTTTTAAGAAGTGTTCAGCAAGTGGCAATATATCACCCGGCCTTTCACGTAGTGGCGGCAACTTTACTTGCGCGATATTAATCCGGTAGAGCAGGTCGCGACGGAAGTGGCCTGCTGATACGGCGTAATCCAGATCAACGTTAGTCGCAACGACAAGTCGAACATTCACCGGAATGCTTTTGCGTGAGCCAATACGCACCACTTCTTTTTCTTGCAGCACCCGCAACAGTTTTACTTGCAAAGGCAGGGGAAGGTCACCAATTTCATCAAGAAACAATGTGCCTTCATTCGCCGCCTCAAACCAGCCTTCGCGTTTCCCTACTGCACCGGTGAATGAGCCAGCCTCGTGACCGAACAATTCGCTCTCGGCTAATTGGTCACTGATAGCGCCACAATTGACTGCGAGGAATGGGCCCTTACGCCCACTCAATAAATGAATATGGCGGGCAACTAGCTCTTTGCCTGTACCTGTTTCGCCGCCGATTAATACCGGTGCTTCGCTAGGCGCAATGCGCTCGATATATTCCAATAAAGTGGCGGAAATAGGATCGGAGAATACTAACGCCTTCGCTCTGACCGAAAGCGGCTGTGCATTGCCTCCTTCCAGGGATAAGAGAACCGGTTGCTTATTTTCCTGACTCACGATGGTTCCTCAATTGAATTTGTGAATAAAAATAATTGCTATTGCACGCATTCTATTCGCAAAATCAGGTACTTAATAAGGAATTTAAATCTATAAACTTATAACTAATTTACAAACCATTACGTTGCTTAAAACATAACAAATTGTGGTGTTTTATGCGCAAATAATCTGTTTATCAAACAGTGTTTTTTTAATTTTTCTGTAATGAATTAATTTGGTGCGCAATTAATTTCACGCGTTGTTTTGTGTGCCGAAGAATGTGACTGTGATGTTGGTTTTGGTGCTATTAGAAAGGGATAAAGAGAGGAGGTATGGTGGGCTTGCACCCACCACGGGGGTATTGCAAAAATTATTTTTGCAAAAATATTTTTGAGCTGGTCGGTTTTGCATAAACATGAGAACCAACACGCAAATCAAGCGAACGCTCTTGCGCGCGTGGCAACTCTACATGAAGCACGTCGTTATTGAGCTGGTGTTGCAGCTCAATACGCAATACCGAGCCTGCAGTGCTGACATGGGCTACACGTGCCGCAATTGCGCCTTCGCTATGAGTATCACTCAGTTCGATATCATGTGGGCGTACATACGCGATGGCGGCTTGATCCTGAATTTGGTCATGTTCAGGGGCCGGTAATTTGTAATCGCCAATGTGTGCCCAGCCGTTGTCTACGCGGCTGTGGAATAAATTAACCTGCCCGATAAAGTCATACACAAACGGGCTGGCAGGATTGTTGTAAATATCATCCGGCGTACCAATTTGTTCGATATGGCCTTTATTGAGCACCACAATCTTATCGGCAACTTCCATTGCCTCTTCCTGATCGTGCGTTACAAAAATGGATGTGATGTGCAGCTCGTCGTGCAAGCGACGCAACCAGCGGCGCAAATCTTTACGCACTTTCGCATCGAGTGCACCAAAAGGTTCATCAAGCAATAATACTTTTGGCTCAACCGCGAGCGCGCGCGCCAACGCAATACGTTGACGTTGGCCGCCGGAAAGTTGGTGGGGATATCGATCTGCCAACCAATCCAGTTGTACCAGTTCCAATAATTCATGCACACGCTTGTTGATAAACTCTTTACTCGGGCGTGTTTCTTTTGGTCTGACTGTTAAACCAAACGCAACATTGTCGAATACTGTCATGTGACGGAACAGGGCGTAATGCTGGAATACAAAGCCGACGTTGCGCTCACGCACATGGACATTGGTGGCGTCTTCACCATGGAAATGTACGCTGCCTGCATCGGGGTTTTCCAGGCCGGCAATAATGCGCAGCAGGGTGGTTTTGCCACAGCCGGATGGGCCGAGTAGGGCAACCAACTCGCCAGTAGGGAAATCCAGCGAGACATTATTCAGTGCAGTAAAACTGCCAAAGGTTTTATGCAGATTGCGGACTTGTATGCTCATAGCGTTTTCTCATCAATAAAGAGTTTGTCGCAAATACTTTTTGTGTTTCGTCAATTCTGTTACTGCGCACTTGCAGCGCGCACAGCCAATTCATGCTCGTGGGCCGCTTTCCATTCCAGCAGACTTTTCAGTATCAATGTCACTAACGCCAGCAGGGCGAGAAGTGACGCTACGGCGAAGGCGGCGGCAAATTGATATTCGTTATACAGAATTTCAATATGTAGCGGTAGCGTATTGGTTTGCTCGCGGATTTTTCCGGAGACCACACTCACCGCACCGAATTCACCCATGGCGCGCGCGTTACATAAAATCATACCGTAGAGCAGTGCCCATTTAACTGATGGCAATGTGACTCGCCAAAACATTTTCCAACCGCTGGCACCTAAGGTAATCGCCGCCTCTTCCTGTTCTTTTCCTTGCTCTTGCATCAGCGGGATCAATTCCCGCGCAACAAAAGGAAAGGTAATAAATACAGTGGCAAGTACTATACCGGGCACAGCAAACATAATTTGAATATCGTGATCGCCTAACCATGGCCCCAAAAAGCCCTGACGGCCAAATAACAACATGTAAATCAAACCGGCAATAACTGGCGATACAGCAAAGGGTAAATCGATCAAGGTAATCACAAATTGTTTGCCGCGAAAGTCAAACTTGGCGATGGCCCATGCAGCAGCCAAACCAAAAATCACGTTACAAGGCACGGCGATCCCTGCGGCGATGAGTGTCAGTTTGATCGCATGGGCAGCTGCAGGTTCGGTAATCGCAGCAAAATACACTTGTGCACCCTTGGCAAAGGCTTCGGTGAAGACAATCACCAAGGGCAAAAATAAAAACAATGCTAAAAAAGTTAATGCAACACTGATTAAGGTAACGCGTACCCAGGTTGCTTCGTTGGTCGCTGCATGGGCAGCGCCAGTTTTACGTGTTTTCAATGATGAAACAGCACCGGCCATGATTAACCTCCTGTGCGCTTGTGGCTCCAATGCTGGAGCAAGTTAATGAGCAATAACAGCACGAAGGAAAATACCAACATAACCGTACCTAGTGCAGCGGCACCGGCGTAATCAAATTGTTCGAGTTTGGTCATAATTAACAGCGGTGTAATCTCAGTTTTATACGGCATATTTCCGCTGATAAATACGACTGAACCGTATTCACCAATAGCGCGGGCAAATGCCAAGGCAAAACCGGTTAACAATGACGGTAGCAGGGCAGGTAATAAAACACGTCTGAATGTTTGCAAGCGCGATGCGCCTAAACTGGCGGCGGCTTCTTCCACTTCTGATTCCAGATCGGCAAGCACAGGTTGTACTGTTCGCACCACAAACGGCAAGCCAATAAACGTGAGCGCAACGGTTACGCCGAGCCATGTGTAAGCAATTTTTATATCGGCTAACCAAAACCACTGACCAACCCAACCTTTAGTGGTGTAAAGCGCAGTCAATGCAATACCGGCAACTGCAGTGGGTAATGCAAATGGCAAATCTACCAATGCATCGATTACGCGTTTGCCAAAAAAATCATAACGCACTAAAACCCAGGCAATTATCAAACCGAATACCAGGTTAATGCTGGCGGCAGCGAATGATGCACCAAAGGTCAGGCGATAACTGGCTACTGCGCGCGGATTACTGACAACAGCCCACAACTCAGGCCAACTAAGTTCGAGGGATTTAAGCACAAGGCCAGCCAGCGGAATAAACACAATCAAACTGGCATAGAGTGCGGCGAGGCCGATGGACAAACCAAAACCGGGTAGTACCGATTTTTTTACCCAGGGCTTTTTGGGTTTGGGAAGAGGCGATGTTGTATTTAACACCGCAGAGGCTATCTCACTCATGAACAACTCTCTTTTTCGTACCTGTGGTCAGGAAACTGATGGTTTTTAACCCCCTCCCAACCTCCCCCTTTGCACGGGGAGGAGCTGAATCACCGCAGCTATTGAGTATGGAGTGAGATCAAACTCCCTCCCCTTAAAGCGGGGCGCGTAGCTGGGAGGGCTGGGATGGGGTTTAACTTATTGGTAAATCTGGTCGAAGATTCCGCCATCACCAAAGTGGAAAGGTTGAGCTTTAACCCAGCCACCGAAGTCATCAATGGTTACCAGCTCCAATTTCGGGAAGGTTTTAGCGAAAGCTTCAGCAACTTGTGGGTCGCGTGGACGGTAGTAATGTTTTGCAGCAATGTTTTGGCCTTCTTTAGTGTAAAGGTATTCAAGATACGCTTTAGCAACTTCCAGATTACCGTTGGCTTTTGCATTTTCATCCACTACTGCAACAGAGGGTTCAGCCAGAATTGACAAGCTTGGCACTACGATTTCAACTTTGTCTGCACCCAACTCATTAACTGCAAGGAATGCTTCGTTTTCCCAGGTAATCAATATATCGCCAATACCGCGTTGTACGAAGGTAGTGGTTGAGCCACGCGCACCGGTATCCAAAACAGGAACGTTTTTAAATAAATCGCGGACAAATTCTTTTGCTCCCGCATCGTCTTTACCTTGTTTCTTGGCATAGGCCCAAGCGGCAAGATAGTTCCAGCGTGCACCACCAGACGTTTTCGGGTTAGGGGTAATTACTTCAACGCCTTTTCTGGTCAGATCATTCCAGTCTTTAATATTTTTCGGATTACCTTTGCGTACGAGAAACACAATTGTCGATGTATAAGGTGCGCTGTTCTGCGGCAACTTGGTCACCCAATCTTTCGGTAATAAACCACCAATGTTGGCGATAGGATCGATATCACCCGCCAATGCCAGGGTTACTACATCTGCACGCAAGCCGTCGATTACTGCGCGTGATTGTGCACCTGAGCCACCATGGGATTGATCTACTCTTACGTTATCACCGGTTTTTTCTTTCCAGTGTTTAGCGAAGGCTGCATTAAAGTCGCGATAAAGTTCGCGGGTTGGGTCGTAAGATACATTTAACAGGTTAATGTCTTTTGCAAAGACGCTACCTGCGATAAGACTTGCAGCAATGATTGCTGCTGATTTGCTAATAAATTGTACCGTGAATTTCATGATCATTCTCTCTCAATAAAAATCTGTTTTTGGCACGCCCTGTTTGCGTTGCGAACAGGGCAGGGTCAGGATTGAATTAAAAACGGAAATCAAAACCTAATGCTGCCGTACTGTCGGTCGTCGATTTGGTACTGATCTTTTGGTCTCCTTCAACTTCTACCGATGCCAAGTAACCAAATACACGGGTACCTGCGTTGAAGTTGTAATCCAAACCAATCGCGATACCTTCCAATTCGGCATCAGCGTAAAGGTTGTTGGTTGGAGTTGTTGTTGAACTGGCGTATTGGATTTTGGCGAGCCATGGACCAGCAATTTTCCATTGTGCGTTCAGCACATAACCGTCTTGTTCTTTAAACGCATTACCTGATGCGCCGTCCCATTCAGAGAGTGGGTTCAAACCATTCTGTGCACCGAGTGTAGTGCCGTTGGTACCAACGAAAGTGGACAGGCCACCCAGGCTATCAACATCATCATGGCGCTCGGCCTTTTGAAGAATTGCACCGAGTTTTACCGGGCCTAAGGTAATTTCACCAACAGCGCGCAGTGCATCGGTAGTTGCAACGTTATCGTCGTAACCGAGACCTACAAACCATTTTGCTTTACCGTAAGTAACCGATACAGATTTACCTGATGCAAAACCATTATCGTCTTGTTGATTGGTCGCACTTACAGGAACGCCGGTTTCTTCTGCCTGAATTGCAGCGATGTTAACTTCCAAACCGCCAAGCCAGATGGGTGAGGTGTATTGGATAACATTGTCTGGACGATTTTCGCCCACAATGAAGGTGCCTATATCTGCCAATGGTGAATCGTTAAAGCGATCGACATCGGTACGCAGTACGGTGTTGGTTTGCAGGGTTTTTAATGGAGTATCGTTTTTACCAATAAGGATTGAGCCCCAGTTGCCACGCAATCCACCAAAAATATTACGCTGGGTTAATTCACGGCCGTTGCTGTTGGTGCCGTTGTCCACATCAATACCGTATTCCAAACGGTAAAACACAGTTACGCTGGATGATGCATCAAAATCACCCTGAATACCTAAACGCGAACCGGTACTTTCCAGTGCGAAAGTATCCAATTCTGTTGTCACACCGGTTGCACCGATGTGTGGATAAGTTGTTCCACCCGGAGTGGTGGGATTAAAATCCAATTTTTCCAAATCATATTGGTTGGCTGTTAAATGGATTTTTCCGTACAGCGTTGGAAAACCCGCGAATGCATTTGCTGACAGTGCAATACCAACTGCGGCAGTCAATGCATTGCGTTGAAACGATTTCTTTGCAGCGAGTGATCGCACAACCGACCACGTGTTTTTTAATGACATGCTAATCTCCAAAAATTTATCATTCACATCCGGATAACCGGTCAGTGTTTTCGTTTGTTTTTAAATTTTAATGAGAGCTTGCTGACTACTTAGTGTGTACACTTTTTTCCCAGCGTTTTTTTTCACGGCGTTCAATTTGTACGACTTGCCCGTTGTGAACTTGAATTTCCAACGAGCCAAATTGAATCAATGCCAGTTGTTGCTTGATCTCTTCCAATACATCTTCTGGAATAGCTGCCAGCCCGGTGCGGTGAGTTTCCATAACGATTCTCTAGTGCTTAACTTTCTTCAGGTTCATTCCTGAAGGTTGTCGCCATCATATTCAGATGCCATTAAAACTAAAAATACTGATTATTTATTAGCTTATAACGTTGGGTTGATGGCTATGGGCATCAAAATGGAATCTCAGCCCTATTGCCGTGCGTCCTTGCGCAGCAGGGTGGGGAGGCGTCCAAAAGGAAGGGTGATATCAGGCTTAGAAGCGGAAATCCAAACCAACAGTGAACACGCTGTCGGTAACGGCCTGGGTACTGATTGCAGCATCGCCTTTACTTTCAACTTCGGCGTAGTAACTGAACAGGCGGGTTGCTTCGTTCAATGCATAATCCACTCCAATGGCGAGCGCATCCAGGTCAACGTCGCCATAGGTTGCGTTAGTAGGAGTAGATGTGCTCGCGGCGTATTGGAATTTGGCCGACCATGGTCCGGCGATTTTCCATACACCGTTCAATACATAACCGTCTTGTTCTTTGTAGGCAGTTGTTCCTGCGGCGCCATCCCATTCAGAGAGTGGGTTCAAACCGTTTTGTGCGCCCACAGTAGTTGTGTTGGCATTAACGAAAGTGCCGAAGCCGCCAAGGTTATCGTAGTCTTCATGGCGTTCTGCGGTTTGGTAGATGGCGCCAAGTTTTACCGGACCGATGGTGAGTTCACCAATTGCACGCCAGGTATCGCTATTAACTACATTGTTTTCATAAGCTGCGCCGATGAACCAACCGGTTTTGCCATAGCCAACAGAAACAGACTGGCCAGAGGCGAAGTCATTGTCATTTTGTTGGTTGATTGGGCTTTGTGATACACCGGTTTCTTCGCCTTGAATCGCGGCGATGTTGATTTCCAATCCACCGAGTAACACCGGTGAGGTGTACTGGATAACGTTATCAACACGGTTTTCACCGACCAGATAAGTACCGATATCGGCCAATGGCGCTTCGTTGAAACGGTCAATATCAGTGCGTTGTACTGCTGGCACGTAACCATTTTTTACGATGGTGCCATTGCGGCCAGCCAGTGAGCGCAGTGGCGTATCGTTTTTACCTGCTAACAACGCACCCCATTCACCGCGCAGACCACCAAAAATGTTGCGCTGAACCAATTCACGGCCGTTGCTGTTGGTGCCGTTGTCTGCATCCACACCGTATTCAATGCGATAAAACACGTTTATGCCGGCCGCCGCATCAAAATCACCTTGAACACCAAGGCGTGAGCCGATGCTTTCAACGGTAAAGCTGTCCAGCTCAGTGGTAATACCTGTAGCGCCCACGTTCCTGTAAGTAGTGGCACCCGGTGCGGTGAGTGGAAATTCCAATTTTTCAAAATCGTATTGGCCTGCGGTCAATTGCAGTTTGCCGTAAAGGGTAGGGAAACCCGCAAATGCATTGGCAGAAAGTACCAGGCCAATGGCTGCACCCAGTGCGGTACGGGTAAAGGAGTTATTGATTTTGTGTGTTAATGACATGCTAATCTCCGAAAAATGACGTATCACTTCCGGTTATCCGGTCAGTGTTTTATTTAGGTTTTTTGAATCAATAGGTACGGCTGATACAACAAGGTTTACTGCTTGCAAGCGCTGGGGTTAACGAGCGTTGACGCTTTTATCCCAACGTTTTTTTTCTCTGCTTTCCAACTGCACGACCTGGCCGTTGTGAATTTGTATTTCAACTGAGCCATAACGAATTTGCGCCAACTGCCGTTTAATTTCAGCCAGCACATCGTCGGCGGTATTGGTGATCTCTGGACGATGGGTTCCCATAGCTTGCCTCTTAGGAATTAGTGAATGCGTTATTCAGGTGTCGTTCAAATACATTGTTTCCTGAAGTTGGCGCAATCATAGGGATGATCTTTTAAAACGAAAAATACTGATTTTTTATTAGCTTATAACGATCTTTTGGTGAGTCGTGCCAAAAGTTTATTTGGCAGCACTTGTGTGTTCAAAAATCAACAATTTCATTTGTGGTTAGTTTAAAAAACAACACTCGCGCAAGGCGAGTGTTGTTATTGGTTGGTTTTTAGCCGAAAAGTGTTTCTGCTGCTGTAGATATTACTTGGCGTAAATTTTGTCGAAAATTCCACCATCGCCAAAATGTTCAGGTTGTGCTTTGCTCCAGCCGCCGAAATCGTTGATGGTAGTGAATTCGATTTTTGGGAAATTTTTCGCAAACTTAGCTGCTACTTGTGCATCGCGTGGACGATAGAAGTTTTTAGCCGCGATCTCTTGGCCTTCTTTGGTATAAAGATACTTCAGGTAGGCTTCTGCCACTGCAGTGGTGCCTTTGGCTGATGCATTCTGGGTCACTACTGCAACAGGCGGCTCAGCAAGGATTGAGTAAGATGGATAAACGATAGCGATATCATCGGTACCTGCTTCCTGAATAGCCAAATGTGCTTCATTTTCCCACGCCAATAACACATCACCGATTCCACGTTGTACGAAGGTGGTGGTTGAGCCGCGTGCGCCTGAGTCGAGAACAGGAACATTTTTATAAAGCTTTTTTACAAACTCTTGTGCAGCAGTATCGCTACCTTCATGCTTCTTGGCATAGCCCCATGCGGCAAGGTAATTCCAGCGTGCACCGCCAGACGTTTTAGGGTTGGGAGTAATAACTTCCACACCGGATTTCACCAAATCATTCCAGTCTTTAATTCCTTTTGGATTTCCTTTGCGTACCAGGAACACAATAGTAGAGGTATAAGGTGCGCTGTTGTTTGGTAGCAATGATGCCCAGTTATCTGCAAGCAATTTTCCTTTGGCGAGTGGATCTATATCACCGGCCAGTGCGAGAGTAACGACATCGGCTTTCAAGCCGTCTAATACAGCGCGTGCCTGGCTACCGGAGCCACCATGGGATTGTTCAACTTTTACATCATCACCGGTTTTTTCTTTCCAGTGTTTTGCAAATGCGGTATTGAATTCGCGATAAAGTTCGCGAGTCGGATCATAAGATACGTTTAACAAGGTAACGTCTTTTGCCCAGCTTGCAGAAGTGAGCAAAACAGTTGCCGCAAATAACGCGGCGCGTTTACTTAACAATTTCATGGCGTTTCCTTAAATAGAGAATAAATAGGTAAAAAATAAATCTGTACTTTAAATCTGCGTTGCTGCTTCGGTTTGTGACTTTCCCTAAGCTCCACTTTTCGTGCGGAGAATTCCCGGGTAATTCCACTAAAGCCAGATCTATGCCAGATACCCTGCACAAATAGTTGTTTAATTAAAAACACTTTGTTTTAAGCGTCTAACCATTTTGCATAAGTAAAGGTGATAAGGGGTTCGACGCGATTCGCTTTCAACGATTATTGGTTTTTTAATAACTTATTAAGTGATAATTATTTTGTCGTTTAAGTCGGTGAAAAAAGTATTAGATTTTTGGTGTTTAAAAATAAGCTTTTTAGTCAGATTTTGCTGCTGTTTTAAAAGCAACGCCAATTTTTGGATTGTTTAAATAGAAACAAATTTTAATTGGCCATCTTGGTAATGCAGGGTTGCAGTGATGTGGAAAGGTATTTGCTGGGCGAGTGCGTAGTGCATGAGATTCGCGATTCTATATTCCCCATCTTTAGTATGGGTTTGTAGCATGGTTGTAGCTGCATTAAAGAAAGGTAAATTCTCCGTAACTGAGAAACTTTCGCGTTATGTTACGGGTCGTAACCCAATGCCCTGATTTGCTAGCGGTGCTGACTTGATCGGTATTGATTCATTAATAATATTATTCTGGTGATGAATGACAGGTTTGTTGAGTAAATTTAAAGCGCATTTAAATATTGCTCCACTCTTTAGCTCGTTAATCGTGGGCTTGGCTGTGGCAGGAATAGTAGCTTTACCAAGCTTTGCGCAAACCCTCTCAGATCGCGCTGAAACGCCGCAGGTGCAGGCGCAGCTCATCGCGTCAGTGACCAGTGTTTATCCCGGTGCTGAAATTTATCTCGGCGTTAATCAAAAGATTATTCCCCACTGGCATACCTACTGGCTCAACCCCGGCGATTCAGGCAACGCCACTACCATCGAGTGGACGCTACCGGAAGGTGCAACTGCCAGCGAGATTATCTGGCCCTCACCAAGCCGCTTTTCTATGGGGCCCATTACCAATTACGCCTACGAAAATGATGTCACCCTGTTAACCAAGGTTGCCGTCCCTGCCAATGCTATTCCGGGTGAGCAATTCAAAGCGCAGGCACTGGTTGATTGGTTGGTGTGTGAAGAAGAATGTATTCCGCAACAAGTAGAGCTTGCACTCGCACTACCGGTTGTTGCAGCAGGTGAACCTGCTGGCGCGGGTGATCCGCGCATTGATGAAGCTCTCGCACGCTTGCCTGTTGCAAGCCCGTGGGATATCCGTGCGAGCCAGGGCGCGCTTAATGCGGAAACAGGGCAGGGGGAATTAACACTTCATATCGCGCTAACAGAAGCCCAGCTCGCGCAAGTAAAAGATCTTTGGTTTTATCCCTACGATTGGGGTCGCATACAGCAGAGCGGCGAACAACTGCGCAAGCCGGTTAGTGGGGGTATCGAGTTAACGATTAACACCGGTGAAGCACCGCTTAAACAAGGTGATGATTTGACCGGGGTTCTGGTTGTCACCGAGCAATCAGGCGATCAAACCATCGCGCGTGGATTTGAAGTCAAAACGCAAGTTCAACCCGCTGTTGCAAATGCTAATCCGAGCATCGGATTTTTTACTGCAGTGCTGCTGGCGTTAATTGGCGGGGTTATCTTGAACCTGATGCCATGTGTTTTCCCTGTGCTGTCAATCAAGGCTTTATCACTGGTCAGTCATGCCAATCAAAGTGCAACTGAAATTCGTCTGCAAGGGCTTGTCTATACCTTGGGTGTATTGGCGAGCTTTGCCGTTCTCGCCCTGTTACTCCTTTTATTAAAGGCGGGCGGATCGCAAATCGGTTGGGGCTTCCAATTCCAATCGCCACTCTTTGTATTGGCTATGGCCTATCTGATGTTTGCGGTGGGGTTAAGTTTGTCCGGTGTATTTTTTGTGGGAGGTTCAGTCGCAGGAATAGGTTCGTCGCTCACGGAAAAGGCCGGTTATAGCGGCAGTTTTTTTACCGGTGTATTAGCCACTATCGTTGCAACACCCTGCACGGCTCCCTTTATGGCTGCTGCATTGGGTTATGCATTGGCGCAACCTGCAGTGAAATTACTCGCGATTTTCCTAAGCCTGGGTTTGGGGCTGGCGTTACCTTATTTACTGCTCACCAGTTGGCCGCGCTTGCAGCGCTGGTTACCGCGCCCCGGCGTGTGGATGGAGCGCGCAAAACAGTTCCTGGCGTTTCCGATGTATGCGGCCGCTATCTGGTTGGTGTGGGTGTTGGCGCAACAGGCAGGTATAAATTCGATTGTGATTGCGCTCGGCGGCATGTTGTTAATCGCGCTGGCCGCATGGCTGTATGACAGCACCTTGGTATCGTCCAATCACGTCAGGCGTTTGGGCACCTGTTCGGCCTTGGCATTGGTCTTGCTCTCATTGTTTACCGGCTATGTTGGCGTTAATTCCAGTGTCGCAGCTGCTGGGCTTGCAACAGCGGATGCAGCAGTAAACGCTGGAAAATCAGCAGAAAAAAATTGGGAGCCATTCAGTGAAGTGCGTTTGGCGGAATTGTTACATGAGGGGAAGCCCGTTTTCCTCAACTTCACTGCCTCCTGGTGTATCAGTTGTTTGGTGAATGAACGCGTGGCCTTGAGTGATGCCGGAGTAAAAGCAACGTTTAATGATAACGGCATTACCTATCTAAAAGGGGATTGGACCAATCGCGATGTGGAAATCACCAACTTCCTGAAAAAATTCAATCGCAGTGGTGTTCCTTTGTACGTGTTTTATCCAACGGGAAAAGCAGGTGAGCCTGCGGAGTTACCCCAAATCCTTACGCCGGACATTGTTATCTCGGCGGTAACCAATACATCGTCCCATTAATTTTCTAAAGGAGTAACCGACTATTAAAAACCATTTTTTTCGTAACGCTAACCTTTAACTTTAGTCATTACCATTGATAGGAGTCATTATGTCATTCTTAAAAATTGCAGCAGCCAGTCTCGCATTTGCGTTGGTATCTTCACAGGCTATGGCCGAGCCAATTATTGATAAAGCGGCACCTGCTTTTTCCGGTAAAGCGGCTGACGGTACTACTATTAACCTTTCCGATTTCAAAGGAAAGACGGTGGTGCTGGAATGGACCAACCACGATTGCCCTTACGTGGTTAAACATTACGATCAAAGCGGAAATATTCCTGCATTGCAAAAAGCGGCTGTTGCTGATGGCGTAGTATGGTTGCAGGTAATTTCTTCGGCACCGGGCAAGCAAGGTAACGTAGACGGTACCACAGCCCTCAAGCTGAATGAAAAACGCGGTTCAACTCCAACCAATACTATCCTTGATGAAGAAGGTACTATCGGCAAACTCTATAACGCACAAACCAGCCCGCACCTGTTCATTATTAATCCGGAAGGTACCCTGGTTTATAAAGGCGGAATCGACAGTATTAAATCCAGCAAAGCTGCCGATATCCCTAAAGCAACTCCTTACGTGAAAGAAGCATTGGAAGCCTTGGCTGCCGGTAAAAAAGTACCAAACCCAAGTACTGCTCCATATGGTTGCTCGATTAAATATGCGAGCTGATCAATTAGCCTGCATTACTAAAAAACGGGCCGCATCGCGGCCCGTTTTTTTACCCTCTCGATGATCCCTATCCTTTTTATCCCTTCCTCAATGTAATGCGCTGTAATTCCTGCTGGCGCGAATCTCATCAATAGTCTTTAATAGCTACCATAGATAACCGGCTTTCGCCGTATATCAAATGAACGCGCTCAGGTAAATAAGGGCAAAACCATATAAAACAATAGAGTAGAGTACTGTATAGCCTGATCAGCAATTGTTGATATACGGCTGAAGCCGAATTCAATAACTCTGATAATCACAAATTCTAAATTAACTAAATGATTTCTAAAGAAATATTCCGCTTTATGTAATTCATCTAAAAGTGATAACCGGCGGAGTGATATACGGCTGTGGCCGTCTAATAAACTGTTATAAATTTTAGTAGGTGCAAACATGGAATTTGATGTTGTTTATATTCTTACCATATACGGTGAATATCGTAAGAATTTCACTACAGGTTATCGGGATACAAAAATTCCTTTTGCCCCATTTCCAGGCTTGGAAATATTGAATAGCGGCATTGGTTTTGGCGTTATTAAGCGGGTGAGTTGGGATGAAGAATCGAAGCTTTTTAGGTGCTATCTTGAATACGAAGTCAAGCCTTTAGATATAGACGACGATATTGAATTTCAAATTAAAATGGCAAAAAAAGCTGATTTTGATGGCTTCGAAAATATTTATGAAACACCTGACAATCTATAGCAAGTAAAGCCAGTCCCAAGGTGGCGCGGAGTAGAGGCTTTTAAGTGTGCGTACTCACAACATTAGAAACCAACTATTTAGCTAAAGAAAATCATTTATAACAAGTCGCTCAAGCATCGCCACTTCGTGGCTGGACAGTTTTTAAGTCGCGCTTTTGTGGTTTTGCTACGCAAAAGGTTTCCACAAAATCACAACTTAAAAACCACCGCTTATAACGGCGTTAAATTATCTTATAGAAAGGAGATTTTATGAAAAAACTATTATTTTTAATTTTGTGGGCGTTTCAATCTATGGCTTATGGGGAAGTACAAACTTTAGCTGACGCTCAAGATGCAGGGGTTTCAGAGCTTAGTAATTTCGGATTCGGCCCTGCATTTTATTTAATCAACTATAAAGAAAAGATTCTAAGTGATAGTAAAGATGTTAGGGTAAGAGGAGATGGAACTGTTATTGCTTCTGGTTCAAAATTCGGAACCGCAGTGGGGCTTGAGGTTCATTACGATTTCTCGATTTCAGCGAAAAGAAAAGGCTACAAAGACACAAATGGTCAAACTATTTGGACTCATAGCAATGGGATTGTTCTTTCTCCGTTTATAGGTTTGTACGATATTGATAATGGAATAAATGGTCTTGCCGCCGGAGTTCTGTTTGGTTACTGGAAAGGAGATAAGGACTTTCAAAATAGAAAATCTTTAAATTTTGGCCTTGGCTATACCGTGCATAGAGATCGACTTGTGCTTTCTCCTGGTGTAGTTGAAGGTGCGGCTTTACCTCCGTCACTTCAAGTTGAGGATTATACAACCAGAAAAGATGTCGAAGGCTACATTGCAAAGATTTCGGTTTCTATTGACTTCTAATTTAACAAACCGCGCCAAGCTCGCACACTTCGTGTGCTGGACAGTTTTTAAGTCGTAGTTTTGTGGTTTTGCTGCGCAAAAGTATTCCACAAAACCGCAACTTAAAAACTGCCGCTTAGCTCGGCGTTAGGCTTACCAAGTTCAGGCATATCAGAGAAATTACATGAACAATACGGAAACCGAAGTAATTGTAGTGGCTCGGGTAGGATGTGATCTTATTAATTTGGCTGAGAGTAATGGCCCTTTGTCGGCACCATGTGGTGTTTCTGGTCCATCTATAGCTAGAAAAGTTCTTGAAGGTAATGGCCAAGCAAAAATATCAATGGGTATTTTAAAGTTAGCTATTGAGTCGCAACTTGGCGTTGAAGGAATTTTAGACAATTTTGAGCTTTATGACTCAAAAAGTAAGAAACCACTTATTTATTCATTAATCTCTGAATCCTTAAAAAAGAAAACAAAGGCCTAACAAAGTGCTCCAACTCGCGCACTTCGTGCGCTGGACAGTTTGTAAGTCGCAGCTTTGTGGTTTTGCTGCGCAAAAATAATCCACAAAGCCACAACTTACAAACTGCCGTTGAGCACGGCGTTAGGCAAGCTAGGGGAAACTACATGGGAACAATAGACAGTACAATTCATTCTTTGACATGTGGCGACTGCCAAATATCAGAAAGCGTAAAAATATTAGATAAAGGATCGAATTATGGCGGCTCACATTGGCAAACAGGGAAAAATTTTGAAAATTTCAATTCGCAATGGTCAGAAGGCGGCGGCAAAACTGAGCCAAGCTTAATATCAGCTACATGTAAAAAATGTGGAATGTCTGCTCAGCATACAGAAAGGTATGGCGGGTAATACTTTCGCCTAATAACGTTTTAGGCAACAAAATAGCTAATTTTGAAGTTAATTTTTTAAAACCCTGCCAGGGGCATAGCTTATCCGAGTGGTTGCCTTGATTAGGTGCGAACTGAATATCAAAAATCAACTAAAACCCAGGAGAACCCATGTTTACTATAGGAAAATCTTACGACATAGAAATGCTGGACGGAGAAGATCAGGATGGAAATCCATGCATAACCACATACCCAAATAGAACGGTCACTGACTTCAATTTTCCATTAATTAAAATCAACTCTCTTGGAAAGGAAGAAATTATTAATACCCATTCATCTATATTTGTTCACGCAAAGCTTAAGTAATAAAAGTTGCATTGAAAAGTATGCCTAACAAATCGTTCCAGCTTCGCCACTGCGTGGCTGGACAGTTTTTAAGTCGCGGTTTTATGGTTTTGCTGCGCAAAAGTATTTCATAAAACCACAACTTAAAAACTGCCGTTGTACACGGCGTTAGGTTAAAGTCGCTAAGGTTCGAGCTTATGGCATATATCGACGAGGTAGTGTTAGTCGAAATTTTAGAATCGGTTAGATCGCTCGGGTATGACGCTGCTTCTGAAGCTTTGGGGCTTATTAAGAAGTGCGGAATAACAGCTGATGCTTCTCTGCCATATTCGCGGGTGGCTTATGAATATGCAGGCAAGGAGCTTTGCCGGAAATTAAAAGAGCTCGGCTTCTCGGGAAGATTGGATTTTATAGGAAAGTACATTGCTGGCGAGGGTAACTGCTACGCAGTTTATGATTCTGACATATACAATCACAGGCAAGCGTTAGAGTGGCTTGAAAATTTTTATCAAAATGCCTAAAAAGGCCAGGCACGGCGACGGCTTTTCCGTTGCGGCTTCGCCTTCACTACAAAGCCGCACGTGCTGGCAGCGTTAGTGAAAACTACAGGAATCAAAAATGGAGTGTAATTTTTCTGACTATACACCGCTGATTACAGCGTTTTCGGCATTGCTTGGTGTAATATCTGGTGGGTTAATTACTTATTTATCAAGTGCCAAAATTAAAAAAATTGAAATTTCTGGAAAAATTAATTCTGATACAATTAACGAGAGAAAATCCATTTATACTGATTTTCTATGTGCCATAAATGAATCTGCAACAAAAACGATTCAAAACAAAGCAATCGATTTTGATATCATTCATGCACTGTCAAACCATCTAGCAAGGATTGAAATATTGGCAAATGAAGACACCTATGAGGCATCAAAAAAACTTGTCGATTCGGTATTAAAGCTGAATAAAGAAGCAACAGAAAATTCTGAAAGATTACCCGAAAGAAGAAAAGAGTTCGTTCGTAGTGTTAGGACAGAGCTAAAAAATATCACATAACAAACCGCAGCAATCGCTCCCGTTGGTCGCTGGGACAGCCAAAACGCGCCGCTTATTTGTCTGCCCCTGTGCGGGGCGTTAGCCTTAGGATGAGCAAAGAATGAAAACTAGCGTGTATATTGACAACAATGTTTGGGACTTTCTATTTTTTAGAAAAATAGACTTGAGTGTCGAACTTCCTAGTAGTGAATTCTGTTTGTGCATGACAAGAGAGGCAGAGTTTGAAATACCGCCAATACCTAACGAAAAAGCCGATCTCAAAAAATTTATCGATGACACCATAAATAAATGTGTTGTCGAACCACATCGTTACTTCGGCTTTTTCAACCCAAACCATTCAGAGGAAGAGCAAAGAGTTGGAGGCTTTGATGTTGGGCGGTGGGCTAGTACTGAAGAAGTAGCTTTTATGGAACAGCAAAAAACAAAATTAGGTGCAGTAAAGAAGGCCTCTACCAAACTTTACAAGAATGAAGCTGATATATCTGTTGCTGCAAGGGCAATCCATTCAGTAGTAATTACACTTGATAAAAAGAAAGGGCCTATAAACGACGCCTATAAGCAAGGAAGCAAAGTGGTTTTTCTCACTGAATTTGACTCAAGTGGCATAACACTTAAAGAGTTTATATTAAGCAATCTTTAAATGGCTAACAAAGCAATCAACCGGATGGTTTTTAAGTTGCATTTTTGCCATTCCGCTTCGCTTAATTTTATGGCAAAAGTGCAACTTAAAAACCACCGTTTATCGCGGCGTTATGTGAATATAGAAATGAGCATTCCAAGTAAAGGAAGTAGAAAAATTATTGTGGACGGACATGAGTATTCTTGGCTTATAAGGTCAAGCCCCACATATTCGCAGGACTATTTGGGTGGAGAAATTACAGCAGTTGTTGAGTCGGTGGAGTTTAAGGGTTCAATATTAAAAATTACTTTTCCATTTTCGCGCCCGGACGCAGCTCTAAATTCAAAGTCTGGTAGCGTAACTCCGAAAATGGTTGAGAAAAGTATTTGTAATGCTATTTCCCAGGGCTGGAATCCTGGAATTTCAAAAGGTCTCTTTGAATACAGGCATGAAAGCACATAACAAAGCGTAGCAACACGCGCACTTCATGCGCTGCACAGTTTGTAAGTCGCAGTTTTGTGGTTTTGCTGCGCAAAAGTAATCCACAAACAACGGAAGTTATCTACTACAAGCCGTCTGAAGCCCCTTTATCTGTTATTGCTCAGGAGGCCGTAAAGGAATTACTTTTTGTTGCAAATAGTTTTTTGCATAATAAGCACGAATACCTTTTTGGTTCTTGGTCCATCGTTGACGTTGAGTTATCTTTAATATTGCATCGTTTAATTCTCAATGGTGACGTTGTTCCAGAAAATTTAGTGCATTATGCAAAAAAAGCAATGGCTACGCCCATCGGTTCAAAAATGGGTTAATAAAAATCGTTCAGTGTTATAAGGCTAACAAGTCGTTGCAGCACCGTTCCGCTTCGCTGCACTGGACAGTTTTTAAGTCGCAGTTTTATGGTTTGCTGTGCAAAGTGTTCCATAAAACCATAACTTAAAAACTGCCGCTGAACTCGGCGTTATATTTTCTAATCAGGACATGGAGTATATGCTAAAAATAATTATAGTTTTGATGGTCTCTGCTTTTTCAATCTATTCCCATGGTGCTAGTTATGACTGCACCAAAGCAAGGACAGAAGTTGAAAAAATAGTATGTCAGGAAAATGACATATCAAAGCTGGATGAAGAGCTTGCATTAAAGTATGGAATTTTATTAAAAGTTGTAAAAGAAAGAGAGCACCTGAAAGAAGCTCAACTTCAATGGTTAAAAACGAGAAATGCATGCAATGAAAAAACCTGCATTTTAAAAAATTACCAAGAAAGAATTTTTCAACTTTATAAAGTTGAAACTGAATGGCCTATAGACGTAGAAAAAGCATTGAAAATAATGCTAAAGCAGCGAGACATAAACATCGGAATTCCTTATCTTGATTTGATAAATTCGATTAACTCCAGATATCCGGAATATGCTTGTCATGAATATACAGACTGCAAAATTGTTGGCGTGTCGTTAAATATATATCCCGAATGGTGCTCCAAAGAAAGTATACAAAAGCGCACCTCAGAATGCAGAGAGTATCTATTATTTAACTATTGGGTACAGTTTCATCTGAGCTCTTTAAATTATTTAGAGCGAATCATTGTTACACAAAAAATACTGGAATTAACAAGAATATAACAATGCGCTCCAGCATCGCACACTTCGTGCGCTCGACAGCTTGTAAGTTGCGCATTTAGCGAGTTGCTACGCAAAGTTTATCGTAATGCGCTACTTACAAACTGCGGTTGAACACAACGTTATAAGGGGAATTTCGATGAAATGTTTTAAACATCAAAATATTGATTCCGTAGGCCAATGCAAGCATTGTTACAAAGGGTTGTGTGCTGATTGTGCCGCAGATACAGGAAATGGGCTTGCTTGTAAAAATGAACATGAGCAGCAAGTTGAGTTTATCAACTCGCTTATTGAAAACAGCAAAAAAGCCTATTCGCAATCTCCAAAGACTTCAATTCTAAGCAATTTGTTTCTATTGCTCATGGGTATCTTATTTATCGGTTATTCACTTATTAATAAAAACCAAAAATTTCTGTTTTTATTTGGCGTACTTTGTGTGGCTTATTGGGCAATCCTTTTTGTATATAATTCTATATATTTGAAAAAGTTAAGAACTGAGTATACCAAGTGAAGTTACATTATTCATAACAAAGTGCTCCAACATCGCGCACTGCGTGCGCTGGACAGTGGTTTTGTTACGCAAAAGTATTCCAAGCACTACTTACAAACTGCCGTTGTGCTTGGTGCTAGGGCTGCCCGAAAAATGGAGAGGAAATGAGATTTTTTATAGTTATTTTAATTAAAATCGGATTGGTTGGCTGTGCAAGTACCGGAAATATAGTTTCTTTCTCTGGCGCTAAAATCGATTATCAGCAGCCTGTGGAAGGAAATGTAGCCTATCTGCAGCTGGAGACAGCAAAAAAAACCGATGGTTTTGGTCTAGAGCCTTATCCTCATACGGCGATTATTTATGAATTGTGTGAATCTAAAGAAGAAGGGAAGTCTAAGTTTGGGTATGTAGGTGATCTTAAAATATCTAGTAAGTCAAAGTATGGTAATCCAGCACTCGTAAAGGTTAAATCAGGTGCACCGATATTTCTCGTGTTTGGTTTAATCAATCCTATTAATTACTATGAATGCACCACTAAGCATATTTTCACACCAGAGAAAGACATTACATACTCGTTTTTGAACTCAGTTTCTTGGACAGCGTGTCCCACGGAAACGAGTGCAATTTTAAAAAATAATACACCCGCTCCAATTAACGGTATCGAAAATTATGATAATGCTACAGGAGAGCAGCTAATACAGTTGGGTCTTAACCTTTATAGGGAGCCCTGTCGTGGACTAACAAGTCAAGCAAGTGGGACGCCGTAAACGGTGCTTCTTCTTGAGGCGTTAAAGAATAGACGTAAACCAAAATTGTCATAACAAATCGTGCCAAGTTCACACACTTCGTGTTCTGGACGGTTTATAAGTCGCACCTTTGTGGTTTTGCTGCGCAAAAATAACCCAAAAACCACAGCTTACTGCCGTTGAGCACGACGTTATGAATAGAATCTATGAATCGAAAATTTGATTTAATAACTGATTTGGTTTTTGGCGTAATTCCAGCCATTTTGTTTCAACCATTAGTATGGCTTGGAGCAGTGGGGCTGCTTGAAAATACATTTAAAGTATTCAAGTCATTTGAAGATTTCATAGAATATATATTCGTTCTTTTTCTTCTGTCTGTTGCTATATTTGGCACTGCATCTTTAATCTATGGTTTTTATGTAAAATTAAGAAATCCAGTTCGCACTTATAATAGGTTTATAAAATACGGAACATTTTTAGGTACTTTTGTTTGTGCGGGGTTTTTATTGGCGGGCTTGCAACCAGAAATATATTTTTCCGGTATTTTATTGGCTCCGGCAATATGGGTAGGAAGCAAATATTGGTATATATCAAAAAAACCTTAACAATGTCAGTCACGGCTTCGCCTTCACTACAAAGTCACGCATGCTGGCGGCGTTATGCAACAACCATAATTAGAGGCATAAATGGAAATAACCCTTATCAAGCACCTGAGTCAGATGTTTGAATTGAAGGCAACTTTAAGCGTTTTATAGGGTGGAAAATATATTTCTTCTTCATCACAATTATTATTGTATTTACTTACATAAATTCATCACATCTGCTTATTTAACAGCAATCCATAAAATACCCTGTTTGATTTTAACCAGATTTGTGGTTTACATTTTTTTTGCTAAAGACGGTTGGTTAGATCAGCAATAAAAATATCTGCTAAATCAATAACTTATTTTTTATTTGGAAAAATTCCTCAATTTTATAAATCTGGCGCGACTATTGCGATAAGTGCTTGCCGATTAATGACCGGCAAGGCGAGCGATGGTCGCCTATGCCCCGTGACAGCCGGTTGCACTTGTAGCTCGATATGTTGTTTTCGCGGGCACAGGGACGGTAGCGATGCCGAACGCTAATCTTGGCCGGCAAAGGTTCACAACACCTTAGCCGGTCTTTTTTCGGTTTACGCGCATTCACTGATTCTATGTATGAGGAAATACATCAATGAAAAATTCTGTGGCATTTCTGCCGATTAGTTTTATACCTGCCACCCTTGCAAAACTTATGAAGGGTATCGCGTTGGTTGCTATTTCCAGCTCCGCACTTGTTTCATTGCATAGCTCGGCGGCTGATACGCTGGCATCGGCAATTCCCGGTGTTATTGCTGCGGGAACGAAATTGGAATTTATTCGCGAAGGTTTTGAAGGTACAGAAGGGCCAATCGCTGCACCAGATGGCAGTTTTTTGTTTACTGAGACTCGCGCTAACCGCATTACCCGAATTGCACCGGACAATAGTATTTCTACTTTTTTGGAAAACTCCAACGGCTCTAACGGTTTGGCTTTTAATGATAAGGGCGAATTGATTACCGTACAGGTCAACAATAATCAAGTGGGTATTGTTTATCCAAAAGGTAAAGAAAAAGTATTGGTAAAAGAGTATGAAGGTCAAGCTTTCCAGCGCACTAATGACTTGGTGCTCGCTAAAAATGGCGGCATTTATTTTACCGATAGCGGCCCAGGTGCCGATGTGAAAGATGCGCCTCGTACCGGTGTTTACTATATCGATCCAACAGGAAAGACCAAACGTGTAGTGGGTATCAATGAAATCCAACGTCCTAACGGTATTCAATTAAGCCGCGACGAAAAAACCTTGTATGTCGCCAACACCGGTGGTGAATATGTGTTGTCATATCCAATCAAGGCCGACGGCACATTGGGGAAGCGCAAAAATTTTGCGAAGATTCCTAACGGTTTGCAAAAGAATGAGCAGGGTGTGTTATCCAGCGGTGCTGATGGTTTGGCCATTGATGCAGAGGGGCGCCTATATGTAACATCCAATACTGGCATTGATGTGTTTGATGAAAAAGGCAAATTCCTTGGTGGTATCCCTGTGCCGCATAAGCCGCAAAACATCGCATTTGCCGGTAAAGATAAGAAAACCCTCTACATCGTTGGCCGTGGTGCAGCGTATAAAGTAGCGGTATTGACGCCGGGCTTTGCCGGTCGAGTCAAATAATAGCGAATAGGCCGATTCAATTCGGCCTTTTATTTTCAGGAGGTTTTATGACGCGCAAAACTGCTGACGATTTTCACCCGGAAGTGCTGAAACTGTTTGATAAATATGTGCATGGACAGGCATCACGCCGCGATTTTTTAACCGGTGCGGCAAAATATGCGGCGCTTGCTGGCGTTACCGCGACAGGTTTGCTTGCTGCATTGAGCCCCCAATTTGCAGCGGCGCAGCAAGTAAAACCGGACGATTCACGCATCAAAACCAGCTATGTTGAAATCGATTCACCTAATGGTAATGGCAAGATTCGTGGATATTTGGTTAGCCCTGCAAAAGCAGTCGGGAAATTGCCGACAGTGTTAGTCGTACATGAAAATCGTGGATTAAATCCGCATATCGAAGATATTACCCGCCGTCTTGCACTGGATAATTTTATCGCTTTTGCACCTGATGCGTTGTTTACTTTGGGTGGATATCCTGGTGACGAAGAAAAAGCGCGCGAGTTATTCCAACAGCTTGACCAAACCAAAACCCAGGAAGATTTTGTAAATGCAGCGCAGTATCTGCGTAAGCTGCCTGCAGGTAATGGTAAGGTTGGCGTCGTCGGTTTTTGCTACGGTGGTGGGATTTCCAATTTCCTTGCAACACGGTTACCGGATTTAAATGCAGCTGTTCCTTTTTATGGCCGTCAACCGGAAGCGGCAGATGTTCCCAAAATCAAAGCACCTTTGTTGATTCATTATGCCGGTGTTGATGAACGTATCAATGAGGGATGGCCTGCGTATGAATCTGCACTTAAGGCGGCTGGTAAAAAATACGAAGCTTATATTTATGCCAATGCCCAGCATGGATTTAACAACGATACCACTCCACGCTTTGATGAAAAGTCAGCAGCATTAGCCTGGAAACGCACGATTGATTTCTTTAATAAAAACCTGCGTGGATAATGAGTAATGTGTTGGGCTTGAGTCATCAATTAAAGCCTGCTGTTGAAAAGCCCCGGATGAAAATTCATTCGGGGTTTTTTATTGCTGTACCAGACTAAATAGTAATTGTTGAATTAAAAGCAGCTGAGGATTGGTTTTCTGTTGAGATAAAAACAACGTTGGTTTTTACTATATTCCTTCAGTCTAGTGAGTATCGATAAAACTGTTATATATCAACCAGCTAAAACAGGTGGAAGCTATTTTTATATAATTCAATAGGTATTTTTCCACTGGTACGCATATTGCTCTGCAGCAAGCATCCGATGCATTCGGGTGATTATCTTATTGTGGAAAACTCTCTTGTTGAAGGATATTGAATTATGAAATTTGTAAAACCTGCGGCACTTTCAATTGCGTTTGTTGCCGCCTTGGCGAGTGCACCTTTTGTTGCTGCACAAAATAATGCTGCTCCAGCACAGGCACAGCGTCCTGTCATTAGTCCGGAAGAAGCGCTGCAAAAGTTCAGTTTTTTCGTCACTAGCGTAGGTTTGGGTAAAGGTGCTGAGTTGGGCGGTTTGGCGGGTGCGGATGCACATTGCCAATCTTTGGCTAAAGCGGCCGGTGCGGGGAATAAAATCTGGCGCGCTTATTTAAGTACTCAAGCTGCTGGTGGAAAACCCGCGATTAACGCGCGCGACCGTATTGGTAAAGGCCCCTGGTATAACGTGAAAGGTGCATTGATTGCCGATGATGTCGGTCATTTGCACGGCGATACTCTTGAGCAAGCGCGCCTTGGCAGTAACCTCACTCGCAACCAGGCGTTGAGCGAGAAGGGCGAGCGTATTCTGGGTGCGGGTGATACACCAAACCAGCACGATATCCTTACCGGTTCAAAAACAGATGGTACTGCTTTCACCGATGCAGCTGACCATACCTGTAAAAACTATACCAGCACCGCAGCAGATGGATCAGTACAAGTCGGTCACTTTGACCGCACTGGTGGCGGTAACGCCTCATGGAATTCTGCTCACCCAAGCCGTGGTTGCAGCCAGGAAAATCTGGTGAGTACCGGTGGTGCCGGTTTGTTCTATTGCTTCGCTACTAATTGATCATTCTTGATTATTCGCGTTGCCCCCAAGCCAGCCTTCGGGCTGGCTTTTTTATTCCTGTCTTTTAACCTCAGCTATTCCTTCCATTTTTCAGGTCTTTCTCTTGCAAGGTGGATGAGCCGCATAAAGGATTTCAACCAGCCTTGGTGTCTTACCGAACTGTGCCGTCCCTGATAAACCTTTTCTATATGCGAAGAACACAATGAAGCGGCGTCAAATCGGAGAAGGCAACATATGCCGGTTATTGCAGCAGATATTAAACTGTCTAATAAAAAAATAGATGCTATCGCCAATGATGCAGAAAAAGCGGCGAAGGCTATTAACCTTTTATACGTGCAGGATTCTCAACCAGGCATTACCCGTCGGAAGAAGGGCGATAAATTCCATTATTATATCGGTAAGGAAATACTGCGCGATAAAAAGATTCTCGATCGAATTGCCAAATTAGTGATTCCTCCTGCGTGGGAAAATGTATGGATCTGTAACCAGGATAATGGACATTTGCAGGCCACAGGTATTGATGCGAGGAAGAGAAAACAGTACCGGTATCATTCACTGTGGAATAGCCTGCGCAACCAGACTAAATTTTATCGGCTCTATGAGTTCGGTAAAGCCGTTCCCCATATTCGTGAACAGCTGAATAAAGACCTTTCACTGCCGGGGTTGCCGGTAGAGAAGGTGTTGGCATTGGCTGTGTGTTTAATGGATCAAACCAGTATGCGTATTGGTAATTCGGCTTATGAAAAACTGTACGGATCATTTGGCCTGACAACCTTGAAAAACCGACATGTCAAAATTGCCGGCAATAAAATGCAATTTATCTTTAAGGGAAAGAAGGGTGTTTCACAATCCATCAGTATTACCGACAAGCGGTTGGCATGCATAGTAAAGCAGTGCCGCGAAATTCCGGGCATGGAATTGTTTCAATATTATGCTGAAGATGGCAGTCATAAAGGTATAGATTCCGGAATGGTGAATAGCTATATAAAAAGTATTGCAGGACAGGATTTTACTGCGAAGGATTTCCGCACCTGGTCAGGTACGGTTCATGCGTTGGGCGAATTTAAAGAAATTCTGCTGGCGGAGAATACGCAGGACGCCAAGAAAAATATTATTGAGGTCGTTGATAGAGTTGCAGCACATTTGGGTAATACTCGAACCGTTTGCCGAAAATATTATATCCATCCGATTATTTTTGATCTGTATGAAAAAAGTAGTTTGCAAAAGTATTTTGTCAAACTTAAGAATAGCGCTCATGCAAATAAAAATGGTACAGGTTTGCATGGTGAAGAAAAGTTGCTGTTGGCGATTCTGAAGAAGGAATGTTTGGTGTGTTAGGCATTGGAGTATAAGAGGGATCAAAATGCGCTGGATTTTAATCCCTTGGTTTTTGTATTAATAAGCTTCTGGCTTAATGTCACCGCAGTCACTTGATAGCCATGATCCGGATTGTTCGGTGTTATAGCGTTGCGCAGTACCACCTTCCTGATTTACAAAAGATGCTTTGCCTTTATAGGCAGTGGAGGATGTGAATTCAATTTCTCCTTCGCCTTTTGTATTATTTTGATCCTTACAGGCATAAGCCATTTTAAATTTTGTGTTGCTGAGTTTGGTGATTGCAGGATTGCAATCGGCTGTGCTCTCAGGCATGTATCCCTTGTCAATTTGCGCTTGGGTAATGCATTGCTTGACGACTGTACCGTCTTTGCCGATTTGCACTTTGTTATTTTGCATGCTTACGCCTTGATCAGAAAACTTCATGCCCTGTTGGGCCATCATGTCTTCCATCATTTTGCGTTGCTCGGGCGGCATGTTCGCCATTTGTTTTTTGACTTCTTCCATCGCCGTTTGCATTTGCTGCGTTTGTGCTGCCGCTGAATCGCCACCGACCAATTTAATGCGGTGTTCCCAAAGGCCGGGTTTCATATCCACTTTAATGGTGTCTGCTAAAAGGGGAAGGGATGAGGCCATGGTCAATATGCCCACTAACGAAATTACACCTGTTTTTTTCATGTTGTCATGTTCCTTACACGGGGATCGGTTTATTTAAGACTCTGGTACGGGCCGGTTGTTCAGTCGGCTATGCCCATCAAATTGTAATCGATTGATTTTCATGGGTTTTGATGTCAAAAAGTGTTTATACTCAGCTACTTTTTGCGTGCTGGCTGCGTTAATCGAAGGCATCACTCGGACGATATTATCCAATCCGGCCCAGCCCTGAAAGCTTCTTTTTAATCGGGCTTCATTTAACTAAGTCGTTCTTTCCACAAGTAATAAGGCATTGCCCCTAATAATGAATACCCATTTATCCCGCTCTGGTTATTGTCATTCGCTTCTGAATATCACGGCCCTCCTGTTTATTTTTATTGCGTTGGTTGTTCCCAACCAATTGAGTGCATTTAGCGTTGGTGCATTTTTATTTTTTCCGGTAGAAATGTTACTGCTTGGGTTATTGCTATTAGTACCCGGCCGCATCGGCTTGGTATTGCGTTGGTTAACGGCAACATTGCTGGCATTGGGTATTATTTTTAAATGTGCCGACATGGCGACCTTCAAGGTTTTTGCACGACCATTTAATCCGGTTTTCGATATTTATTTATTTGCCAACGGTATGAATTTACTTAATGGCGCGATAGGGAGGGCTGGTGCTTTATTCGTTGCATTGTTATTGATCTTGTCAGTGTTGGCGATTATCGCCGCAGCGTTTTGGGTGTTGGGGCGCGCGCAGGCATTATTGCGTGCATCTACACGTATTGCTACCAGTGTATTGCTTGGTGGGTTGGCAATATGGTTGCTGTTATTTTTTATGGGATGGCCCAAAACATCCATGCGGTTTTACCAGCATGTCCAGGTACATTTAAAACATATGTTGGATACAGTTGCCGATATTAAATCCTTTCGCCTGGTGCTTGAGCGAGATGATGCGCTGGCGCATGCAGATGGGAATCTATTGGCGCACCTGCAAGGTAAAGATGTGCTGGTTGTATTTGTAGAATCATACGGACGCACTGCATTGGATAATCCGGAATTTGCAGCGCAAATCCGTCCCTTACTTGAACGCACAACGAATGCATTGCGCGAAAAAGGTGTTATTGCTCGTTCCGGTTTTTTAACGTCACCCACAGCGGGCGGCTTGAGTTGGTTGGCACATGGGACGGCTATGTCAGGATTGTGGATTGACAACCAGATTCGCTACGACAATTTAATGATGAGTGCGCGCCCAACGTTGAATCGCATTTTCAAGCAAGCGGGTTGGCGAACTGTGGCGGTGATGCCTGCAATTACTATGGCGTGGCCAGAAGGCCAATATTATGGTTACGATCAGATTTACAATGCGCATAACCTTGGCTACAAAGGCAAGCCATTTAATTGGATTACCATGCCCGACCAATATACGCTCGCCGCATTGCAACGACTTGAACTTGATAATAAAGCGCGCGCACCGGTGATGGCGGAAATTGCGCTGATCTCATCGCATGCTCCCTGGACGCCGGTCCCCCACGTGATTGACTGGAATAGTGTTGGTGATGGCACGGTGTTTAATATACAAGCAGCAAGTGGTGATAGTCCGGAAGACGTTTGGAAAGACAATACGCGCATTCGTTTGCAATTTCGTTTGTCGATTGAATATGCGCTGGAAAATATTGCGTCTTATGTGATGAATTACGGTAATGATAATGTAGTGGTGCTGGTATTTGGCGATCATCAACCAGCGCCATTGGTAACGGGTGATACCGCTAATCGCGATGTGCCTATCCATTTAATTGCGCGCGATCCCAAGGTAATCGAAGCGATAGATAATTGGCGTTGGACACCGGGTATGTTACCTGCCGATGATGCCCCAGTGTGGCGCATGGACGAGCTGCGCAATAAATTTATTGATGCGTTTTCGCTGCCGGGAAATTAACCCGGCAATGCAAGTAAATCCCAGTGGCCGATGGTGCAATGTCCATCGGCAGCATGGGCGAGGCGAAATGTTTTCCAGTCATCGAGTTCTTGCGTTGTTAATCCGTAACCTTCACTGATTGCACTTGCAATCCCGCCAATTAATTCGTTTGTCATAGCTTCATCTTTTGCGCCTAGTTCCCACGGGCTGGGTTTAACGCTGACGATGTAACCTTTATTTTCCAGCACCTGCTGCAAGTAGGTTGTACATTGAGGGCCGAGTGCCGGGCCAAATCCTTTATCGCGCAATTGATCCTGATTAAATGCTGTCAGGATTTTTTCATCCAGTGGATGTGTCGGTGTCCATGTAGTGGTGCCATCGTAATTCAATGCAGCGTAAACAGCAGTTTTGCGCGCATCGATTCGATTTATTAAGGCATCGATAAATGCAGGCGACGCGAGATCAAATAATGCGGAGGCCGATACTAGATGTGCACCGGTAAGAGGTAATTCTTCAGTAATTGTGAGATCGGCTTGATAATCTTCTATCAAACATTTTTTACCGTGACGACGTAAGGCCTCATCCAATAATTTTCCATCCAGATCGACCAACCGCCACACAATATTGTTTGCGCCAAGTTTGGTGAGGGCGCGCAATGTCGAGCCTGTACCCGCACCGAGATCAACAATAATGCGGTCAGGTGATACGGGATCACTGGCTTGGCCAAGCCATTCCAATGCACCTGTTGCCAATGTTTTATCGCGTGCGGCAAAGTCTGCGCCTTCGCGTAAATCCAGCCATGAAATTGAAAAGCCACTCATTGGTTATTTACTCTATCGTTTGTGGATATGTTAATTGGTGTATTAATTAATAGGTGCGTTGATGGTATTAATTAATGCAGATACCTTGTTCGCTGTAGTTGCCCAGCCAGGCAGGGCTTGCGCTGCGGATTGCGCACCTGTTTGCAGTTGTTTGTGCAAGCTTGGTGTGGTGAGTAAATTCCGCAATGCATCAGCAAGTGCCGCAGAGTTATCAGGTTGTACCAGAATACCAGCGGTCTCAGGTACTACATCGGGCACGGCACCTGCATGCGTAGCGACAATCGGCAAGCCAAAACTCAGTGCTTCCGCAAACGCCATTCCATAGCCCTCGAATAGCGAGGGCAAGACAAAAATATCGGCAGCGGCATATTCGCTGCTTGCATCGGCAACATTACCGATAAATGCAATTCGCTCTTGCAAGCCGGCGGCGGCGACTTTTTGTTGCAGATGTGCAACCCAGTGCGGATCAAAATGCAAGCCACCGACAAAGCGTGCGGTCCAGGGCAGATGTTGGACATTTGCCAATGCATCAATCAATACATCGTGGGCTTTGCGGCGCGTTAAAGTCGCAAGCGTTAGCAATACCGGTGGATTGCCGTTACACAGCGCAAACTCCTGTTGATCGGTTCCCGGTTCAGCAATAGTGATTTTTGCAGCGGAAATCGCGAATTGTTCGGTCAGTATTTTGCCGGTCATAGCACTGGTCACTATGACTGCTTGCGCTGCATTAAGCGCACGCTGCTCGGAAAGAAATAGTTGTTGTGCTTGCTCGTCTGATAATCCCGCCTCCAGCATTAACGGATGATGGCAAAGCGCAATGATCTTGAGTCGCCCCTGCTGTTGCTCGGCGATATTTTCCATCACCCCGAATGCGAGGCCATCTGCGATAACCAGCGCACCATCGGGCAGCTGCGCGAATTGCTCTGCAGTGTCGGCAAGTGTTCGGCTATCCGGCTGCGGAAATTGGCTGGAGAGGGGCAGATGTATCAGCTTGTGGCCGAGCGAATGCAACTCGGCAAGTAAACGCCGGTCATAGGCATAACCACCGGTGAGGGTATTGATATCACCGGGAATGGCGAAGTAAATATCGGTCATAGAAATCTTCTGCGAGATGTTAATTCCGTCTGCGACAGGATTGGATTTATCCACCAGGATTTTCCTGTTTGCAAGGTGGGCAATTGTCTACCAGTGTTTTGTTTATTGCCAGCAAATTGGCTGGCTTGATTTAAACATTCATGGATAAAAACCATCAGTTTCTTGCCTGAAAAACAACAGGGAAAATAATAACAAGCGCGACAGTCAGCGCTGCAAAAAAGTAATCTGGAACTTGCCTTGCCTAATGTGAGCACGCGCCGTAAGATCGCTGCCGTCACTTACAATTATTGTCTGAAACTAAAGATTTTTTGCGTATGTCTAAACCATCAGTTACCCGTACTGCCGCTGCCCGTATTCCAACACGGCATGGCGACTTTCAATTGTGTTATTACACCAACACCCTCGATAACAAAGAGCATCTCGCTTTCTATATGGGCGATTTGGCGCAGGCAGAGGCAGCCTTGGCCCGCGTCCATTCGGAATGCTTTACCGGCGATGTGCTTGGTTCGCTACGCTGTGATTGCGGCGAGCAACTGGATCGTGCGCTTGAACTGGTTGCACGCGAAGGTTTGGGTGTTGTGGTGTATTTGCGTCAGGAAGGCCGTGGCATCGGGCTCGAACAAAAGCTGCATGCCTACAACCTGCAAGATCAGGGTTACGACACAGTCGATGCAAACCTGATGCTCGGTCACGGTGCCGATGAGCGCAGCTACTCGCTTGCGGCCTGTATCCTTGACGATTTGGGCGTGAAGTCGGTGCGCTTGATGACCAACAATCCAGCCAAGATCAATGCCCTTGAAGCCGAAGGTGTCAATGTCATTGCCCGCGTACCGCTGGAGATTGCGGTCAACGCTGAAAATCAGGGCTATATGCTTACCAAAGCGAAACGCATGGATCACCTCCTGGCCAAACCTTATGCTGCCACTCACCAATAATTCCGCGAGTCTCCATCAGCAAATCACGCATTGGCTGGTTAATCAAAGAACCAGCGCCCGCTTGAACCGGCCATTCGTAACGCTGAGTTACGCCCAGAGTCTGGATGGCAGTATTGCGATCCACTCCGGCGAACCACTCGCATTGAGCGGGCACGAGTCGCTGCGGCTCACCCATCACCTGCGCAGTGTTCATGACGGCATTATGGTGGGCATAGGCACAGTGTTGAGCGATGATCCGCAACTCACTGTGCGTCATTGTTCCGGCCGTAATCCGCAACCCATTGTGCTCGATAGCCAATTGCGTATTCCGGCAACGGCGCGATTGTGTTGTCTGCCTGACAAACGCTGTTGGGTGCTGACGACGCAAGATGGCGTTAGCACACCCATCGACGGACTTGAGATAACCGCGTTACAAGGTGATGCAGAAGGGCGTGTATGTTTGCAGCGCGCGCTGAAATTGCTGTGGAGCAGAGGAATAAAAAGTGTGATGGTTGAGGGCGGGGCAAATGTGATAACTGCATTTGTCAAAGCCCAGCTTGCCGATGCGGTGGTGCTGACCATTACGCCGCGCTTGGTCGGCGGCTACAAAGCGGTAAGTGATTTGGGCATTTCCTCGCGCTGCGCGCTGCCGCAAATTTCACCGTTTTTTTCCGACCGTTTGGATGATGATCTGATTGTGTGGGGTAATTTACATTATGGAGATTCAACTCCATGAGTGCATCGATAGTTGATGCTCCCATCATCGCGCAGCAATTGTGGTTTACTGATACGCATAAGGTTGAGGTTCGCTCTGCACAACTAACGCCACCTGGCGCAGGCGAATTGTTGGTCGCTGTGGCTTGCTCTGCTGTCAGCGCCGGAACAGAAATGCTCGTTTACCGCGGGCAAATTCCAGTTGGCATGGCACTGGATGCCAGCCTGGATTCCCTGCAAGATCACCCCACATTCCCGCTTCAATATGGCTATGCCAGCGTTGGCTGTGTGGTGCGTGTCGGTAAAGATGTTGATCCTGTTTGGTTGGGTAAGCGCGTGTTTGCGTTTCAACCTCATGCCAGCCATTTTATCGCTACGCCTGACGATGTTATTGCAATACCCGAAGATATAACGTCTGAAGCAGCGGTGTTTTTGCCGAACATGGAAACCGCCGTAAATCTGATTCAGGATGGTAATCCTGCACTGGGTGAGCGGGTAGTTGTATTGGGGCAGGGCATTGTTGGTTTATTGGTATCAAGTTTGTTAGCGCAATTTCCATTAGCGCAACTAAATGCGCTGGACGCTATAGCATTGCGTCGTGCACGCGCGTTGCAGCTGGGTGTTGATAAAATAGCTGATCCTTTTTCCGATGCTGATATTGTCGAGTTAAAAAAACAATTATTTTCAGCTGATGAAAATAAAGGCGCTGATTTGATTTATGAAATCAGTGGTGTTCCCGAAGCATTAAATCTCGCGATTGAATTGAGCGGTTTTGCCAGCCGGATTGTAATCGGCAGCTGGTACGGCAATAAAAATGCAATTGTAGCATTGGGTGGCGATGCACATCGCAACCGGCTCAAAATAACGACGAGCCAAGTGAGCAGCCTCGCACCGGAATTAAGTGGCCGCTGGAGTAAAGCCCGTCGCTTTGAACTTACCTGGCAGATGTTGCGCCAGATAAATCCGCAACACCTTATTACGCATCGTGTATCTATTGCCGATGCGCAATCGCTTTACCAACATTTGCATGAATCGCCGGACGATATTCTGCAGGCGATTTTTTACTACCCATAAAACCAGAATCATTAAGCAGGATTTATTATGTATACCGTGGCAGTAACCCGTGAATTTATCGCCAACCACTTTCTCGTCGGCGGCGATTGGGGCTCAGAAAACTTTCCGCATGCACATCACTACGTGGCCGAAATCAGTATTGAAGGTAACCAGTTAGATCAACATGGTTATTTGGTTGATATCGTTGATATCGAAGCCGCACTTGATACCACAGTAAATTATTTCCGTGATTCCCTGCTTAACGACAAACCGGAATTCGCCGGACTAAACCCAAGCATTGAACACTTCAGCCGCATCATCAATGAGCAAATCAGCTCCCGCATCCGGCCATTAGGCAGCGGCTCCCTCATCGTAAAACTCTGGGAAAACGCCACCTGCTGGGCAGCTTACCGGAAGAATTTTTAGCCCTGTCTAGACTTATGATGTTTCACAGATAGATTGATAATTTTTCAATGATTTTAACAACCGGAGTAAGCCTTTGAGACCCGATTTTGGTGCAGCTTTACAGCAACATTACCAATCAGTTCCTGGCTTACTTATGTTTTTCAATTGCAGGATGGGCAGTGGAAAATCGTGCATGATCAAAATACTGCCCTGGATTATCCTGCGTTTATGCGTGCGGCGGGAATTACTGTTTAAATCGTTTGGAATCTAATTAATCTTCATTTCTTCACCGGCCTGGGCGGATTTGCGCCCACTGCTTGCCACTCACGTGTATTCACCAATTCACCTGCGACGATTTGGTCTGAAGGACTGACGACTAAAGTGTCGTTGGTGGTGATACCGGAGAGAATTTCTACATCGCGGCCCAAGTCGCGGCCGAGTTCTACTTCTTTGAAGCTGATGCGGTTGCGTTCACCGACAACGGCGACGCGGCGGGTATGGTCGGTGATGACTAAAACGGCAGCGGGGACTACGAGGGTCTCGATTCCGCTGGTGACTTGGATTCCGACTTCTGCATAAGCGCCGGGTAATAATTTTGCACCGGGATTAGGTAATACTAAATCCACTTGGCGTGCGCGAGTGTTTGGATCTATACCGCCCGCGATGCGATCAATTTTCGCGGTGAGTTTTGCTCCCGGTTGTTCGCGAATAGCGAGGCTCACATCGGTGCCTGGCGCCAAATTATCAGCGTAGGCTTGCGGTACCCAGATTGTCAGACGCAATGGATCGGTTTGGGTGATAGCGAATAATTCTTTGCCGCCGCCCTCAATCAAATCGCCGACTTCAATACTGCGACGCGTGATGATGCCGGTAAAGGGCGCGACTATGCTGCGGAAACCTTCCAATTGTTCCAGGCGTTTTACTTTTGCATTTGCGGCCGCGAGGTCTGCTTGGCCCTGACGGACGAGACTTTGTTTTTCTGCGAGATCCTGTAGCGAGATTGCACTCTCGCGTTCACGTAATGCTTCCCAGCGCGCGAGTGTTTGTTGAGCGAGATCGAGCCGCGCCTGTATTTGTTCGCGTTCGGCGCGTGCTTGTGCAAGTTCTTGCTCCTGTTCCGGTGCATCGATGGTCGCAAGCAGTTCGCCTTTTTTGACCAGATCGCCGATGCCCTTGTGCCAGGCGTCGACATAACCGGAAGTGCGCGCATAAATCACGGATTCGGTATTGCCGCGCAATGTTGTCGGCAGTTTTAATGCTTGTTGCAATTCGCCGGGTTTGGCTTTGGTGATGAGCACAGTGCGCTCGAGTGTTTCGGCGGTGTAATCTTCCAGTGCTTGTGCCGCGCGCATATTCAGTAGCACACGGACGCTGCCGCCGATTAATAACAGCACCAATGCACCGAGCAATACGCGCTTGGTGTACACGGCGCTGCGCTTCACGTCGGTGACGGGCAATTCAAGAGGAAGAGGGTGATAATCGTTCATGTGCCGGGACTCAAAAAGCGCTAGGGTTTGGGATAGTGGCTGAAGGTGAACCAAAACTGCGTTGGTTAAATGGATATTGCGTCAGGCGACGATGTAATCCGGCAAACAGCACAGGTACAAATAACAAGGTGGACACAGTGGCAAAAACCAGTCCGCCGATAACAGCTTTACCGAGCGGTGCGTTTTGTTCGCCGCCCTGGCCTAAACCCAACGCCATCGGCAACATTCCCATAATCATCGCAAACGCCGTCATTAATACCGGGCGTAAACGAGTGGATGCTGCTTCAAGCGCGGCGGCGAGCGGTGCAACGCCTTCTTGCAAACGCGTGCGCGCAAATGACACCAATAAAATACTGTTTGCCGTTGCGACACCCATGGTCATGATCACGCCTGTAAGCGCAGGAACGCTGAGTGTGGTGCCGGTTAAAAATAACATCCATGCAATACCCGCCAATGCGGCAGGTAGTGCACTGATAATAATTAATGGATCAAGCCAGGATTGGAAATTCACCACGACCAATAAATACACCAAGCCAATTGCCACGACGATTCCCGCTGTCAAACCAATAAACGCAGTGTTGAGTGTTTCGATTTGGCCGCGCACTTTTAATTCAACACCGCGTGGTAAATCAGCGCGTGCTTTTTCAATTAATTTATTAATGTCGCGGCTGACTGATCCCAAATCACGCCCCTGGATATTAGCGTGGATGTTAATCATGTTGGTGCTGTTGTAGCGGTTCACTGCCGACGTTTGTACGGTGCGTTCATAGGTCACGACATTGCCCAGCAATTGTTGTTTGCCATCGTTGCCTTTACCGATCGGGATGTGCATGAGTTCATCGATACTGTCCATATCCGACTCAAGGCTGCGCGCACCGATATTGTACGTATTGCCGTTGGCTTCGTTGAGCCAATATGTTGGCGTTGTCTGCATACTGCCGCTTAGTGCGATCATCATATTTTCTGCAACATTGCGTGCGCTTAAACCCAGGTGTTGTAGTTGAGTGCGATTAATTTCAAGTGAGAGCGTTGGTTTACTCCAGCGTTGATAAACATGTGCATCAACAATGCCGGGAATTTTGCGCAATTCATTATTGAGCGCAGCGGCGAGCGGCATTATGTCGGACGGTTTTCCGCCGATAAATTGCACATCAATCGGTGCCGGAATACCGAAATTTAATGTCTGGCTAATTTGGTCTGCCGGCTGGAAAAAGAATTCAACATGGGGGAATTGTTTGGGCAGGCGCACACGCAAATCTTTCATGATATCGGCACTGTTGAGTTTGCCGGGTTTAAAGCTAAACATAATTTCCGAGTCTGACGATTCCGCCGTACCCGAATTGCCGTTGAGTGTATTGATGGTACTGTAAGGTCCGCCGATGATATCGAGGATGTCGCCCATTTGTTCTGCAGGAATTCCTGCGCGAATTTCAGCGTGGATCTGGTCGACCAATTTCGGCATTTGCTCCAGGCGCGTTCCTGAAGGTGCACGAATATGCAGGCGCAATTGACCACTATCAACAGTGGGAAATAAATCTTGCCCGAGGGTTGGATAAAGCCCAAGCGAGAGCACACAAAAGCCAAAAAAAGCCACCGCAAATTGTTTGCGCCGTTGTAACAAACTGGTAAGCACTACCACAAAGTGAGCGCGGAAATGTTCAAATCCATCATTGAATCCATGATGTACACGGGCAAACCCTTGTGCAAAACGATTTTGCGTTGGCTGCTGTTGGCGTTGGTGATGGCCTCTCATCATAAACATCACCAGGGTTGGAATCAGCGTGCGCGAGATGATGTAAGACGCGATCATCGCAAATACTACTGCCTGTGCAAGTGGCACAAACAAATAGCGCGCAATACCATCGAGGAAAAACATGGGTACAAACACGATGCAAATACACATGGTGGATACAAAGGCGGGCACCGCAATTTCCTGGGCGCCATCCAGAATGGCTTGCAGCGGATTTTTACCCAGCGCCATTTGCCGCTCGATATTTTCAATCTCGACTGTTGCATCATCCACCAGGATTCCCACTGCGAGTGCGAGGCCACCGAGCGTCATCAGGTTGATGGTTTGCCCAATCAAATACAGGCAAATCAGCGAGACCATAATCGAGAGTGGAATAGAAACGGCAATGATCAAGGTGCTGCGCCAGTTGCCCAAAAAGAGCAGGATCAATGTAGCCGTGAGTGCGGCGGCAATGAGTCCCTCATGAACCACATTGCTAATCGCTGCTTGCACAAAAATGGATTGATCGAACATCAATTTAATATCGATGCCTTCCGGCATTTTGGCGAGCATTTCGGGAATGGAATTTTTAATATGCTCAACGGCTTCAATAGTGGAAACACCACCAAACGCCAGTACCGAGTTCAACACACTGCGCGACCCGTTTTGGCGGGCAATGGTAGTGCCAGGCGTGAAACCATCGTGCACATTAGCAACATCACTCAATAACAACGTGCGGCCTTTTTCGGTGCGAATCGGAATAGAGCCAATCTCATCAATGGTGGCGATTGCACCGTTGAGTTTGATATCAAACTCACTGTCACCCACTTTCATCACACCGGTTGGTAAAATTAAATTTTGCGCACCCATTGCCGTTACTATTTCAGCGGGTGTGATGTTATTGGCAAGTAGGGCACCTGCATCAAGGTCTACTGCGACTTGACGCGAACGGGAGCCGTAAGGGAAGGTGAGGGACAAGCCTTTTTTGCTGGAAACAATCGGGCGCAGTACTGTGCCTGCCGCATCGCCGATTTCAATATCAGAAAGTGTATCGCTGGATATACTCAGCTGAACCACAGGTAATTCGGATGCAGACCATGCGCGCACCCGGCCGGCTTGAATTCCCTGCGGCATTCCGCGTGCAGCACCATTAGCACTCATTGTCGTTTGCGCGAGTGCAGTATTGATATCGGTGCCGGGCTGGAAAAATACTTTCACAATGCCCAGGCCAGCTACAGAGAAAGATTCTGTGTGTTCAATATTATCGACTGCTTGCCCCAACTCACGCTCGGCCTGATTGGTAATTCGCTCGGACATTTCCTTGGCGGTCAGTCCTTTGTATTCCCATAGTTCCGCAACAACCGGAATTTGGATGATGGGAAAAATATCCGTCGCCATTTTGCTTAATATATAAGGCATGGTTAACAGGATGAGTAGCGCTGCCACAAGGAACGTGTGCGGGCGGCGTAAGGCGAGGTTGACGATCCACATGATTTGGGCTTTTTATAGAAGTAAAAATAATCACGACAGCAATAAGTGCGCCATTTGGTTATTTCAGTAAATACGCGGGATTTGCACGATCCAGGGAGGATGTTGCTGTTTAAAATTAATCACTTTTGTGGGGAAAAGTTGGTTAGCCAACATTGTTGCTGGCGATTTATCGCTTGTGCTTCAAGTGCTTGATTTTTAGTGCAGGACTTATTGTTTGATTAAAGAAAATCAGGCTTGAACAGGTTCGGATGTGGTTTGTAATCCGCGTAAGCAAGCGAGGCCAGCAACCAACACAATCGCATCGCGCAAGCGCATTAATGCAATCAAACCCATCGCTGCGCTGGTCGGTAAATTGAGCGTTTGGAATGACCAGAGCACTGATGCTTCGAGTGTGCCAATACCGCCGGGCACAGGCAGCAATAACGCGAGGCGCATAGCCACAATGATGAGGATAAAACCGGCCAGATCGAGTTGTACATCCATAAACGCCAGAATCAATGCCAATTCACCAAGCAAACCAATCCAACCGGCAATGGATAATAATACGGCCAATACCAAGCGCGGTTTTTGTGTATAAATTGCATCGCGTAAATCGCTGCCCAATGCACTCCAGTGACTTTCAATGCGACTCAGGCGCGGATGTTCTTGCCAGCGTCGTGCAAGGCGTTCAAAGCGAGCAGATAGCCATTGCGGTTGTTGTAGTATCAACCAGCCCAGCAGCGATAACACCATCAATAAAACTAACAGCACGCCGCCCATTTTTTGCCAGGCACTTACATCCAATGCAGGAGAAAAAATTAATAAAAATACGCCGAGCAAAAGCACAGAGAAATTGATCCAGAGCTCGTAGAACCGATCCATTCCCAGTGATAACAATGCTTTGTGTAAGGGCAATCCACAGCGTTTGCACAGCCAGAAAATTTGTAGCGGCTCGCCGCCAAATTGTGGGCCGGGCGTAATAAAACTCACTGTCTGTCCTGCCTGTCGGATCAATACCAGTCGCCACAAATTTACTTGTGCGTTAAGTGCTTTGGCTAATAATTGCCAGCGCCAGGTAAGCATGACGATGATCAGAAGGTTTAATCCTGACCAGAGCATCCATTGTGTTGCACTGAGTGAGCTGATGCTGGTTGCAATTTCATCCAGCGGCAGTTGTGTCAGTGCCCATGCAACTAACCCAAAGGCTAATGACCACAACAGCGAGGTGATAATTTTTATTTTTGTGTAATGACTCATTGGGGTTCCTCACCATCGCGTCGGTTCACCCAATGATCGTCCCATTGCCAGAGGCTAAAGTGACCGGTACCCAAAAGCATCAACCAGGCACCGCTGAAAATAATAATTGTGGTAATGGCATTAATTGGTTGTGCAATTTGTATCAATCCAATTAATACCAGTATCGCAATTGCACCAACGCGACCGGCTGCGCCCAGCAGTATCATTCCACCGAATAAAAACAGGCTGTAACTTAAAATGGTTGGTATAAATATATCGCTATCGTGCGCGAACATCACCAGTAGAATACACAACGCTACCCGCAAAAATGGTTGGAAAATATGATGGCTAAATAAGGCGAGGCGATTAAAAAATTGCTGGGTACTTGCCAATTCAGCGCGAACTCTACCGCTCACTACCAGCCAATCTACTATGAAGCCCAACAGGATAGGCAGTGTAAATGCCACGGCGACAATAACGGTGAAGGGGGCATGGAAACACGGCAATAAAACCAGTGCGACAAGCCCCATTTGGAATCCGGCCAGTGTCCGGCGCAACATGCTCGGCATTAACGGATATACCGGTAAGTGGTGAGTGCGTCGCCAGTACAGACCCCACACGAAAATGTAGTAGGCCGCGCTCACCAGCAAAAAACTCCAATGAATTTTACCGTAGCCTATGGCGAGCAACGGGGCAACTAACAATCCCAGCGCGTCATAAGCTGTATCCAGCTCACTGCCCAATATGCTGGTGCGTTTACTGCGACGTGCGACAAATCCATCCATGCGATCAAGAATAGCGGTGATGGTATACAGCACACCGGGTACCCAACCGGTTAATCCTGCCGCTTGCGGCTGCAATAAAAATCCCCCGGTTAATGCAATCAAGCCGCCGCGCAACAAGGTCAAACTATTTGCCAAACCAAGGTGCCGATAGGGGACTGCATCTACACTTGCGTGATTTAACTCAATTCTTCGCCATAATTCCCACCACACAAAACACCATAAACCACTGGCTATCAGCAACCATTGCAATGCATTCACCGGGGTGGCGATATTGGCAAGGCTAAAAAAGCCGGCAAGCAAAGCGCCGATACCCATCAGGCCGGCTAATAATGCGTCGCGTTTTACAGGTGAGAACATACGGATGGTCATCGTCAAAAATCAAGGGTGCCTATCCTATACGTGAACTCGGATGATTGGCAGAATTAAATAAACTTTAAAAATCGAGTTTATTTAATCTGTTATTAGAATTGATAATCTTGCGGGAATATCTACCTATCAAATAGATCAATTTACTTTCATGGCTGCCAACAACTCCAGTGCGCGCAAGCGTTTTTGCGGATCGTAAACATCAATCGTAAACATAAACTCGTCAATGCCGAGTTCTTCGGCGAGGTTTTCCAGTTTCGCTTTTACTTGCGCGGGATTACCGACGGCGGCGAGGGATAGAAACTCCCGTACGTGCAATTCTTCTTCGATATTCCACAAGCCTTCCATCGATTCAATCGGCGGTTTCAACCACAGGGGATTGCCGCGCAGCAACGCGAGAATACGTTGGTGGCTGGTAGTCGCCAGATGTTTTGCTTCAGTTTCGGAATCCGCAACAATCACCGGCATGCCCAACATCGCGTAGGGCTTTTCAAGCGTTTCAGAGGGCACAAACTGGGTTTTGTAAATGCGTAGCGCCTCGCGCATCAGGCGCGGTGCAAAATGACCGGCGAAGGCATAGGGCAGGCCGCGTTTTGCCGCGAGCTGTGCGCTGAATAAGCTGGAACCCAGCAACCAGATGGGCACTTGTGTTCCCGCTCCCGGAATTGCTTTCAGGCGCTGGCCTTGTTTGAGCGGGGCCAGTAATTGCTGCAACAAATTGACCTCGGTCGGGAATTCATCGGCAGCAGTGTGATCGCGCCGCAACGCGCGGCTGGTAATCGGGTCAGTACCCGGTGCGCGGCCAAGTCCCAAATCGATTCGACCCGGATACAAACAGGCGAGTGTCCCGAATTGTTCGGCAATCACCAGCGGTGGATGGTTGGGCAACATGATGCCCCCCGAGCCCACCCGCAATGTTTTGGTGCCGCCGGCGATATAGCCAATCAACACCGCTGTTGCCGAACTGGCGATTCCTTCCATGTTGTGATGCTCTGCCAGCCAGAAACGATGAAACCCCAGTGTTTCAGCGGCCTGCGCGTAGCACAGCGAGTTTTGCAGGGTTTCATGGATGGTGGAATGTTCGCGGATGGAGGCAAGTTCAAGTAGGGAGAAAGGGATATTGTTCAGCATGATTGATACTCGGCAAAAGCAGTATACGAGGGAGGCACTGGCGCCAATAATGAGGTTAATGGGGACAAGAGTGAAGCGTTCAAGGTGTAAAAGGGGTAAGGAAGAGTAAGGTATGCTTTGGTGTGGCAGGGAACAGAAGACGATTGATATGTCCATTAGGCTCAAGGATGAACCAATTGCGATGGATATTCCTATGACTTTTGAACGTGTCCGCCAACATAAGATAGCTTCCACCATCGGCGTTTTAGTGCTGTTACTGTTGATCGCTGTAGCCGGGGTGATTATTTTTTCTGAAACACTGGTGCGTATGCTGGTCGAGGACAAGGGCAGTAAATCCCTGGGACGCGAGTTGCGTATTGAAGGGCCGCTCAAAATAGATTGGCATTGGGGCTTCACGGAACTCCGCGCGGAAAAAATCCGGTTGGGTAATGCTCCCGGATACAAAGAACCGAATATGGTGACGATAGAATCTCTGGACCTGACCTTCAAACCACTAAAACTATTGATAGGGCAATTGGAGTTCGGTGTTATCACTATTAGCAAACCAGTGATTGTGCTTGAGCGGAAATCACTGGACGATAACAATTGGAGTTTCCCGATGTTTTCTTCGGCAAATGCAGTTGAAGAAACGGTTACTCCCGATGACCGGCACAATATCCCGTTGGTTGAAAGGCTTGAATTAAACGACGGGCAATTTATTTATCGCGATGCGCCCAAGCAAATAAACCTGAATTTAAAACTCAATTCAGTCAGCGGTAGCGGTGGTGAAAAGCAGGAAGGGAAAAATCGGGAGAACGGGTTTACCGTAAAAGGTGACGGTACTTTGCAAGGTAAAAAATTCTCGCTGGATGCTTCCGGTGGATCACTCGAAACCCTGCGCGATTCTACTGCTGATTTTCCGCTGCAATTCAAGCTTATCATGGGCGATACCCAAGTCATTGTGCGTGGAACTTTCAACGATCCGCTTAAATTCAGCGGCGCCGATGCCAGTTTAAAAATTGTTGGCGATAATCTTGCCGATATTTTTTACCTCACCGCAATTCCTTTGCCGCCAACACCGCCGTATACACTTGAAGGTCAATTGACTAAAGATGGTGATGTGTGGGGCTATCAAAAATTCAGCGGTAAAGTCGGCGGTAGCGATTTGTCGGGCAGCTTGTCTTACGATGTTGGTGGCAAGCGTGGCTTTCTTAAAGCAAATTTATTTTCCAATATACTTAACAGTGAGGATCTGGGTGGGTTTATCGGTTTATCCCCGGATGTTGAAAATGCCACACCCGAGCAGAAAGAAGAATCAGCAAAGAAAAAAGCCAGTCCAAAATTAATTCCTGATGTGCCGCTGAAAGTTGAGCGTTTGCGTGCGACGGATTTGGATGTAACACTGATCGCCAAAGAAATTAATGCACCTAATTTACCCTTTAAAGGAATGGAAGTCCGATTCGATTTGAAAGAGGGCTTACTGAAATTAAATCCTTTTAAAGTTGTGTTGGCCGACGGCACGGTGGAAGGGAAAATTGAGGTTGATGCACGTACAGATGTACCGCCTATGAATGTTGATTTGACAATGCACAAGCTCAGTCTTACACAATTTTTTGCCAATACCCGCTTTGAAAGTACAACCAAAGGATTGTTTGGTGGCAAGATTGCCCTTAAAGGTACGGGGGCGTCACTCGCCGATGTGCTTGGCACCAGTAACGGCGATATGGCGATTATCATGGCGGGTGGACAAATAAGTCAGTTATTAATAGAAGCGTCTGATATAGATATCGGACAAGCATTACCATTATTTTTAGGTAAAGATAAATCCACTACGATTCGTTGCGGCGTGATCGATTTTGATGTGAAAGACGGGATGTTGAATTCAAAAACAGTAGTGTTGGATACCAACGATTCACTCCTGGTCGGCAAAGTGGGTGTGGATTTAAAACGCGAAAAAATCAATGCGCGACTCGATGCCAAGCCTAAAGATAACAGCATCCTCTCGGCACGTATTCCTATTACTTTATCGGGTGATTTGAAATCGCCCAGTATCGGGCTTGATGCAAAAAAGGTGGCTACACGTGGTGCTGCTGCGATAGCGCTGGGCACTTTTTTAACACCTTTTGCCGCAATCCTGGCATTTATCGAAACGGGTGATGCGAAGCATGCAGATTGCCGTGCACTTATTACGGAAGCAGGAGGGGGCTAGTGTTATCGCCACCTGAGCAATTATTGGCATGGCTTTGCTCAACACACCACCAGTCCGGTAGCAAGGACACAACCTGTGGTTGTTGGAAACGTTGATCTAGCAACCACAAATAACCTTTATCCGCTGTGGTGCGAATCACGCGTCCCGCTGCTTGGATGACTTTCTGAATTCCCGGATAGGTGTAAGTAAAATCATATCCTTGCGCGAATTTACCTTGCATCACTGCGCGCAAATGTTCACTCACCGGATTCACTTGCGGCAATCCCAGGGTTGCAATAAAAACCCCTTTTAATGCATCGCCCGACAAATCGACTCCCTCGCTGAATGCACCGCCCAATACGGCCAATCCCAATACATTATTATGCTGGCTAAATTGCTCGATAAATTCCTGCCGATCTTCTTCGCTCATACGCCGCGATTGCACTATCAATTGAATATCACTGTTGATCAATCGTGGACGAATAGCGGATTCCACTTTTTGCAAAAATTCATAGCTGGAAAAAAACACCAAAGCGTTGCCTGGTTGGGTGAAAATTTGCTCTTCGATAAGATGGCAGATAGGTTCTATGGCGGCGCTGCGATCTTTGTAGCGAGTAGACAAATCCATTGCGATCCTGACGTGCAATTGTTCGGGTTTGAACGGTGAAGGTACATTGATGTGAACAGTATCCTCAGGTAAACCCAGCAGCGATTGATAATAATGGGCTGGATGCAGTGTGGCCGAAAAGTAACAGGCGCAGTGGGCGAAACTCAAACGCGCAGCCAGCGGTGTTGCAGGTATCAGGTTGCGCAACGTCAGCAACTCTTCTTTGGTGCCCATCCCTTGCATATCAATACAAAAATCTTCATCAAATACTTCCATTACTTTTTGATAGTTTAAGGCGGCAAAGAAAAATTCTTGTGCAATAGTTTCCTGCACCGCATGGTCCGGATTTTTTTGCAGGAACTCAACATAGGTATTGGTAAACTCAGTTAATGCTATGCCCAGTTTTTCAGGTAATACTGGCAGCAGGAGAAATTGATCCGGACTTTCCGGCAGCAGTTTTAACAGCGAAAGCCAGAGTTTATTGATTTTATCCAATGCCTTTTTAATCGGGGCGGGCGATTGTTTTTTTGCGCTGATCAAGTCGCCCCGGTTTAACTCAGCCGAATACATACCGCGTGCGCGATCAATCAGGTTGTGGCTTTCATCTACCAGTAAATAAGGTTTCCAATCGAACTCGCTAGTAAGCCCCAATAACAGCGGTGTTCCGTCAAAATAATAATTGACATCAGCAACCACTATATCGACCCAACGGCTCATTTCCATACTGAGATAAAACGGGCAGATTTCAAATTCGTAAGCGAGTGCAGTGAGCGCTTGTTTATCCAATACGGGTGTTGCATAAGCAGCCTGGCGCGCAGTGTCCAGTTTGGTGTAAAAATCAAAGGCATAAGAGCAGGTGTTACCCATGCATTTTTTGTCGGGTTCGAGGCATGCTTTTTCTTGCGCGGTTAATTCCAACGTGCGCAGTGGGGTGGTTGAGCCAGTTTTATCACTGGTAATCAAATGGATATTTTCCAGCGCCAATTGTTTGCCGGTCGTTTTGGCGGTGAGATAAAAAATTTTATCGACCGGTGTGCGGGTCATGGATTTAATGGCTGGAAATAATCCGGCCAGGGTTTTGCCAGTACCGGTGGGCGCTTCTGCTAATACCACTCGTCCTGTTGCAGCGGCTTTATAAACTGCTTCGGCCATTACCCGTTGTGGGCTGTGCATGTTGCCATAGGGAAATTGCAGCTGTTCGATCCAGGTGTTGAGCCGTTCCAGGCGCTGGTTAATCTGTGCCTGCCACTGACAATATTTTTCCGCGAGGCTTTCGCAATATTCCCTTAACGCCGCTGCGCTCCAGTTTTCTTCCAGGCGGTATTCTTCTTCATCAGTTAAATTGAAATAAATGAGCGCGATATTAATTTCGTCGCAGCCGTGGGTTTCGCAATACATCCAGCCATAACATTTGGCTTGTGCCCAATGCAACACTTGATGGTTTTCCGGAATGCGTCCTGCATCGCCATAAAATGTTTTGATTTCTTCGATGCAATGATCGTTGGGTGCATAACCATCGGCGCGGCCGCGAAAAGTGATATCACCGTAAGTGATACTCAGGCCCACTTCGGTTTGATAATTGGATGAGCGGTTGCTCGCCACTCGTTGATGGCCTTCAATACCTTCTCGTCCGGTAGGTGAGGGCGTAAATCGGCGGTCAAGGCTGCCGCTTTTGGCTGCAAACTCGACCAATGTTTTTACCGCAACCGCTCTGGGTTTATTGCCAGTTAACATACCAAACCTCGGCGGGAATTGCGTTTGCGGCAAAATAATCCAGCCAGCGCTGCTGGTTGTCCTGAATGCGGTCGCCCGGTCCTTTGACTTCAATCATGCGATAGCTACTGGTAGTAGGTGAAGTACTGGCAGGATAAAACTGGATTAAATCGGGCAGGCCACTGCGGTTGCTTTTAATATCAAATAGCAATCGCTTAAAAATGGCTTTTAAATGCGCTGCCGGAATTGTCTGGAGGGCGAGATCAAGCAGTCCCTGTTCTAAAAATTGCCAGTTCACCAAATGATTAGTCACGCCGTTTTTATTGCACCAGAATTCGCGGATATGATCATGGTGTTGGTTGTCATCCAGTAATTGCCACAGTTGCTGGATGCCGGGGCGATTGCTAACAAAATTTTCCTGATACAAATCCAACGGCGCTGCCTGAAACGGATTGGCAAATGCGCCATCAATGCCGCGAAACATTTCCGGCCACAACCACAAACCAAACAAACCGGTCAGCAATAAATTCTCGACATAAAAGCAGGGCGATTCATCAATGTGGGCGAATTGCTTCACTGCTTCCTCAACACGCAGGATATTGTTATTTTCATCGACTGACTGTGGCAGGATTAATTGTTGCACGATAACCGGTGAGGGAGCTCGCTTGATAATAGCTTCACCCACTTTTTTAGCAAGGCGCGGCGCCATGCGCTGGGCAACTTGCAGTTCATGTTCATCGCAAGGTGAAGTCAGGATTTCATCAAGCAGCTGCCATGCGTCGGTAATATCGCCCTGTTTTTCCAGTAAGCGGATTCGGCGTTCGCGCGCGGGCGGCAAATGGCTCTGGCAATAGAGTTGTAGTGCAAGTGTATGTTCGTTAGTGCGCTCCAATTCATAAGCTAATTGATTACACAAACGCGCCCGACGCCGCTGCAATCCTGCATGATTCAACGGCGCGGGAATATGATTGGCAATGCTGGTTAAATGTTCTATTTCTGTGGCGAGTTGCAGTTCATCGCGCAATTGAATTAATTGTTGGTATTGCTCCAATTCTGCGCGATCTTTAAAAATACGGTGCTGGTGATCAATAGTGTAATTTTCATAGCGGTATAGCCCTAGATCCTGCAATACGAATTCGGTTAGGTTTTGATAGGCATTGCCAAAAAATAACAGCAACAAGTTATTGATAATTGATTGGTTATCCAGGTGGTAAATGTCTCCGAATTGATTGCTCGTCCAATCAGCCCAAGTCTTGGATTCCGGGAATAACCCAGTCAGTTGGGTAATCAATTCTTCTTTGCGTGCCTGTTTGGCACCCGGCAAATACTCACCAAAAACACTGAGCAACTCGGTTTTGGTAAGTGCATTGGCCACTTCATGAATGCTGAGTAATTTGTTATTGCTTAGCATGCCAACTGCAATCAGTTCTGACGCTGCCAGTTCGATGGAATCTATCTCGGCATAGTGCAATTTATCGCGGCGAAACAATAGGCCTTTGCGGCTGGATAAACGTACCAATAAGCATTGGCTGGCATGTGGCAGTTGTTGGAAACACGTCAGAAAATGGCATTCATCGGTGCTGAGTAAATCTTCGTAGCGTTGCAACACCCAGCTCACCAAAAAGTGGAAATTGCTGAGGTAATAATCTGCTGCGAGATCGGGCGTACTGACTGGAGATTGGTTCATTACAGGGCAAATCCGGATGTTCGGGTCATATGTTGGACGTGTTGGACATTAAAATAAGACTCCTCTCAGTTGTGCTAGTGCGAGTAGTGCAAATCCTCTGACGCCCATTCGTGATAATGATCAGGGATATGCAATTATACTGTATGTTAATACAGTAATCGAGCCGTGCTTCCATTAATTCTGTATTGGCTCGTGTGATGGCAGTTGGAATCAATGATGGGCTCATTCGCGTTAGTTACCGCACAGACATTTTTGACCGCAATTGCGATGGTTACCACTAACGAAACCAGCTCAGAATGTGGCTGGCATTTAAGTTTATAACCGGGAGAATTCATTATGTTACGCACCGCAGCAGCAGTCTGGACCGGTACTTTAAAAGAGGGCAGAGGCCATATTTCTACCCAGAGTAAGGTACTTTCAAACGCTCAATATGGTTTCAATACCCGCTTTGAAGATGGCCCGGGCACTAACCCTGAAGAGTTGATTGGTGCAGCGCATGCAGGCTGTTTCACTATGGCATTGGCAGCGCGCTTGACAGAAATGAAACTAACCATTGAGCAATTACAAACCAATGCGGAAGTGACGCTGGAACAATCAGGAAAGGAATTCACTATTACAGCAGTACATCTTGATCTACATGCAAAGGTGCCTGGCATTGATAAAGCGGAGTTTGAAAAAATCGCCAACGAAGTAAAGAAAAGTTGTCCGGTTTCCAAAGTCCTGAATGCGGAAATAAGTTTATTTACTGCGCTTGAAAGTTAAATAACGCACAGAGACAGGATTTTATTTTGCCTATTGTCGATACCACCAAGGTGCGAAATGGACGAATTAAGCGCTGTTTATGCCAGTTGTATATAAATAGGGGATTTTCCAGTGTTTGAACTCATTGAAAGCCCAATTAGCAGATTGCGCGAAAAAATTGATCCCATACAGTTTTGTATGATGACAACGATGAGTGCCGACCATAATTTGTTGAGTCGCCCAATGACTCATCAGGCAATTGATGACGATGGCACACTCTGGTTTTTTACCTCTGATGACAGTCAGGTCGCAGAAGATTTGTATCGCCAGCCCGCAATCAATATCAGTTTTTCCAGCCCATCCGACAATATGTATGTAAGCATGTCTGGTGATGCGTTGCTGGTGAAAGATGTTTATAAAGCCAGGCAATTATGGAACCCAATGGTCGAAGCCTGGTTTCCGTTAGGGCCTAATGATCCGCATTTATCACTTATCAAATTCTCAACGTATTCTGCTGAATATTGGGATGCTGATACCAATAAAATGTTGCAACTTTTTGCGATGGCCAAAGCAAAGATTAGCGGTAATCATTTCAAGCCCAAAGGTGAGCATGTGAAGTTCCATTTTTAGGATATTAATGGATAAGTCATCAGGGAAGAGAGCATTTCGTAGTGTTGCTGCTTATCCGGGTGCACTGATTGTATTTTGTGTATTGGCGTATATTTAGTCAACGAACGGTAGTGGCAAAAGATTTTTATCAAATGCAGATGGGTGACCTTATGACCATACAAGTAAAAATGATCCCTGCCGTGATTTTTTATCTTTTGTATTTGGTTGGATTAGTGGTTTTTGCGATTAGTCCTGTTCTGCGCGAACAGAGTTGGATACTTGCAGTTAGCCTTGGGTTGCTAGTGGGGCTAATTGCCTATGCAAGTTACGATTTGACTAATATGGCTACCTTCAAGGATTGGTCTATATCCCTTACATCAGTCGATATTGTATGGGGCGCTGTTGTGACTGCGGTAGCGGCAATAGCAGGTTTTTTGGCTGCACGTTTGGTAGCAAATTGAGACAGGAATTGATGCGTATTCATTTTCTGGAAGTGAATGATTTATTTGTGAGGTAAATGACTTATGGGAGTGATTAATGATGGGAGTAATTCATATGCCTAAAGCATCGGAAAAATTGAGTTTTGCCATGGCGGTAAATGGTAAAATCAATGAACTTATCGCATGGGTGATTGAAAATTCACCTAACAAAGATACACCTTTATGCGATGCAGATTTTGCCGAAGTGCGTGAAAACTTTCGCAAGGTGGCATACGGTATTAACCCACAGAAAACCGAACCTGAGCCGTCAGAAGGTGGCGCACAATATGTAAACGTCACTCCGGCACCTTGGCCATAATTCACGATTGTCCTCACTACTTCTGACTCTCTACCCCTGAATAGATAACTGGTTTAATTAACCAGGTGTTTTTCAGGTTGCACTACTGTCACTACTTTCAAGCGACGCACCTTTCCTTGTACCGGCCAATCGATTTCCCCACCAATTCTTAAGCCAATTAATGCACTTCCTACCGGTGATAAAATGGATATTTTCATTTCATCGACATTCGCATTCGCAGGATAAACCAGGCTGATTGTCTTCTCGTCGTTTGAATCCAGATCAATAAAAGTCACTACCGATTCCATAGTGACAGCATCGTTAGGGAAATCCCTGGCTTTGACAATATCCGCGCGGCTGATTTCTGTATCCAGCAGGTCGGCTGCTGGTGTGTCATTTTGTTCAATTAATTGCAATAGGCGTTGATAATCTGTCTCTAAAATAATGAGCGAATCGGCTTTAGTTCGGGACATATTGTTCTCCAAAAAATAAAAGAATACTCGACAGTCAGGATTAACTGCCGTTAATAATGAGTTGAAGTATTTAGTTGGAACGTATTTTCACGGCGATTAAGAGAGTAAAAACTTAATCGCCAAAAAGCACAAAGGCGCGTAGGCAATTGCATTGCTGCGCGAGAGGGGTTTTGAGAAAAATTGGATTGGGGTAGCTATTCATTGCCCAACCATATCATTTAGCTTGTTTGTCATGCAAGTGGCTTTAAGACGGGTGGTATTTTCCTTTACCACCCTTTACATTCCCTGCTAAATAAAAACTGCGTTATTGCGCGCGATCCGCTGGTGGCGTGGTAACTAATTGACCATTTTCCAATGGGATTTTGTTACCTGGATCATAGGACATTTTTACTTTGGACTCTTTTCCGTTTAATCGATAAGTTACGTCGTAACCGGTAATGTCTTCACGGGTTTCATAAGTCGTTTTGCAGCGTTGTTCAACGGTTGTGTAAGTGTCACCTTTCTGCAGATTATTTTGCACACGGTCACCGGCATAACCACCCGCAACAGCGCCTGCAACAGTCGCTACTTTTTTCCCGTTACCATTACCAACCTGATGGCCCAATACACCACCCAGGGTGGCACCAATCACTTTACCTGCAACGCGATTGGTGTCTTGCACCGGTTTTTGGCGAACGACAGTTTCATCGCGGCATTCTTTATGTGGGATTTTGGTTTCTTTTGTGATAGGTGATGTGCTCACAACCTCAGCATAAGTGGGTTCTTTTAAAAATTGGTAGCTCGCAATCGCACCGCCGGTAGTGGCGATACCCACTCCCAATACAGTGCCAATAATCATTGATTTGTTCATCTTTTACTCCCAGGCCACAGGCCTTGTTGCTTACGTGAAAACAGTTTAAACACGATTTTTCTTAACCATAACTTAACGTATGCAACGGATATCCCGCATTGCGGAATGCTTAACATTTTTAGAGTGATCTATAACAAAAAATGGCCAGAAAAACGGGTGTTATGACGTGAATGGTGAAAAGTAAAGAGGTTGTATATTTTTTGATTAATTAATGCTCATATCCTTGTTGAGCATTAATATCGCAGATTCACTTGCCTGTAATAATCGTGTATTTTGTCGACAAAAATTCCGGACAGGTTGTTGTGATACTAACATCTACACACATTGAAAGCTTCAGAAAAAATGGCTATTTGGTTCTGGCAGGATTTGCGCAACCGGAATATTGCACAAGTGTTGTAGAGCTCGCCAAAAATGAATTGGAACGGCAAGCCATGCCGATTGAATTTGAAGCAGATACACAATATCCCGGTGCCCCTTTATCGCGTGCAGCAGAGGGTGGTGCAACAGCAAGGCGTTTGTTGATGGCGTCTGCCCGCCATCCCATGTTGTTAAATTGGGCTATCGGAGAACCGCTCAGGGGAATCTTGCATCAATTGCTTGGGGCGGACGTATTTTTATCCCAAGCCCATCACAATTGCATTATGACCAAACAACCAGCCTACTCCAGTGTGACGGGTTGGCATCGCGACAGTCGCTATTGGAATTTCCAGCGTGCCGATTTGGTGTCGGCATGGCTGGCGTTAGGCGATGAACTGCCGGAAAATGGTTGTTTACGTGTTATGCCTGGCTCACATCAATGGGATATAGATTCTGATCAGTTGGATGCAAATCAATTCCTCCGAACTGACATTGCCAAAAATAAAAATTTACTCAAATGTGTTATCGATGTGCCTTTGCGCAAAGGTGACCTGCTATTGTTTCACAGCAATTTATTTCATGCGGCCGGGCGCAATACTACTGATAAAACTAAATTTTCGATGGTGTTTACCTATCGTTCGGGAGATAACCCACCAAAGCCCAATTCCCGTTCTGCACTGAAAGAAGAAATTCCCCTGCAATAAATTTTCCACTGTAAATTTTTTACAGTAAAAAAGCGCGTTGCTGATTACATAGCAACGCGTCTTATTTATTGCCGAAAACTATTTTAAGTGATTGTTATAGTGCAGCGAGTGCTTGTTCCAGATCTGCCAATAAATCATCAATATGCTCAATGCCAACAGATAGGCGCACCGTATCCTCGCTGATACCGGATTTAGCCAATTCTTCCGGTGATAGTTGTCGATGAGTTGTCGAGGCTGGATGTGTTGCGAGTGATTTTGCATCGCCAATATTAACGAGACGGGTAAACAGTTGCAGCGTATCCAAAAAGCGTGCACCTGCCGCGCGGCCATCATCTGCCTTTACACCGAAAGTTAATAAACCGGAGGCTTTTCCGCCCAGATATTTGCGCGCGAGTTCATGGTAAGGATTATCGGGCAATCCCGCATAGTTGACCCAATTCACTTTAGGATGTTTTTGCAAATACTGCGCGATTTTTAAGGTATTTTCATTGATACGATCAAGCCTTAGTGCCAGAGTTTCAATTCCCTGCAAAATCAAAAATGCATTGAACGGTGAAAGCGCGGCCCCGGTATTGCGCAACGGAACAACACGTGCGCGACCAATGTAAGCAGCAGGCCCCAAGGCTTCGGTATAGACCACACCGTGGTAACTCACATCTGGCTCATTCAAGCGTTTAAAGCGCGTTTTATGTTGTGCCCAGGGGAATTTTCCTGAGTCCACAATGGCGCCGCCAACGGTAGTGCCATGGCCACCGAGATATTTAGTGAGCGAGTGAACAACGATATCCGCACCGTGTTCAATCGGGCGCAATAAATACGGTGTTGCTACGGTGTTATCAACAATCAGCGGGACACCGTGACGATGCGCAATCTCGGCAACACGCGCAATGTCCGTAACATTGCCTTGCGGGTTGCCGAGTGATTCCACAAAAATCGCCTTGGTACGCTCATCAATTAAAGGTTCAAAACTGTCAGGATGTAAATGATCGGCAAAGCGTGTGGTGATTCCATATTGCGGCAGCGTGTGCGCAAATAAATTATATGTGCCGCCATAAAGCGCCGTTGAAGAAACGATATTGTCTCCAGCCTCGGCAATTGTCTGGATCGCATAAGTGACCGCAGCCTGACCTGATGCCAATGCTAGCGCAGCGATTCCACCTTCCAATGCGGCGATGCGTTTTTCCAGCACATCGTTGGTGGGATTCATAATCCGCGTATAAATATTTCCCGCCACTTTCAAATCAAATAAATCAGCGCCGTGTTGTGCACTATCGAACGCATAAGCCACAGTTTGATAAATGGGTACAGCGACTGATTTGGTTGTTGGATCGGGTGTGTAACCTGCGTGAACTGATTGCGTTTCAAATTTCCAATGGTCCCTAGAGGTGTATTGGTCAGACATGTAAAGCTCCTGTTAATTATTAAGTGGGTTATTGCCGTATTTTTATTGAAATGGTGAGTAAAGGTCGCTGGATCATAGCGACAAAAATCCGGATATAGAAATCGATTAAACGCATAAGCTTATGTCCACACATGGCCTTACTACCAATCTGACTGGCGCCTCGAACCATTGCTTTAAATTAATATTTATAATATAAATAAGGTGTGTGACGAATTTGCTGCACAAACCGTCTGTCTTGTCGCTTTCTGGTGATCCGGTGTAGTAGTTATATAGCGCCGGTGTTAATAGAGAGGTGAGAACTCTTACATAACAATAATGGTGAACATCATGAATCTATCAAAATGGGCGATATCCGCCTTTGTAGGCGCTGTTTTTGTTTTTCCCGTCATTTCCAGTAGTGCCGCTCCTATCAAGGGGGCTGATGTGAGTTGGATGTCTGAAATCGAGGCCAATGGCATCAGTTTTTATAACCGTAGCGGAGTGAAAAAAGACATTCTCGCTATCCTGAAAGAGCAGGGCATGACTGCGGTGCGCTTGCGCGTATGGGTTAATCCCGCTGACGGCTGGTATAGCGGCACACAAGATGTGGTCGCAAAAGCCAAACGCGCCAACGCGGCGGGCTTGAAGGTGATGATCGATTTCCACTACAGCGATAGCTGGGCCGATCCGGGCAAACAAACCAAACCGGCGGCCTGGAAAAATTACACCTTCCAACAGTTGATGGACGCTGTCTGGAATTCCACGATCTACACCTTACAAGCAGTGAAAGATGCCGGTGTTACTGTTGATTGGGTGCAAGTAGGTAATGAAACCAACAACGGCATGTTATGGGATGACGGTAAGGCATCGAGCAATATGAAAAATTATGCCTGGCTCACTACGACGGGTTACAACGCTGCAAAATCTGTTTATCCCAACACAAAAGTGGTGGTGCATTTGGCCAATTGCCACGATAACGCCAATTTCCGTTGGATATTCGATGGTTTGAAAGCCAACGGCGGAAAGTTCGATGTGATCGGGGCGTCTTCTTATCCTACCAACGCCACAGGTTATACCTGGCAAAACGCAAACACTGCTTGCCTGAATAATCTCAACGATATGGTGTCGCGCTATGCGGTGCCGGTAATGATTTCCGAAATTGGTGTGCCTTGGGATCATGCGCAAGCGCAAACAATTGTGAAGGATATGATCACTAAAGTCGGCCAGGTTTCCGGTAGTAAAGGTTTGGCGATTTTCTATTGGGAGCCGGCGGCGCGCCCGGGTTGGAAAGGTTATACCCTTGGTGCTATGGATAATAATGGTAAAGCAACTGCAGTGTGGGATGCATTTAAATAAAGATTGCAGGAGAAATATAAAAGCCGCGCAAGCAAAGGTTTGTGCGGTTTTTAATGATTTTAAAATCGGCACTTGCAATGACAAGTGTTTGGTTTTGTACATTATTCGTTTTAAAACGAACAGTTATTTCTTAAAAAAGAATATTTCGGTTAAAAATTCCCTATTTTAGGACGGCATAAAGATTGCTGTAACGCCGGGTATTCTCCTTCAGGAAATCGTTATGATGTTGACAATTCTAAAACGTATTAAGTGCTTGCTAATATTTCTTTCGCTGTTCGCATTCAATAGTCACGCAGCCCTTCCGATTGAATCCATAAAGTTACCTCCCGGTTTTGAGATCAGTATATTTGCCGAAGGCGTAACCAATGCGCGCTCGCTGGTATTAGGCGATGCGCAAACATTGTTTGTGAGTACGCGCAATGAAGGGAAGGTATTTGCGATCAAACATGATGGAACCAAAGCGCTTAAAGTCATCACGCTTGCGTCGGGTTTGAATCGTCCTAATGGGGTGGCTTTCCGTAAAGGAGCTTTATACGTTGCCGAGGTCAATCGCATTTTGCGCTACGACAATATTGAAGCGCAGTTAGAAAATCCACCGAAACCCGTAGTAGTAACCTCGCAGTATCCAAGTGATGGTGCTCATGGCTGGAAATTTATTCGCTTTGGTCCCGACGGCTTGTTGTACGTTCCTATCGGAGCGCCTTGTAATATTTGTGAGCCTAGTGATCCTTACGCAAGCATTACTCGCATCAACGTTGATAAACCTGAATCAAAGCCGGAAATTTTTGCACGCGGTATTCGCAATACGGTTGGGTTTGATTGGCATCCTCAAACGGGCGAATTGTGGTTTACCGAAAACGGTCGCGATCATTTGGGTGATGACATACCGCCAGAGGAATTGAATCGCGCACCGAAAGCAGGCTTGCATTTTGGTTATCCCTATTGTCACGGTGGTGATATTACCGACCCTGAGTTTGGTAGCAAGCGCCAGTGCAAAGAATTTACACCTCCAGAAGTAAAATTCCAAGCGCACTCAGCTGCGTTGGGCATGCGTTTTTATACCGGCGCTGCTTTTCCTGCTGAATACCGCAACCAAATTTTTGTCGCGCAACACGGCTCATGGAATCGCAGTAAAAAAGTAGGTTACAAACTCGCGACCGTAAATACCGCTGTTAAAGGCGGAAAGCCGGAGTACAAGGTATTTGCTGAAGGTTGGTTGAATGCCGATGACAGTGTGTGGGGTAGGCCGGTGGATTTGCTGCAATTACCTGATGGCTCTCTGTTAGTATCAGATGATTATGCCAATGTTATTTATCGTATTACTTACAAAAAATAATGTGTATAAATGTCCAATATGACCAAGGAAATTATATGAAAGCGTTAGTAGTAGGAACTTTCTTTTCCAGCCTGTTTGCATTACCTGCCATAGCCCAATTAAATGTTGGCGAAGCAGCATTGCAATTTAATACCCAGGCTTCATTGGGCGGCAAGGCCTTTGATTATTCGCTAAAGGAATCTCTAAAAAAGGGACCGGTAGTGGTGTATTTTTACCCTACGGCTTTTGGTGGCGGCTGCAGTATACAGGCACGTGCTTTTGCTGTGGATCATGAAAAATTTACCAAAGCGGGCGCAAGTATAGTCGGTGTGTCTCTGGATGATATTGGCCGCTTGAATGAGTTTTCGGCAGACCCTGAGTTTTGCGCCAGTAAGTTCCCTGTTGCGTCGGATACCGACGGAAAAATTGCCAATAGCTATGGATTAAAAGTCAACGATGCAACCAAAGGAAGAAAGGACATTCGTGGTGTTACGGTAAATCATGGTTCTATTGATCGAACTACTTTTATTATTGGGCAGGATGGAAAAGTGGCAGCAACGATTGGCGGTTTAAGACCTGCTGAAAATGTTGCCCAATCATTAATTGAAATCCAAAAACTAACCCATAACCACTGATTGCTGCTGTCTCATTAGTGGTGAGTTGGAGTAATTATCCAACTCACCAGAGATTATATATTTACTTGGTTTTCAAAATCGCCAAACCAGCTTCCGCAATCTGACCATCTTGCTGTGAAGCTGCACCGCTTATACCAATTGCACCGATAATTTTATTATCCACGATAATCGGTATCCCGCCTTCAATAACTAATGCATCAGGTAAGCTCAGCAAAACAGTGCGTCCACCAATAGCCGCATCTTCCAGTAACTTGGTGGGGCGCTTGAAGTTATTCGCTGTACGAGCTTTGCCTATAGACACATCTACACTTGCCAGTTGGGTGCCATCCAGTTTTTCCAGATAGGTTAGGGTTTGTGCAAATGCGCCTATTGAAATGGAAGCTGCCACTCCCACCAGAATTGTCAATAGTGTTTTTCTAATGTGCATGTTATCTCCTGAATTGTTAATGATTTTCTGCTTAAGATGATTTTTCTGTAACTTGGATGTGGATCAATGAAAATCTATGGTCAATGATAATTAATGAAAGTGTTAAGGCAATTGGTATGCGAGTGCTGTTTGAGTGATGAATGAGTGATTAGGTGTTTATAAATCACCAATAGGGAGTTGCGGTTGTTTATTTATCGTTATTGGATGATTGGATTGGAGCATCGTTATTAAGGTTTTATTCTTATTTTGGTTGATATTTATGCGATTGGCTGATTGGTATGGGCGTTGCAATAATGTTGATACAGCCAACAGATGTGCTGTTAAGAATTCAATTTTGTTAAGCAAAAATCACTTAATCAGGTATCAAGGTAACTTTACTATGAAAAAAATATTTGTCGCACTTTCGTTTATTGCTTTTGTTTTGGTCCCGACTGTATTTGCACAAACCAATGCTGCTAACAAGCCTGCCGTTAAATACAAAACACCTGAATTAACCGTTGCCCAAATCGATCAATGGCTGGCTAAGCCCGATCAGGTTTTGGTACTTGATATTCGTCGTCCCGATGAGCTGATTACCTTCGGGAGTTTTCCGGTTTATTTGAACATTCAGTATGTCGATTTGGAAAAAAACCTGGCTTACATCCCTAAAGACCGCAGCATTATTACCGTATCTAACCACGCCGGTCGCGCTTTTGCCGCAGGTGATTTGTTAACCAGCAAAGGTTACAAAGTGATTGGTGCTGCCGGTTCAGAAAATTATGAGCAGCAAGGCGGTAAAGCGGTTACCAAGATTCAGAAGCCAGCACCAAAGCCAACTGCAGCAAATTAATGAAGTAGATTTCGTTCTGGCTAATTAATCGGTAGTCCGCTAACAAGGTCTTATGTTGTTGCTGCCAATGTTCAAGGGATTGTTCTTTACCAGACAGTCTCTGCTCGATAAAAGCTAGCGACAAGGATTGGGTCGCGGCTTTTATTACCTGATTCTGCGTGTTTAATCCGGGCGATGACGACCGGTAAAAATATTGTCAGTCCTGCCATGAACATCGCGAGTAATTTATAGTCGCTGCCGGTGGCGTTGAATAATTCCAATCTATCTTCCTGCGTCGAGTAAAATCCTGACGCGATACGCAGTTGCTGATACTGATCATTTTAATTGATCAGTATCAGCAATTTTTTACTAGCGTGATATTAGAAGTGACTGCTAAATACCACACCCACCCAGCGGCGATGCAGGAATGGTTGATAACTGGTCCAACCAACTTCATGGGGGCTTTCATCAAAAATATTTTTTACGATCAGACTTAAATCATATTCATTATTTTTGCTGGTCAAACCGATAGAAAAATCGGTGATGACATAGGAGGGCAAATCACCGTATTTTGAATAGGTATCACCAATATTATACGTGCTGATATAGGCTGCATTGAGGCTGGAGCGAACGTTTGCCCAATTTAATGGATAGGTATATTCAGCACCGGCATTCACTGTCCATTCGGAGGCACCGGGAATTGTTTGGCCGGAACGATCTATATAGGGATCGGGCAAATAGGCAAGTTCATCCGGCTTGGGTACATTTTTAAAATCCACGTAATGTGCATCGTTATAGGCGCCGCTGATACGCAGGGTTAAATTTTCTATGCCATTGTAATTTGCATCAAACTCCACGCCTTGTGTACGAATTTCCGGAACATTACCTTGTGCGGTCACGTAAACAACAGCGGCATTTTTTTCGGCGTCAGTGGCTGTTGCGGGTAAATCACCAATCGCAACCTCAGTTGCAAATTCATCAACGAGGCGTACGGATTGTTGATAGTTGGTGAGATCTGCCACGTAAATATCCGCATTGAATGTCAGTGTTTCATCAAATAAAAAAGTTTTTACTCCAATTTCAAATGCGTTGGTTTTTTCCGGTTTTACTCCAGTTGGAACGCCATTGATATTAAATGCGGTCCCCGATTTTTCACCGTGTTGCCAGGTAACATAACCGGTTACTTGATCGTTGAACTTATAATTTTGGCTTATATTCGCTGTGTATAACGTATCATCGTAATAACTGATGACATTGCGATATACTTGGCCAAGTTGTGTAGCCCGTATACCTTTTGCAGCGCCCACTTGTGCTTTTTGTGCTGCGCTGAGGCTGTTATAAGCTTCACCGGGAATTGCAGTAATGGTTGCACCGTAATATTTATTGGCAACTTTATCCGCTACCCCAAGCTGTTCCGGAGTGTTGTTATTTACACTACTAGTAGTGCCATCTGGATTTTTGATTTGTTTGCCGAGAGTACCGTTGTTGGTGGACGCAAAGCCACCCAGATTAAGACCGCGTACTACATCGGGATTAAGCAAGCCACCGGAACCATTACTCGCCAGTGGAACATCATCTTCGGTGGAACGATCTTCTGTACCCACGCGTAAACCCGCTGAAAATGTTGCGGCTTCGTTCCAGTGCCAATCGGCTTGCCCGAATACAGCATTACTTTTTGCAGTAACCCAGGTGTTGCCATCTTTAAATAAATCATTGAGTGAATCTTTCAATAACGCGAGACCTGCGCCACGATTAATACCGGCATTGCGCTCAAGCAAATTATATTGTGCGTTAGTGGCAAACCAGGCACCGGCATCGCTACCCCAACCGGTGCGGCTATCAATTTCTGTTTCTGATTCATATAAAAAAATACCGGCTTTGTAATCAAGCTCTCCACCTTTTATCGAACTGATGGAAAATTCCTGGCTGTATTGTTTGAACTGGATTCCGCCACCACCGTGTTTGCTGATATCAAACGGCGTTCCTTCATCGTTATGTGCATTAAAATAAAAAAAGCGATAGCCAGTCAGTGATTTGACAATGTGATCAGCCACTTCCCAGTCAATATCTGCAGAGCTACCACCGGTCGAATTGTATTGCCCCTGGAATTCATTAAACGCCACGCGACCACCGGTACCTTCTTCCACCAGATAATCACCGTAGTAACTGTAATTTGCATTGCCGGTTTCGGGGCTGGGGCGTTCGGCAAACCAACTGCGTGCACCGGTCCACGTGCCTGCATTGTTAGTAAAGCCATAAAGTTTTGCGCGCGCTGTGGTGCCGTTGGGGTCTGTCAGAGTTCCATTGTCATAATGCTCCGGTTGATCGTGGCGGAACGTTAAACCATTTTCCAATTGGTTGCCTTTAGGCTGGCGGTCATAGCTAAGGCGAATGTTCAAATCATCGGATGGCGTAAATAAAAGTTGCACGCGACCGGCAGCGCGATCTTTATTATAGAAAGTGCGGTTATCATCAAAACCATATTGGTTGCGATAGTAGCCCTGGCCTTTACTCACTAATAATGCGCCGCGCCATGCAATTAAATCGTCAACCAGCGGTCCGCCGGTAGCAACGCGCGCAACCATATTGTCCGATTGCCCGAAGCCGATGGAAAAATCCGTGCTGGGCGTAAATGAAGGGCGACGTGTTGTGAAAGAAACTTGCCCGGCGCTGCCGCCTTTTCCACCTTGTGTACCTGTTGGTCCGCGAAAAGCCTCTACAGCTTCGATATCATAAAATTCAAAATTGCCCAGCGAAATAAGTCCAAAACTAATTCCATCGAGTGATACCAACACACTCGGGTCTTGTACCTCTGCTGAACCGCGCTTGCCGATGCCGCGAATGGATAATGTTGCACTGCGCGTGTTTGCCTGGTTAAAACTCACATTAGCAAGGCGTTTGGTAATTGCGTTGTAATCTGCTGCTAATTCGCGTTCCAATTCTTTGCCGGTGACAACTGATACAGAAACCGGTTCATTGTGCACACGTTGCAGATTTTTTGCATCGCGAATTGCTGTCAGTGTAACTTCACCCACTGCTGTGGGTTCAGTTTCAATTAGTTCATCCACTTGATCAGCTTGTAGGCTCGTATCGCTATGATTAGCATCATTTTCCGTTGTGGCTGATTGCGCAAAACTATGCGGCGTGGCACAAACCAGACTTGTTAATGCCAATACAAGTAGATTCGGTTTCAATTTTTTTCGCTTTAGAAGTAATGGTCTCATCGGTTGCTCCAGATAAATAATGAGCCATGCCTTTTGCAATTACCGAACCAGCTAAAAGGTATTTTATGCGTGCTTTATTTCAAGCAGTTAACAAGATAAGTATTTTTGGGTGGCGCTTAAATTAAAAAAATATGTTGGTGATATAGCATGAATGTTTGTAAATCAAAAATACAAAAAATACTTTATTGATTTTCAACAGTAATGTTTAAACGAAGATTTAATTATTCTTTACAGGGCCTGTAGGAATAGCCACAGAAGTGTTGAAAATTGAAAGATTGTTAGAGATGTTCGCAATATCCTCAATCACGAGGTGTGAGCAACTGTGCGACCGATTAGATATAGTTCCTTCACGTGCTACGAGCTAATTCTCAAATTTGTGAGATGGTGGATGGTTGGGTGACAGATCTGCTTGAGGCACAGATCAGATTTTTGCTGATGAGCAGCGATTCAACCACGGCATCTTTTATCCGTGCAATAGTTGTGTCTTTGGTAAGAACATAGTGAATGAAGTCATTGGTTTCGCTATAAATGCCAGTAGGGACTACAAACGCTCCAAGACTGCTAAATAATGGCCGTAAGTGGCTCTCCATTACCAGGGCATGATGGGCGCTGGCGCCATTGGCGGCGATGATCACCGTTTTATGTTCAAGGCCTTTGCGTTTTATCAAATCAAAAAAGTGCTTGAATAAACCAGGATAAGCTGCGTTATAAATAGGCGACGCAATTACCAAAATATCGGCATTTTCTACTAATTCCAATAATGACAGCGCTTTACTGGATAATTGTTCGCGCGTAAGTGCTGCGCCAAATTGATTCGCAACTGGTGCAAAGTCGATCAGGGTTTTCTGCGCGTTCGCCGCTGCAGGATTTTCTTTTATCACTGCATCGAATCCCTTTAAGATTGCCTCTACCAGTGCGAGAGTGCGCGATGGTGTGCTTAGGCCACCGGAAAAGCCAACTATATGCATAACATAATTCCAAATAATCGAACCCCGCTGTTAATGAGGTTCGATCAAATAGTTAACAAGGAAATTATCTACCAGTAGCTGAGAGATTATTCGTAACGACTGGTTGGTCGAATCAAACCAAGGCGATCGCGCAGCGTTGACCCTTCATATTCGGTTCTAAACAGTCCGCGTTTTTGTAACTCCGGCACTACCAAATCGGCAAAATCGTTCAGACCACTTGGCAACATAGGCGAGAGCACATTAAAGCCATCGGCGGCACCTTGTTCAAACCATTCCTGCATGACATCGGCAACAGTTTCGGCAGTGCCAATCACTACGTTGTGACCGCGGCCACCCGCAATACGGGTGTAAAGCTGGCGAATGGTGAGGTTGCCATCTTTTGCTAAACTGGTGAGCAGTGCTTGACGGCTGCGCTGGCCGGTTTCGGTGAGGGGCAATTCGGGTAGCGGTTCGTCGAGTGGATAACCGCTTAAATCGAAATTGCCGATCATGCGGCCGAGTAATGCCAAACCGGCTTCGGGGTCGATGAGTTGTTGCAACTGTTCGAATTTTTCTTGCGCTTCCCGTTCGGTCTTACCAACAACGACATAAATACCGGGCATAATTTTTATTGAATCAGGATCGCGTCCGAATTGCGCCGCGCGGTTTTTAATATCGCGATAAAAATCCTGCGCGGGTGCGAGCGCCGGATGTGCGGTAAAGACTACATCCGCAGTGCGCGCAGCGAGTGTGCGACCAGCTTCAGATGAACCTGCTTGTACAATTACCGGACGGCCTTGTACAGGACGTGCAACATTGAGTGGGCCACTGACAGAAAAATGTTTACCGGTGTGATTTAACACATGCAGTTTTTGCGGATCATAATACTGGCCGGTGGTTTTGTTGCGAATAAAGGCATCGTCATCCCAGCTATCCCACAAACCACTGACAACTTCAAAAAATTCTTCCGCGCGCTCGTAACGCTCTGCGTGAGCAAAATGTTCGGCGCGGCCAAAATTGGTAGCTTCGGCAGCGGCATCGGAGGTAACCAGATTCCAACCTACGCGGCCATTACTTAAATAATCGAGCGACGCAAATTTGCGGGCGATGTGGTAGGGCTCATTAAAGCTGGTGGTTTGTGTACAAATCAAACCTATATGTTCTGTCACGGCAGAGAGCGCTGCCATAAGCGTGAGTGGTTCAAAATAATCAGCGCGTGCAACTTTGTCGGCGCCTTTACCCAGGGTAACGGCAACGTTATCGGCAACAAATACTGCATCAAATAAAGCGCGTTCTGCTGTTTGGGCGAGATGTTTGTAATGCGCGAAATTCAGGCCGCTATCCGCCGGTACATCAGGGTGACGCCATGCGCCGACGTGATGGCCAGTGGGAATTAAAAATGCACCCAATTTAATCTGGCGCGGTGTGGCTTGTTCTGCGGTTGTTGACGTGATTGAAGAGGTCATAGCAATCCCGATTGGTTAAGAAGATTATTTGTAAAATAGTTATTCACAAAAAACCTTGTAGTGATGGATGCCCCGTGGCTTTATCCGCAAGCGGAGTGAAAACAGAATTTACCTCGCGATGAATTCTGTTTTCTTGCTTAAAGTCAATTGTTAGACATTGGTTGTTTAAAAATCCCAGCGCGCATTTACGCCGAAGTAACGCTCGTCATCGCGCGGTACTGCGCGGTAGAGGCCACCGTTAGCTTGTTGCAAGAAGGATGCGTAAGATTCGTCGGCAAGGTTTTTACCGAGCAATGCAACACGCCAGCCTTTATCCGGATCAGACAATGCAATACTTGCGTTCCAGATGCCGTAGGAATCCTGGATGGTATCCGGCGTTTGGCTCAGGTCGTATTGCACTTCACTTTGCCAGTTGTAATCGGTGCCCAAATCAATAATCAAACCGTTGCCAAGTTCGATGGCGTAATTGGCTTGCACACTGCCTTTTACATCCGGCGAGAAAGGCAGCGGTTTGCCATTTACATTGGCTGCTGCGATTTGTGCCGGTGTTAAACCTGACGGGATTTTGAATTCATCAATGCGCGCATCGATTTTGGCGATTGCACCGGACAACGTAAATTGCGGAGTGACTTTGGCTTCAAAGTCAATTTCCACACCTTTTGATGAAACTTCACCGGCGTTGATTAAACGAGTAACTACTGTGCCTGCTACTAGATCGCGAAAGTTAGCCTGGTAGTTGTCATATTTGGTATCAAATACTGCTGCATTAAAACGCAGGCGATTATCAAACAAGGTCGATTTCAAACCCAATTCAAATGAATCGGATGTCTCGGGTGCGAGTGGCAAATGATCACCATTTACAGCCGCTGCGTTGAAGAACACGTTGTACGCGGGGCCTTTGTAACCTTGTGAATAAGTGAAGTAAGTGAGAATGTCTTCGGTTAAATCAAATTCAACACCGGCACGACCGGATACTTCATCTTCACTGGTACTGCCTGAACCTGATTCACTCGGGCGAATTCCAGGTTGGGATACCGTGGAGGTGGAAACGCGTATGTGATTAAATTCGATATCGTCATTGGTCCAACGCAAACCGATGAGGCTGCGGAAGCGATTAGTGAAATTAAATGTGGTTTCACCAAATACCGAGTAGCTGGTGGTATCGACATTGTAATCCGCTACGCCGGTGTGCGGTGCACCGGTAACAGTGATGATATCGCGGCGATAACGTTGATCATCCTCCGTGGTCAGGTAATACAAGCCGGCAACGTATTCAACAAAATTTCCTTTCGACGATGCCAAACGTAATTCTTGTGAAAGCTGTGTGAAGTCCACATCGCCGCGGTCGTGTGATTGCGCTTGTACATTTGGAATTACCGCAGGCAAACGATCACCGTCCTGAATTTGGGTATTTTCCCAGGTGCGATACGCCGTGATGGAAGTCAATGTGTGCTCGCCAAAATTCCAATCCAGTTGTGCAGACAAGCCCTGGTTTTCATCTTCCACATGGGTTTTCAAATTGTGATTAATGGTGCGATTTTCTTCACTGGCAACAACAGGCGAGCCACCGGCAACAATGGCAGGATTGGTTGGGGTCACTACACCGGTTGGATAAGCTGCGGTGCTATTGCGATAGAGCACACCGACCGGAATAGTGTCATCGGATTTGAGATGATCAGCAGCCAGTGTTATTTGTAAATCATTGGTAGGGGTTAATACCAGTTTTCCGCGAACGCCTTTTTTACTGTAACCATTGATTTTATCGCCGTTGAAAACGTTAGTGACGTTGCCATCATAATCACCCCACAACACGGCTAATGAGCCGCGCGCATTATCATTTAATGAACCGGAAATGCCGGCGCTGATACGTTTTTCATCGCCGCCGCCAAAATAAGACGTGTCGATAAAACCGGTGGTATCGGTAGTGGGTTCTTTGGTCACAATATTGAGCACACCGGCGGATGCATTTTTACCGAAGAGTGTACCTTGTGGTCCGCGCAATACTTCAATGCGTTCGATATTGAATAAATCCAACGTCGCTTGACCTGCGCGCGCATACACCACGCCGTCGATAACGGTAGATACAGTTGGTTCAACACCGGGTGATGTGGAAATAGTGCCGACGCCGCGCACAAACAGCGATGCATCTTTATTCGATGCATTGGTGCGGAAGTTTAATGTGGGTACAACGGCAGCGATGGTGGCGACACTATTGCGATTGGTTTTCGCCAGCTCATCACCTTTTAATACTGATACTGCAACCGGTACGGCTTGCAGTGATTCAGCGCGACGGGTTGCAGTCACTGTCACTGTTTCCAGTTTGGTGTTATCGACAACAGTGCTGGATGAGTTGCCGGTTTGTGCAAATGCGATGCCCGGAAGTGTTGCGGCAATCGCAGTAGCCAGTGCTAAAGGGCGCAAGCGGAAATGAATAGTTCTTTGCGATGAAAAGTTGCGATGACTCATGATATCTCCCAAAGCGTTAACGCTCTTGCTAACGCATAACTAGTGGTGAATGCAAAACTGATCGCCATGGTGTGGCCGTTATATTTCCTGTATAGCGAGGCTTTAGTGTGGTTAGCCTTTCATACCGCCAGCGGTGAGATTGCCGACCAGCCGTTGCTGGGAGAAAGCAATCAACACCACCAGGGGCACAATGCCCACGATCAGTGCTGCTGAAATAAGTGGCCAGGGAAAAGTAAATTCGCCCTGGTAGAACAAAATTCCCACAGGTAGGGTTCGGTTTTCAGGCGCGGCGTTAAGTACCAGCGCGAACAAAAATTCATCCCAGGCATTCACAAAGGCCAGGGTGCCGGCGGTAATCACACCGGGTAAGGAAAGCGGGAGCACAATGCGCCAAAGCGCGCCGAGGCGACTGCAGCCGTCGAGCATGGCGGCCTGTTCAAGGCTTTCGGGCAAGCTTTTGAAAAACGCCACCAACACTAAAATGCACACTGGCAAACTCAATACTGCGTTGGGCAAAATCAATGCGAGCCAGGTATTTAATAAGCCGAGTGCGCGCATCATTTCAAAGAGCGGTACTTGTAATGTTGCGGGCGGGCACATGGCGAGTGCGATCAATCCCATTAACAATAATCCCGCTTTGGGTAAAGCGAGACGTGCAAACGCATAAGCAGCACCGATGGAAATAACAAGTGCTAACAATGCCGATAACAACGCAATCGCCAAACTGTTGCCGAGAAATAACAACAAGGGTTGTTGACTAAACGCTTGTTGATAATTTGCCAGTGATGCCTGTTCCGGTAGCCAGGTGATTGGTGTTGCCGCCAGTTCTACTTCGGTTTTTAGCGAGGTGAGAAAAATCCAGATCACTGGAAATAATCCGTTGACCAGTACAATCGCTAATATCAACCACAGCAACAAATGTGAAGAGAATTTTCTTGTGTTCATCACACGCTCCTCCGCAAATGTTTCAGGTAGGGCAGGCTGATAATCAGCGACATTAAAAACAGCAGCACAGCTAATGATGAGCCGTAACCGACATCCAGATATTCCATGCTCACGGTATTCACCAGCATCGCCAATGTCTGCGTTGCCTGACCGGGACCGCCTTGTGTCATTGCATAAGGAATATCAAACGTTTGTACAGCGCTCAGGGTGCGGAAAATCAGTGCAACCACAATGGCCGGCATCAACAACGGCAGAGTGATATGGCAGAAGCGCTGCCAGCGACTCGCACCTTCCAGATCTGCCGCTTCATATAAACTCTGTGGAATAGTTTGCAAGCCGGGTAATAAAATCAGCGCTACAAATGATGAGGTTTTCCAGGTGACAGCAACGACGACGGTAAAAAATGCCCAGCCTGGTGAAAGCAAAAATGCAACAGGCTGGTAACCAAAGCGACGTAACAGATCATTCACCACACCGTAATCGCTGTGAAAGAACCACGCGAAAATCATTCCGGTAAAACTCATCGGCAATACCCAGGGCAAGAGCAGGGCCAAACGAATTGGCCAGCGCCAGCGAAAATTAATATTGCCGGCGAGTGCCAACAACAATCCCAACACCAGGGCGCCGGGAACCGTAATTAATGTAATCGCGAGAGTGACGAGTATTGCGAGGCGCACATCGCGGTCTTCCAATGCGTAGAGATAATTTTCCAAACCGATAAATAATCCCGGTGCTTGATCGGTGAGACGCAGGGCAAAAAAGCTATCATGAAAAATTCGCCCTAATGGATAAGCCACCAGTGAGAGCAATAAAATAACAGCCGGTGTCACCAGCGCCAGCCCGAGCCAGCGATCACTGCAGCTTAATGAAGTTAAATTGACGAGGCGTGTACTGATCATGGCTGTACAACCCCCGTTGTAGTTGAGGATGTAGGTGCGCTACGCAGAATGCGGGTAAGGCGGCGTTCAATATCGCTCACACCTTCAGTCACGCTCATTGAGCCTCCTAATACGGCAGAGGTTGCCGAGCGAACCGCATTGGAAACTTCTGCATAACGCGGAGTTACCGGGCGCGATTTAGCAGTGAGCAAAACCGGTTCGGCAAACGGCAGCCAAGGGATTTGTGCGTTCAATGCTTCATCGCGATAAAGTGCGGTGCGCGTCGGCAATAAGCCGCCTTTTAATGCGAGATAGGTAGAGACTTCTGTTGATGCCAAATAACGCACCAGTGCAGCCGCTTCTGCCTTGTGACGGGAAAAGGCTGACACTGCCCATTGGTAACCACCGATACAACTCACGTGTTCGCCGCCGGTAATTTTCGGCAAGCGAATAACGCCGATATTGTTGTGCACACGCGAATCGGCATCGCGTTGAAATCTGTCCCAGGCAAAGCCCCAGTTGATGGCAAAAATAGCTTTGCCGGCTTTGAAATCATTTAAAGTATCGCCGGTTTTAATTTCAGCTACGGTTTTTTTGATAACACCTTGTGCGATCAGATCGCGCCACAATTGCAACCCGTTGGTGGCATGGACGCGGTTGAAACTCAGATGACCGTTGTGATCAATCACATCAGAGCCCTGGCTCCAATAAGGCAACAGGAATGTGCAGACTGCGCCTTCGATGGGTGCACCCTGGATCGATAAACCTTGCAGGTTTGCATCATTTTTTGCGGCGAGGATTGTGCGCGCTGCGCTGGCTAACGCTTCCCATGTTTCAGGGGGATTAATGCCATGTTGCTCAAGTAAATCCTTGCGGTAATACATAAACATGGCATCGCTATAAGCGGGCAGGGCGACGAGTCGATTGCCAAACCAATTGGCTTCACGATACACCGGCAAATATTCAGTAAATAATTGTTCGGCGTCATTGCCCAAATAATTATTCAACGGTTCAGTCCAACCGGCTGCTGCAAATTGCGCAGGGCTGGTGATATCCAGAATAAACACGTCATAAGTGGAATCTTTAGCGTTGAGCAAAGTAGTTAAATATTTGCGCTGCAATTCAGCCGTTGCACTGCCCACACTGATTTGGATGTGTACACCGGGACTTTTTGCCTGGTAATCATCCAGCAGTTTGCGCAATAAATCCGGGCGCGTGGTATTTCCGCCGGCAAACAAACGCAATTCGATAGGCGCATCGGCAGCACTTGCTAGCCAACTCGCAGTTAGCAGCACGAACGCGAGTAATGACAGCAGCCGCTTCATCAGGCCTGTGCCTCTGCGGAAGTTGCAGTGCTGAAAAGTTGCAGCGCTAAATTCACGCGCGTTTGCGGATCAAACCAATGCAAGCGTTGATTATCCACAGCGATAGATAACGTAGTTGCAGTTGCCAAATTGCGATCTGCCGCCCAGCGCCCGGTCACCTGTTGGCCGTGCACAGTCAAGGTCACAATAGTTTCTGCACCGAGTGGCTCAATCAATAAGATGCAGGCTGTAGTTGTTTCTGTTTGGCTTTGCGCGCGCAATATAGCTTCCGGGCGCAAACCGACAACAATGTTATCGCCTTGATATGCGGAAAATTCTGCAGGTAATGGCAGAAATAAATCGCCCAGATAAACGCCGCGACTTTCTGTATGAGAACCCGCGTGAATGCACAAGGGCAGCGTCAATAAATTCATTTCCGGCGAGCCGATAAAACTGGCGACGAAGGTCGTAGCCGGTTGGTTGTAAATTTCATCGGGCGTGCCGTACTGCTCGACTTTGCCATTCGACATAACCGCAATGCGATCTGCCAGGGTCATGGCTTCAATTTGATCGTGCGTTACATAGAGTGTGGTGATACCAAATTGCTGATGCAATTTTTTAATTTCCACGCGCATTTCGTTGCGCAGTTTTACATCCAGGTTGGAGAGGGGTTCATCAAACAAAAACAAACGCGCATGGCGGGCGAGGGCGCGGCCAATAGCGACGCGCTGGCGTTGGCCGCCGGAAAGTGCCGCCGGTTTGCGTGGTAAAAATTCGGTGATTTGTAATTGCGCTGCAACTTCGCTGACACGGCGCTCGATCTCATCTTTTGCCGCACCGCGCACACGCAAGCCGAAGGCAATATTTTCAAATACGGTTTTGTGTGGGTAGAGCGCGTAATCCTGGAACACCATGGCGATATCGCGCTGGCTCGGTGGCAGGTCATTAACCGCTTGATCGCCGATAAGGATTTCACCTTCGCTCACGCTTTCAAGCCCGGCCACCATCCGCAGTAATGTAGATTTGCCGCAGCCGGACGGACCAACCAGTACTACAAATTCTCCGGCATTGACTTCCAGATCCACACCCGCCAGAGTCTGGCGCTCGTTGTCATAACGCTTGCCTAACGCGCGCAGCGAGAGCGGAAAGCGTTCTCCATTGCTGCTCAAGGCAGTTTTAAGTGTGGCCGCATTGGACGTGCTTACTGCCTCATTTTCAGAACGGGCGGATTCAACTACCGCATCCGGGCGATAGAACAAGCTGAAGCTGGAAATGATGTTGGAAATACTCATGCGCAATACTTTTATTGTTACCGGTAACATTTGCGCAATATAATGAATGGCACTTAAGTTTCAAAAGAATACTTGGTTATCCTTATATACGATAAAAGCATATGTCAGATTCCACCGAATTCCCCATTGGGCTCTCTAATGAGCTTCCCAAAGAAACACCTGCCCGCAAACGCCGCAGTAACGCGGGTCGCACTACTATTCGCCAGGTCGCCAACCATGTTGGTGTTTCGGCAATTACCATTTCTCGCTACTTCAAACAGCCGGATTCAGTTTCAGAGGAACTGCGTGCGCAGATTGCCGCTGCCGTTGCCGAGCTGGGCTATGTCCCCAATCTGGTCGCTGGTGGTCTGGCCTCGGCCAGCTCGCGCATAGTGGGGATGGTGATTCCCAATATTTCCGGTCCCATCTTCGCCAATACCATCCAGAGCGTTAGCGACATCCTCAACCGGAATGGCTATCAGCTAATGCTGGCATCGAGTTATTTCTCGCCGGAGCAGGAAGAGAATGCAGTGCGCAGTTTTTTGGGCTGGTCGCCCGCCGCATTGGTACTGACAAGCTATTTCCATACTGAAGCGACGGAAAAGATGATCGCGCAAGCGGGGATTCCAGTAGTGGAAACCTGGGATTTGCAAACAGAACGTGCACCGATTCAAGTAGGGTTTTTGCATGAAGATGTAGGTCGCATGGCCGCGCGCTATCTCCTCGACAAAGGCTACCAACGCATCGCCTTCGTCACCAACAGCATTGTCGGCGACTTCAGCGCATTGGAGCGTCGCGACGGCTATGCCGAAATAATGCAACAACACAAGCGCGAAAGTCGCGCCTACACGCCCAACGCGCAAGCACCTCTTGAGGCGGGCGAAGAAGCATTTAAAGCATTAATGAATGGCGATAATCCCGCCGATGCCATCATCTTCGCCAACGACAACCTCGCCTGCGGCGCATTACTCGCCGCCCAACGCGCCGGAATAACAATTCCCACCCAATGCGCTATCGTCGGCTTTGGTGATTACGCTATCGCTGATAAACTCTACCCAAGCCTCACCACCATTCGTCCACCTGCAACTGAAATAGGTGAGGTCGCCGCGCGCAAGATTCTGGAGTTAGTCGGTGCTTTGCCCGAGCCGGAAAATTCGCCTGAGCATTTTCATTTGCAGTGTGAGTTGATTGAGCGGGAGAGTAGTTGATAAGTCTTGGAGAATTATTTTCTTTAAACGAAATATTTCAAAGGAGAGTGTATGAAAGCAAAACAATATGAAGAGTTACTCAAGATCCTGAAATCCCGCTTCGAGAAAAATATAAACCGTCATAAAGATATTGATTGGGATAAGGTTCAAGAGAGATTGGCGGCTAATCCCAAAAAACTTACATCATTAAATGAAATGGAAGAAACTGGTGGCGAGCCGGATGTAGTTGGATTTGATAAAAAAACTGGCGAGTTTATTTTCTTCGACTGTTCAGCGGAAACGCCGAAAGGTCGCAGAAGTGTGTGTTACGACCGCGAAGCGCTGGATTCAAGAAAAGAACACAAGCCGGCAAACAATGCTATCGATATGGCTACTGCCATGGGTATTGAGCTGTTAACGGAAGAGCAATATCGCGAATTACAAACGCTGGGTGAATTTGATTTAAAAACTTCCAGTTGGATTAAAACACCGGAAGAAATCAGAACACTCGACGGTGCACTTTTTTGTGATCGCCGTTATAACCATGTGTTTGTTTATCATAACGGCGCTTCTTCTTATTATGCGGCAAGGGCGTTTCGTGGAGTGTTGAGAGTTTGATTGTGATTTATTCACTTTTGTTTGCGCGGCGGTTTTTATCGCAAAACCGCCGCATATCAAATCATACCGTCAAAACTTTCCGCTCAATACAATACTTGCTGTGCGCGGCAATGCAGGGCTCCAGGTATTCCAGGTTTGGTTTTGGTAGGTGTCATCCTCGAACAAATTTTTCACTACCAGGCTTACATCAAACTCACCTTTGTTTTTTCCGAGACCGATAGAGAAATCGGTGGTGGTTGAACCGTCTACCCAGCCATAGCTGGACAGTGCGTTATCGGAATTAAACTTGGTGTTGTACGACGTATTTACGCTGGTGTGAAATTCGTGGGCGCTGAAAATCGGCGCGCGATAATCGATACCAATGTTGAAGCTATACTTGAATGCACCGGGTAAAGTCTCACCGGAAATATCGCGGAAGGGTGCGGCGCCCTGATAACCATTTTCTACTGGCTGTGCAGAGTTGGGAAACTCTACATAATAAGCGTCGTTATAAGCACCGGAGAAACGAATGGTGGTGTTGGGAATACCGGAATAAATTCCGTCCAGTTCCACACCCTGTGCGCGCACTTTGGGTACATTACCTGTGTAGGAGAGATAGGCGATTTCAGGAACACCATTAATGGTATTTTGTTCAGTAGTATATTCATCTACCGCACGCACAGCTTGTTGATAATCCTTGATGTCAGTTAGAAAAATATCGGCATTAAATACCAGGGTATTATCGAGCAGCACTGTTTTTACACCAATTTCATAAGAGCTGGATTTTTCAGCATCGGTTAAATAAGAAAAGCCATTTACCACTTGTGCGATTCCAGCTTTTTCCCCGTATTGCCAGGATGCATAAGCAGTTAAGTTGTTGTTGATTTTATAGGTGGGGCTGACGACAAATGCAGGTTGGGTCGCTTCAAAACTTTCTGCTTTGACCGTATTCCACAACGCTGCTGCCTGTGTTCTGCGAATGGCTTTGGCATCGGCGACCTGGGCTTTTTGTGCATTACTCAAACTACCGTAAGCAGCACCCGGTGTGCCGGTAATCGCAGTGCCGAAATATTTATTAGCCAAGGTATCAGCCAATGTTAATTGGCTGGTGGTATTGTCATTCACAAAAACGGGAGCATTGTTAATATATTCAATACGCCCTAATGTGCCAGACGGATAGGTTTGTCCATTAATCGTGGCGGTTGTGTTTAAGGAATTAAAACCATCTAAATTAACCTTGTTTACCACATTTATTGCTGCCGGATTCAATGCACTGCCTGCGCCATTATCAGAGAGCAAAGCGCTGGTCGTTGTGTTTCTATCCTCACGCGTGAAGCGTACACCGGTGGTAAGGGTTAGTGGTTCAGAGAGATGCCAGTTAGCTTGCACAAATATTGCACTGCTCTCATTTTCATATTTATTATCTTGCACGCGATTCAAGCGGCTTAATGAATCTTGTAACAATGTTCTACCACTACTACTGGCATCGAGACGATTATATTGTGCCGTGGTTGCAAACCAGGCGCCTGCATCGGAACCCCAGCCGGCACGGGTTGCGTGGTCAATATCGGTTGCTAACCAAAACAAACCGGCTTGATAATCTACGAATCCGCCGGTTTTTGAACTCAGGCGCAGTTCCTGGCTGTATTGTTTATAGTCCACCAAACCACCACCATTTTTGCTGATGTCGAAGGGCGTACCTTCATCATTGCGCGCGGCAAAATAATAATCTTTATAGGCCGTAATTGACGTTACTTCGTATTCATTTAATTGCCAATTCAATTCGGTAGATGCACCATTAGTGCCGGTGACAATGGGGTTGTAATTGTCGGCATTGATGCGGTCGCGCTTACTGTTGTCGAGCCAATCGTTTTCATAACGATAGTTACTTTGCTCAAGGAACCAGCGGCGATTCAATCGGGTTTTGGCGTCTGAACTTAAGGGGTTTATGTTAGTTCCCGCATTTGGACCCGTGGTATTGATTCCTGCATAGACAGTTGGGGTTGGTTTGTTAAACGATCTACCATTAGTGGCTTCGCCTGCTTTTGGTTGTGCGTCCAGGCTGATACGAGCAGTAAAATTTTCGCTGGGAGTTAATAAAAACTGTACGCGTGCGGATAGCCGATCTTTATTTGCATAAGTCTGGTCTTCATTGTAAGTATTAACAATATCGCCATCTGCTTTTTGCGCAGTAAATACGCCACGCCATGCCAGTAAATCATCGATAACTGCGCCGCCCAATACGGCAGAACCAAACAAATCATTGTATGAGCCGTAGCTTACCGTTGCATGAGCTTCTTTGGTAAATGTAGGACGGCGCGAGGTGATATTAATTACGCCAAGGCTCGTGTTTTTCCCCAGCAATGTTCCCTGTGGTCCACGCGTAACTTCAACGGCGGCGATATCAGTGAAATTTACGCTGGATGAAAGCGGGTTATAGGCATAATTAACGCCGTCGACAATAATTCCAACGCTTGGGTCCTGTGCGTCGGTTTGTGCTTGTTTGCCAACGCCGCGCACTGACAAACTGAATTGCCGCGGGTTGCCGGGATTCCAGATAACATTCCCTACACGTTTGCTGAACGATGCAACGTCCAATGCTTGTAACCGTTCCAATTCCTGGCCGGTAACGACGGAAATAGATAAAGGTACATCCTGCAACTTCTCAATACGGTTACGTGAGCGAACTGTCACCGCTTGTAATACGGTGGCGTTTTCTACTTTCTTCTCTGCGGGTTTTGATGTTTCCTCTGTGTCCTGGGCGAGCAGAGAGGGAGTATAAATTCCCAAGCTGCCGAGCAGGATTAACGATGCAGTTAGATAGGGTGCCGGTCGATTTTTTGCAATACTGAATATAGGTTGCGAATAAAAGAATCTTGTCATCGTTAGCTCCTTGGCATAGTGAAGTAAGTTGAGAATAAAAATGCACGCAGCATTTCGCTCTCCCCCTATCGCAAGTAGCAGGCCACAAGTTATTCGGTTTTGAATAAAAAATAATAGCTAAATTAAACTGTTGATAATTAAAAATCAGCTGATGATATTTAATTGACTGGCGTTGGTGTTTGTTTTGTATGAGGCAATAACTGCATTATTTGAAGCGGGGATGGCGTGCATAATAAGATTGCGAAGTGATAATACAACATCCCTGTTGCGATCATTATTTTTGGTGGTAAATAAATTTTTTTAGCGATTATTTCAAGTTGTTAATTTTTGATCATATTATTTGTACAGGTGTTTTAAAGGCTTCATTTTTTAGTGCTAATAACACCATGTCGATCCGCTTGCGATTTGCCATCTACTACATGTGTGCTGGCTTCCTCGGGAATAGCCAGCATGGTTTTATTCCAGTTTTCCCATTGCTGTTTAAGCTCGTTAAATTTTTCCGGATTATGCTCGGCATAATTGGCGCGTTCACGCACGTCTTCTGCAAGGTTAAATAGAAACTCGTTATTGGCGATCTTTAAATATTTCCAATCACCTGAGCGTATAGCGCGTTGGTTATTACCTTTGTAACGCCAGAAAAGTGTGCGTGGTTTGACTGGTTGTGCGCCGAACAGGATGGGCAACAAGTTTTCGCCGTCGCTTGGATAAGCTGGATCAGGCGCACCTTCTGCGGCAGATAATAGCGTTGGGAGCCAATCCATTGTAATGGCTACCTGCTCAGAGACTTGCCCACTCTTAATCGCTGCTGGCCAGCGGATAATAGCGGGAACACGTATGCCGCCTTCGAGCAATTCGGTTTTTTGACCGGTAAAAGGCCAGGTGTCGGAAAAACGCTCGCCACCATTATCACTGGTAAAGATAACGATAGTATTTTTGGTAAGGCCATGAGTGTCGAGAGTTTTTAATACCCGACCGACAGCAGAATCCAATGACCTCACCATTTTTGCGTAGGTTTCAAGGCTGCCGCCTTCATAATGGAACAAACTTTTAATTTCCTGTGCGACAGCTTCATCCTCCGGACCTTCCCACGGCCAATGAGGTGCGGTGAAATGCAGCGATAACAAAAAGGGAGTTTTTTTGTCATGGCTTTTAATGTAGTCAACTGCACGGTCTGCAATCAAGTCGGTGTAATAACCCACTTTTTCCACCGGTACTTCACCTTCAAATAATCCTTCTTTTGCATCGGGACCAACGTTGGTTTTGTGCGTGAAATAATCGAGTGCGCCGCCATAGTTACCAAAAAAAGTATCATATCCACTTTTAAGTGGCCCGAAAGCAGGTAAGGAGCCAAGGTGCCATTTGCCAAAGAGCGCCGTTTTATAACCCTGCTTTTTCAGTAGTGATGGCAAGGTTGGATGATCAATCGGCAAACCAATATTGTTGTTAGCGCTGGATAAGGGTTCTTCCAATCCGCCGCGTAAACGATATTGATAGCGGCCTGTAATCAAGCCAAAACGTGTCGCAGAGCAGACTGCGGAATTTGCGTAGGCCTGGGTGAAACGCACACCTTGTTTGGCAAGTTTATCCAAATGCGGTGTTTCAAAATGGCGCTGACCATAAACACTTAAATCGGCGTAACCGAGGTCATCGGCAAGGATAAAAATAATATTGGGTTTTACTGCAGTCTTTGCATAAGCCCATTTTCCACCAAGCAAGCCGGTTGCGGCCAGTGATGCGGCAGACACTTTTGGAATGCGTGAAATAAAATAGCGGCGGCTGTGGTCAATTCGATTCATAGATAAATCCGGAAGCAAAAAGGGATAAGCGGAAAAATCTGCCAGCAGTAGCCCACTGGCAGTAGAGGAAAAACATCCCTGTTGAGTGAATGCTCTTTATGAAGTTGGTTAGCGAATTTTTTTACACAAGTAGTTGGTGTTAATTGTTGGTATTGACGCGAAAGGTTTTTACATCAATCGCTTTTACCGGTTTCTCCGAGCGCGGTGTTCCTTCAGGAACCCAGTCATAGGGAACAGGTTGCGCGCGATACACCGTATTGTTGGAGAATTGTTGTGCATCTTCCGGTTTTGGCGTGTTGAAGTAAGGGCTTATGTATTCCCACACAATTTCACCTTTGCTGGTGATTTGGAATAAACGGCCATTCATACCTTCATTGATTAGCGTATTACCGTTGGGTAAACGGCGCGCGCTACTGATATAGGAACTATAAAAACTATAGCCTGGTTTACCCGAATCAACGCCGGTGTATTGCCATACGATTTCTTTTTTCACCGGATCAATTTCCACCACGCGAGAGCGTGGCTGGGTGCCGATATTGACTGGCGGATATCCCGCTGCGCCCTGGTTATCAAAGATCAATACATTGCCTTCACCGGGCAAACCTTTGGCAATAAGGTGCGCATCGTGCTGACCGGATATTTGGTCAACAGGACGAGGCAAATTAAATTGATTAATTGACGGTGGATAATCCGGGCCGATGCGCCACACAATTTTTCCGCTTTTCTTATCAATAATGCCAATTACGTTTGCTTCGCGTGCATCAAATAATAAATTGTCGGGGTGAAAGCGTTGGTCGCCTGCGTCATACCACTTGTTAGGGCCAACGACGGATAAATTGTTGAAATGCAAATAGTCGAACGGAATAGTTTTATCGTTGCGGGTTAATGATTCGCGCAATATTTTTAAAGATGTTTCACTGAAGCCGAATTCGTCCAGATGTTCAAAGGCAGCCCATTTCCACACCACTTCGCCTTTAGGATTGACTTCGTATACACCATCTTCCAGTAATTTTTCGGCCTTCCAGCCTTTTACCGGGATCACATAGTTAACGAGGATAATCGTGTTGCCGTTAGGCAGGCGACGCCAATCATGGTGTTGGCGAATGCTAGTGCCATAGCCGCTCGCATCAGTCGCGGTACCATTACTTGCGTACGCATCCTGCGCACCAGCAGCACCCCATTGCCACACTACCTTGCCATTCCAATCGACTTCACCAATAGATTGTGTTGTCGCATTGGCGCGACCACCGGTTTCACCGGATAACTGAACCAGCACATGGCCGCGTTTACCGTTGTTAAGCGCCGGATCAATCAATACTGGTGGAAAAGCGTTGTAATTCCATTCATGAACGACATTGCCATTCAAATCGATCAAGTGAGTTTTTTTATCTTGTCCGGCAAATAACACATAGGAGTTATAGGCTTTGGTGGGATTGTAAATAGTAGTGCCGGTTGGATATACGCTGGGTATTGCATGTGTTGTGGTATTAAAACCCAGTAACAATAACCCTGCGAGTGCAGTCCGGCGAAAATTTAATGTAATCAATTTGCTGCTCCTTGAAATCACATCACCAATGTATTGCCAATCAATTCACCGCAATGAATTGATTGGCTACCGGTAATTAAAAACGACCGCTAAAGCTGATACCAGCCCAGCGTGGGTTAGCAGGTGTGTAGCTATTCCACGTGCGGGTGCTTGGGGTATCGTCATCAAACAAATTCTTAACGATCACACTTACATCAAACGTCTGATCGGCATTGCCGATACCGATACCAAAATCCACCAGCGTTCTGCCTTCAATCCAACCGTACGTTGACAGGGAGTTATCCGAGTTGTATTTGCTGTTGTATTGGGCATTCAAATTGGTGTGGAATTCTTTACCGCTGCCAATTGGCAGGCGGTAATCAACACCAATGTTGAACGAGTATTTTGATGCGCCGGGCAAAGTTTCACCGCTCACATCTTTATAGGGATCTGCACCTGGGTAGCTATCTTCTGACGGTTGTGCCGAGTTAGTGAACTCTACATATTCTGCATCAGTAATAGCACCGGCAAAGCGCAAAGTAGTATTGGGGATACCAGTGTAGATGCTGTCGATTTCAATACCGCGTGCTTCCACTTTGGGAATGTTGGCGGTGGCGTTAGTGTAGACATCTACCGCAGTTGGGTCAGCTTGACGGTTGAGGGTGGTTGTGTATTCGTCAAATATACGGCTGGTTTGTTGGTAATCCTTAATATTCATTTGGAACAATGCAAGGTTAAATACCAGGGTGTTATCCAATAGCAATGTCTTTACACCCAACTCATAAGCATCAATTTTTTCTTCGGTTACCAGATTGGAAATACCGTTTGTTGCTTGCGCGATACCCGCTTTTTCACCATGTTGCCAGGAGGCGTATGTGGTCAGGTTTTGGTTCCATTTGTAGGTCGGACTGATCACAAAAGAGGGCAAGGTTTTTTCGTAAGGTTCCACATCAAATTCATTAAACACGACCCCGATTTGCGATTGGCGAAGTGCTTTTGCTGCGCCCACTTGCGCTTTTTGTGCGGCGGTCAGGCTCGCATAGGTATCACCGGGTGCACCGCTAATTGTTTTAGCAAAATATTCGTTAGCAAGCTGATCAGCCAATGTTAGTTGTGCTGTCGAGTTATCGGTAATAAATGTTTTGGTGCCGTCTGGATTGGTGACTACGCGCCCCAGTGTACCCGCTGGAATGGTAAGGTCATCGCTGATTTTGGTAGCGGCATTGATAGAGTGAAAGCCACCCAGATTGACATTGTTTACCACCGCCGGATTCAGCTCAGCACCAAAACCACTATCCTTAATGTAGGTTCCGGTGCGATTGGTGCGCTCCTCACGAGTAAAACGTAAACCGGTAGTCAATACAAACTGGTCAGTGAAATTCCAGTTGGCTTGCGCAAATACTGCAGCACTTTCGTTATTAATATCCTGAAAACCAGCCGGGCTATTCCATGCCATGTTTAAACCTGAGAGTGAATTAATTAACAGGTAACGGCCGTAAGAATCCCTATCGAGCGTAGTGTATTGGGCGTTACTGGCAAACCAGGCACCAGCATCGTTACCCCATACGCGTTGATATTCAGCAACGTTATTCACATCCAAATAAAACAAACCGGTTTGATAATCGACAAAACCGCCTTGTTGTGAACTTAAACGTAACTCCTGGCTTTTTTGTTTGTAGTCATTAAAAAACCCACCGGAATTACGTTGGATATCAAACGGTGTACCTTCATCATTTACTGCATTGAAATGGTAATCTTTGTACGCGGTAATTGAGGTGATGGTGAATGTATCCAATTTCCAGTTTAATTCTGCAGTGGCACCATTGCTGCCGGTGATGAGTGGGCGGCGGCCATCAGTGTTGTACTCGTTTTCGCCACCACCATAGAGATAGCTGCCTTCATAAGTATAATTAGGGCTTTGCGTAAACCAACGGCGTGCTAAGCGAGTGCTGGCTTCGGCGCTTTGTGGATTTGGGGCGCCGTTAGAATATTCTGTTGGCGTCGGTGTATAAATAGTCCGGCCATTAGTGCGTTCACCAGAGCGCGGTTGGGCATCAAATGCAAAGCGTGCGCTGAAATCTTCATTCGGTGTTAATAAAAATTGTACGCGCCCGGAAACTCGTTCTTTGTTAGAAATACTTTCATCACTGTTGTAAGCATTTTTAATATCACCTTGGCCTTTACTCACGCTAAGGGTGCCGCGCCATGCCAATAAATCATCAATGATCGGACCACCACCGGCAAAACGACCTTGTACTGTGTCCCATTCACCAATGGTAAGCGAGTAATTAAAATCCGGATCAAACGACGGACGTTTAGTGGTGACGTTGATAGCACCAATACTGCTGTTTTTACCTAGTAGTGTTCCTTGTGGTCCGCGCGTTACTTCCACCGTTTCGATATCCGTGAAATCAAAACTGGAAGAGAGTGCATTATAGGCGTAATTGACGCCATCCACGATCAAGCCAACAGCTGGATCCTGTGCTTCAGTTTGTCCTTGCTTACCAATGCCGCGGATAGAGAGGCTGCTGGTGCGTTGGTTGCCCTGGTTCCAGGAGATGTTTGCCAGACGTTGGGTGAGGGCGCTGATGTCTGTAGCATTCAAGCGCTCCAGTTCTTTACCTTGCACAACCGATACGGAGAGCGGAACGTCTTGCAGTTTTTCAATACGGTTACGGCTACGTACAGTCACAGTACCTAATACCAACGGTTTCTTGGCTTCACTTTGCCCGGCTGTCGAAGCTGTACTATTTTGCGCAGCGGTATTTTGAGAAGTTGCATTCTGTGCAGCGGCAGAATTTGCATTGTCTGCTGTTTGTGCAACAACGGCTGATGAAACAAAAACACTGGCAACAAAAAATGCTAAAGGTGATAAAGAAAATCGATTTTTATGTGTTGAAAAAGAAGCATTTTTTACGGGTGTTGATTTTTTACTAACGATGCTCATCAAGAGACTCCTGGTTTTCGAATTAAGACGACAACAGGAGTTTGGCAATTTGTATGCCATTGAAAATTTAACTATTTTTTTGAGGTCTTTCCGCAATTTAAAAAAGTCATACAAAACAAACGCTTGGTTTATGAATAATTTATTTTTTTAATAACTAAATTAAGCTATTTTTTACCTCATTTTCATCGCTACCCGGTGTTCAAAAATAATCAGTTTGCACCAGGTGATCATAGATTGAATTTCCCAATGCTGTTGGCTGTTAAAAATTCCGTGTTGCCAAGAATGCAGTTGTTTTGTTTGATGTTTTTTATCCATCACTAAACCGTTTGTTGGTGTCTATAAGCAGGATTTTCTGCGGTGTACTAAAAATAGTTTAATAAAAAAATTATCAATAGATTCAACCTTCTACAAGCAAAAATGGTTTTGTTTTTTACTCGCTTCCAAAACATGGCTCGCTAGTTGCTTTTATGGATTTGTCTTTTGCAGCTGTTGATAAATCAATGGCTTTTGTAATTGTTAATGCCAGCAGTTTTGTCGCTTTGGTGTTCCCGGTGGTGTTACGAGTAGAAGCCATCATCTGTTTTAGGAGTGAGTTGATGAACAAGAAGAAAATAGTTCAGGCCGTTCTTATCGGCTTGTCCGCATCCGTGTTTATAGCTGGGTCTGCGTATGCAGCAGAGGCTGCCAAAGCATCTGAAAAAAAACCGGCAGCGGCAAAAAAAGAAACGGTTAAGCCAATTACCAGTAATGCAGCCAAAGATTGGGCTTACCTGCCAATCAATACAGGTGTACAGGTACCAGATGCTGGTGGGAGTAAATGGGTGCGTTCTCCCATCGATAATTTTGTTCTGGCTCGTTTAAATGAATATGGTTTAAAGCCATCGGAAGAAGCGGACCGCGCAACCTATATTCGTCGCGTTACTTTGGATTTATTGGGTTTATTGCCAACACCGGCAGAAGTTGCGGCATTTGAACAAGATCGCTCACCCGATGCTTATGAGAAATTAGTTGATCGTTTGTTGGCATCGCCACACTTCGGTGAGCGTCAGGCGCGTCGCTGGTTGGATTTGGCGCGCTATGCTGACAGCGCGGGTTTCCAAAATGACCAAACCCGTCCTAACAACTGGCGCTATCGCGATTACGTCATCAAATCATTCAATGAAGATAAACCTTTCGACCAATTTGTTCGTGAGCAAATCGCCGGTGATGAGTTGTGGCCTGATAGCCAGGAAGCAAAAATCGCTACCGGACTGTTAGCCGGTTATCCCGATAACTTTAACTCGCGCGATTTGGTTCAGCGTCACTATCAAATTTCTACTGACATGACCGATTTGGTCGGCGAAACGTTTCTGGCTTCTACTATCGGTTGCGCGAGATGTCACAACCATAAAATCGACAAGATTAGCCAGGTCGAGTATTTCCAATTGCAAGCGTTTTTTGCCAATACCTTTGCCAACGAGCGCGCCGAGTTAGCGAAGGGTACTGAAAGCCAGTGGGATGTCGATTTTATTACCTCACAGGCTCTGTATCAGGCAGCGATCAAGCCGATTACTGACCAGCAAAAAGCAATTCTGGATCAGGTGCGCGAGAAAGGGCGTAAATATCACAACGAGCGCTATTTGACTGATAGCCGCGATGCGATTTTCAAACCAAAAGACCAATGGACACCTTTGGATAAGTGGGTTAATTCCCGTTTGAATGCGGTAGCGTCCGAGCGTGATATCGCTGGTTATTTGCGCGAAACGTCCGAAAAGCACCATCCGCAATATGACCCTGCGAATGTTGAACGTTGGGCTGAGTATCAAAAACTTACTGACGAGTTGAAAAAATACGACAACTTGCGTCCGCGTCGCGGCTCAAAAACCTATACCGCACTCACTGAGTTAGGCACAGAGGCACCGCCGACCCATGTACGTTTCAATGGTATCCATGAGCGTCCATTGGAAGCAGTTGAGCCAGGTTTGCCGAAGCTTTGGGCCGGTAATAACACCCAATTGCAAATTACTCCGACTGCCACCTCAACGGGCCGTCGTACAGCGCTAGCGAATTGGCTGGTCAGTCCGGAAAATCCGTTGACTACCCGTGTGTATGTCAACCGTGTGTGGGCGCAATTATTTGCCAAGGGTATTGCAGGCATTGTAGAAGACTTTGGTCGCGCCGGTGAAAAACCAACGCATCCGGAATTGTTGGATTACCTCGCCGCTGATTTTGTGAAAAATGGTTGGAGCCCGAAAAAACTGCAGCGTGAAATCGTGTTGTCAGCAGTGTATCGCCAAAAGTCTGATGAACGTTCTGACGTGGTTGCGGTTGATCCTGCCAATAAATTGCTGGCGGTATATCCACGCAAACGTTTGGAAGCAGAAGAGCTGCGCGACTCCTTGCTCTATGCATCGGGTGAGTTGGATGAAACTATCGGCGGCCCAGCAGTATTCCCGAAAGTGCCTTCCAGTTTGGTTGCGGGTAATACCTTGAACAACGGTCAGGGTGGTGCATTGTGGGAAGAGGCAAAAGATCCAAACGATCACAAGCGTCGCAGTATTTACACTTTTGTGCGTCGCAGTTTGCCTTATCCATTGACCGCATCGTTTGACCCGGCTGATCCATCCAAGCCACATCACAAGCGCGATGTGAGTACAACGGCCCTGCAGGCACTGACTCTGTTTAATAGTGATGTTGTATTTGGTTGGTCACAAGCACTTGCCGGTCGTGTCATCTCGGAAGCGGGCGCAAATGAAAATGCACAGTTGGATAAGCTGTACGAAATTTTGTTCTCACGTAAGCCAACCCGCACAGAAAAAGCGGCACTTAAGAGCTTCCTGAAAGAACAGGAAAAATTGGTTGAGAACAAAACCTGGACTGACAAATTTGAAGTGGCTGTACCTACCGGATTGAAGGACACCAAAAATCTCGATCCATTCAAAGCAGCAGCTTTTGTGGACCTGGTACATGCAGTAGCTAACTCCAACGAATTTGCGTATCGCTTCTGATACGCAATTCGCTGAACAACTTTTTATTTAACAACATTTACCAAGAGAGTAATGCAATGGACAATAAATCACGTCGCGATTTTTTAAAAAATAGTAGCTTGGGTGTAGGCGGTGCGGCACTGGCTGGCGTTATTCCCGGACTTAATATTTCAGCGGCATCGGCGGCTGAATTGATTGATCCGCTCGCACCTAAAGATCCGCATTTTCCGGCAAAAATCAAGTCTGTAATTTGGTTACACCAGAATGGCGCACCGAGTACATTGGATCTGTATGACTACAAGCCGGAATTGGTAAAGCAAGCCGGTAAAGGTGTTCCTGATTCATTCTTGAAAGGTATCAAGACCAGTACACAGGGCGGTGTAAATGAATTGTTCGTTTCCAATAATCGTTCCTGGAAACAGTATGGTGAAAGTGGGGCGTGGTTTTCCAACTTATTACCCAACCTTGCCCAGCATGCTGACAAACTGACCTTTATCAAATCCAGTGTAACCATTGGTGCAACACATGATATTTCAATTTTGAAATTGAATACCGGCGATTTGAACCCGGGTCGCCCATCACTTGGTGCATGGATTTCCTATGCATTGGGTTCAGCTAACCCTGATTTGCCACCTTACGTCGTACTATACAACGGTGCATCTGAACCGCGTGCTGGTTCAGTGAATTGGAATTCGGGCTTTTTGCCAGCGGTTTATCAAGGAACCGCATTCCGTCCGGGTGATTCACCCATTTATTATTTGGATCGCCCTGAATTGCGCTCTGCATCGCAACAACGCAGTTCGCTCGATTTATTGAATCGTTTGAATAAATTGGGTGCGGAAAATCGTCCATTGGATACGGAATTGAAAGCGCGTTTACGCTCTTACGATTTGGCAGACCGCATGCAAGTTGCAGCCCCGGAAGCTGTTGATCTCTCCAAAGAAACTGACGCAACTAAAAAATTGTACGGCATTGATGATGCGATTACCGGCAGCTACGGAACCAGTCTGTTGCGTGCGCGCCGTTTGGTAGAGCGCGGTGTACGTTTTATTCAAGTTGTGAGCGGTGCACCTGAGGGTGAAACTGAAATCACCAGCTGGGACGCGCATGATGACCTGGATAAAAACCACGGCTTGATGGCAAAAATGGTAGACAAGCCAATCGCCGGTTTGTTGGAAGACTTGAAATCGCGCGGTTTGCTGGAGACAACTTTGGTTGTGTGGACTTCCGAGTTTTCACGTACTCCATGGGGTGAGAGCGGTACCGGTCGTGACCACAACCCCTGGGGTTATACCCAGTGGATGGCAGGTGGTGGTTTGAAAGCTGGCTTTACTTACGGCGGCACTGATGAGTTGGGTGTTCAGGTTGCAGATAAAGATACTGCTGTTGATACCTATGATTTACATGCGACCGTATTGCATCTGTTAGGTTTGAATCACCTCAAGACTACGTTCATTAACAACGGCCGCTCAGAGCGTCCTACTGTAGTGTTCGGTAAAGTAGTTAAGGAAATTCTGGCTTAATTCATCGTAGTAATGTTTTGGGGCAGCTTGTGCTGCCCCCATTTTTGAAAATATTTTTGGGACTTTATGCGCAATTTTGCAGGTGTTTTACGTTTAGTTGTAATAGCAATCAGTAGTAGCTTCCTTATCAGTATCGCCAGCGTTGCTGAAGAAACTGAAATGGATATGGATTTGATGCAAAACATCGAAGACATCAATGACAGTTTATCCTCGAATATTGCACTCGAAGAAGCAGACGCTGCGATTGCAGACGCGAAAATGCTTAATGAATTGTTCCTGGTAGTTGAAAAACATTTTATTGCCCAACCGGACTCGGCAGAAGCGGTCGAGTTGTCCAAAAAAAGTGTCAAACTCTCTAGCGAGATAGTGACTTTTATTGAGCAAAACGATTTTGAAAGCGCTGCAAATGCAGCGACCGATTTATCCCGCGCGTGCAAAACTTGCCATAATTTTTATAAAGAAGACTAAACATGCTGTTATTGCGCGGTCTTCTTATCAGGTTATGCCTGCTAATCTGTTGCTCCTTATTTGCATCGTTGCTTGCACTGGCTGAGGAACCTGATTATTCGCTTCTCGATACCGCGAGTGTGGAGAATGGCAAAATTGCCTCTGCCGATGAGCGCTGCCAGGAGTGTCACGGTGCGGATGGAAATATTCACGCTGACAATGAATCCGGCAAAATTCCCAAGTTGGCAGGACAGCATCCTGCGTATCTATTAAAACAATTTAATGATTTTCGCACCAACACACGCCACAATGATTTCATGGCGATGATGGCAAGGACGGTTGATGACGAAACAGCGGCGGATATATTTGCGTATTATGCGGCGCAGCCGGTTATGAAAGGTGATGGGGCAGGGAACAATGCTTTGGGCAAGAAACTGTACCTTGAGGGCGATTCCGCAAGGCAGATTCAAGCCTGTTCCACTTGTCATGGTTCTAACGGGCGCGGACTTACTGCGAATCAACCATCACCGGTTGCAGGATTGGCGGTGGAACTTATCCCGGTAATCGGTGGCCAGGATTGGCACTATCTGGATCAACAGCTGCGCGATTGGCGCGACGGAGAGCGTACCAATAGTGCCCAGGGTATTATGAATAAAGTTACCGCCAAGTTAACGGATAATGAAATTAAAGCCTTAAACGATTATATTTCGAGCTTGTAAACGTCGTCCTCTTTCAAGTTATAGCATTCACTAATAAGGTACAGATTATGAAACGTTTATTAACATTGGGTCTGATGGCAGGACTATCGGTGGGATTAATGAGTACATCAGCATTTGCAGCATTAGAAGAGGGCGATAAAGCGCCTGTATTTAACCTTGAAGCATCGCTTGCCGGTAAACCGTTTAACTTTTCGTTGGCGGAAAGCTTGAAGAAAGGTCCGGTAGTCGTTTATTTCTATCCATCAGCTTACACCGGTGGTTGTAATATCCAGGCACATACTTTTTCCGTGAATAGTGACAAGTTTGCGGCGGCGGGTGCGACAGTCATTGGTGTATCACTCGATAGCATTGAGCGTCTCAACGATTTTTCTGCTGATCCTGAATATTGTGCAGGGAAATTTGCTGTAGGCTCTGATGTTGGTGGAAAGGTTGCTCGTTCATTTGAGCTGAATGTCCGCGAAGCTGCTGAAGGAAAAGTAGATTCACGTGGTAAAGTAATCGAACACGGTTTTGCAGAGCGCACTACTTTTATCATTACCCCTGATGGAAAAATCGCGGCGACTATTGGTGGTGTGACACCTGCTGAAAATGTTAAAGCGGCATTGGAAAAAGTTCAGCAGTTAGCAAAAGCGGGTTAATAAATACACCCGCTAAAGCTTGTCTCTTATTGGATATTTTTTAAGGTGTCTTTTTTAGGATAACAAGGATGTTATCAACTCTTGTCTCCTCTCTGATTTAATTTCCCTGCTTCTACCTTTCCTGATTATCACAGTTTTTATTTTGCTACAGTTGCTATTTGAATACACCGCGAAGATTTACCCCTACCGATTCCAGACGCGCAATTATTTCCTTGTGTAGCGGAACACCGTCAAGCAAATTAAGTTGCCGGACTTGCCAGCCGCGTTCACCGGGATAATTGAAGGGGGTTGCCTCGGTTTTCAAATAATCCAGAAAATGTCGTACCCGTTGTTTGAATACGGGCAATTCGATAAATGCATTCACATTCAGTGCAATAAAAATTTTGCTGGAGTTTGGATCTATACCACTTTGGTCGCCTGCCAATAGCTCCTGGGTAAACGCGGCGCCGGCCAATGCGGCGGTAAGCAATTCAATCATCACCGCTAATCCCGCACCTTTGTGTTCCCCCATAGGCAGCACTGCGCCGGAAAGAATTGCATTGGCATCATTGGTTGGATTGCCTTGCGCATCGATTCCCCAATTATCAGGTAAGGATTTTCCTTCGCGCAGCCAAGTACCGACTTTGCCCACTGCGGCCTGGCTCATCGCCATATCCAGCACTATGGGTTCGCTGTTATTAATTCCGGGTATGCCTATCGCAAGAGGATTGTTGCCAATCACCGGCTTTTTTGCACCGCCAATTGCCATACTGGGGATGGCATTGGTAGTGCAGAGTCCGATAAAACCATCTTGTGCTGCACGACTCGCGTAAGCATGGGCGCGACCCCAGTGAGTGGTACGCTTCGCAAGGCAAATCCCAACACCAAATTGCTTTGCCCGTGTTTTGGCTTGCTCCATTGCATGTGCTGCTGCATATCTACCCGGTCCGTTACCGCAATCCAATACACAAATTGCTCCAAACTCGCGCTCCAATGAAAAGACCGGGTTTGTTTTTACCCGGCTATCCGCCAGTGCGGATAATAATCCGGGGAGCATGCGCACTCCATGGGATGGAACTTCTTGTAAATCTGCTTCAGCCATAATGGTGGCTTCCAGTAGTGCTTGCTGTTGCGGAATACCCGCTTCGTGCAGGCGTTGTGCCAAGCGTTGGCAAAGCACGTCATATGAAATCCGTAAGGTATCAGTCATGTTTTTCCCTGGTTAAAATTATTCGTTACACAAAGTTACCCAATAGAAAATCGCGGCCTTACTGTGCAAGGCCGCGATTTTTTTTCGTCCATGAATGTTGCATCAGATCAACTTGGAGGTTTAATCGTTGCAATATTCTCACCTGAGAATTCTCTTCTGACTAAGATTGTATTTTTCTTTGTCTTGATAAGTAGGGTGCATTAAAACTTTCCAGTGAATACTACGCCAACCCAGCGTGGGTAAGGCCAGGGCGCATAGCTGCTCCAACCGCGCTCATGGGTGCGATCATCAAACGCATTTTTCACAATCAAACTCACGTCCAGGTTGCCATCCAGCGAACCAAGACCAATGGACGCATCGGTGCGGCTGTAACCGGGTGTATAGGAGTAAGAAGACAAATCATCCAGGTTCAAATAATCGCTGGTGTAAGCAGTGTTAAAGCTTGCATGGAATTCAGCAGCGTTCAGTACTGGCAAACGATATTCTACACCGAGGTTAACTGTCCATTTTGCTGCGCCGGGTAAATTCTTTCCGGTTTGGTCTACAAATTGATTAGTTAAATAATTTAATTCGGCAGGTTTTGGTGAGTTTTTAAAGTCGGTGTAGTATGCATCATTAAATGCACCGCTCAAACGAAAGCTGAAATTTTCAATGCCGGTGTAGTAACCATCAAATTCAACACCTTCTACACGCACACCATTAACGTTACCTTGTGCGGTGACATAAGCGAGAGGGTTTTCAAGGCCATTATTGATATTGTCCTGTGTGGCCCACTCATCGACTTTGCGAATGGCTTGCTGATAATCTTCAATGTCCATTCTGAAAAGGTTGATATTGAATATCAGATCATCATCAAAGAGTGTTGTTTTTACTCCGATTTCATAGGCCGTGGTTTTTTCCGGTTTTACGCCTAGTGGCTCACCATTAACATTAAAGGCAGTTCCGGATTTTTCACCATATTGCCAGGCAACATAACCGCGCACCTGATCATTAAACTCATAGGATTGGCTTAACGTGCCGGTATAGATTGTATCGTCGTAGTGACTTTCTATCCACGGAATTAATTGACCAATCTGACTGGCGCGGATGCTTTTTGCAGCAGCGATTTGCGCTCGTTGTGCAGCAGTGAGACTGGCGTATGCCTGGCCTGGTGTTTCGGTAATGGCTGCACCGTAATAGGTATTAGCAACCTGATCTGCGACACGCAACTGTTCCGCAGAATTATTATTAATAAATGTTCCGCCAACAACTTGCCCCAAACTTCCGGCAGGGTAGGTTACGCCATTGACAGTGGTTGCAGAAGCGAGCGATGCAAATCCACCAAGGTTGTAACCGCGGACACTTACAGGATTAAGATTGGTTCCAGCTCCATTGTTTTGCAAAATCACTTCATCAGTGGTGCTACGGTCTTCTGATCCCACACGCAAACCCGCGGTTAATGTTGCCGATTCATGCCAATGCCAATTTGCGTTACCGTAAATTGCATTGCTTTCGGTTTCAACATAGGTACCGCCAAATTTACGCCCGTTATCCAGAGAATCTTGTAGCAGCGCTCTGCCTGCTCCACGGTTTACACCCGCATTTCTTTCCAATGTATTGTATTGTGCTGTGGTGGCGAACCATGCACCTGCATCAGAACCCCAGCCGGTTTTCGATGTAATGGTATTTTCGGTTTGAAAGAAAAATAATCCGGCAATGTAATCGAAGGCTCCGTCTTTATCAGATTGAATACTGAATTCCTGGCTATATTGTTTGTAAAAAACACCGCCGCCACCATCAATGTTGATATCAAAGGGTGTGCCTTCATCGTTATGCGCATCGAATGTGTAAGCGCGCCATGCCGTTATCGAATTTAATTTGTGATTTTCCAAGGCGTAATCGATATTTAAAGACGCACCTTTGTTTGATACTGTCTGGCCCTGGTTCTCATTAAAATAGACAGTTTCATCATCTTCATTAGCGAGATAATCATCATAAGTGTAAACATTGTTTGCGGTAAATGTACGACCAACAAACCATGAGCGCGCAGGTGTATATACGTTGCTAGCGTTGGTGAATCCCGCAAGTTTTGCTTTTGCAGTGGTGCCTGAAGGATCGGTGAGTGAGCCATCAGCATAACGTTCCGGTTGATCTACATAAAAGGTTAAGCCGTTTTGCAATTGCGGTCCGCGCGGTTCAAGATCGATACTCAATCGTGCATTGAGCTCCGGAGTCGGCGTAAGTAAAAATTGCAACCGGCCGCTTACACGATTTTTGTTGTACATACTATAGTTTTCGTCATAACGCGACTCATAATAACCGCGTTGCTTATCAACAACAAAGGAGCCGCGCCATGCTAATAAATCGTCAATTACAGGTCCGCCATAGGCGCCTTTTAGTATTACTGTATCGCGCTCACCATAGGCAATGCTTAATTCGCTGCTCGGCTCAAATGTTGGCTTTTTGGTGTTGACATATATCGCACCGGAACTTCCCCCTTTACCACCTAATGTTCCTACTGGACCGCGAAAACCCTCTACGGTTTCTACATCATAAAAATCAAAGTTACCTTGTGCCGTTAAACCAAAACTAACACCATCTTGAATAACCAATACACTTGGGTCCTGTACTTCAGCGAAGGCGCGCTTACCGACGCCGCGAATAGAGAGAGATGCACCGCGGGTATTGTTTTGATTAAATGTAACGTTCGCAAGTCGTTTTGACATGGCTTCATAATCAAGGCCCAATTCACGGTCAAGCGTTGCACCGGAAATAATGGATTGAGAAAACGGTTGTTCGTGAACAGTTGCCAGTTTTCTTTCAACTACTTCTCTCACGCCAATAGTAACCAGCTCCTGCACTCTGGGACTTCTTTTTCCTCCGGCGCTGGTTGGTTCTTCTTCCAAAAGCTCGTTAACGTCAGTGTCTTCCGGAAGCGGCGCTTGTTTTTCATTTTCTTGCGCATAAGCGACACCTGCACCAAGTAAAATAATGCTGGTTAATAATGCTGATAAAGGCTTAGTGCGAAATTTATGTTTAGCTGTTTTTTTGATTTTTGTGAGTGTGTTGAAACTATCAATCATCTCGTTCTCCAGAACTATTAAATTATATCGACGAGCTGTTATAGCAAGCGGTATACCAAATAATTAAAAGGAGTTTAATTTTTATAAGGTGATGATTTTTATAGTAATTAATTAAAATTTTAATCATTTTTATTATTTTGAATATCATTGCATTGATGATGTGTTTGATTTGATGTCATTGATTTGATGTTATACAAACAGATTATGTTTTAAACAATGCACTTGTCTTTAATAAAAAGTTTTAATAAAAGGCTTTAATAAAAAAGGCACAACTGAATAGCCAGTTGTGCCTTTTTGTTGATACTTTTTAAATGTTGTTAATTAATTTTGGGCAACAGTGATAAATGAATTTAATTCTTCCAGTTTTACCAAGCGGCCATGTAAGGGAGCGATTGTCACTACATCTAATTTTAAGCGTTTGATGTTTTCATAGAGATTGGCGGCAAACGGATTAACTGATGTTTGCGCCGGAGAGTTTGGTGGCGGTGGTGTAAAGGCGTCCGCCTCAATAAGGATTTTTTCTTTGGGTAAATAAACCAAAGCAAAAGCATCATTGTGTCCGTTATCTTTAATTTGGTGTATTTCAATTTTACGTTGACCGTCATCCAGTACTAATTTGTCAGAGAAGGTTTGGTATTTAGCCGCTTTTTTCGATATGGAAAGTTTATCGGCATTAATTGAACGTGGTTGCTTCCACGCAGTTTCATAGAATGGTTTGTTTAACTCATGAGTCACTATGGTTGCTCCCGCATCAACATAAGTGCGTAGGCCACCAGAGTGGTCAAAGTGTTGGTGGCTATTGATTACATGAGTAATTTTTTTATTGGGAATAAGTTGGTTAACTTTGGCGATCACCGCTAAAGAACGCTCTTCATTTTGTGGTGCTTCAACGATCACAATGTGATCTTTCTGGTCAATGGCGAGGCTGTGATGAGTGCCACCTTGTAGATAGTAAACTCCCGGGGCCAACTCAGTACTTGCAACAGTAATGGCCGGTTTTGGATTGCTTTTTACTTCATCAGGTACTGGAAAGTCAGCAGTGATATTGCCTTTTACTGATGCAACTTTAATGTCAAGTACCGGCGCTCCCCCTTGGGTTTTTACAATATGGGAAGGAAAGTTGATTCCGTTAAAATCCTTATAATTGCTGTAAGTAATTTGAATGGGAGTATCGCCCAATACCGGATTATCAATCCAGGTTTGCACACGCTCTACCTGGCCTGCCTTGTTAATCAAGCCAACATATTTGTTTTTCTGGCGGGTGAACTCTACGCGGGTATTTACACCTTCCTGGCTGACAATAGCATTGTTTTTTTGCGCTGCTTTTAAAAAGCCCTGTGGAGTAGTCCAAATTTCTGCCTGACGCTCTTCAACTGCAGCGGCTTGTGCTTGGGCAGCAGGTGCTGTACCTGCTGGAGCACCCTGTGGTACGGCAATGTTCCAGGCGATATCACCACTCACATATTGATCGGGTTTTTGCTCAACTGGAACCGGGCGAGCACGATTCGCTTCTACTACTTGCTTGCGTGTTTGCAAAACTCTGGCTGATGCGGTGTCAAAGTTAATTGAAGTTGTGTAGCTGCTTACGTCAAACGCTGGCCATGCGGTACCGGGGGCAGGTGATTGACCAAATTGGTACCAACTACCTGAACCGTTGATTTCCAATGAAGAAAGTTTGTCTGCACCTAATGTTTTATAAGCTTTTTCCAGTACATTGTTATCGGCTGCCAGCGCGGACGGGAACGTGAAGCTGGTTAACGTCAGCAGGCCGACGCCATAAAACTGTTTAATATTTTTCATTGCTTGTTTCCTTAATAAATGATGTTTCCGCAGTCGACACAGCAAGCGGTATACCAATATTGGAAAAGGCAATGGAAGTAAATCTGCTGCTTTAAGCTCAACTGATTTTGTTGAAATGCTTGCAGCTACTGTTGCTTTAATTGAATACGTCACATGTATTAACCTAAATGCAAATCTTTCCTGTTTTAAAATAGACATCTGTCTGTTTACCATTGCTGTCTATTAATAAACAATTCGCAAAATTGCACTGATTGTTAATCAGCAGGTTGTTTTTATCTATGCACTGCAATAATCTCCTATCGGGTTGTTCACTGTTGAAAAACAATCAGAGCCTATGTTAATAGCTCAATTAATCAGCAAATTATTCGCGATTGCTAAACGCTGGTAAAAAGAGTTGCGGTGATTTTTTCCGGCATAGTCTTTGCTGTAAACAATTTGCTTTAGGATCCTTCAGGGGGTGTCATTTTGGATCATTTTTTATGGTCCGTTTGGAATGATCTTTTTTACCTTAAGTGGTCTTGTTAATGATTTCATAGAGGGGTTTTACGTTAGACCTTTTGTCATTCACAGATCGCAAAATCAATAATGGTTATACCGGTTAGCCTTTAAATATGAATAGGAGAAAATGGTTAATGACTCGTGTATCGAAAATAGCTCTCTCATTAAAACTCTTGGGTGCTGCTCTGTTGGTATCGACAAGTGCAGGATTGTTTGCCGCCGATGATGCCAAGGCGCAAACAGCAGCAGCTGATCCTGCTGCTGCCAAGCAAGCTATTGCAGTTCGCAAAGCCGCATTTGTCTTGATTGCTAACAATTTCAAGCCAATTGGTGACGTGCTGCAAGGTAAGGCTGCATACAATCAGGCAGATATTGCCAAGCGTGCAGAGCGTGTTGCCTTCCTGAGTTTATTGTTGGACGGTACTTTCCCCGAAGATTCAAATTTGGGTGCGCCGCACACCAAATCCAAACCAGCGGTTTGGACCAAAAAAGCAGACTTTGAGAAGCAAATTAAAGACTTCCAGGTAAATGCGGCTGCACTTGCACAAATTGCTGCCAAAGAGTCAACCGCATCTGATGCTTTTAAAAATGCAGCAAAAGCGGTTGCTGAAGGTTGCAAAGGCTGTCATGACGGTTATAAGGAAAAGTAATTGTTAGGGTGGGGTAGGCTGGGATAGTTAACCCGATAATCGCTCTTGTTGTTTTACCGCATCAAGAGCGATTTGCATTCAGGATGGTGCGTTTTTTCATTCAAACTCATTAAAAGAATTTGGCAAGATCTGATTATGACTGAGCAAATTGTTGAATCTGTAGAAAGCACAACGACTGTTGATAGTCCTGTCGACACCCATCTTAAAATCTGGGATCTGCCGACGCGGGTTTTCCATTGGTTATTGGTTATCTCGTTTATTGCTGCCTATGTAACTAACTGGTTGGGGGTAAGTTATTTCACTTATCACCTGTGGGCCGGTTATTTTGTTGTCATCCTTTTGGTATTTAGAATTTTGTGGGGAATTGTTGGTACCCACCATGCGCGGTTTGCTAATTTTGTTCGCCATCCCATTGAAAGTGTCCGGTATGCGTTTCATCTTACCAAAGGCAAAGCTAAATCTTACCCAGGGCATAATCCGCTGGGTGCGCTAATGGTATTAACTTTGTTGTTGGTTTTATTATTGCAGGCGGTTACCGGCCTATTTGCCAATGATGAGATATTCAATATCGGCCCTCTGTATGGTTATGTCTCCCATGAATTGAGCCTGAAGCTCACCGCAGTACATAAAGAATTATTTTATTGGATTGTCGGTGCGGTAGTCATTCATGTGGGTGCCGTATTATTTTATGTATTTGTTAAGCGCGAAAATTTAATTAAAGCAATGGTTACCGGAAAAAAACCGGTGCATGGCTTGCAAGAAGCTGAAACCATTGATTCATCGCGCATTTGGTTGGCACTGTTGTTGATAGTCATTATTTCTGCTGTGTTGGCCTGGATTATTGCGACAGCACCTGAGGCCAGTCTCGATTTGGGTTATTGATAACCTCTATTCAGAGTCGTAAAAAAACCGGGGGATTTACAACATACGGTAAATCCCCCGGTTTTTTTATTGCTGATCACTTATGCAAATGTAATTGTGTATACAGTAAGTAGTGATTGCGCAAATACCGGTTAAGCAACTTCCAGCTGATTGCGCTCCAATAACAGTTCACCATCGTTAAACAGGCGAGATTCATGCTCGGCGTAAATTTTCCAGTTTTCATTCAGCGTCAGTGGTTTGGTTGCAATCAGGATTACCTTGTCGTCCTGGGTGGTGTGCTGGCTTAAATCCAATGACAAATCTTTATCAATTAACGTTACGGTGGTGAATGGATATTTACGTTCTACGTAAGCCAAACTCGTAGAGCAATAAGTGTATAACCACTCGCCGTTTGACAAAATAATATTGAATGTACCATAAGTTGCTATTTCCCGGCTGAGTTTATCCAGTATGTTAAATAAATCGACAGCGCTGGTTGCTCCGTCTGGTAATGCTTGTTCCAGCTGTTGCAGTAAATAGCAAAATGCCAGTTCGCTGTCGGTTTCTCCTTGCGGAAGAAATTGTCCAGTTAATTGCGGATTGAAATTTTTTAAATCGCCATTGTGGCAAAATACCCACTCACTGTTCCAAAGGTTGCGTTGGAATGGATGGCAATTGCTCAGCTTGACTTCACCTACGGTGGCTTTGCGGATGTGCGCAAGAATTGTTTTTGATTTGATGTCGGCACGGTGCACTTGCTCTGCCAATTTGGATTCGGCAGCAGGTTCATGATCCACAAACACATCAACACTGGTTTCGTTAAAAAAGGCGATACCCCAGCCGTCTTTATGCTCATCGGTCAAACCGCCGCGTGCGCGAAAGCCCTCAAACGAAAAACCTATGCTTGTCGGTTTTTTGCAACTCATTCCTAATAACTGGCACATGACAGCGTCAATCACTCACTCGTCTAGCGTTAAGAAAATGCCGATTGCGGCAATGTATAAGTATCTTCAGCATTAAATAAATAACCGTCAAGTCCGTTGCTGGTGGTGACATCTATGCCGGGATTTTTAGCAATCAGGATACGCAGGCTTGGATCAAATTCAGCTGGCAAGGGTTTTTCAATCAGCAATTGGGTCAACGCTGGATGATCTGCAAAAATAACATCTGGCGTTAAACCAAGATTAATTAACAGATCCAGCTCGCGTGCATTGCCAAGGTGAATACCAATTTTGTAACCGCGCTGGCGATAGCTTGCTAATGCCTGCTGAAAATGTGGCAGTGTGGAGGTATCCAATAAACGGGTATGCAATAGCACTCGCTCAGGACCCAAACCGCAATCGCTCAATATTTTTTCAAAGGTTTTACCGTGGTCGCTTACTACGCTGATGATATGGCGCGGTTGTACTTGCAATGACAATAAATCTTTACGGCCATCAAATTGCTGCAAATAATTTAGTGAATGCAGTGTGCGTACCAGTCGATCCAAATGAATGATTTGATCGTTGTTATCTAATGAATTAAAAATACTATCAATATCGAGTGAATTACCCGCAGCGGAACGAACCAGCAGGTCGCTGTTATAGCCAATGATGCTATCGTCAGTGAATGTATGGATTGCCTCAAACTTACTTCCCAGAATTAAGCTACCAAAGCGACTCCAATAAATGTTATCGGCTTTAAAGAAGCCGGTTTTGGGTAATGACTTGGTACGCGCTTGCGTTTGCAATTGATCATTAAAGTAGTTCATTAATTCTGTGAGTGGCATTTCGTGGCCTTGCGTCTCGTAAAATAACCGGTTATGGCTGCACATCTTAGAGAGGCGCGTCGTGTTATGAAAATAATTAAATATTCTCAGCTTATAACGAGCATTAGAACGGGCAGGTTCTGCGTTGCATGATTATAAGGATATACAGATATATTCTTTCCAATTGCCTATACCCATCATTATATTTGCACTGTTGAACAGGGTTATCCACGCCATTACAAATGAGTGTTTAAAAGTAAACACGCAATGGGATAGAGGACATTTTATGACGGTTATTCAATTGAGTAGCGCTGCTGCTCCAGCAGCTGAAGTGGAGCTGCCAGCAATATTACTCGCTGCAAGAAATGAAGCTCAGGCTGAGGGATTGGCTTACGCAGGTAAAGTTTCTCCGGATGAGGCGTGGAAGCTATTTATTGGCGGCCATGCGCATTTGGTTGATGTGCGTGCGGCAGAAGAGCGGAAGTTTGTCGGCCATGTTCCCAATACTTTCCATGTTGCCTGGCAGGTTGGGCCGGCACTGATCAAGAATCCTCGCTTTTTACGTGAGCTGGAGAGCAAGTTGCCCAAGGATGCGGTCATCCTTTTGTTATGCCGGAGTGGCAAGCGTTCGGCCGCAGCCGCAGCCGCAGCGACAGCAGCGGGCTTTAAAAATGTATTTAATGTTCGTGAAGGATTTGAAGGTGATCTGGATGAAAAGCAACAACGTGGTGCCAGCGGTGGTTGGCGTCAGCGCGGCCTGCCTTGGGTTCAGGATTAGCAAGTTGTTAGCGTTAATCCTGCCGGGCTCAGCAACAGTTGATTTTTTAAACATGGATTCACAAGAGAATAACAATGACCGTCATCATTAATAAAGGCCCGGATTTTAACTCCACTAATGCCGCCAATTGGGAATTGGATAAGATTGTGCAAGAGTTGCGCAATGCCCGTAACGATTGGCGCAACCAACGTGGACGCACCCGTGAGCCGGGTTTGCGTGAATTGCCTTCGCGCGATGTGCTACAGCAGATTATCCGTGATCTTTGCGGTGCACTTTTCCCTATGCGTTTGGGACCACAGGAATTGCGTGAAGAGAGCGAAGATTATTATGTCGGTCACACGCTCGATGCCGCATTAAACCAATTGCTCCAACAGGTGCATTTGGAACTTTTCTACGTCGCCCGCCAGCAAGGCAATCAAGTCAATGAGGCCGAGTTAAAGTTACAAGCCACCAATATTGTCCGCTTGTTTGCGGCGGCATTACCGAATTTGCGCCGTATTTTGGATATCGATATTCAGGCGGCTTACCAAGGTGATCCCGCTGCGCGCAGTGTTGATGAAGTTTTGCTTTGCTATCCGGGTGTGCTCGCTATTATCCATCACCGTTTGGCCCATACCCTGTACCAACTGGGTGTATTGTTATTGGCGCGTATTGTGGCGGAGTTGGCCCATTCGCTTACCGGTATTGATATACATCCCGGCGCGGAGATCGGCAGCGGTTTCTTTATCGATCACGGGACAGGCGTGGTGATTGGAGAGACCGCCGTGATAGGTGAGCGAGTACGTGTTTATCAGGCTGTTACCCTTGGAGCAAAAACATTCCCGACGGATGACAATGGAGCCTTGCAAAAAGGTCTGCCCCGTCACCCGATTGTTGAGGATGATGTAGTGATTTACGCGGGCGCTACGGTGCTTGGGCGAATTACTATCGGAAAAGGTTCTACCATCGGGGGTAATGTGTGGTTAACGCGCAGTGTGCCGCCCGGCAGCAGTATTACCCAGGCAAGTTCCCGCAATTTGGTGCCGCAAGAGGCGAATGTATGAGTATTGCTATTTATTTTGGGCGCGTCGTCAAACAATTGCGTGAAGAGCATCGATATTCACAGGAGGTGCTTGCAGATCGTGCCAGTCTTAACCGAACTTATTTGGGTGAAGTTGAGCGCGGTGTAGCGGTACCATCGCTTGCAACGATTAATAAAATTGCGAATGCATTAAATCTCTCCGCATCAGAATTACTTGCCCTTAGTGAACGACAAGAAAAATCAGATAGTGATGTAAAGGAAAAGTCACTTCTTCAAACTGTTGTTTAATCAGCATTTTCATAACATATTTATCCATTGCTTTTTTGATGGCTATAGCCGGTTGAGCCTCTCTTAGAACAATGCGATCTTAGCTTAGTGTTTTTTCTTATATAGATTTTTGTTCTATCCAATTCTTTTTATCCTGCCTACATGAATTTAAAGGAGCCTTCGGGATGTCTACCGAAAATGAAGTCCAATTAGCGCTTGGTGATAATGCTGCACGGCAGCTTGCCAATGCCACCAAGACTACGCCGCAATTATCGACAATTTCTCCCCGGTGGTTAGTGCATTTCCTGCAATGGGTTCCGGTTGAGGCAGGTATCTTCCGTTTGAACCGTGTTAAAAATCCGCGTCAGGTGACGGTGACCTGTTCACAGCGTGATGAATCAGAAATCAAACCTACTTTTGTTGATTACGAAGATAAGCCGCGCGAATATTTTTTGAATGCGGTGACCAGTGTGGTAGATGTGCATACCCGTGTGTCGGATTTGTATAATAGCCCGCACGATCAAATCAAAGAACAATTGCGTCTGACGATTGAAACCATCAAAGAGCGTCAAGAGAGCGAGTTGATTAATAACCCGGAATACGGTCTGTTGGCTAATGTTGATGAGACTCAACGTATCTGCACATTGACTGGCGCACCTACGCCGGATGATCTGGATGAGTTATTGGTGAGAGTTTGGAAAGAGCCGGGCTTTTTCCTTGCACACCCATTGGCGATTGCAGCTTTCGGTCGCGAATGTACCCGTCGTGGTGTGCCACCACCCACTGTAAGTTTGTTCGGTTCGCAATTTATTACCTGGCGTGGCGTGCCGTTAATCCCATCGGATAAATTGCCGATTGATGAAGATGGCAAAACCAAAATTTTATTGATTCGTGTTGGTGAAAAACGCCAAGGTGTAGTCGGACTCTATCAACCTGGTTTGGCCGGCCAGCAAAGCCCGGGATTGTCTGTACGCTTTATGGGTATTGGTCGCAACGCCATCGCCTCTTATTTGATTTCACTTTATTGCTCTTTGGCGATTCTTACCGAAGATGCGGTTGCCGTATTGGAAGATGTTGAAGTAGGTAAGTATCACGACTATCCCGACACCTACAAATAGTCCCGATACCTACAAACAATAATGCGGAGCAGAAATGCCAAGCAGTAATCCGGTTCAGCAAACAGTTGTAAGCACTAATTCAGTGAGTAGCTGTTTTAATAAGTAACTGGTTTAACATCGATAATAATTCGCTGCTATGGAAAATTTCCATGCAGCGGGTTAGCGAACATTTAAAAGAGTGCTGATATGTCCGAGCATCCAGGTTTGCCTGACCTCCAATCTCTTGCCGCTATGGCCAACGAAATATTTCAGTCGCTGCCAACTACAGCCTTGCCGATTGTATCCGGTTTGCAACCCAATATTCCGGCAGCGGGTTTTGCTAATGGTCAGCAGCGCCCGCAACTCGGTCGCACCAGTGAAACCCCATCATTTACTTCACCCACTACAGACCAACATGCCGCCGCTGTTCCTGCACCGACTTATTATTTTGCGGATAACGCCAGTAATTACCCTATGGCGAATTTGCAGATTGATCAGTTAGTAACTCAGGTTTCACCGCATGAATTTGGTTTGCCGGATGAAAATGATTTACGTGAATTGTTGGCCGATAATCGTTTCGTGACTAGCGCTCCCGCCAGATCGCAAGCGAACCCTGATTTGCAAGTGCCTCAAGGTCTGGAATCCAATGCGGGCGATTATCATAAGCCGCAAGTGGGTTCAGATCGGGTATCACCTAATGCAGCGCATTTGCCCGGTGAGCCGGATATTCAACAATTACTTGCTGCTGAATTCAGTTTTAGTAAATTTGATTCACCTGCTCCTACAGTAACTCCAGCTCCTGATTCGCGTTTTTATTTTCTCGATTCCGGGGCACAACCGGTATTTGGTAATACGGCAAAATCAGGACATTTTGCAGCAGAGAACTCCGGGTTTGATGTGCATGCGATTCGTCGCGATTTTCCAATTTTATCCGAGCGTGTCAATGGTAAGCCGTTGGCATGGTTTGATAATGCGGCGACTACACAGAAACCGAAAAGTGTAATTGAGCGCGTCAGTTATTTTTATGAGCATGAGAATTCCAATATTCATCGTGCTGCGCATGAATTGGCGGCGCGTGCAACTGATGCTTATGAGGGCGCACGTAATAAGGTTGCAAAATTTCTTGGTGCTAAATCAGCGGATGAAATTATTTTTGTACGCGGAGCAACCGAAGGTATCAATCTACTGGCGAACACTTTTGGGCAGCAACAAGTAGGTGAGGGCGACGAGATCATCGTTTCGCAATTGGAACATCACGCCAATATAGTACCTTGGCATATGTTGGCACAACGTGTTGGTGCAAAACTTCGCGTTATCCCAGTTGATGATACCGGCCAAATTTTGTTGGAAGAGTTCAGCAAATTAATCAACGGTCGAACCAGATTGGTTTCCGTTACGCAAGTGTCCAATGCATTAGGTACTGTCACACCGATTAAAGAAATAATCGATATCGCTCACGCTAACGGTGTTCCGGTTGTTGTGGACGGCGCGCAATCCGTATCTCATATGCGTGTTAACGTACAGACATTGGATGCAGATTTTTTTGTGTTCTCCGGTCACAAGGTTTTTGGTCCTACCGGGATTGGTGTTGTTTACGGTAAAGCAGAACATCTGAAAAAAATGACACCCTGGCAGGGCGGCGGCAACATGATTGCTGATGTCACTTTCGATCGCATCATTTTTCAGGAAGCGCCTAATCGTTTTGAAGCAGGTACAGGTAACATCGCTGACGCTGTTGGTTTGGGTGCGGCGATTGATTACGTAGAGCGTATTGGAATGGATCGTATTGCACGTTACGAGCACGATTTGTTGGTTTACGGTACCCAGCGCTTGCAACCAATTCCCGGTGTACGTTTGGTTGGAACTGCTGCGAACAAAGCAAGTGTGCTGTCTTTTGTGCTGGCTGGTTATAAAACAGAAGAGGTGGGTGTTGAATTAAATCGTGAAGGTATTGCGGTACGTTCCGGGCATCACTGTGCGCAACCCATTTTGCGCCGCTTTGGTTTGGAAACAACTGTTCGCCCAAGTTTTGCATTTTATAACACCTGCGAGGAAATTGATCTTATGATTTCTGTTATAGAAAGATTAAGCCGCGCAAAACGCTAATTTTCCCCCTCCCTATAAACCAAGCCGGTGGGTTATCTGCCGGTTTATTTTCTCAATTTAGCGGTGTCGAAGTATTTGACGCTTCTCGCTTGACTTATTTGTAGAGCAAAATTATCTCTCTGATTTTTATCGATTATTCGATATGGCATGGCAATTGCTCCTTCAGGTATTGATCGTTTGTGTTTGAACTTTAGCTAATGCCTTTTAATTCATGGAGAATAGATATGTTAAAACAAGTAAGTCTGACCGCAGTTGCTTTATGCGCTTCACTGGCAATGTCTGCTCAAGCGGGTCCTATCCCTTATCCGGACATTGGTACACCAGCTCCAGCAAACTCATTTGTTGCTGAAGCAGATGGTGCTATTACTGCGTACTTTTTCGCGACCAGTGCTGGCTACACCAGTAGAATTGGCCTTTGGGCAAATGGAGTTCAGGTTGGTGATTATGGTTTGCAGAACCACTCGTCATCCTATGGTGATCAATACACTTTTGGAAACGTATCAGCTGGTGACGAATTAGTGTTTGAATTGCAAGTGTTGACTACATCCGGTTCCTGGTATTCCCTCGCCACCAGTAATTCAGATGGCTTAAATCACACTTATTCTACTGATTGGGCCGGTGATGCCTGGATTCCAGCTGGCACCTATATTGGCTTTGAGGATTTGCCAAATTTGGGTGATATTGACTACAACGATCACCAATTTGTGTTCACTAATGTAAGAAATACGACAGTGCCTGAACCTTTTAGTCTTGTACTGTTTGGAATGGGTATTGCAGCGTTGGGTTTTGCACGTAAACGTGCTGCCTAACAAGTGTTGTAATAAAAAAAACCGCGCCTGGCGCGGTTTTTTTATGCATCAAACAATAATTTGGCGCATTGTAAAAATGGTTTTATGTTTTTATCGAATATCTACACTTGATGAAGTGATTCCATTGCTTTCTGCGCCCACATCAATGTCCTCAAGTGAATCGCCAATTTGAATCAACGCGCTGGCGATACCGTTGGTAGTGACAACTTCAGTGGGGCTAATTAATTGTGCTGCGCCATCAACATTAAATGTTACGGGCACATTATTATCTCGTACCGGATTGCCTTTGCTATCGACTAGCTGTGCATAAACAAAAATTGAATCATTAACACGCGCTTGCGGCGTCTTACCGCTGGTGTCCACAGTCAATCGTAAGTTAGTGGCTACGCCTGCGGTAACAACCTTATGTTCAGCAACCGCTTTTCCCGCGATATAAGCAGTCGCTTTTAATTCACCTGCTTCAAATTTTTGCAAGGCGAATGTAAAAGGAGGGTGATTCAGATTTTTGCTGTTGGCATTGGTATCCGGTTTTTGCTTTGCAACTATTTTTCCATTCAGGATCAATTCGACTTCATCAGCATTGCTGAATACACGGATATTCTTATCCGATTTTTCATTCCATTCACTTGCGATAAATACCATCGGACCAGATGCAAACTTATCCGATACTTCATTCGCATCGCGTTGACTCTGGTAAAAGTAGTAGCTGTATTTCGGCAGGCGATCAATGCTCATGATGCCAGAAGATTCCAGGTCTGGCGCATAGCCACGGTTGTAATCAAACATGACCCAGTAACCATCGGCAAATGCGGGAGTATTGAAGTTATCGTTGTGTGCTTCCTGAATGTTTGCTGCTTGTTGCAATAAACGTGTTTCACCGTCGCTTAACAGTTGGCGACTGGATCTATCAGCTTGCAGCAGATTGGCCCACTCGGTTTGATTTAAACCGGCATTCATGGCGTAGTATTCCCAATCGCCATATTCACTGACCACATAGGGCTTATTTGGGGTGTTATAGTGCTCCAAGCGGTGTTGACGCGCTTGCAGATAAATATCGTAACCATATTCCTGCCAGCCCGCAGACATAGCGCCGGGATATTCTTCGTGAACAATGTTGGTAAGCGAATCAATAAAAGATTCAGTCATCCATGATTCATTGAGTGAGCACTCCCAGGCAACTACTGATGCATGGTTGCGGTCGCGGCGAATTAAATCGCGGCAAGTTTGTTGGATCTGTGCCTGGAATGCCGGATCTTCTGAAAAGTATTGCCAACCTAAAATAGAATCCAATAATACTAAACCAAGTTCATCAGCAGCGGCCATAAACGCAGGTGAATGTGGATAGTGTGACAAGCGAACATAATCAAAACCGGCTGATTTTATTTTTACTGCATCGCGATAATCTGCTGCATCTGATGTGGCGTAGCCTATATAAGGATATTCCTGATGGCGATTTACGCCGCGCAAAAATGTTTTCTCGCCGTTGATAAATAATTGTCCATCAACAAATCTAAACTCACGTACACCGATACGTAAGGTTTGTTCATCAACCAATGAATCACCTTCATACACTCGGGTAACCAGATTGTAGAGGTTAGGGGTTTTCGGTGACCAAAGGCGCGGTTTGGCAAGTAATAATTCAATGGTGTTTTCCGCATCGCTCTTACCATTAACTGTTTGTAAAATACTGGTTTGGTCAACAATAACTTTCTCACCGTCCGATAATTTTTGTACTACACGGAATTTCTTTGGATCGATATGCGCGTTAAATACATGGGTTTTGATATTGATAGTCGCCTGGTCTTTAGTAACTTGCGGATAGGTTACAAAAACACCACCGCTCGCTGTTTTTCCAGCTGCTACTGCATCAGTAATATGTAAATCATTATTCAGCTGTAGATAAACATGGCGATAGATTCCGCCGTAGGTATTGAAGTCTAAATCTTTTAAAGGCTTGGGGCCAGTGACGGCATTGTCGCGGTTGTCCAGGCGCACCATCAGGGTGTTTTCTGAATCCCATTTTAATTTTTCAGTAAGGTTAACGGTGAAAGGTAAATAACCGCCAACATGGGTGATGAGCTTTTCTCCATTAAGCCATACTTCGGCAACATTCATTGCTGCTTCAAATTTCAATGAAACTTGTTTTCCGGCCCAGCTTTTATCTGCCACTATAGTTTTTTTATACCAGGCATCACCCTGAAATTGTTCGTTCACAATTAAGGGTTCGATTTTGGGAGTGTGTGGAATCTGAACTGTTTCCCAGTGTTGTTGTTTTTGGGCGGTGGCTAAATCGAGCGCGTTTTCGCTGCGAAAAAATTGCCAGTCTTTATCGTAATTACTATCACTGATAAAACCTGGCTTTGGTGATGGCGAGCAGGCGCTGATCAAGCTGCCGAGTGCCAGTGCGCTGAAGAGCTGTAGGGATTTTTTCATGTTGCCTCTCACTTCATTTCTCATTATGTGCTTTACCTTACTATATTTCTCGCTTTGTCAATCTTGTTAATGGCCAAGATTTATTCGGTGTATTCTGCCGAGAAAAACAAAAATGCGGGCAGGGCATTGTTATGGCGTGTAGCATCAAAGAAACTGGCGTTTTCCCAGTGGGAGCCTTTGCCCCATAGCGTTCTGCAGCGGGTGCTTACCCAAGCCGGTTCCCAGTATATGACACCCAGGCCGCCGCTGGTTTTTACTAGCTGGGTTAAGGTTAGCAGATACAGCAGTTGGCCTTTGGCGGTGGCCGGAAACTCCGGTTGTAACGCCTTTTCACCTAATACATTGCCAGCTTTGTCAAAATTTTCCAATGTCCAAGGGTATGCAGTTTCCACAATCATCACGTCTTTGCGATAGGTGCTTTTCAATTCTTTAATCGCATCGGGTAATTGCGGTAATTTGTAGCTGGACCATTGGGGATAATAGGAGAGGCCGATAATATCGTAATCTTTCACACCATTTTCAGTGCCTTGTTTGAACCACCAGAGTGCATTTTCCGGTTGCGCTATGTGCAATACAATTTGGACCTTTTTATTGAATTTTTTGCTGTAGTCACGCACGGCTTTGATACCGCTATTCAGCAGCACAGCATTACGTTGCCAGTTGGGAATGCCGTGCACAATCGATTTTTCTTGCTGTAATATTTCGATATTGGTTTCGTTGCCAACTTGCACCATATCCGGCAACAGGTTTTTCGCATCGAGTGCGGCCAATGTTTCACTGGTGTAGCTATAGAGTGCTTGGGCGAGTTCATCGGTATCGCTTATGTGTGCCCAGGCTTTGGGGATAAATTGTTTGTCCGGATCAGTCCAGGTATCGGAATAATGAAAATCCAACAGGGTTTTCATCTTGTTTTGTTTCGCGCGTTGTAGTGTTTTGCTCACATCGGCGAGATTGGAATATTGGGTCCAATCGGCATTATGCCAAAGGCGAACCCGTACAATATCAGAGCCTTTTTGGGCAAAGAGTGCAAAGGGATCCTGTTTTTTCCCTTGCTCATAATAGGTTGCGCCACAATCTTCCATTTCATTGACATAGGATAGATCAGCGCCGACATAAAATGGTTTTTCAATTGATTCCGGTTTGTTTGCCAGCGCATTGCAAACAATATAGCTAGTGAGCAGCAGCAATATTTTTTTCATTAGCTTTTCTCGATTATTCACTTGTTACTTATTCATTATTCCGAACGCTTCCATAAAAAAATACGGCTGCCAATGCAGCCGTAAATAAGGGAAGAGATCCAGCAGCAACATTTAATAAAATTAATGAATACGAATTACAGTTTCCAATTCAAGCCAACAGAGTAACGAGTACCGAATTCTTCATACTTGTTGATATGATGTGGATTGTTGGATTCCAAACCATAGGTTTTATATGGCTCGTTAGTCAGGTTTTGTACCTGGAAGGATATTTTGTAATGGTCGTTGAATTCATACGACAAACTCAAATCCCAATAGCCTTCTGAATCGTTCATACCTTCTTCGCCCATTACTAGATTGATGTCGCGCTGGAATGCACTGCGATAACTGTAAGATGCGCGCGCTTCAAAGCCATTCAGGTAGTACCAGAGCGTGAAGTTGGCAACGTCTTCGGATAGGCCGGTGAGCTGTGCTTTGTATTCGCTGTAAAGCGGCACAAATTGTTCAACGTTGGATTCGTTGTGCGAGTAGTTGGTGTAAATACCCAAACCGTTAAACGGTACGGGTAAGAAATCAAACGATTGTTGCCACAGCAATTCGTAGCCGCGAATATAGCCGCCGCTGCCATTAATAGGGCGCGATACTTTGTACTCTTTGCCGTTGCTCACCACAGTTTCCGCGTCTGCAGCGCGAGCGATAAAACTTTCCAGATCTTTGTAGAAAAGATTCACCGCAACTTGTGAGCCTTCGGAGTAATACCATTCATATGCCAGATCTGCTTGATCGGCGCGAAATGGATTCAACCTGGGATTACCAGAAGTGGATTCACCCGGGTTGGAACCCCAGAGATCCTGATTCAAATTGAGGCTCGGACTCATCATATTTACTGGCGCGCGCGCCATGGTTTTACCGGCTGCGAAGCGAATCAGTTGTTCATCGGTCAATGACAGAGTCCAGTTGGTACTTGGCAATACATCGTTGTAGTCGTGATCAACAGAAATGGCCTCGATCATTGCTTGTGGCTGCCAGTTGCCAGGAGTCACTTCTACCCAGACATCTTCACCTTGTTGATACCCGCGGGAAATGGTATCGGTATCCACATGGCGCACACCGATATTACCAGTCAATGACCGGCCGGCGATTTCAGTGGCCAGGTCGACCTGGATATATTGCGCAAATATATCTTCGCTCACATCCCAACTGGCGATCAGATCGTCGGCATCACCGGGGCTTGGGTTTTTCAAGCTGCCGAAGTAATAGCTGATTAATGCACCGCGATCCAGGCTCAGATAGTCAGGCAGGTCGTTCCAATAACTGTCGCTTTTGGCATTAATCACAGCGCTTACCGGAATAGCACTACCGGTGTTTTGCATGACGCTTTGGGTCCAGATTTGGCTGTGTTCAAATTTGTCGCGGCTGGAGCTGGCTAAACCTACTTTCACTGCTTTCAGGATGCCGACTGCGAGGTCGCGTTGTACATCCAGTTTGAAGGAGGTGAGTTTGTCGCCACCTTCAGCATCAGGTTGTACCTGGATATCGCCAATACTGTTGCTCGCCAGATCAGTCAGGTCAGCGTCAAGCAGATCGAAGATCATACGGCCATCGCCGGTTGCACCAAAGGTTGCGCGGCCGGGATTGTTAACAATAGTGCGGATAGAAGCCCAGCGCTTGTCGCGGTTGGTTTCAGATACTCCCGTGTCAGCAGCGACACTCCACAGCCCTTGCGTCCATTTTACGTTTAAGCCGTGACTAGTGAGTTCGTCATTCTGCACATACTCTTCGTTGATGTTACGCAGGCTGCTCAATCCTACAGTACCGGAGAGCAAGTCCACCGCATTCGCACCCAGGTCGGTATTGGTATAAGCAGTGGGAATGGTGTCGATTAAATCCCATTGGTCGGCGTAGGTATCAGCGATCTGGAAATCAAAACCGCGCTGTTGTTCAGACACATTAAATGAGGACCAGAAACCGTCATAGGCGATTTCCAGATCGTCATTCGGTTTCCATTGGATAGCTGCCATCACGCCTTGGCGCTCGTCTTCGCCACCGCGCACCAGTGCGGAGCCGCCCCAAGGTGCGATCACATTTGTACCGAGTTCATCGTTCCATTGGGTGTTATGCCAGGTATCACCATAGTTCCACAGCTCTGCGCGCTGGGTGGCGATTGGCTCGGAGCGGGTTGAGTAGCCAAGTGCTACACCGAGGCTGTTGTCGGCAAATTGGTCGATATAAGAAATGCTGTAACGTTGGCCGATCCCATCGCTTGCAGCGTCATCAATGTCTCTACCCAAATCAAATGAGGTTGCGCGCACATCAACAACGACTTTGGTTGAGTCGTACTCCAGCGGTTTGATGGTGTCCAGATTTACGCTGCCGGATACGGCGCCTTCGGCAATTGAAGCTTGCGGGGTTTTATACACTTGTGCACCGTTGATCAATTCAGATGGGAACTGGTCGTAACGGATATTGCGGGTCTCTTCCAGAATCGCCACTTCACGGCCATTAAGGGTGGTGAAGCCGAGCATGCCGCCCATACCGCGGATCGAAATCTGGCTACCATTACCGCGGTCGCGATCTTGCGCCAGACCGGGCAAACGCTTAAGTGAGTCGCTGATGGAAACATCGGGCAATTGACCGATATCTTCGGCGGAAATGGCTTCAACGACACTGGCGGAGTTGCGTTTGACTTCCATTGCTGACTGTAAGCTTTTCAGGAATTTACCGGTAATGACGACTTCTTCAATCGGTTCATTGTCCTGCGCATGAGTGGTAAGGGGAGCTAATATACTGATGGCTAAAAACAGGCTGGTGCGGGCAAATCCGGATGGTGAGTTGTGTTTCATAGTTTCCTCTATTTTGCTTGTTTTTATATATCATATTTATATTTTAATTGTACTTGGCTGTAAAGAACTGTCAATAGAGGGATGGTCTATTATCTAATTATATTATCAATGAGATATGTGGCACGAGAAAGCGGGAAGTGAGGCAGGAGACTTTTAAGCAGGGAGAGGAATTGTGAATGTACGTCTCAGATGCTAACCATCTTCTCTAACACTTGCGTTTTTTGCTCCCCCTGGATCTGGTTAAAAGCAGTGCCGGCGAGTTCGGCGTTGGCGATGCGTTTGGTGGGATTAGTGTGGATAATGTGTAAGATGAGGGTGCGCAATTTTTTGGGTGTTTTACGCAATTGCCAATGGTTTTTTAAACCCCAGTATTCAGTACTGGGTAAATTGCCAGTGAATAATTGAAACAGGATTGCGCCGAGGGCGTAGACATCGGTGTTGCTTGAAGTGGGTTCATTGGCGGGTTGATACCAGCGGGCGTCGTCGCCGTAATTGTGTGCGGGAAAACCAAAGTCACTTAATTTGAGATGGTTGTTCCCGGCAAACAAAATATTACTGGGGCGCAAATTGCCGTGCACGATTCCATAAGAATGCGCACAGGCGAGGGCGTTACAAAGTTGCTGGGCGATAGTCAGGCACTGGCCAAAACTGAGCGATTGGGTGAGGCGTTCTTGCAAGCTGCCAGCAGGTAAATATTCCATTGCACTGATAAATACCCGGGAATTTTTTCCGGTGCCGTAAATGCGTGCAATATGTGGATGTTGCACCTGAGTGAGTTTGGTAGCGCATTGCGGCGCATTGCCGAGATGATCCAGATTTTGTTTTTTGATGACTAAAAAGCGTTGGCGGTTTGGATCATTCACTACATAAGTTGCGCCAAAGGGATTTTCTTTTAATACATCAAGCAAGATGTAATTAGGTGGAATATTATCGCGCGTAGCTTCTGTTCCCCAGCGATTGACTTGCAAATGTCGCCCTTGCGCAATGAGTAATAATTGTTGTCGAACTTCATCGACCGAGATGGGGCGCTTGGTCGGATTAGCTTCAATGCAGCGATTAATGAGCGGTCGCAGCGTTATGATAATCGAATATTTGTCTTGTGGTTGCGCTTCGTAAGTTTGCTCTGTCGCCAACAGGGGCACTACGCCAAAAATCAATTCATGTATTAACACACCCAGCGAATAAATATCGCTTAGCTGGTTAGTGTGCGATGTTCCCTCGCGTTGCTCCGGCGCCATATAGGCGCCCGTGCCCATCACCATTTCTTTTTTATTTTCGTTATCTTCGTTGTTGGCAGTGAAATAACCGGCGATACCAAAATCCACCAGATACGCATGGCCATCGTAATCGACCAAAATATTGGCCGGTTTAATGTCGCGGTGCACCACACCGTTGCGATGGGCATAAGCGAGGGCGCTGCAAAGTTGGATCAGGATATCCAGCTTGCGGGTAAGGCTAATATCTTTGCGCGGCAGTACAGTTTCCAGCGAAATACTTTTGACATAGGGCATCACAAAGTAGGGTAACTGCTGCTCGCTAATGCCTTTGTCGATAATCTGGATAATATTCGGGTGACTCAGGCGCGCCACCAACAGTGATTCCTGCTCAAACTGCTGCTGAATGATCGGGTCCTGATTGAGGCTAGCATCCAGTACTTTAATCGCCACTGGCCGGTCGAGTGATTTTTGTATCGCCAAATACACTTTAGCCATACCGCCTTCACCAAGCAGTGTTTTGATGTGATAACCGGGAATTGTCTGCACGCTGAATTTCTCGCAAGTGTTATGGCTTGGAGTATAGATCGCCTTCCTGCACGCGTTTGAAAGTTTCCGCTGCTAGCGTCAATACGCAAATGACGGCACACTAGCGCCATCAAATCCGCGCATCACCTTGGGGCAATAGAATGAATGATCAATTAGGTCAGTTAAGCCAGCGCCTTGGCGAACATTTATTACAGCGCAGCTGGCATATTGCGACGGCCGAATCCTGCACCGGTGGCGGAGTCGCCGCCGCTATCACCGCGATTGCTGGAAGCTCCGCCTGGTTTGAATATGGCATCGTCAGCTATGCCAATTCCGCTAAAGAAAAACTGCTCGGCGTATCCGCTGAAACCCTCGAACGTGAAGGTGCGGTCAGCGAAGCTGTCGTCATAGAAATGGCACGCGGAGCGATTACTATTTCCGGTGCTGATATTTCAGTCGCTATCAGCGGCATCGCGGGCCCAAGCGGTGGTTCACCGGAAAAACCGGTTGGCACAGTATGGTTTGCCTGGGCGAGAGCAACAGGCGAAATTAAAACGGTATTAAAACAGTTTGATGGGGATAGGGCTGCTGTGCAGGAGCAGGCTGTCGTTTTTGCGCTGGAAGCTACCTGCGGTTTTTTGATGCATTAAATCTATTAAATGAAAAGGGGCAGACGTAAAAAATTTGTCCCTTCCCATATCACTTTATCAACACAATATTCGCCTCAGACAAATAACACTCCGTTTGCAACAACCCTTTATTGATATTAAATGATGTGGTTGATACGGCGCTGTTTTTCTGCGTTATAAATACTACTTTGTCTGCGCTGGTGAATTCCTGATAATAAACATCTGATTCCTGGCAGATTCCGCCGGTGATAAAGTAAATTCCCTTATTATCTGCTTTGAGCAATTTGTTGTATTGATTAAGGTTTGGGGTTACTTGTTCAAGCGTATCATTGTTGCCACGCAACGCCCACAAACCATTTTCGCCAACATATTGGAAAAATACATCACCACTAAATTCGACAGCAGACGCAACTGCACCAAAAGTAAGTTGCTTTTGCTGTTCGCCTTCAATGCGCCACAGGTTCCTACTCTCACCATTGTATTTGAGCGCAAAAATTTGGTTGTTAGCAGGTGCGTAGGCTATGGGTTCGATTTTATTGGTATCACTCAAAAGTAAATTTGTTTCGGTAGTAAGTATATTGTGATGATAGAGCTGGCTGTCTGCATTAAACATAATATGCTCACCATTGTCTGACCAAATAATGCTTTCTACTTTTTTCGGCACAGGTTGCTTGGTGAGTTGATGTTCTTGGCCATTCTCAACTAGCCATAAATGAATTTGATTGTTGCGTACCGAGGCGTAAACCACTTTCTCTCCATTCGGGGAAAAACTGGCGGCGTAGTTAAAATCGGTATTTTCAGTGAGACGGCTTTTAGTGCCGTCCAATGCTGATAATAAAATATTCGAACTGCGTTTTTCTTCGGTATAAAAAATACCACTGCCGTCTGCACTGTAATGCGGGCGCGCGAAAATTTTATCTTTGCTATCTGCTAATGGGATAATAACTTGTTTACCATCCAAATAAGCGGCAATTAATTTACGCTCGGCTTCGGCATAAACCAGAACACCGCTACCATCGGGAATCCAGCTCATATCCGCGGCGGTTATATCTAACCGCGTACGGCTTATCGGCTTTTGTTGCGCGTTGAGGAAGTCAATTTGAATACGGTTTTTATAACGACTGGCCAGCGCCGTTTTTTGATTGAGAATTGCGCTGGCGACCGGATTTGCCGCGCCTTCAAATTCATCCAATAGCTTTAATTGTTGGTCTGCAATCGAATAGCGATAGCGGCCATTGCCGGAATTTGGTCCCTGTTTGGCAACAATCTCCAGCGTAGTGTCATCCCACCAGGTGACACTGAATATCTGCCCCTGCCACTGGCTGAGTTGTTGTTTCTCAAGCAAACGATTTTGCGCAAGATCCAGCGCAAAAATATGGAAGGAATAGAGATAATTCGGCGGTTGATAAAATTGGGTACCGAGTGGTAAGCCGTCGCGTCGCTTGATTTCAATTGCGACCAAATTTTTACCGGCAGGCGACCATGCTAATTTGAACCATGTGTCGTTACTGCTGGCGATGCGCCAGTCTTTGCCCGCTGCATCGCGAACCACAATTTCACTCTCGGTTTCGCCCGGCTGATTGGCAGCTGGTTTTTCGCGGATATAGGCGATGTGTTGGTTATCCGGATGCGGCGTCGCGCTGCGCTCGTGTCCGGTTTCATTGGTGTAGCCCTGGATCGAGTTAAAGACAGTTTGGTGATTGTTTGGTAAGTAAAGGGTATTCCAATTAACGCCTTTATAGATTGCAATAGTGACCGTTACCAAGCCTATAAGGCCTAGTGCAATACGCCAGTGGTTATGGTTGGCAGCCGGAGTTTCGATGTTATTGGCGACGACTTGTATTTCCGGGTTTTCCGCTGTGAGAAATTGTGGTTCAAGCGTGAGTTGATAACCGCGCTTGGAATAATGTGCGATGAACTCATGGTCACCAATCAATTCATTCAGGGCGCTACGCAGCGCATTAATGCTTTTTTGTACTGAGCCATGGGTGACAACGCGGCCTTTCCACAAGTGCTCGATCAGCTCTTCATTGCTGATCACGCGGTCGTAGTTACGAGCGAGATAATGCAATACCGCCATGGCCTTGGGTTGTAGTTTAAGGCTTTGATCGTTCACCCGGAGTGTGTTGTGTGAGGGCGAGACTTTGACATCGCCCAGCATAAAGCTGGTTTCTTGATGGGCGTCCATTACAGCACGAGCCTTGTTGCGGTCAGCATGGTTGTACCTTTTTCGGTAAGTTTTTCTTATTAGTTGCTTGAGTCACGATTCACCGGGTGAGACGCGACTATGAGTATAATTTTGCAAGAAATGAGTTGCTGAATACAAGTAAAGTACGCGTTTAAATAATTTCTATCTTATTGATTTCTAAATGGAAAAATTTGGTAAGCAAAAGGTAAGCACGAGGTTTTTGTATGGTCAGTGTTTTCATCGCCATTTGCAATATATTCATCTCACACACATCCTGTGAGTTACCGCTGGGTGTGTCATTACACCAGCACTATAACTGCATCACCAGCATAAAAGGTAAGGCTATGAAACTCTTACATATCAAATTCCCACCTATAAAACTGTCACTGCTCATCTCTCTGTTTACTTGTCCATTGCTGGCAACAGCGGCATCGGAACCAGCCCCATTGGGCGCCAATGCACCGCTCGTCTACGTTAACCAAAACATTGGTTTCAATGTGAAGGGCTACAAATATAAGCAATCTGAATTTCCCTGTGAAATAGATAAAGTATTGGTCAGCAATCTTGTCGAGCGGGCACAAGGCAATGGTATACAGCTTGAGGCGGTTGCTACTGCCGACAAAATTCGCAATGGTGTGATCCCGGTGTTGGCGATTGATATTGAGCAATTGGTATTGGGCGGGCATGATCGCCAATTTGGTGTAAAGCAGGATATGTCGTTACCGAAAGTTCAAGTTACCGCCGCCTTAATAAAAGGTGAGGATATGGTAACGGCGAAACACACTTGCGCCATCATGACCTTAAACGAGTTTTCCCCATCAACCAATATTATGGATATGGGTAATACCGGCACGACGGTTTGTTCCGCAACGCGTAAATGCCTGCGCGACCTGAGTAAAGATGTGGTTGAGTGGATGTCACCGCAGGTGAAATAAACGGGCTTTGACTGCTAGCTATGAGTTGATAAAAAACTGCCGACACATTCCTGTGTCGGCAGTTTTTTATGATTGCATGATACGAGTGGTGCCCGCTTATTGAATTCGCATTGGAATATAAGCCATGTTGTTGGTGTTATTGGTCTCGGAAATTTCATTTTTCTCATCAATGATAATTCCAAGCCAATAATTTTGGCCCACTGTCAGATCATTTGGGATAGCGACCGCAACTGTGGTGGTCAATACGTCATCCGGGCTGAGTGAACCAAAGGTACCGCCGCCAATTCTTCTATCGCTGGTGCTGATGAAATCGTTAGTGGATACATAAATTCCAAAGCTGATATTGCTTTGCGTTGTTTTGCCATTATTTTCCAGTGTGAACTCAGGGCGTACCGTGGTACCGCGTGTTACACGAAAGCCTGGTTCACCGGCAATGGTGATTGGCGACAAGGTGGCAGTGTCAGCACTGTTACGGATACGCACCCGGTCGTGGCTGGAATATTCACCATCGGCTCCGGTACGGCGCCAGTGACTGACGGATACATCATTAAATGCACTTGCCTGATTGCCATACAGAACACGTGAACCGTGCGACGCGTCCTCACCGAAATAGGTATTGGCAATTGTCCCGTTGGTGTGATGATGACGCCATGAATCCCCCATCACGTTGTATTCCCAATTAACATGCATCAAGCCGAGGAAATGTCCTGCTTCATGAGTGATTACAGCATCAATTGGCAGCGCACTTCCGGTATAGGCAAAGTTGGCACTTTTTGCGGTAGAGCTGGTCCAGCTGCGGGATGAATCCAACACAATATCCACTTCATCCAAGCCGTAGTGCCAGCCGAAAAACCAATAGCAGTGGTAATTCATCTGTGCTACACCCGGTGGTGAAATATTTTTTGCATAGATTTCATTTTGTCCGTTGCCTCTGCTAACACCGCCGGTTTCAGTAACGGTGTTCACCACAAACGGCGATGGATTCGCGTTAGTAGCGGTAATGCCGCGTTGTACTGCAGTCAGATTATTACCGGAAAAGCTGATGGTGTTGATTCGTGCAGTAGTAGAGTTGCCGCTCCAGCGCAATTTTTTGCCGCTGTCGCCATTACACTCAAGCCAGGAGGCGCTCAATGCTGGTTGTGCCAGCAATACAATTAACGAACTAATTAATAATTTAAACCGTAACATGATATGTCTCCCTATATTACTTAACGGTTAATGGCGCGCTGGTAACAGTCGCGGTTTTGCGAACAGGCTCATCCGACTGCTTCAGGAATTCGATTTCCTCGGCGCTGGGTCTTGGCGTGCTTACTGTCACTTCTTTTACCAGTTCAGCCACCGGCGGCTTGACGGTAAATGCTGCTTTGGCACTGGCCAGTACAACTCTTGAATCCGGTTGACCCAATTCAGCATTGAAGTGTTCGATCAATTTAAAAAATTCATCGGTGAGTAATGGCTCGCGATATTTTTTAATAATACTTGCTGGTGCTTCCCCGGAATAATCATCTGGTTTGGTGTAGCCCTCAACATTTATGTTAATACGATAAAGCGCTGGAGCTTCTGCTTCGTATTTCTTGCGCAGTTCTTCCAGACCTTTGCTGTCGATTTTATTTGCCTCAATAAAACGTGCTGCATCCGGTTGTTTGATTACCTTATCAAATGCAGGGCGGGGTACCTCCATAGTGTTTAATTCAAAGCGTGGTTTGCCACCAAATTCCAGTGTTTTTTCAGCCGCTACCAGCGGTACACCAAAGCCGCTGTAAATACGCTCATCAACAACACGGAAACGCCCTTCAACGCAATTTACCAATTGGCAATCGCCGGCTTCACCACCCGGGATGAACAGTACATCCGCTTCGCCGCGTGCAAACGTCGGCGCAGTGGTTTCGGTGTAAGCACCGCCGCTACCATCAGCACCGCCGGGAATACGCAGAATAATTTTTTCGGGTAGATATCCACGAAATACTTTGCCAATTTCGTAAGTCACAAATGTATGTGGTACGCCTTTGGGTTCTTCGCGGGTAGGTTCGGAATTGCGGTATTCGATATCCACGACTTTGCCGTAAGCGATTGCTGCGCTCTGGGCTACCAGTTCGCGCAAGCCGCCTTCCGGGGCATCGGCAGCGCTGTGGGCCAGGAGGGTATGGCTGGATAGAAAAAGGGAACAGGCTGTTGCCAGCCTCAATAACAATTGCGGCTTCATAACGAAACTCCTTCTAATGGTTAACAACACGGTCTATTTAAACGTTAGATAGACCTGCTCAAGAACATTGAGAATCCTTAATGTTCTGGTTGCCAGAGTAGCGGTGTCTGCGATTGTGTTCGAGGAAATAGTGCCTTGGTATTTAGGTAATTTTTCACAGCGAGATGGATATGAAGCTTGTGGGTGGGCAAAACTGGGAGGTAAAAAATATGGGGCAATAATCTCGACAATAAAAAAGGGCTTACATTGCTGTAAGCCCCTTTCGGATTTGGTGCCAGTGGTCGGACTCGAACCGACACGCTTTAAGGGCGCCGGATTTTGAATCCGGTGCGTCTACCAATTCCGCCACACTGGCGAGTGGTGCGCATTTTAATGATTTGCGCCTGTGTGTCAAACACTTATTACGAAAACTTCGTAAAGCCGCCATTTAGTAATCCTGTTGATGCATTTACTAAACAACTTGATCAAAAAGCAGTTAATTCTTGGACATGATTGAGTCCTTGACGCACCGGATTCGGACTTCGGTGCCATCATATATAAAATTAGAGCAAGTCTGATGCAGGTAATTTTGCAACAGCCATAAATTGGGTTACCCTGCCGACCTTTTCCACGCCAATCCCTTTTAAAAGCTGTCTGATTGTTATGCGCCGCCAGGATTTTTCTTACGATTTGCCCGATTCCCTTATTGCCCGTGCACCCGCTGCAGAACGACGGGGTAGTCGTTTATTGCAGTTGGACGGTCCGAGCGGGCAGCTTACGCATGGGCTATTTCCCGATCTGCTCAATCTGGTTGAGTCGGGCGATTTGATGGTGTTTAACAATACCCGCGTGATTCCCGCGCGCTTGTTCGGCCAGAAAACATCGGGCGGGCAGGTGGAAATTCTGGTGGAGCGCGTGCTGGATAATCGCCGCGTGCTTGCCCATACCCGCGCCAGCAAAGCGCCCAAAGTGGATTCGCAGGTTATGCTGCAGGACGGCACCCGCGTGCAATTGGTTGCCCGTCACAATGCGTTATTTGAATGGGAATTCCTGGGCGATGATTCAGCGTTGGTTGTTTTGGATCGTATCGGCCATATGCCGCTACCTCCTTATATAGATAGGGACGATGTTGCTGCCGACCGCGAGCGTTATCAAACCGTGTATAGCACAGAGCAGGGGGCTGTTGCGGCGCCGACTGCCGGTTTGCATTTTGATGAGTTGATGCTGGAGCAGTTGCGTGCAAAAGGTGTTAACACCGCGTTTGTGACTTTGCACGTGGGCGCTGGGACTTTCCAGAATATGCGCGTCGATAATATTGTCGAGCACCAGATGCATTCGGAAATTATGGCGGTATCGCCCGAGGTGTGTGAGTTGGTGCGCGCAACCAAAGCGGCGGGCAAGCGTGTTATCGCCGTGGGTACAACCAGTGTGCGCAGTTTGGAATCTGCTGCGCAAGGTTATGCTGATGCCGCGCAAAAAGGTGCGATCCATCCTTATCAGGGCGAAACCAATATCTTTATTTATCCCGGTTACCAATTCCAGGTAGTGGATGCATTGGTAACCAATTTTCATTTGCCGGAATCGACGTTGATTATGTTGGTATCGGCCTTTGCCGGTTATGGTTTTACCATGGCGGCATACAAGGAAGCGGTTGCACAGCAGTACCGTTTTTTCAGTTATGGCGATGCCATGTTTATCACCCGCAATCCCGCTGCTGCGCAACAGCCAGTGAGCGCGTCTAACTGAGTACCTTTTCCTTAACCCCATGTAGCAGAAGCCAGAGAGAAGATCGTGACTAACCAATGTTTTATGGAATTTGAATTAGATAGCCAGACGGGCAGAGCGCGTCGCGGCCGGTTGAAGTTTCCGCGCGGCACAGTCGAGACTCCGGCATTTATGCCTGTAGGAACCTACGGTACTGTGAAAGGTATGACCCCGCGCGATGTGGAAGATATAGGTGCGCAAATTATTTTGGGCAACACCTTCCATTTAATGCTGCGCCCCGGCACTGAAGTGATAAAGGCGCATGGCGACCTGCACGATTTTATGCAATGGAAAGGGCCGATCCTCACTGACTCGGGTGGCTTTCAGGTTTTCAGTTTGGGCAAGTTGCGCAAGATCACCGAAGACGGTGTGACTTTTAAATCACCGATCAACGGCAGCAAGGTGTTTATGGGGCCTGAAGAATCGATGCAAGTGCAGCGGGATTTGGGCTCGGACATCGTCATGATTTTTGACGAGTGCACACCCTATCCGGCGAGTATGCATGAGGCGCGCGATTCAATGGAGTTATCGCTGCGCTGGGCGAAGCGCTCCAAAGTTGCCCATGGCGATAGCCCGTCTGCACTTTTCGGCATTGTGCAGGGCGGAATGTACGAAAACCTGCGCGGTGAATCCCTGCGTGGTTTGGTTGACATCGGGTTTGATGGTTATGCGATTGGCGGTTTGTCGGTCGGCGAGCCTAAAGAAGATATGTTGCGAATCCTGGAAGACCTCACCCCGCAAATGCCCAAGCATAAACCGCGTTATTTGATGGGTGTGGGTAAACCTTCGGACCTGGTAGAGGGCGTGCGTCGCGGTGTGGATATGTTCGACTGCGTAATGCCGACCCGTAACGCGCGCAACGGTCATTTATTCACCAGCGAAGGCGTGATCAAATTGCGCAATGCCAGGTATCGCGAAGACACTGGACCGCTTGATCCTTTGTGCGATTGCTATACCTGCAAAAACTTCTCCCGCGCTTACTTGCATCATTTGGACAAATGTAACGAGATGTTGGGCGCGCAACTTAATACTATTCACAATTTGCGCTATTACCAACAGATCATGGTGGATATACGTAAGGCCTTGAGTGATAACACTTTTGATGCATTTTTGGCAGATTTTTATGGTCGCCAAGGCTTGGAAGTTCCGCCGGCGCCCCAACAATGATCGCTTCGCCGTTGTTGTAAGTGAATTAAAGGGTATAATCCGGCGCCTTAGACCATACCGCAGTCAGCAATTTGATTGTGTGCAAGTAGAAAAGTAGGCGAATTAAAGTACACGATTTGAGCGGTACAGCGAATCGAAACGACTTCAAAACCCGCCGTTGATAAGTTGGGAAATATATATGCTAAATCGCTACCCGCTGTGGAAATACCTGATGCTTATCGCCTTGACGGCAATAGGTTTTATTTATTCCATTCCTAATATTTATATCCCTGATCCGGCTGTACAGGTATCGGGCGACTCCAGTGCGAAAGTTATCGATGCGGCAGTGCAGTCGCGTATCGAGCAGGCATTGAAAGACGCCAACATCGAATACTTCGGCGCTGAGTCAGATGGTCACTCGGCCATGGTTCGCCTGAGAGGTCATGAAGCACAAATGCATGCGCGTACGGCTATCCAACGCGCATTGGGCGACGGCTACATCGTTGCTTTGAATAGTGCGCCCACAACACCTGGCTGGTTACAAGCAGTGGGGGCAGCGCCAATGAAATTAGGTTTGGATCTCGCGGGTGGTGTGCACTTTTTGTTGGAAGTTGACAGCGAATCTGCAGTGGCCAAGCGTCAATTGATCAGCGCGGATGATATGAAAGATAAATTGCGCAAAGCCAAGCTGCGCTATTCATCTATCGTGGCTAATAAAGACAACCAAATCGTAGCGCGTTTCCGTACGCAAGAATCTGTTGACCAGGCTATCAGTGCATTGCGTGGCGATTATCCAGGTATGCAATTTGTAAAACAAACTGCAGCAGCAGACGCGGAGGAATTTTCATTTGTCGCTACCTTAAGTGAAGCAGCGGTGAAAGAAATTGAGGACTACGCACTCAACCAAAACCTGGTGACTTTGCGTAACCGCGTAAATGAATTGGGTGTATCCGAACCTATTGTGCAACGTCAGGGCCGCAGCCGTATTATTGTGCAGTTACCTGGTGTGCAAGATCCTGCAGAAGCCAAACGTGTTATCGGTAAAACCGCTAACCTTGAATTCCGTTTGGCCGCATCGCCCGATACTTTGGTTTCAAACAAAGAAGAATTTCCTTTCAAAGATGAGTTGATGCAAATGCAGCGTGGGAATGCTGTATTGGAAAAACAACTTATCGTGACTGGCGACAGCGTTACCGATGCGAAGAGCAGCTTCGATCCGGAAACCAACCAACCGCAAGTAAATATCACGCTCGATAATCTCGGCGGAACCAAAATGAACCGCGTGACGCGCAACAATGTCGGCCGTCAAATGGGCATTCTGTTTATCGAATACAAAACCCGTACGCAAATTGTAAAAAATGCGGCAGGTGAAGAAGTTGAAAAAGCAACGCAATATATCGAGCGTAAAGTCATTAGTTTGGCCACTATCCAAAGCGCATTGGGTATCCAATTCCGTATCACCGGTTTGGATCAACCCGGTGAAGCAGCTGAGCTTGCGTTGCTGTTGCGTGCCGGTGCACTTGCTGCGCCTATGCACTTTGTTGAAGAGCGAACCATCGGTCCATCACTCGGTGCGGATAACATCAAAAAAGGTGTTGAATCCTGTATCTGGGCGTTGATCATGGTGTTCATCTTTATGATGGTTTTCTATCGTGTGTTCGGCATCTTTGCCAATATCGCTCTGGCTATTAACGTACTGTTATTGATGACCGTATTGTCAATGTTCGGTGCAACACTGACCTTGCCGGGGATCGCGGGGATCGTACTCACCATGGGGGTAGCGGTAGATGCGAACGTACTTATTTACTCGCGGATACGCGAAGAGCTGCGCAACGGCGCTTCTCCTCAGCAGGCAATTTATACCGGTTATGAGCGCGCTTTTATTACGATTCTCGATGCGAACCTGACAACGATGATTGTGGCAATTATTTTGTTTGCCGTAGGCACTGGTCCAATTAAAGGTTTTGCGATCACATTGTGGATTGGTCTGGTTACTTCCATGATTACTTCCATCATGGTAAGTCGCGCATTGGCGAACCTGGTTTATGGCCGTCAAAAAAATCTGCAAAAAATTTCCGTATAAGAGAGCGCGGCTATGACTCATGAATTAAAAGTTATTAACTTTATGGGAATTCGTAAGTATACGAACGCATTCTCAATTGTTATTGCGATCCTGGCGATTGCATCTATTGTGTTTCAAGGATTCAAACTCGGTTTGGACTTTACCGGTGGTACACAGCTGGAAGTGCAATTTGATCGTCCAGCCGATCTGGTAAAAATTCGTCATGTGTTGGAAGAGGAAAATCTTCACAGCCCTGTTGCGGTAACCTTTGGTAGTGACCGCGACGTTATGATTCGTACCCAGGATCAAATGTCGTTGAAAGGTCGCGATCAAATTACAGCCGAGATCGCAAAATTAGGTAATGGCGCTGCGCTGTTTGAAGTGGCCCGCCCGACGCGGGAACTGGATGGATTTGTTGATGTAATAGTGATCAGCAATGCGACACCTGAGCAAATTACCCAATCCAATATTTTTGATTCGCAACGTTTTGGCCGCACGCTTATCGGTCAGCGTGACGGTTACACCACTGTTGCCATCGAGAAAGGTTTGGAGTCTGTTTACAGTCAGGTACTGTTACAAAAATTGCAAACAGCTACCGGTGCCTCTATTCAATTGCGCAGTAGTGAGTCGGTTGGGCCACAAATTGGTGACGAGCTTCGCGATAGCGGTGGCTTGGGCATCCTGTTTGCGTTTGCGCTGGTATTTTTATACGTTGCAGTGCAATTCCAGTGGAAGTTTTCCGTCGGTGCATTAGTTGGTTTGGTGCATGTTACCCTGGTAACCCTTGCCTGCTTTACCTTCTTTCAATGGGATTTCGATCTCAATGTGTTGGCGGCGATCATCGCGCTGATTGGTTATTCCATTAACGATACCATCGTAATTTTCGACCGTATCCGCGAAAATTTCCGCAAGTTGCGCGCGATGGACCCTATCGAAATTGTGAATATTTCCATGACCCAAACACTGGCCCGCTCGTTGATGACTCACGTTACGGTGTTTTTGGTAATGACTGTACTTTTCATCTTCGGTGGTGAATTGTTGGCGGGTTTTTCCAAGGCAATGATGATCGGTGTAGTGTTCGGCTGTTTCTCATCTATTTACATCGCGGCAAACGCGACTGTTGCAATGGGTATCTCCAAAGAAGACTTGATGCCACGTCCGAAAGAGGGTGAAGAGGGCGCTGACCTTTCTCCTTGATTCTCCTTTCGTAATGTAACTGAAAAAACAGCGCCCACAGGCGCTGTTTTTGTTTGCAGGTTTCGGTAATTGTACATTCGCGATATCTCGGGTATCGTCCAACCAAATTCTCCACTCGCTAATAATTCCTATGATCGAGCACATCAGTTTTAGTCCCTCCTTGCAGTTTAGCGATGACCTTGAGTTATTGCGTGCCACCGTGGGCCGTTTCCAGCGCATCTTTAATGGTAGCGGTTATGGTTTTTGGGAGTGGGATCTACAGACTCAGCACATCGAATGGTCTGGTGGATTTTGGGAGCGTTTGGGGTACGGACCCGAGGACGCTGAGAGCATCAGCGATGCTTCCAAAGTGCTTACTTTTATGCATCCTGATGACCGGGAGTTTGCGATTGAAGCGGCACGACAACATTTGCGCAGTGGTAAACCGCTCGATGTTTCCTATCGCATCAAAACCAAAAATGGTGACTATATCTGGACGCAAGTGCGTGCTGATTCGCTGCGCGATGAAAATGGTCACGCGACGATTATGTCGGGTGTGAATTTTGATATCACTGAAATCAAAAAAGTAGAAGCCGCCTTGCGTGAGAGTGAGGCGCGGCAGGTACGGATTATCCAGGCATCCAGTGACGGTATTTGGGAGTGGTATGCAGATCGCGGTGGATTTCATTTTTCGCATCGCTGTTGGGAATTGTTGGGTTATGACGATCTGGATGATGTGTTAACCGAAGGTGAAGACCGGTTAAAAATTTGGCGCAAACATATTTATCCGCAGGATTTATCCAAATTCGATAATGCATTAATCGAGCACATGGCCGGACGTTCGCCGTTTGATGTGGAATACCGGCTGATTAGTACCCAAGGCGAAATTCGCTGGATTCGCGGTCGTGGCCGCGCCGTGTTCAATGAGAAAGGCCAGCCGATTATGATGTCGGGCAGCAATATGGATATCACTGAAGTAAAGCGCGCTGAAGAGCGTGTAATTCAAGCGAAAGAGCAGGCCGAAAAAGCTAACCGGGCAAAATCGGAATTCCTGTCCAGTATGAGCCATGAGTTGCGCACGCCACTCAATGCAATCCTCGGTTATACGCAGTTATTTGAGTACGACGGCAACTTAAAATCCCAACAAGTTGATAACGTGCGCGAAATCCGCAAAGCAGGTGAGCATCTATTGCAATTGATTAACGATGTATTGGATCTTGCGAAAATTGAATCGGGCAATATGACTGTCTCGCTTGAGCCGGTCTTGGTCTCTCGCCTTATAACGGAATGTTTTACCTTGGTTCAACCGCAGGCGGATGCAAAAGGAATCCGTTTATCGTCATCGCTCGCAGAATTTTCCAATACTTATGTCATCGCCGATCATGTTCGCTTTAAGCAAGCGCTATTAAATTTGCTGAGCAACGCAGTGAAATACAACCATGTCGGCGGTGAAGTTGAAGTGAAACTGGCCGCGCAGCCGGGGCAGCAATTGCGTATTAGTGTACGTGATACGGGGCGTGGAATTCCGTTGCAACGTCAGAGCGAAGTTTTTCAACCCTTCAATCGATTAAGTGCCGAAAATACCAGCATTGAAGGTTCCGGCGTTGGCTTGGTAATCACCAAGCAGCTGGTAGAAATGATGCAAGGGCGCCTCGATTTTACCAGTGCAGAAGGGATGGGTACGACTTTCTGGATCGACTTTCCGATGGCAACTGAATGGAATACCGATTCAATTGCGCGCAACGCATCGAATAAGGATTACACCCCCGCAGTCCTGCATGTACAGCGCAATTGCAAAGTGCTTTACGTGGAAGACAACCCGACCAATATCCGTTTACTGCAGCAAATTTTTGCCCGTTATCCTCAGCTTGATCTGGATATTGCGGAAGAGGCATTTTTAGGGATTTATAAAGCGCGCAGCCAGCGCCCGGATCTGATCATTTTGGATATTAATTTGCCGGGGATGGATGGTTATGATGTCCTTGGTGTATTGAAAAACGACCCGGACACACGGGAAATTCCGGTGATCGGTTTGTCCGCCAATGCCATGCCCTACGATGTTGAGCGCGGCCGCAAAGCCGGTTTTTTTGATTACCTGACCAAGCCTGTCGATATACATCGCCTGATCGATGTATTTAATAAACTGCTGCAAGATAAATAAATCCTATTCGATCCCTCTCTTCCGGCGCCCTAATGGAACGTCGGTTTGCTTTACTCCTTGTGATCACACCTTAAACACAATCGTTAACAAGTGCAAAAGTTGATGGTTTTCCAACACTTACAGCTTATTATCGTTCAGTGAACATTTGTTCATTTTTATCTGCAACTTTTAGCTGTTCAGATGTACACAGACAAGTGCACGATCCTCTTCCGGCAGTATTTTATTTAGCCTCTCATTACCGCGCTTTAAGGAGTTCACCATGTTCGCAGTCGTTCGATATAGGACAATTTTCGCTATAGGAATCATGGGGTTAGCGCTTTCTGCCTGCGATAGTAAAGCCCCGCCAGCGGCGGCGCCTGCACCCATCGAAGTTGGTGTCGTAACTCTCAAGGCTTCAGATGTTCCATTACAAGCAGATTTGCCGGGCCGCACTTCAGCCTACCGTAAGGCAGAAGTACGACCGCAGGTGAGTGGCATTATCCAGAAGCGATTATTCGTAGAGGGCACCGAAATCAAAGCAGGTACACCGTTGTACCAAATCGATCCTGCCACCTATGAAGCCGCACTTGGCAGTGCGCAAGCGGAGTTGGCGCGTGCCGAAGCCAACAATGCTGCTGCGCAGGCTAAAGAATCCCGTTACAAAAACCTGAATGTTGCCAAAGCCATCAGCCAGCAGGATTACGATGACGCACTGGCTAATTTCGGCCAGACCAAAGCGAACGTGGCAGCCGCTAAAGCCGCCGTCCAGACCGCGAGTATCAATCTCAAGTACACCAAAGTACTTGCACCAATCGATGGTGTGATCAGCAAATCGTCGGTAACTGAAGGTGCGCTAGTCAGTGCAGGGCAAGCAGATGTGCTTGCTAGTATCCTGCAACTTGATCCAATTTATGTTGATGTCTCCCAATCTGCAGAAGAGTTGTTACAGCTTCGCCGTGAAATGCTTAAGGGCGATGTGTCGGCGATAGAGTCTGCGAAGGTTCGGCTACTACTGGATGATGGTTCTGTCTACGAGCATGAAGGTAGTTTGCAATTTGCCGAAGTTGGCGTGAATGAAACAACCGGCTCGGTGACCTTGCGCGCGCAATTCCCTAACCCGGATCGTCTATTGTTGCCCGGCATGTTTGTGCGCACCCAATTGGAGGAGGGTGTACGCACCAATGCGTTATTGGCGCCACAGCGTGGAGTTACACGCGATCGCTCCGGAAATGCGACGGCAATGGTGATTAATAAGCAGGGCTTGGTTGAAGTTCGTGCGATTAAAACCGGCCGTTCAGTTGGTGACCAATGGTTAGTGCTGGAAGGTTTGGCCGTGGGTGATCAAGTGATTGTTGAAGGTTTGCAAAAAGTAAAGCCTGGCGCGCCCGCTAAAGCGGCTGCGAATACCACTAGCAGCAAGGCCAAGGAGTAAACGATATGGCGAGGTTTTTTATTGATCGCCCGGTGTTTGCCTGGGTTATCTCCATCATTATTATGCTGGCGGGCGCGCTTTCTATTTTTAAATTGCCCATTGCCCAGTATCCGGAAGTGGCGCCGCCTGCAGTAAGTATTAGCGCTACTTATCCGGGGGCGTCTGCGCAGACGGTGCAGGATACCGTGATCCAGATTATCGAGCAGGGCCTTACGGGTATCGACAATGTGCAATATATGTCGTCGACCAGTGAGTCCAGCGGTCGCGGTGAAGTAACGCTGACTTTCCTTGCCGGTACTGATCCGGATATCGCCCAGGTTCAGGTGCAAAATAAATTGCAAACGTCCATGCCGTTGTTGCCGCAAGAAGTGCAGCAACAAGGTATCCGCGTTACGAAATCGTCTGCCGGTTTTTTAATGGTGATCGGTTTTGTATCGGGTGATGGCCGTATGGATAAATACGATATCGCCGACTATGTTGCTGCTAACGTGCAGGATCAATTGAGTCGTGTAAATGGTGTAGGGCAAATCCAGTTATTCGGTTCGCAATACGCGATGCGTATTTGGTTGGATGCCAACAAACTTGCAACGTACAACCTCACAACGGTCGATGTGGCAACCCAAATTCGCGCGCAAAATGCGCAGATCGCTGCGGGTGAATTGGGTGGTACTCCGGCGCTGCCGGGCCAGCAAATCAATGCCAGTATTGTGGTGCAAACACGTCTCTCTACACCGGAAGAATTCCGCAATATTTTATTGCGCGTAAATCAGGACGGCTCGCAAATTCGCTTGGGTGATGTAGCGCGTGTTGAATTGGGTGGTGAAAATTATCAATTCGAAACCGAATACAACAATCTTCCTGCAGCAGGTATCGCCATTACTTTGGCAGCGGGTGCTAACGCATTGGATACTGCCGATGCAGTGCGCAAACGTATTGATGAACTCTCCGGATTTTTTCCACCGAATTTGGAGATTGTGTACCCTTACGATACCACCCCCTTCGTAAAACTTTCTATTGAAGCCGTAGTACACACGCTTATCGAAGCCATCATCCTGGTATTTTTGGTGATGTACTTATTCCTGCAAAATTTCCGCGCAACATTGATTCCAACAATTGCTGTGCCCGTTGTGTTGCTCGGTACTTTTGCTGTCTTGTCGGTATTCGGTTTTTCGATCAATACCTTGACGATGTTTGCGATGGTGTTGGCGATTGGATTGCTGGTAGATGATGCGATTGTGGTGGTGGAGAACGTCGAGCGGGTAATGGCGGAAGAGGGGCTATCGCCAATTGAGGCAACGCGCAAATCCATGCAGCAAATTACTGGTGCGTTAATCGGTATTGCGATGGTGTTATCGGCGGTGTTTGTACCCATGGCATTTTTCGGTGGATCAACCGGGGTAATTTATCGTCAATTCTCTATCACTATTGTGTCGGCGATGGTGTTATCGGTAATCGTTGCGTTGACCTTGACACCTGCACTTTGTGCAACCTTGTTGAAGCCGGTAAAGCATGATCACTATGAGAAAAGTGGTTTCTTCGGCTGGTTTAATCGCAAATTCAACCGTGCGACCGATAAATACCAAAGCGGTGTTGGTTCCATGTTAGGCAAAACCAAGCGCTACATGTTGATCTACGGTGCGATTGTTATTGTGCTTGGATTACTGTTCATGCGTTTGCCAAGTTCATTTTTGCCCGACGAAGACCAGGGCATCATGTTTACCCAAATGACATTGCCAGTGGGTGCAACCAAAGAGCGTTCAATTGTGGTGATGGACCAGATTGAAAAACATTATCTGGAAAATGAAAAAGACAATGTTCGTTCAGTGTTTTCGGTAATCGGATTCAGTTTCAGCGGTCGTGGACAAAATAATGGTATCGCGTTCGTAGGCATGAAAGATTGGAGCGAGCGTACCGACGAAGCGCAACACGTGCAAAGTATTGCCGGTCGTGCGATGGGGGCTTTTGCGCAAATCAAAGATGCTATGGTGTTTCCGTTCGTTCCACCTGCGATTACGCAGTTAGGTACTTCATCCGGATTTAATTTGCAGTTGCAAGATTTGGGCGGGTTAGGGCATGAAGCATTGATGCAGGCACGCAATCAATTTTTAGGTGCAGCAGCACAAGACCAACGTCTGGTTGGTGTGCGTCCGAACGGGCAGGAAGATAATCCGCAATTCAAACTGGATGTAGATCAGGAAAAAGTTGCTGCACTGGGCGTTTCCCTGTCGGATGTGAACAATATTTTTTCCACCGCATGGGCCGCATCTTACGTGAACGATTTCATCGACAAAGGACGCGTGAAGAAAGTGTATCTTCAGGGCGATGCGCAATATCGCATGCTGCCGGAAGATGTAAAAAATTGGTACGTGCGCAATTCCCAAAATGAGATGGTACCTTTCTCTGCATTTACCTCTGGTCGCTGGATTTATGGTTCGCCACGGCTTGAGCGTTATAACGGCGTGCCATCTGTCAATGTGATCGGTCAGGGGGCACCGGGTGTAAGTTCGGGTGATGCGATGTTGGCTGCAGAAGAAATTATCGCAAAATTACCGCAGGGGATTGGTTATCAATGGACCGGCATGTCACTGCAAGAGCGTGAGTCTGGCAATCAGGCACCGCTGCTGTACGCCTTGTCGATCTTGATTGTATTCCTCTGCCTTGCTGCACTCTATGAGAGTTGGTCGGTGCCGTTCGCAGTGATATTGGTTGTGCCGCTCGGTATTATCGGTGCTGTGCTATTTGCAATGGGGCGTGGTTTGTCCAACGACGTTTACTTCCAGGTTGGTTTGTTAACAACGATTGGCTTGGCTGCAAAAAATGCGATCTTGATTGTTGAGTTCGCCAAATCCCTTTACGAAGATGGTATGGGATTGGTCGAAGCAACAATGGAAGCTGTGCGTATGCGTTTGCGCCCAATCATTATGACTTCGCTCGCCTTTATGTTGGGCGTAACACCGCTGGTAATCAGTTCGGGTGCAGGTTCCGGTAGCCAAAACGCAATTGGTACCGGTGTGTTTGGTGGAATGTTCTCTGCAACTGTACTGGCAATTTTCTTTGTGCCGGTATTTTTTGTGGTGGTATTCCGTCTATCTCACCGTTGGTTTCCAGCAAAGAAGCAAGACGAGCCGGTAAGTCATGAATAAGTGCGAAACTATTCTTGATTCCACTTTAAACCTGTTGGCGAGCCGTGGTTTTCACGGCTTCTCCATCCGCGATGTTGCGAAAGAAGCGGGTGTAGCCACAGGCACTGTGTATTTATATTTTGAAGATCGCGATGATTTAATCAAAAAGTTGCACAGCCAAATTATTGAAACAGTCGGGCGGGAAGTATTTGTTACCACAGGCAGGGAGCTTTCTTTGTATCAACAATTTCATCAAATGTGCTGCAACTTCTGGTCGCTGTTCAAGAAGCAGCCTGCAATTATTTTGAGTAAGGGCCAGTTTGATCATCTTCCTCCGGACTTGCTGCGCAGTCGTCATGAGGAGGCAAAGGTTGTATTGGAACCGCTGTTTACTTTCTTTATTCGCGGGAGAGATGATAAAGCACTAAAAAATTTACCCGATGAAATTTTGTTCTCGCTGGCTTTTGAACCTTATTTTGAAATCGCACGCAAATCGCTGCAGGGTTTTGTTGTCGTTGATGATGAAATGCTTGAGCGGATTATTCGTGCGAGTTGGGATTCAATTGCAGTGCATCATCCGGCTGGATAATTGTCTGAATAAAAAACGGCGAGCCTGGCTCGCCGTTTTTTATTGCCAATTCCTGATCACGATTATTTAAGGTGACCAAGATTCTTTTGCACGATTTGCAGGATCGGTTTAAACACTTTGGGTGAGCCGCACACAATGTGGCCGGTTTCCAGGTAATCAGCGCCGCCATTAAAGTCGCTGATCAAACCGCCAGCTTCTTTCACCAACAAAATACCGCCAGCAATATCCCACTCGTTTAAATTCATTTCCCAGAACGCATCAAAGCGCCCTGATGCAACATAAGCCAAATCCAATGCCGCTGAACCGCAACGACGAATCCCTGAGGTTTGGCCAGCAATTTCTTGCACGCATGCGAGGTAAGGGCCGATATGTTCAAACGCATAACCACTAAAAGGAATGCCGGTGCCAATTAATGCACCTTCCAGGTTGCGGCGGCTGGATACGCGCAAACGACGGCCATTCAATGCAGCACCACGGCCACGGCTGGCAGTAAATTCTTCGCGTTTGATAGGATCGATAACAACGGCGTGTTCAATCTGGCCTTTGTATTTGCAAGCGATGGAGATAGAGAAGTGCGGTACCCCGTGAATAAAGTTGGTAGTGCCATCAAGCGGATCGATAATCCATTCGTAATCAGGGTTTTTGCCAGGTTGGTGTCCGCCTTCTTCGCCGCGGATGCTGTGATCGGGATAGGCTTTACGGAGATGGTAAATAATTTCTTTTTCTGCGGCTTTATCGACTTCAGTTACATAGTCGTTGCGGCTTTTGGTTTCGATCGTTAACAAATCAACACGCTCAAATGCGCGTTCGATCAACTCAGCAGCTTTGCGCCCGGCGCGCAAGGCAATCGTCAACATGGGTTCCATAAAGCACCATTCAATAAAAGCAATAAGTTAGCAATTAGATCGGTATCGTTAGATAACACTAATTCAGGGATAGGGATTGTATAAAGAGCGGGGCCGCAGGTGACTTTAAAGCAACTCTTGCTTAGTACCTCTCGCCAAGGGCGCGCAGTATAGCTGCAAGTCGTCACTAGAGGCTAGTGATAAGTGACTGTATACTGCGCGCCGTTTTATTGAGTCCTTAACTCTCACCTCCTTATTTGTTATCGGGATCCGCCTATGTCAGCCCAACCTTTTGCCAACATCCGTATCGTTTTGGTTAATACCAGCCACCCGGGCAATATTGGCGGCGCGGCGCGGGCGATGAAAAACATGGGCTTAGGGCGCTTATATCTTGTATCACCGCAGGAATACCCTTCAGACAAAGCCGTCTGGCGTTCTGCCGGTGCAACCGATGTGCTCGATAATGCAGTGGTGGTGGAAACTCTGGATGAAGCCATCGCCGGTTGCAGTCTGGTCGTAGGTACCAGCGCCCGAGAGCGTCGTATTCCCTGGCCATTGTTAGACCCACGCCAATGCGGTGAAAGTGTTTGGTCGGAGGCGGGGAGTCATGAGGTGGCCATTGTGTTCGGGCGTGAAGATCGCGGCCTGACCAATGAAGAGTTGCATAAGTGCAACTATCACGTGCATATCCCGGCGAATCCTGATTACAGTTCGCTTAACCTGGCGACCGCAGTACAGGTAATCACTTATGAGGTTCGCATGGCGTATTTGCAGGCTGCGGAAGGTAATACCTTGCCACAACATCAATGGGATATGCCGCCGGTAGAAGCGCAGGCGATGGAAACCTACTATGAGCATCTTGAGCAAACGCTCGCCGAATTGAATTTCCTTGATCGCGATAATCCCAAACAGACCATGACCCGTCTGCGTCGTCTATATAACCGTGTGCGTATGGATCAAATGGAACTGAATATCCTGCGCGGTGTGCTGACGGCGGTGCAAAATTATGTGCATTACAGTGGCCAGGTGATGACCAAATTTGGACTGAAGCCCGGTCTGGAATCCATGCGCGAGCAAGTTAAGGGTGAAAAGGGCGATCCTAAGGGAGAATAAATCCTAAAAAGGGACATAAATCCGGTTAATTGATCTGATATTCACCCTTCAGTCGATTGGGCGTTGGAAAAGACTGAATACTTGAGTAAAATACTCGGAATTGGCGTCGCGACTGATTCCTGCTCATCTTGCTCACCTTCGGCGACTACTAACAACGGGATTTTTTACGAGGCCCAGCCGCTTATGAGACTTACCACGAAAGGCCGCTACGCCGTCACCGCCATGCTGGATTTGGCGCTGCACAGCGATCAGGGACCCGTTAGTCTGGCGGATATCTCTACACGCCAACGGATTTCCTTGTCTTACCTGGAGCAATTATTTGCGCGTTTGCGCCACTTTAAGCTAGTCAAAAGTGTACGTGGCCCCGGCGGCGGCTATCGCCTTATGGGCAACACCGCAGATATTTCAATTGCCCAGGTGGTGGATGCGGTGAGTGAGTCCCTGGATGCAACGCGCTGTGAAGGTAAAGGTAATTGCCAGGAAGGTGAGGTCTGTTTGACTCACCATCTATGGGAAGATTTGAGCGCACAGATCCATCGCTTCCTGAGCGATATTACGCTCGCCGATTTGGTGGCGCGCAATGATATCCAGTCGGTGCGCCTGCGTCAGGATGAGCGTTTGATCAATACTCATTGCGATGAATCCCACATTGCTGTGAGTGAAATTCTGTAACTGTATTTTCACCTTACTCCAAGGTATTGACCGTTTTGCGCAAGCCCATTTATCTAGATTACGCCGCGACAACTCCGGTTGCCCCTGAAGTGGCAATACGCATGGCGCAATGTCTGACACTTGAAGGTACCTTCGCCAATCCTGCTTCACGCTCTCATCTTTACGGCTGGCAAGCTGAGGAAGTAGTAGAAGAGGCTCGCGCGCAAGTTGCCAGTTTGATTAACGCTGATCCGCGTGAAATCGTGTGGACCAGCGGTGCGACCGAGGCGAACAATCTTGCGCTTAAAGGTGCTGCAGAAACCTATCGCACAACGCACAAAACCGGTGGCCATATTATTGTGTCGGCGATTGAGCACAAGGCTGTACTCGATCCTGTCAATTGGTTGGAAGCGCAAGGTTTTCAAGTGACTCACGTACAACCGACGCAAGAGGGAATTATCACGGCTGATACTTTGTCCAACGCCTTGCGGAGCGATAGTTTTTTAGTGAGTGTCATGCAGGTCAACAATGAATTGGGCTGCATCAATGACATCAAAATTTTAAGTGGCCTTTGTAACGCGCGCGGCATTTTATTTCATTGCGATGCTGCACAAAGTGCCGGAAAAATTGTGGTTGATGTCAAGGCGCTCGGCGTGGATTTGCTTTCGCTTTCAGCGCATAAATTTTATGGACCAAAAGGTATTGGTGCGCTCTACGTGCGCCGTGCGGGTGAAGTAAAAATCGCAGCACAAATACATGGCGGTGGGCATGAACGCGGTATGCGTTCTGGCACATTGCCCACTCATCAGTTAGTGGGAATTGGTGAGGCTGCGCGCTTGGCTGCTGAACAATTAGTTAATGAGGCAGCGCGCATAAAAGTATTGCGCGACCGTTTATGGGAAGGCATTGCGGATTTACCAGGAGTAAAACGCAATGGTTCCAGCACTGATTGCGTGAGTGGCATCTTGAATGTTTCATTTGGTAATGCTGACGGCGAGATGTTATTGCTCTCGTTACGTGATTTGGCCGTTTCCAGCGGCTCTGCGTGTAACTCGGCCAGTATGTCGCCCAGCTATGTGCTTAAAGCGATTGGTTTGAACGATGAAGCAGCGCAAGCGTCGCTGCGTTTTAGTATTGGTCGTTACACCACAGCCGACGAAATTGAATATGCGATTGAACACCTTCGCAGTGTTATCGCCAAGCTGCATAAGGCTTAGTGCCCGGCACAAGCCCCCAGCAAAAAAAGGTAAAAGCAATGTCTGAACAAGTCGAACAACTCATTAAGAAAGAATACGCGGCGGGTTTTCATACCACCATCGATTCGGAGACCCTTCCTCCAGGGTTGAATGAGGATGTTATTCGTTTTATTTCAGCGAAAAAGAATGAGCCGGAATGGTTGTTGGAATGGCGTTTGAAAGCCTATCAATCCTGGTTGGAAATGACAGAACCGGAATGGGCCCACGTCAAATACGATGATATTGATTTTCAGGCGGTCTCTTTTTACTCCGCCCCAAAATCTATGGACGACAAGCCAAAAAGTTTGGATGAAGTCGATCCGGAATTATTGCGTACTTATGAAAAGTTAGGGATCCCGTTGCATGAGCAAGCTGCACTTGCCGGTGTTGCTATGGATGTGGTGTTTGACTCTGTTTCAGTGGTAACGACTTTCCGCGAAAAACTGCTCGAAGTCGGTGTGATTTTTTGCTCGATCAGCGAAGCGGTACATAAATATCCCGATCTGGTGAAAAAATATATTGGCTCAGTTGTGCCGCAAAAAGACAACTACTACGCCGCGCTTAATTGCGCAGTGTTTTCCGACGGCTCCTTTGTGTATATCCCCAAAGGTGTGCGTTGCCCGATGGAGTTGTCAACTTACTTCCGTATTAACGAACAAAATACCGGTCAATTCGAGCGCACCCTAATTATCGCGGACGAAGGTTCGCATGTAAGTTATCTCGAAGGTTGCACCGCGCCGATGCGCGACGAAAACCAGCTGCATGCGGCGGTCGTTGAATTGATTGCGCTCGATAATGCCGAAATCAAATATTCTACCGTGCAGAACTGGTATCCCGGTAACGAAGAAGGCAAAGGCGGTATTTATAATTTTGTGACCAAACGCGGCGTGTGCCACACCAATGCCAAAATTTCCTGGACTCAAGTTGAGACAGGTTCGGCAGTAACCTGGAAATATCCAAGTTGTATTCTGCGTGGTGATAACAGTGTGGGTGAATTTTATTCCGTAGCGCTCACCAACAATTATCAGCAGGCCGATACCGGAACCAAGATGATCCATATCGGAAAAAATACCCGCTCGACCATTATTTCCAAAGGGATTTCTGCCGGTAAAAGCTCCAATGCCTATCGCGGTTTAGTGCGGATCAATCCCGGTGCTGAAGGCGCGCGTAATTACACCCAATGTGATTCCTTGCTGATCGGCGATAAATGTGGCGCACACACTTTTCCTTATATTGAAAGTAAAAATCCGAGCGCGGTAATCGAGCACGAAGCCACCACCTCAAAAGTGAGTGAAGACCAGATGTTCCTCTGCCAGCAGCGCGGACTGGATGCAGAAAAAGCAGTGTCCATGATCGTGAATGGTTTCTGTCGCGAAGTATTTAAAGAGCTGCCGATGGAGTTTGCGGTTGAAGCCGGCAAATTATTGGAAGTAAGCCTTGAGGGTTCAGTAGGCTAATCGTCAGCGTGAATTTGTAGGTTGGGCTAGTCGCGAGTTCATCGAGCGACGTAGCCCAACAAGAAGATTAAAATTGAATTTACCGTGTTAGAAAATTATCGGACTGAAAAATTTATGTTACGCATTACTGATTTGTTTGCTCGTGTTGAAGAGAAAGAAATTCTTAAAGGTTTAAATTTGACCGTTAATCCCGGAGAGGTTCACGCCATTATGGGGCCAAATGGCGCGGGTAAAAGTACATTGGGTAATGTGTTATCTGGTCGCGATGGTTATGAAGTGACTGGCGGTAGCGTTGAGTTTAATGGCAAGGATTTGTTTGAGCTGGAAATTGAAGAGCGTGCGCGCGAAGGGTTGTTTCTCGCATTCCAATATCCAGTAGAAATTCCAGGCGTAAGTAATATGGAATTTTTGAAGGCTTCTGTTGATGCCAGGCGTAAGCATCATGGGCAACCAGACTTGTCTGCTGTTGAGTTTATGAAGCTCGCGCGTGAAACCAGTAAGCGCGTTAACCTTGAGCAGGCCTTTTTGAAACGCGGTGTTAACGAAGGCTTTTCTGGCGGCGAAAAGAAACGCAATGAAATTATGCAAATGATGTTGCTCGAACCGAGCCTGTGCATTCTTGATGAAACAGATTCGGGTTTGGATATTGATGCCCTGCAAGTCGTTGCCAACGGTGTTAATGCTATGCGCTCACCCGAACGCAGTTTTATCGTAGTGACTCACTACCAACGTTTGTTGGATTACATTGTGCCTGATTATGTGCATGTGCTCGCAAATGGTCAAATTGTAAAAACCGGTGGTAAAGAATTGGCGCTGGAACTGGAAGCAAAAGGCTATGCCTGGCTTGAAAATGAGGCTGTGTAAGCATGAGTGATTTTCAGCATCAAGCTATACGACTCACCTCGCAGCAACACCCGCTGACCTGGTTAGAGGCGCTACGCAATAAGGCCACGGATGATTGGCTGGCGCAACCCTGGCCGACGCGCAAAACCGAGCATTGGAAATACACACCGATGCAAGCGTTGCACAAGACAATCCTGCATACCTGGGGTGCTACCGCAAACCAGACTCTTGATAAAGCGCTTGTAAATGAACTGATTCCGCTGGACGCTTTTCGTTTGGTGTTCATTAACGGCGTTTTTGATTCGGCACACTCCAGCAAATTGCCGGAATTTATAGTGCGCTTTTCGCAAGCTAACAAAGACCAACAAGCGCTTATTGAAAAGTATTTAGGAAAAATTGTAGAGGGCGAGCAGCATTTGTTTGCCACCTTAAATAACGCCTGGCTTGATGATGGCATTTTGGTTCATGTGCCGCGCAATGAGCAGTTGGAAAAGCCTGTATATATTGTCAATGTTGCCACTGCAAAAGCGGCTGTGAGTAACCAGCGTGTATTGATACTGCTTGACGAAAATTCACGTGCAGATATCGTTGAGCACTATTTCTCAAGTGATGAAGCGCAAAATGGTTTTGCTAACTCACTGACCGAAATTCACTTGGGCGATGGTGCCAATTTGCACCATTATCGCTTGAATCTTGAGGAAGAACATGCGCAACACATAGGCGCAGTACATGTGGATTTGCAGCGCAACGCCCGGTTTCGTGGATTTGCCTTGGCCTTGGGTTCCAGTTTAATGCGTGTTGATTATCAATTAAATCATCGTGGGCAAGGCGCTGAATTGGATTTGCAGGGCGTTTATCTACCTCGCAATCAGCAAGTCGTGGATTACCACACGAATGTTTGCCATTGGGTTCCGCATTGCAGATCCAATGAAGTGTTTCGTGGGATTGTGGGCGATTCTGCCCAAGCAATTTTTAATGGACGTATTTATATTCATCCGGATGCGCAGAAAACGCTGGCGGAGCTGAGTAACAAAAATTTGTTGACCTCAAATAAAGCGGAAGTAAACACCAAGCCGGAATTGGAAATTTATGCCGATGACGTGAAGTGTGCCCATGGCGCTACTATCAGCCAGCTCAACAATAATGCCCGCTATTATTTGCAAAGCCGTGGTCTGTCGCGCGCTGAAGCGGATGTGATGCTGAGCTTTGGTTTCATCAACGAGTTGTTGGAGCAGATTGCCCAGCCGGTCGTTCATGATTATTTGCAACCGCGTTTGGCCAAACTTTTTGGGCGCGACAATAGTTTGATCGATGCCAGTGTGTTAGCGGAGTTGGCAGATGACTGAGTCTTTGGTGGGCGTCGATGCTGCATATTTTGATGTCGAAAAGATTCGCGCCGATTTTCCTATTTTGCACCAGCAAGTTAATGGCCAACAGTTGGTGTATCTCGATAATGCAGCGACTACACAAAAACCCAATGCAGTGATCGATGCAATTAGCGATTACTATCGCAATGACAACAGCAATGTACATCGTGGTGCTCACGCATTGGCGGATCGTGCGACAGTCAAATTTGAAGCTGCACGTGAAAAAGTGGCTGCGTTTTTAAATGCGGCTTCGGCCAAGCAAATTATTTGGACACGCGGCACTACCGAAAGCATTAATCTGGTCGCTGCTTCATGGGGTAAAACCAACTTGCAGCCAGGTGATCGCATTCTCGTATCGGCGATGGAGCATCATTCCAATATTGTGCCGTGGCAACTAGTGGCGCAAACAACTGGCGCAACCGTTGAGCCAATCCCGGTTGATACTAATGGCTGCATCAATATTTCTGCTTTTGAAAGTATGCTCGATGCGCACGTAAAAATGGTCGCTGTTGGTCATGTGTCAAATGCAATGGGCACTATCAATCCAGTGGAAAACATTATTGCTTTGGCTCATGCAGTTGGTGCGCGTGTATTAGTAGATGGTGCGCAAGCCGTTAGTCATTGGACTGTGGATGTGCAGCAATTGGATTGTGATTTTTATGTGTTATCAGCACATAAATTATTTGGCCCAACCGGTTTGGGTGTGCTCTACGGCAAGGTAGATTTACTTGATGCCATGCCACCTTATCAAGGTGGTGGAGAAATGATCGAGACTGTTGCGTTCGCAGGTTCAACATTTAACCAATTACCGTACAAGTTTGAAGCCGGTACACCTGATATCGCCGGTGCGATTGGTTTTGGTGCTGCTATTGATTATTTAAACGCAATGGATCGCATCGCTGCTGCAGCGCATGAACAAGCGCTGTTGAATTATGCTGAGGAAAAAGCCCGTGCGACACCAGGCTTGAAATTGATCGGCACCGCCACACATAAAACATCGGTAATGAGCTTCTTGTTGGAAGGCGCGCACCCTGCTGATGTTGGCGTGTTATTGGATAAGCAAGGTGTTGCCGTGCGCACGGGTAACCATTGCGCGCAACCGATTATGGATCAGTTCGGAATTCCCGGAACTGTTCGCGCAAGTTTCAGTTTTTATAACACCTTTGATGAGGTGGATCGCTTATTCGCCGCGATAGAAAAAGCGAAAACATTTTTGCTCTGATGAGCAATGAGTTAACCCCTGGAGACTGCTATGAGTATTGCATCATTTGATCCGCAACAACCTGTGCAGGTAACGCCGACTGCTGCCGCGCATTTCAAGCGTCAGTTGGGTTCGAGTAAAGACGCCAAGGCAGTTCGTTTGAGCGTTAAGCAAAGTGGCTGTACCGGGTGGATGTACGTGGTTGATTTGGTCGCTGAAGCTAAAGCCGACGATTTGCACATGCTGCTGGGCGAGGGCGTCGAGTTGCTTGTTGATGTCAATGCCTTGTCGGTCGTGAGCGGTACAGAAATTGACTATGTTACCGAGGGCGTCAATCGCCAACTCAAATTCAATAATCCACGTGCAAAAGAATATTGCGGCTGTGGTGAAAGTTTCAGCGTCAACTAACAAGGCGCTTGAGTAGAGAGTTCATATGTCTGAAAGACGCATGGTGGTTGCCCAGGCGGATTGTCCTGCCCGGCGTGTGCCTGATGGTTCCCCGCTGACAATCCCCGAAGGTACGTTCGTTACTATTACCCAAGCATTGGGTGGTAATTACACGCTGACTTATCATGGTCAGATGGTCAGGGTAGATGGCACCGATGCCCATTTGCTGGGCTTAGAGGCAGAAACCATCAATTTCCCCGCTCCTGTTGATGACAAGATAATAGAAGAGCAGGTGTGGCAGGCGTTGGGTAGTGTTTTCGATCCTGAAATTCCGGTCGACCTGGTAAATTTGGGCCTTATTTACAGCGTAAAAATTGACCAGGCTGCACATCAAGTAGATATTCGAATGACGCTGACTGCTCCTGCCTGTGGGATGGGGCCGGTATTGGTGGGTGATGTTGAATATCGCGTACGGAAAGTGCCAAATGTCGAAAAAGTAAAGGTTGAGTTGGTATTTGATCCGCCTTGGCAGCGTCATATGATGAGCGAAGAAGCGCAGTTACAAACTGGCATGTTTTATTGATTTCCCTGTATTGAGATCTCTAATGACCCAATTTGGTATAGATGTTAGCGTCGATGACATTATCGACAGCCTCGGTTTTTTCGATAACTGGGAAGAGCGCTATAAGTACATTATCGATCTTGGCAAAGAGCTGCCGGAGATGAGTCCCGGCCTCCGTACGGATGAATATCTGGTGCGCGGCTGCCAAAGCCAGGTGTGGCTGGTCGATGAATGGCGCGATGGCAAGCTGTTTTTTCAAGCAGATAGCGATGCCTTTATCGTCAAAGGACTCTTGGGTGTAGTATTGGCTGCCTTCAATGGGAAAACCCCGGGCGAGATTCTCGCGTTCGATATAGACGCTTATTTCACCAAGCTGGATTTGCTCCAGCATCTCAGTTCGACGCGTGGAAACGGCCTTAAAGCCATGGTTAAGCGGATACAGGACAAGGCAGGGCGCGCCAACTAGGTCGGGTCATATTCTGCCCACAGGGACGGACTTGGGGACTACCTGATTTTGTTTATTTATCAAATAGCTAGGATATAAAAATAATGTAAACCCGCGTATAATTCGCGGGTTTTGTATTTTGTAGGCCTTGATTCCGCAGTTGGCGCGGCAAGTGAGCCTGCAGTAACCGGAAATGTATGGAGCTTCTCATGGCTGTAGAACAAACTTTATCCATTATTAAACCTGATGCAGTAGGCAAAAATCATATCGGCGAAATCGTCGCTCGATTTGAAAAGGCTGGTCTCAAGATTGTTGCCCAACGCATGTTGTTGTTGAGCCGTGCCCAAGCCGAAGGGTTTTACGCTGAGCATAAAGGTCGCCCATTCTTTGATGGGTTAGTCAATTTTATGACTTCTGGCCCAGTAGTGGTGCAGGTGCTTTCGGGCGAAAATGCTATCGCGCTGAATCGTGAGCTTATGGGCGCTACCGACCCGGCCAAGGCTGCCCCAGGTACCATCCGCGCCGATTTCGCAACCGCAATTGATGCGAATGCGGTGCACGGTTCAGACTCTCCCACTTCTGCTGCGCGTGAAATTGCTTATTTCTTTGCCAGCAATGAAGTGGTGATTCGTTAGTTAAATTATTGTATTCCCAACGTTGTTCATAGGTATTGAGCCATGACTGAAGTATCCGGTTCCACTTCTCCCGCGCTTGCGGAGGTTGCAGAGGGCTCTGCCAAAATGAACCTGTTGGGCTTGCCAGAAGCCAAACTGGTGGCTTTTTTTGAATCTATTGGCGAGAAAAAATTTCGCGCTATTCAAGTAATGAAATGGATTCACCAGCTTGGTGCTGACAATTTTGATGATATGACCAACGTCAGTAAAGATTTGCGTGCAAAGTTAAAAAGTATTGCCGAAATTCGTCTCCCTGAAGTAGTGCAGCAATTCGATTCAACTGATGGAACACGCAAATTTTTGATTCGTGTTAGTGGCGGCAATGTTATTGAAACTGTATATATTCCTGATGGTGATCGCGGTACTTTGTGTGTGTCATCGCAAGTCGGCTGTTCGTTGGATTGCAGTTTTTGTGCAACAGGAAAACAAGGTTTTAATCGCGATCTAACGGCTGCTGAAATTATTGGTCAAGTGTGGATTGCCGCAAAATCCTTTGGTCAGTTGCAAGCCAATGGCCCTCGTAGCGTTACCAATGTGGTAATGATGGGAATGGGTGAGCCCTTGCTTAATTTCGATAACGTTGTTGATTCCATGCATCTTATGATGCATGACAATGCCTATGGGATTTCCAAGCGTCGAGTTACTCTGAGTACATCCGGTGTTGTGCCGCAGTTGGATCGGTTGAGTCAATATACTGATGCTTGTCTCGCTATCTCGCTGCATGCTCCTAACGATGAGTTGCGTAATGAATTGGTTCCTATCAATCGTAAATATCCTATTGCGATGTTGCTCGATTCGGCCAAGCGCTACATCGAAGCTATGCCCGATACCCATCGCAAAATTACAATTGAATACACCTTGATTGATCATGTTAATGATCGGCCGCATCATGCGCACCAACTGGCAGAACTTCTGCGTGATGTACCGGTCAAGATAAACTTGATTCCGTTTAATCCATTTAATTTGTCGAATTACAAACGTGTGAGTAATAACGCATTACGTAAATTCCAGGATATTTTAATGGAAGCTGGCTACATTACGACGGTTCGCACTACGCGTGGTGATGATATTGATGCTGCTTGCGGTCAATTGGCGGGACAGGTGAATGATGTTACTCGTCGGAGTGAGCGGTATCGCGCAAAATTCGATGACCTTCAAGCGGTAAAGATTGTTAATCAATAAGTCAAATACAATGGTGTCAGTAATGAAAATGAATAATTTTATAAGATTGCTGAAGTTAACCTTGGTGTCTGTTGTTGCTGTGATATTGCTTACCGGTTGCGCCTCGGAAAGTAAAACTGGAAAAGCCACACGTCAAATTGATAAAACTAAATCGTTAGAGCTACATATAAAATTAGCGCAGGGGTATATCGATAAGGGAAATCGGGAATCTGCACGCCACCATTTGCGTAAAGCTGCGGAGATTGATAAGAACTCTCCAGATGCAACTGAGGCAATGGCCCGCCTTTATCAGTTGGAGGGTGAGTCGGTTCTGGCAGAAGAGACTTTTAAAAAGGCAATTAAACAGAAGCGCAATTTCACCTTGGCCAATAATAACTACGGAGTGTTTTTATTTGGTGCAAAACGATATGAAGATGCATTGAAACAATTTGAATTGGCGGCGGCCGATCTTGATTACGATGGTCGTGCTTCTGCGTTAGTGAATGTAGGCCGAACTGCATTGTTGCTCGGTAAAAATGAGCGTGCTAAAGCGGCTTTTGAACATGCTTCGGTATTGGATCGTGGTCTTTCAGAACCACATTTGGAGTTGGCTGATATTAGCTTTCAAAAGCAGGAGTATGCAGACTCCAAAAGGCACCTGGATAGATATCAAGCGCTGGGGCAGCAGTCTTCACGCGCATTGTTGCTAGGCATTCGATTGGAGCGGATTTTTGGCAATAAAGACAAGGAGGCAAGTTATTTGTTGGTGTTGAAAAATCGTTTCCCTTATTCCAAAGAGTATTTGGAATACAAACAAACAATGATGTAAGTAGCGATTGGATTAACGGGTATTCAATGTTTTCTGATGACGAAAAAAAGCCACTAGACGATAGCCGCTTTCGTGAGCTTTCCCCAGGTAAATTATTAGTCTGGGCACGTGAGCGTGCCGGTTTAAGTCAGGAACAGGTTGCCAAAGAACTCTATATGACGCTGACTAAAGTGCGTGCGCTTGAATCGGATGATTATCGTTATATGGGTTCAGATACATTTACCCGTGGTTATTTGCGTTCTTACGCCACATTAGTAAAACTCGATGTAATGCAAGTGTTGGCTGCATATGATCGTCACGCACAAAAACATGGACTGGTTGAACAGGTTTTGCCGCAGCGTATTGAGTCTGCTAATAAACCCCTGTGGCAATTTATAGTATTGGTGTTACTTGCATTATTAATTTTGTGGCTGATTTCAATCTGGTTTTTTGATAATCGCCAGCAGCCAGTTTATGACAGGCCCGCAACGACAGGCGTGCAGCCTGCCGTAACTGCATTGAATGTTCAAGTTGCTAGTGGTTTCGGTTCAAGTCAGTCATCTTTTAATAATACTGCTATTGCTCCGGCAGATGTTGCGACTCAACTATCTGCATCGGCTGAATCGGTTGTCGTATCTGGATCATTGCAAAGTGCAAGTTCTGTCAGTACTGCCCAATCCAGCAAAAGTATTTCTTCCATTGCCGCTTCTATACAAACAACACCATCAGTGCCACAAGCCAATGCGAGCAGTTTGGATACGATCAGTTTTAGTTTTACAGAAGAGTGTTGGTTAGAGGTGAGCGATGCGCGCGGTGATGTATTGGTTGCTGATTTGCAATCATCCGGCGGGCGTTTGACATTACAGGGAGAAGCCCCGTTTGATGTCAAGCTCGGTAACTCGCCGGCAGCAAAAATTGAATTGAATGGTGATAATGTGGCGATTGTACCTGCATTAGGCACAAATGTTTTATCGCTAAAAGTGGGTAAAACCACTCGCGAGTAATCTCGTAAAAATTGATCAGGAATATATATGCATTGCGAGTCTCCAATAAAGCGCCGTAAATCTCGTCAAATTATGGTGGGTAATGTACCTGTTGGTGGCGATGCGCCAATTTCAGTACAAAGTATGACTAATACTGAAACTACAGATGTAGAGGCAACGGTAGGGCAAATTCGTCGTATTCAGGCGGCCGGCGCAGATATTATTCGCGTTTCTGTTCCTACCATGGAAGCCGCTGAGGCATTCGGCGAAATTCGTAAGCAAGTGACTATTCCTTTAGTTGCCGATATTCACTTTGATTACCGTATTGCACTGCGCGTTGCTGATTTGGGTGTGGATTGTTTGCGCATTAATCCAGGTAATATCGGGCGGGAAAAACGCATCGTAGCAGTAGTGGATAAGGCGCGCGATCTCAACATCCCGATTCGTATCGGTGTCAATGCCGGCTCGCTTGAAAAGGATCTGCAAAAAAAATACGGCGAACCAACACCCGATGCATTAGTGGAATCGGCATTGCGTCATGTTGAAATTCTGGACTCTTTAAATTTTCAAAACTTTAAAGTCAGTGTAAAAGCATCTGATGTTTTTATGGCGGTTGAGGCTTATCGCAAGCTTGCCAAATTGATTGAGCAACCATTGCATTTGGGGATAACCGAAGCTGGTGGCTTACGCTCGGGTACAGTGAAATCATCGATAGGTTTGGGGGCGCTTTTGATGGATGGTATCGGCGATACTATTCGTGTGTCACTCGCTGCAGATCCGGTTGAAGAGATCAAAGTAGGCTGGGATATGCTGCGCAGTTTGCGTTTACGTAGCAAAGGCGTGAACTTTATTGCCTGCCCAAGTTGCTCGCGGCAAAACTTTGATGTGATCAAGACGATGAATGATCTTGAGCAGCGTGTAGAAGATATTACGGTTCCTTTGGATGTTGCCGTTATCGGATGCGTGGTCAATGGGCCGGGTGAAGCTAAAGAAGCTGATTTGGGTCTTGCTGGCGGTACTCCCAGCAATTTGATTTATATTGATGGCGAACCAAACCAGAAATTATCCAACGAAAACTTGGTCGATAATCTCGAGCGCTTGATTCGTGCAAAAGCCGCACAAAAACAAGTGCAGATGGATGCCGATGCTAGAAATATTATTGCTAAAGCCTGATGGCTTTTTAATCTGTAACAGTTAAGGTTTGAAATTGAAAAAAATCCAGGCAATTCGCGGTATGAACGATCTGCTCCCGGCAGATTCTCCGCTTTGGCAATATGTTGAAAGTGTCGTTACCGATATTTTGGCTCGTTATGGCTATCAGGAAATTCGTTTTCCGATTGTTGAGTCGACAGAGTTATTCAAGCGTTCTATTGGTGAAGTGACCGACATTGTTGAAAAAGAAATGTACACATTTGAGGATCGCAACGGAGACAGCCTCACATTGCGCCCAGAGGGTACTGCATGCTGCGTGCGCGCCTGTGAAGAAAACGGTTTGCTTTATAATCAAACGCAACGTTTGTGGTACATGGGGCCGATGTTTCGTCATGAACGTCCGCAGAAAGGTCGCTATCGTCAGTTCCATCAAATTGGTGTTGAAACTTTTGGCATCCAGGGGCCGGATATTGATGCCGAAGTACTGGTATTGAGTGCCCGCATTTTGCGTGAGCTCGGTGTGGCAGAGCATGTTCAGTTGCAAATCAATTCACTCGGAAGTTCTGATGCGCGTTTGGCATACAAAAATGCGCTTGTTGCCTATTTAAGTAATGTGCAAGACCAGTTGGATGAAGATAGCAAACGCCGTCTTTCCACTAACCCAATGCGTATTCTCGATTCCAAAGATGCTAACACCCAGACGCTGCTCAATAGAGCTCCGGTATTGCTTGATTATTTGGATGAAGAATCGCGCGCGCACTTTGATGGATTGAAATCGTTGCTCGATGCGGCCGGCATCCGTTACGTGGTTAATTCGCGTTTGGTGCGCGGCCTCGATTATTATGGTAAAACGGCGTTCGAGTGGGTAACGGATAAATTGGGTTCCCAAAGCACGGTTTGTGCTGGTGGTCGCTATGACGGGTTGGTTGAGCAATTGGGTGGTAAGGCTACACCTGCGGTTGGATTTGGTATTGGCCTTGAGCGCTTGGTATTGTTGCTGCAAGCTGTGGAAGTGGTACCCCAAGGCCTTGACCAACAAGCTGACATTTATTTTGTTGCAGTAGGTGATGTGCAATCTACAGCAATGCAGTTTGCGGAAAGGGTTCGCGATGAGCTGCCGTTTGTTCGTTTGTTAACCAATTGTGGCGGTGGCAATTTTAAAAACCAGTTGAAAAAAGCCGATAAAAGTGGAGCTGATATCGCGTTGATCCTGGGCGAAGATGAAGCGAAAGCCGGTAAGGTAACTATCAAATTTTTGCGCGAAGAAATTGAGCAGCAAACGCTCGGTTTTGATGAAGCAATTGCTTATCTGGAGGCACTTGAGTAAAGCGATTGATCGAGTAAAAAAATAACGTTTTAAAAACCATTTCAAATTGTGCGCATTGCGCTAAGGTCAATAGGAGTTAATTGTGAGTGTACATCTGTCAGAAGAAGAACAAATTGAATCGTTAAAACGCTGGTGGAAGGATTACGGCAAAACGGTAGTTATTGCAGTCCTGATTGCTGTGGTGGGTTATTTTGCTTACACCACGTGGCAGGACCAAAAACGTCAGAGGGCAGAGAAAGCATCAGAAGTATATGAGCAGTTGCTCAAACTGGCGAATGCTGAGCCGGGAAAAACCTTGAGTGATTCAGACAAGGCGACTATCACCCATCTTGCAGGTGAGTTGAAGGATGGAAATAGCCACAGTATGTACGCGCACAGCGCAGCATTTTTCCTTGCCAAGTTAGCGGTGGATGATAACAAGTTGGATGCTGCGGTGACTGAACTTAAATGGGTTTTGTCTGCCAAACCCGAAGCCGCTACCGAGCAACTTGCCCGTTTGCGTCTCGCTCGTGTATTAACTGCACAGAAAGCCTATGCAGATGCGCTGGCGCAATTGTCACCAGAGCCAGCAGCTGCGTTTACTTCAGAGTACGCAGAAGCGCGTGGCGATATTCTTAAATTACAAGGCGATCTGGATGCTGCACGCACAGCCTATGAAAAGGCGTTGGCGGCAACTGATCCACAACAACAAGAGCGTTTCATGTTATTGCAAATGAAAGTAGATGATCTGAAAGTAGAAGCTTCGCCTGCAGTTGCTGCTGGGGAGAAGGCTCAATGATGCAAGTCTCTGTGAGGCACCTGAGCTGGTTGGTATTGCTTTGTGCATTCGCTATGTCTGGCTGTTCCTGGTTTAGCAAAAAAACAGGTAATGAGCCGATGGAATTGGTCGGTTTTAAGGAGACGCTTGGTCTCGATAAAGTCTGGAGCCGTGGCATAGGTGATGGCCAAAGCAAAGGGTTTAGTAGCCTTACTCCTGCATTGGATGGCGATGCGATCTATGCAGTGGATTATAAAGGTTTGGTTGTTGCTCTCGATAACAAAACCGGTAAAAAACTGTGGACTCGCAAAGTTAATAAAGAGCAGCAAGGTTTATGGACCTGGTTAAAGAGCTTTTTTGTTGCGACAGATCCTAACCGTCAAATTGTTGGTGGGATCGCTGCGGAAAATGGCCTGTTACTAGTAGCCACTTACGCGGGTGAAGTGATGGCTTTGTCCAAAGAGACTGGCGATGAGCTTTGGCGCAAACAGTTGCCGGGTGAAGTGGTTTCTGCTCCACGCACCAATGGCAGTGTTGTTGCAGCGCAAACTGTGAACGGCAAATTATTTGCACTGGATGCAAAAACTGGCGATCAATTGTGGTTCTATGACAATCCTCCACCAGTACTGACCTTGCGCGGTACTCCTTCACCGATTGTGACCGATGCTGCTATTTATGCTGGTTTCTCCAATGGCCGGATGATGGCATTTAACCCGGATAACGGTCTGATTTTATGGGAACAGCGTATCGCATCACCCAAGGGGCGTTCCGAGCTGGAGCGTATGGTTGATATCCATTCAACTCCGATTATTAAAGATGGCGTGATTTATGTGGGTACGTACCAAGGGCGCATTAGTGCATTGGCTCGCGGTACTGGCAGTCCTGTCTGGGGAGTGGACGGTTCGACTAGCGAGAGTATTGCGTTGTCCGCCGATAAACTCTTTGTGGCCCATGCCGATGGCAAATTGGTCGCTTATAGTTCCGCGACTGGCGAGCAGTTATGGAGCAATGAAAAAATGCTTCGTCGCCTGCTAAATGGTCCACAAGTATTTAGTGATTATGTCGCTGTTGTTGATTTTGAAGGCTACATGCATGTGGTTAATCAAAGTGACGGTGAATTTGTGGCGCGCACACGAGTAGACAGGAAGGGCGCTCGTGCCCCTATGCTGACAGATGGTGAAACACTGTATGTGTATACCAATCGCGGTAAGCTAATTGCCTTTCAGGCAGAAAAGGACAAATAGTTTCCACGCTTTATCGCTACAATAACCAGCCGCTTGAATTTACCTTAATCCAGTGAGGTAAAATTTAGCGGCTGGTTTTGTTTTTGGCGTATTTGAATTTATGCAGCAATTGTTGCTGCATTATCGACATGATTTTTCATCCCAATTGATATTTTTATGATAATCCCCGTAATAGCACTTGTTGGTCGCCCTAATGTGGGTAAATCCACGCTTTTTAATCGCCTTACCCAATCGCGCGATGCGCTCGTGGCCGACTATCCAGGCCTTACCCGCGACCGTAAATATGGAGAGGGTGTGTTGGAGAATCGCCGGTTTATCGTGATTGATACCGGCGGTATCAGCGGTGAAGAAGAGGGCATCGACAGCATGATGGCTGGGCAGTCGCTGCTAGCCATTCAGGAAGCTGACATAGTGCTGTTTATCGTGGATAGTCGGGTCGGATTAAATCCTGCCGATGAGCTGATTGCCAAGCATTTGCGCGTGAATAACAAAAAAACCTATCTGGTTGCCAACAAAATTGATGGTATGGATCCGGATATCGCCTTGGCTCCTTTTTACGAGCTGGGGCTTGGTGAAGTTCACCCAACAACAGCCAGCCATGGTCGCGGCGTAAGATCCTTGATGGAAGAAGTGCTTGCGGATATTCCCGAGTTACCCGAGGACTATCAAACCGATGAAGCTAGGGGGATCAAAATTGCGATAGTCGGTCGCCCCAACGTCGGTAAATCAACCTTGGTAAATCGCTTGCTCGGTGAAGATCGGGTGGTGGTTTACGATCAGCCGGGCACAACGCGTGACAGTGTTTACATCAATTACACACGTTTTGATAAGCCTTATACGCTAATCGATACAGCCGGCGTTCGCCGCCGCAAAAATATCGATTTGATGGTAGAAAAGTTTTCAATCGTCAAAACTATGCAGGCAATCGCTGACGCCAACGTTGTTGTGTTGGTGATGGATGCCAGCGAAGGTGTGGTAGAGCAAGACTTACATTTGATGGGTACGACTATCGAAGCGGGACGTGCGCTGGTCATCGCATTGAACAAGTGGGATGGTTTGGATGATGCGCATAAGCAATATGTTAAAAGCGAAATAGAGCGACGCCTGCGTTTTGTGGATTTCGCTACCATTCATTTTATTTCAGCGTTACATGGAACCGGTGTTGGCAATCTATATAAATCGATTGAGTTGGCTTATCAATCTGCGACAGATAAATTCAGTACCAACTTTCTAACACGTATTTTGCAAGATGCTGTACGCGAACATCAACCGCCAATGATTCAAGGTCGTCGCATCAAGTTACGTTATGCGCATCCTGGCGGCCATAACCCGCCCATTATTGTAATCCATGGCAACCAGACCAATGATGTACCCAGCCACTACACCAAGTATCTGGAAAAGACCTTTCGGCGCGTGCTTGATTTGCATGGCACCCCGATAAGAATCGAATTCCGCAATAATGAAAATCCTTATACGGAGCGCAAGAGCAAGATGACCCAGCGTCAACTGGTCGAAATGCGCCGTAAGGCGGAGCGCGATAAAAATCGCAATCGCCCGAAATAATCGATAATCAGCTTTTTGGCTTGCTCCCTAAAAGAGCAAAGCAGCGATAAACAAAACTTAATTAGTCAAGCTGCAGATGCTTTCGTCTCTACAGCTTGCGCTCTTGAAAGTGAAGGAGTAGTGTTACGCGCCTTATGGAACTACCCTTAACTCATATGTTTCAATAACCGCCCGAGCAGAAGATGACACCCGCAAGCCGCAAGCTGCTTATCATCGATGACGACGCCCTTGTCCGCCAGAGTATTGTGACTTATCTGACGGATAGCGGTTTTTGTGTCTGCCCGGCAGCTGATGCTACTGCTGCGCTTGAATTACTTGCCTTCCCTGATAACACCCTGCCTGACCTGATTATTACTGACTTGCGTATGCCAAATGGCGATGGCTTGCAGCTATTGCAGATACTGCATGAGCGCTATGCATCGATTCCTGTCATTGTTATTTCGGGCGCCGGGGTAATGAATGATGTGGTAACTGCCTTGCGTTTGGGCGCGCGCGACTACCTGATCAAACCTGTCGTTGATTTGGAAGTATTGGTTCACTCAATCAATAAAGTGCTTGATCGTCAGGATTTGGAGGAAGAAAACCAGCGGTATCGCGATCAACTGGAAGAAGCAAACAGGGAGTTAAAGGAAAATTTACGTATTCTCGAGCGCGACCAAATTGCCGGTCGACGAGTGCAGCGACGTTTGATGCCGTCAGGTTACACAACTGAAGAAGGTTACGTAGCTGCCCATACGATTATTCCGTCCTTATTTCTGAGTGGTGATTTTGTCGATTACGCTCACATCAAGAAACGCTACCTCGCTTTTTATCTGGCTGATGTCTCCGGGCATGGCGCTTCATCTGCGTTTGTTACCATCTGGCTTAAGCATTTGGTTAGTCGCATGGTACGAGAAGAAGGATTATTTGGCGACGAGAACTCTTTCGCACGCGGAGCTGATCTCATGCTGCGGCAGATTAATCGCGAATTGCATGAAACCCGCTTGAGCCATCATTTGACCCTCTTTGTGGGAGTAATTGATACGGTCACCCATCAAATGCATTATGTGGTTGCTGGCCATCTTCCTATGCCCATTTTATTGACTGGTGATGGCGCTGAATATTTAACCGGGCGCGGCAAGCCGGTTGGCATTTTCAAAGAAGTCGGCTGGGAAGTTTATGAGCGTCAATTGCCAGAAAAATTTGCATTGGTTTGCTTTTCTGATGGCGTGTTGGAGACCTTGCCCCAGACTGAGCTTCAGGATAAAGAAGCGCATCTGTTAAAACTAATTGCTTCAAGTAGTGGCAGTTTGGATTCTGTCTGTAATACTTTAGTTATAAAAGAAATTCGCGATAACCCGGATGATATTGCAGTCCTGTCCATTAGCCGAGGTGTTAGTTAATGAAAGCCGGCCAAATATTGGTTGCCGATCACAACGGTGTTTACGTGATTAAAATGGTGGGTGATGTACGCCTGACATTGTGTATTTCGTTTGATCAGTTTATTGACGCCATGTTCAAGAGCGAGAACTTTACATCAGTATTGTTCGATCTTTCCGATGCGGAAGCCATCGACAGCACCACCTTGGGTTTAATGGCAAAAATCTCGATATTGGGGCAGGAGCGACGTGGCATTATGCCGGTGATTTTGGCGAGCAACCCCAGTATTCAGCGCATTTTACAAACCATGGGGTTTGGTGATATTTTTACAATCGTCGATAAGCTGAGCGCACCGGTGTTAGATGGTCAACCACTCAATTGCATTAACTGTGATGAAAAAGAAGTGAAAGAAAAGGTAATTGAAGCACACAAAATTTTGATGGGATTAAATGCCAGCAACGCCGATACTTTTCGTAATTTAGTCAATATGTTAGAAAACTGCTGATCTACTCCTAAGTTTGTTACTGGTTTTTTAACGCTACAAGCTTGCCTTAATCAGGCTTTTCGCACGAATAAATTCTGTATGCGGTACGTAAATCAAATCTGCTACTTTGCGAATAATATAATCTTCGTACTTGTTTAAATCGCCATCCGCATAAGCCATTTCCCACATGGCTTTCATCAGATTAAATTTCTCTTCCTGATTACAATATTGATTAATCAATTGGGTAAATTGATGTAGCGAAGTTGCATGGTTGGTTTCGTGTTTGGCGAGACTGATAAGCTCATCAAGTTCGTCCGTCGATAAAGTAAATTTACGTTTGAGGATAGCGCCAATATTTTGCAATTCCGCAGCAGAAAATTGATGGTCCGCCATGGCTACTTCAACGAGCAGTGCTGCAATCGCCAGCTGTTTTTGGTGATCGGAAAGGATAGGCGAAGCGCCCCCGGCAGGCTGCAGGTGGCGCTCGATAAAGCGTGAGAGTTTACTGAGCACGGGTTTTCAACAAATTCTCAAGATTGACCTGGTCTTTTACAAAGCCGCGAATACCTTCGGCCAATTTCTCGGTGGCCATTGCATCCTGGTTAATACCGGAACGGAAGCTGGCTTCAGACTCAAGCAGCTTTGCAATGGTCTCACCTGGATTGTTAGGTGACAGCACACGTTTAAGCTCGCCTTTGTCCTGATCCAACTCTTGCAGCAGTTGTGGGCTGATGGTCAAGCGGTCACAGCCAGCCAGTGCCTCGATTTCGCCGAGGTTGCGGAAGCTTGCGCCCATCACGACAGTTTTATAGCCGTGTTGTTTGTAGTAGTTGTAGATATGACGCACAGATACCACGCCCGGATCTTCTTCGGCGGTGTATTCTTTTTTATCAGTGTTGGCTTTGTACCAATCCAGAATACGTCCTACGAAGGGTGATATCAAAAACACACCGGCATCAGCACAGGCGGCAGCTTGGTTAAAACCGAACAGCAACGTAAGGTTACAGTTGATACCTTCTTTTTCCAGTACTTCCGCAGCGCGGATACCTTCCCAGGTGGAAGCTAATTTGATCAGGACGCGCGATTTATCAACACCGCCTTTTTCATAAAGCTTGATCAATTCGTGGGCTTTAGCAATAGAGGCTTTAGTATCGAAAGAAAGACGCGCATCCACTTCAGTTGAAATACGGCCAGGAACGATTTTCAGAATTTCCAAACCTATTCCGACAGCCAGGTGATCTGAGGCAGCGCTTAATTGTTGTGCGCTGTTGGCAATGCCTTTGCTGGCATTGATGGATGCAGTCAGCAAATCCTGGTATTGCGGCATTTGCGCCGCTTTATATACCAGCGATGGGTTAGTGGTAGCATCCAGCGGCTTATAAAGGCGGATGGCTTCAATATCGCCGGTATCAGCGACAACATCGGTAAATTGCTTCAGTTGTTCAAGTTTACTAGTCACAGTGCTAATCCTATTCTCTGAAAGTACAAGTGGTTGATCTTCGTTTTATTGCCGTCAGATATATTATAGTCTCAATGACTTTATGCGAAAAGCAGTCATTTTTTATAAGCTGATAATCCAATAGTGTCGAAGGCCTTAAGCGGTTCCGGCTCCAACTGTATTTGCTAATGGTAACTCATTTAGCGCTGCAAGGGCGCGTTCAAGTACTTCAATTCCTGCCTCAGGTTTATGCGCTTGTTCACTGATTATCCGGCGAAACTGCCGCGCACCCGGAAGCCCTTGGTAAAGGCCCAAAATATGTCGCGTTAGATGATTAAGTCGCGCACCTTTGGACAACTCTTTCTCGCAATAAATCATAAATTTTTGCATGACTTCATCACGGTTCACTATTGGCTTATCCATCCCGTAAATTAATTGATCGACCTGCGCCAGAAGATAAGGGTTACTGTAGGCTTCACGTCCGATCATCACACCGTCTACATGATCCAGAAGGTTTTTGCTTTGCTCGAGCGTGGTAATACCGCCATTGATGATGATATTCAGGTGCGGAAAATCTTGCTTCAATTGGTATACTTTATCGTACTGCAATGGCGGAACTTCGCGATTTTCCTTTGGGCTCAGGCCTTTCAGCCAGGCTTTACGCGCATGTACGATAAAAGTATTGCAGCCGGTTTTGGCAATTGTTTCGACAAAATTCACCAAGCCTTCATAGTCCTCCATATCGTCAATGCCAATACGATGTTTGACGGTGACGGGGATTTTTACCGCCTGCTGCATAGTTGCAATACAGTCTGCGACCAACTCGGGTTCTGCCATCAGGCAAGCACCGATCATCCCGTTTTGCACACGATCACTCGGGCAGCCACAATTGAGATTAACTTCGTCATAGCCCCAATCTTCTGCAATGCGAGCGCATTCGGCCAGTGCGATAGGATCGCTGCCGCCTAATTGCAGTGCTAGCGGGTGTTCACAGGCGTTGTAATCCAGAAAACGGGATTTGTCGCCATGCAGTAGTGCACCAGTAGTGACCATCTCGCTATAAAGCACGGCTTTCTGGGTTAATAAGCGCCAAAAAGTACGACAGTCAGAAGTTGACCATTCCATCATTGGGGCAAGCGTGAAGCGGCGATCAAGAAGTTGGACTGGAATCATTACGCTGTGGAATTCTGCTGCGAGGGAAATAAAAGTGCGGCCTTGGCCGACAGGTGTTTTATGATAACGATATTTATCTTCCGCTGCACGGTAAAGTGCAATCCATCGTATTAGGACGAATTGTGTATGTCATTAACCCATATAGATTCCCATGGGCACGCCAGTATGGTGGATGTGTCGGAAAAACCTGCAAGCATCCGTGAGGCACGTGCATTTGCGCGAGTGTTGATGAAACCGGCAACCTTGGCACAAGTTAACGCCAACAGCCTAAAGAAAGGTGATGTTCTGGCTGTTGCGCGGATTGCCGGTATTCAGGCGGCAAAGAAATGCGCTGATTTAATCCCGCTTTGCCATCCACTGGCGCTCAGCCAAGTTGCGGTGGATTTTGTAATTGATGAGCGGCAATCTGCAATCGAAGTTACCAGCTATTGCAAACTCACCGGGCAAACAGGTGTCGAGATGGAAGCGCTCACCGCAGCGAGTATTGCAGCCTTAACGATTTACGATATGTGCAAGGCAGTTGATATGGAAATGGTGATAGAACAGGTGTGCTTGCTGGAAAAATCCGGAGGGCGTCGTGGCCATTATCTGCGAAAGAGTGATAAACAATGATTCAGGTTTTATTTCTTGCCCAATTGCGCGAACAATTAGGAACTGCCGGATTGCAAATCCCTGCTGGAAATATCGATAATGTTGCCGCAGTCAAGCAATATCTGTTGGACGAGAATCCGCATTGGGAGCAATTTTTCTTGAACAGTAAATTGTTAGTTGCCGTTAACCATGAATATGCGAAAGCGGATGCGACAGTAAAATCCGGTGATGAAGTTGCTTTCTTTCCGCCAGTTACCGGAGGTTGATATGTCTTTTTCTGTCGCAGTACAGACGGAGGATTTTGATGTGGGCCGAGAGTACAACGAATTAATTTTCGCTGATACCGTTGCAGGCGCTGTAGTTTTTTTTGTAGGGCGGGTACGCGATACGAATTACGCGCGCAATGTGAAAAGTTTATCGCTCGAACACTATCCTGGCATGACTGAAAAAATTTTGCAGCAAATTCTGGATGAAGCTAAATCGCGCTGGGAATTAATTGCCGCACGTATTGTGCATCGTGTTGGCGAGTTGCATGTGAGTGATCAAATTGTATTTGTCGGGGTGACGAGTGCGCATCGTGAACACGCCTTCCAGGCTGCCGAATTTTTAATGGATTTTTTAAAAACGCAGGCGCCTTTTTGGAAAAAGGAGCTAACGGGGCAGGGCACTTTATGGATAGAAGAAAATTCCAAAGATGTGGAGGCGAGTCTGCGCTGGAATAAATAGGCAAATATCAGGTAAAAAAGTGGGCGCAATAGCGCCCATTTTTTTATCAACTTGTACAGCCAGAAATTATAAGTGTCCTGGTTCTGAGGTTGGCGCAGTTTTGTAGATACCTGCAAACTTAAGGCCGAAATACATAATGTATAGATAGCAGGCGGCAGGCAACAGGAAGGACAATTGCAGACCAAGGGTATCAGCCAATGCACCTTGCAATAAGGGTACTAACGCACCACCAACAATTGCCATACACAGAATGCCTGAGCCTTGACCGGTAAACTTACCAAGGTTGTGCAATGCCATACTGAAAATAGTTGGAAACATAATAGAGTTAAACAAACCAACCGCGATAATCGACCACATAGCCAGCTTACCTTCGGTGAAAGTGGCCGTTAATATAAGTAGCACAGAACAAATGCAATTAAACGCAAGGGTTTTACCCGGGCTGACATAGCGCATTACTGCAAAGCCGATAAAGCGGCCAACCATAGCACCACCCCAGTAATAACTTACCAGATGCGCCGCGTCAGCTTCTTTCAGGCCTGCAATGTGTGCTTCACCGAAAAAGTTAATCAGGAAGCTACCAATAGCTACTTCTGCACCGACGTATAAAAAGATCCCAACTGCGCCAAGTACCAAATGCTTATGAGAGAGGGCAGATTCTTTGGTCGATGAAATATCACCAGATATACCGGGCTCGTCGTTGTGTTGGATTTTTGGCAATTTGGCAAAGGCAAAAAATAATGCCAAGCCAACCAGGGCAGCGGCGAGAGCAAGATAAGGGCCTTGAACAGCAGCGGCTTCTTTCGCACGGTATTCAGCCAGCTCAGCTGTTGGTAATAGTGCTAATTGGTCTGCGGTTAATACAGCGCCGCCTAAAATTAAAATACCGCCCAACCACGGAGCAATCGTTGTTCCCAAAGAGTTGAAAGCCTGGGTCAAGGTTAAACGGCTGGATGCTGTCCTTGCCGGACCAAGTACAGTTACGTAGGGGTTGGCCGCAACTTGTAAAATGGTGATGCCTGACGCAAGAATAAATAATGCGAGCAGGAAAATAGCGTAGCCGCTAGTCGCAGCAGGATAAAACAATGCACAACCCGAAGCGGCAATAAGTAAACCTGCCACAGCACCGTTTTGGTAACCCAGTTTTTTGATCAAAGCACCGGCGGGCAAGGAAATAACAAAGTAAGCACCGAAGAAGCAAAATTGCACCAGCATTGCCTGGGTGTAACTCAGGGTGTAAACACTTTTAAGATGCGGAATTAAAACATCGTTCATTGATGTTAATAATCCCCACATAAAAAACAGGATGGTGATGATAATCAAGGGCACAGTATTGTTGCCTGTGTCCACCGGGCTGTGTTGCGTTGATGAGCCTTGCGGAATGCTGGCCATGGTTCTACCTCATTGTTATAAAAATGGTCTGTCGTTGTCGTGGTCTTAAATTGACGATTGCCGATCGAAAGCGTGCGTCAAGCGCGCGGTACTATAATCCAAGCGTATAAAGCTGTCACATTGTTTGTTCCCGGTTTACAATCACTTGCATCACTTTTGTCTTATGGTCAATGTGACTTATATTGTGTTGCTAATAATTTGACTGATAAGCCTGACCAGTATTATTTGACCTGCGTAAACAGAAGCGATAAAAATCTACTTTGAGGTGAGTACAGTGGCAAAAGCAACCATTGATGATGTCGCCGCGTTGGCGGGCGTGTCCATGAAAACTGTGTCGCGTGTTGTGAATAATGAACCCAATGTTCGTCCGGCGACCCGCGAAAAAGTCGAGGCTGCGATTGCCACTTTGGATTATCGCCCCAACCAGTCAGCGCGTAGTCTGGCCGGTAATTGTTCCTATCTTCTCGGTCTGATTTACGGTCATCCCAGTGCGCACTACGTATTGGATATCCAGGAAGGTGTGCTGGAAATATGCCGCCCCCAGCGTTACGAATTGTTGGTGCACCCGGCCATTCATCGCGATCCCAATTTGATCAATGAAGTGACCGATTTGATTCTGGAAAAACGTGTTGATGGAGTAATGCTTACGCCACCGTTATCCGACAATATGAATGTCATTAATTTGCTTAAAAAAATGAATATTCCATTTGTGCGTGTCGCGCCGACAGAAAATAAATCGCTCTCGCCCTATGTTGAAACTAATGATGAAGAAGCGTCATACGATATGACTTGCCAGCTCATTGCATTGGGGCACACCAGAATTGGTTTTATTTGCGGCCATCCCGATCATCGCGCTATGTCGTTGCGTTTCGAAGGTTACAAAGCGGCGTTGGTGGAAAATGATTTGCCGCTGCTGAAAAATTTAGTGGAGCAGGGCGATAATTCATTTGAGTCCGGCGAGATGTGTGGGAAAAAGTTATTAGGCGATGCACTGCGACCAACGGCAATTTTCGCTGCTAACGATGATATGGCGGCAGGTGTAATGATGGTGGCGCATCAGCTGGATATTAAAATTCCGGGGCAGTTATCGGTAGCGGGTTTTGATGATACGCCTGTAGCGCATCAGATTTGGCCGGCGCTGACAACGATTCGCCAGCCTATCCGGCAGATGGCAAAAAAAGCGACTGATTTATTGCTTAAGCAATTAAAAGGTCGGGAAATTCAATTGCCAGCCAGTATGTTGAGTTCCAGTATTATCACGCGTGAATCGACGGGTGCGCTTATCAAACCAAAAGATAAGCATTAATCAATTGATTATCGCGCTCAAAAAAATGCACCCGAAGGTGCATTTTTTTGACTGAAAATTTATTTATTTCAGTTGGCGCTCAATTCTGGTGTATGGTGAATCAGCCACGCCGCTGAACCTACTAATGCAGCTTTGTCATTGATGATCAAACGGATTGAAATGTCGCTGACATAGCTATCCATTGGGCCTTTGTTTTTGTAGCGCTCAAGAAAGTGGGATTCGGGTAAGAGTCCAACTAATTTTGGTGTGATTCCGCCACCAATAACTACGCCGCCGCGAGCACCTGTTGACAGCGCTTTATCACCGGCAACTTCTCCCAAAACATCACAAAATGTTAATACTGCTTCGCGACAGAGCGGGTCTTCATTGGCAAGGCCTTTTGCGCTGACATCAGCAGGCGTATAGGGTTTTGCCTCGACACCGGAATTGTGTGCAAGCGCGCGATAGAGTGTTACCAAGCCGCCGCCAGATAGAATATTTTCCACTGATACGTGGTTTTGTTCTCTCAGTAAAAACGATTTGATATCCAGCTCTTTTTCATTAGTCGGTGCAAAGCTTGCGTGTCCGCCTTCGGTAGGGATGATCTCCCATTTGTTTTCGTCGGGAACCAGTATCGCCATGCCAAAACCAGTGCCTGGACCCATCACTACAATAGGTGCATCTGCGTTGGCTTTGTGAGAGTCGTACAAGGTGACCAGCTCGTTTTCTTGCAAGAATGGAACGGCGTAAGCGAGCGAGGCGAAATCGTTGATCACATGCAGGGTTTTCATACCCAATTGATCGCGCAAGCCGTCAATCGAGAATTTCCAGTTCAGATTGGTCATCGATGCCTGGCCATTTTCAATAGGGCCGGCGATTGCCAGGCAGCCATAGGAGGGAACATCAATGCCAAATTCAGCACAGCAGGCTTTAATCATGGTGGCCATGTCAGCGTGATCGGCACATTTGAGAGTGATTTGGCGTTCAGCGGTGTAATTGATTTGGCCATTTTTGCGCGTATCTTCCGCATCAAATTCAACCAGGCCAAAGCGGCCATTGGTGCCGCCGATATCTGCAACCAGTAACAGGCTCATGTGACTCCTCAACTTCTTTTATATAGAAGATCAAATAGTTATAGGGGGAATGTGTTGGAATAGTGGTTAGGCGCGGGAGGATAACATTAATCTGAATGAGCGGAAATTTACTTTTCATCAAGATTAATCAATTGTCACTTATTGGCTTTTGCTACAGACATTGATTCTTTTATAGCGATTTATTCACATATTTTGCTGATAAATCAGATTGTTAATATCTTCAGTTTTGTCGGTTAAAACATTATTGACAGCGCTGTCAGTAAAGGGTAGTTTGCGCCAGCTTGGGAGTGGTTGCTGGCCCTTTTATCGGCCACAATGAAGTACGAGAAACCTTGTCATATAGAGAGAAGCTCAGTGATGAGCATTCCGCACGAGTTGCTCCTGACTGGTTATACCTCGGGGTTAGTATCAGGGAACCTTCTGCTTGATTATCCAGACTGCTGCTATTAAGTGATGCAGTCTTGTGCCCTGTTTGGCAGGGTGTTCAAGTTTTATATCGTCATTATCCAGATTAATTTATACAGTCAAGTTAGCCAGACAATCCCGGAGGTTGTAAACGTGCAGTGGCCCAACATCACCAGCAAGGTGAAAAAAGATCCAGCGCTTGAAGCAAAAATTGATGAATTGCTTGCGCAGTTAAGTCTTGAGGAAAAAGTAGGGCAGATGATCCAGCCGGAGATTCGCCACCTCACCCCGCAGGATGTTAAGGATTATCACATCGGCTCGGTATTAAACGGCGGTGGCTCGGTTCCCAATGGCAACCGCTATTCGAAAGCGGCCGATTGGCTGGCAATCGCCGATGCATACTACCAAGCGTCTATGGATACCAGTGATGGCAAAATCGCGATTCCGATTATGTGGGGCACAGACGCTGTACATGGCGTGGGCAACATCGTTGGCGCAACTTTATTTCCGCACAATATTGCATTGGGTGCAGCGCGCAACCCGGCGCTGATTAAAGAAATCGGCCGCATTACAGCAACTGAAATTGCGGTAACCGGTTTGGATTGGGATTTCTCGCCAACAGTCGCTGTTGCACGCGATGATCGCTGGGGGCGTACTTACGAATCTTATTCCGAACATCCTGATCTGGTACGTGAATATGCGGGCATGATGGTTGAAGGCCTGCAAGGTGAAGCGGAAAGCTCCGGCTTTTTATCCAAATATCGTGTTATTTCCACCGCTAAACATTTTATCGCCGATGGTGGAACCCACAACGGGATTGATCGCGGCAATTGTCTTGATGATGAAGAAACTTTATACCGCGTTCATGCGGCCGGTTATTACAGCGCGATTGAGGCCGGTGTACAGAGTGTGATGGCTTCTTTTAATAGCTGGCATGGCGAGCACATGCACGGGCATCGCTATTTGCTTACTGATGTACTGAAAGACCAAATGGGTTTTGATGGGTTGGTCGTTGGCGATTGGAATGGCCACGGATTTATTGCGGGTGCCACTGTATTAAATTGTCCTCAAGCGATTAATGCCGGATTGGATATTTTTATGGTGCCGGACCCGGATTGGAAAAAGCTTTTTCACAATACTGTCGAACAGGCTCGCACAGACATTATTCCTATGGCGCGCATTGATGATGCTGTGCGCAGAATCTTGCGTGTTAAATTGCGCGCAAATTTATGGGAAAAAGGCTTGCCGTCAACACGTCCGCTAGCGGGCAAAGATGAGCTGCTTGGTGCAACCGAGCATCGTGCAATTGCCCGGCAAGCTGTGCGTGAATCGATTGTCTTGTTAAAAAATAAAAACAATCTTTTACCTCTGTCGGCTAAAGCCAATGTGCTTGTTGCTGGCGATGGTGCGGAAAATATCAGCAAGCAAACTGGCGGTTGGTCAGTGAATTGGCAGGGTACCGGTAATACGATGGCCGATTTCCCCGGTGCCACCACAGTGTGGGCGGGAATTCAGTCCGCCGTTACCAATGCAGGCGGTCGCGCCACGTTAAGTACAGACGGTTCTTACATTGAAAAGCCGGATGTGGCTGTCGTTATTTTTGGTGAAGATCCTTATGCAGAAATGCAGGGCGATATCCAACATCAATTGCTTAAAGCGGGTGATACCAGCGATCTCGAATTGTTGAAGAAATTAAAAGCCGACGGTATTCCCGTAGTTGCGCTTTTTATTACCGGTCGTCCCATGTGGATCAACCGTGAGTTGAATGCCTCTGATGCATTTGCCGTTATTTGGCAGCCGGGTACAGAAGGTGCGGGTATTGCAGATGTGATTTTCAAAACGGCGGCGAATCAAATTAATTATCCGTTAAAAGGTCGTTTGGCGTTTTCCTGGCCGAAGACACCTGACCAGGGCACCCTGAATATCGGCGATGAAAATTATGATCCTCTCTTTGCCTACGATTTTGGTTTGACCTACGGTGACACAGATACATTGGGTGATGACCTTTCAGAAGAGGGCATTACCTTTGCGGCCAGTTCACAGGTATTAGAATTATTTAATCGTCGTCCTTTGGGGGCATACAGCATTATCCTGGAGGGTAAAAATAATGACCGTGCAAACCTCAACGGCAATATCGCCAGCGTTTCTACCTTGACTGTCAGCTGTGTCGACCGTGATGTGCAGGAAGATGCACGTCGTGCGATATGGAATGGGGAAGGCGAAGGTCTTGTAGGTATATCCACGCTCAACCGCCAGGTGCTAAGCGATTATTATGAGTCAGATTCTTCGTTGGTATTTGATATCAAAGTCGATACAGCACCCGCAGATAAAGCTTGGATACGCATTGGTTGCGGTCCCTCCTGCTATTCGCAAGTGGACATTACCCGTGAGCTGACAACCATTGCCGGTGCCGGGTGGAAAACCTTGTCGGTAGATTTGAAATGTTACCCCGATGCAGGCACTGATTTTGGTTTGAAACGCACTCCGCAAGAGCTGTTTGCGCTGATCCTGGAGCCATTCTCACTGGTTGCTAACAACAAGCTGGATGTAACCTTTGCACAAGTGAAAATAGAAAAAGGTCTTGCCCAAGGGGCGAGTGTGCGGATTAATTAATCGTCAACCACCTTCAATCCCGGAAGCCGCACAAGCAATTGTGCGGCTTTTTTGTGCTTGCCGTTTGAGCCAGTAAATAATGCTGCTGATGTTTTGCCTTAACATTGTGCATTTCAAAAAATGATCGGGCATTTCTGTGATCCACTAATGTGCATTAAGTTTTTTATTTTTGAATTTAAATGGCGCTCTGAAAATTTTATTTCACCACAAAAGAGCATTAAAAAATTTGTGATATCTTAAATGCTGATTTTTGGTGAATTTATATCCCTTTGATTAATAATGAAATATTCCTTCAAAGTCTTTATAAGAAATCAATTGGCATAAGCATTGCTCTCCTGCATTTCAGCCACTTCCGTGTTGTGACCATAAAAATTACGTGAGCTTTTTAGTGCATGGAAAAAATAAATTTTAAAAATTTATTGGGGCGGCGCTAATGACTTATACACATTTTCTTAAAACTTTGGGGAAGCTCTATGAAAAAAAATACCATTCATCTTCTTGTTGCTGCGGCAAGCTCATTGTTTTGTGCTGTGCCCGGCGTTTCAGCGAAAACATTTACTGAATCCATGCAGCAGGGCAGTGTGATTAAAGTAAATTTTCGCACGCGCTATGAAGATGTTAGCGAAGATATTATCGATGCAACCGGTAAAAAAATTGGAGAGAAAGAAGCAGATGCCTGGACAACGAGATCGCGCTTGTCCTATCAGTCAGGTGTCTGGAATGGCTTTGGTTTCACTGCGGAAATGGATAATGTGAGTGAGATGACTAATGATGTTGACTATCGTACTGCCGCGAATGATCCGGCAAATATTAACAGGGCGGTCATTGCTGATCCCGTTGGAACAGAAGTGAACCAGGGTTTTATTTCCTACACCACGTTCAATAACCAGATTAAATACGGTCGCCAGCGATTGATGCTGGATAATTCACGGTTTATTGGAAATGTGGGTTGGCGACAAAACGAACAAACCTATGACGGTATTTCGTTTACCAACAAAGCGATTCGCTACACTAATTTTACTTACGCCTATATCAAAAATGTGAATCGTGTTTTTGGTGAAGATAATGCGGGATTGGGAGATTTAAATATGAATAGTCACGTCCTTAATGCAAGTTACACCGGCTTTGATGCGGGTAAATTGATTGGTTATTCCTATCTGCTGGATGTGGAAAACCCTATTGTACAATTTGGTCTTTCCAGTGATACCTACGGCGTGCGTTGGCAAGGTGTTGTAGGTGAAGCGTTTATCTACAACCTTGAATATGCTACACAAAAAGAGGCAGGTTTAAATGCAGCCTATGATGCTGATTATCTGTTGGCAGAAGGTACTTATACCATTTCCCGCTTTAGTATTGGTTTGGGATATGAAGTGTTGGGTGCTGATGATGGTGCTTATGGTTTCGCTACGCCACTTGCAACATTACACGCATTCAATGGGTGGGCGGATAAATTTTTGACCACGCCCAAAGATGGATTGGAGGATAAATATTTGAATCTGGGTGTAACATTTGCCGGTGCCCAAGCATTGCTGGGTTATCACAAATACGATGCTGATTTTGGCGGCGCCGACTATGGTGATGAAATTAATTTGAGCCTTAGTAAAAAAACAGGTGCGGTAGTCTGGACTGCAAAATATGCCCAATACGCGATGGGCGATGCGGCAACCAAAGTAACCGATACCGATAAATTCTGGATAATGGCAGACTGGAATTTTTAATCCGTATTTAAAAATGTTGTTACAAGACATTCGTAGGGGCGCTGCTTGCCGCGCCCAATCGCCCAATCTACCAGATAAAGAAATGACCAAATAAAAGACTCGGCGCAGCAAGCAGTGCCCCTACAATTTAAATCGGAAAAGGATATACAGTATTTTTATTTACCCTCGCCAGTTGGCGAGGGTTTTCTTTTTTTACGATTGAAAGGTTATACAGCCGGTGAGTTTGGATTGACTGTTTTATTCTCCGAATCCTCACCTTTTGCTGCGTCAGGAGCCGATGGCAGAATTGAATCCGGTGCATACCAAAGTGCATGGCGACTCAGCTGTGCCCAGCTCCAGCGAACCCATTGCGTCAACGCCGATGCGAGCCAGAGTGACCAGAGCAGCATTACTAATTTATAGCTCCACAGCGGCAGCGAAATAATCCAGGCTTGCGGAAACTCATTTGTACTTTGGTCTTGATACCAACGTAAATGATGGGCATTGGAGCCATTGCCTATGATGTGCATATCGGGGTTGGATAATAAGCTGTAGGGAATACTACCCAGTATTAATAGCAGCGTAATTAGCGATAAAGAGAAGAGGCCGAACTGCATCCATTTAAAAACAGTGCGCGACGATATTTTCTCCAGCATTCCTCGTCGGTTGAGTAGGATCAGCCAGATAGCAACAAGCGCCAGCACGTAAAGATTAACCGTTGCAACGCCCAGGCTTAACAGCACCCACTGGTGTGTTTTCAGTGGTGTCAGGTTGCTGCGTCCGAGCACAACAGCAAGTAATAAAATGATCACCAACATTCCCCACAGTAATACCGATGGTCCCATGCTTGGGCCGCCCACGAGTAGCGTCCAACGGTCACCGGGTAAATTGATATTGATACTCTGGTTGCTGCTATGGTTGCCAAGATGTATTAACGGGCTGTTGGTTTTAAAGCCGATGCCCTCATCTTCCTGCCAGCCAATTTCCAGATCTTGTTTGCCGGGGCGCAACGGAATTTTTATCCCGCCATTAACTGCTTGAAGCGCAACTTCCTCGCCATTAACCGTAATGCCCGCAAGGCGAGCGCCTTCAGGTAGGTTGAAATCATAGTAGCCCGCTTGATTGGTGCGCACCAAGAGTGAAAGCACCGAGTTGCTGGCGCGATCGCCAAGGTCGTAATCCAGTTTGGCTTCGTCGATGCTAATAGCATTACCTTTGGTTGCCTCAGGTCGGCTTACAAAAATGCTGATGCTTTCATCGGGCCAGGGTTGCCATACCGGTAAATTGTTATTGGCATCCGAATAAATGGATGGGATTCCCGTTATCTGGGTATTCCAAATTGGCGAGCTATCCAAAACCCATATTTCAACCCACGCTGGATTTACAGATGCCTTTAGCGTTAAAGGAGATTCTGCTTTAAGGGTGGAATGCCAGATTATTTGTTGCTGGTTTGCATTTAACTGCACGCTGATTTTGCCTCTGCGGGCTTCGTCCCCGGTAATGGAAACATCGCCGCTGATGGGCGACTCTCCGGCAAGCAAGGGGATATCCAGATTGATAATTCCCTCGGTGGGCGCGATGCGTTCTACCCGCGTCTCTACTCGCCACTCCAAGCCCAATTGCAATTGACGAGTTACAGTAACGAAAGGTGTGATAGGGTCCGGGCGCAGATGCTCCACCGTGTCCTGATTTGCACTGCTTTCACTGCGCTGTAATTGCAGTGAACTGCTGGCCTGGTTTGCGGTGGGGGCACCATTTAATTGCCAATCCTGTAATTGGCTGGTGAGATTGTGCAAGGCCAGCGGGAAAGCGAGATTGATGTTATCTCGACCTGTTACATCAGCTTGCAGGCTGATGGTGTTGCGTCCCTTGCGCAAATTAACAAGCAACTGACCGCTTACTAGCTGTACCAGCGATGCCGGTTTGTTGTTAACCTGGACCTGGTTCGGCCACCATTGTTGCCGCTGTGCGGGAAGCGGCAGGGCGATCAAGTCGGCACTGTGAATGATCATCTCCAGCGCAAGTTTGTCACCCTCCATTTTTAACCGGACTGATTCGATACTGGCGCAGTCTGGCAGGCACTCACCGGGTTTGGTCAGTCGTGCTTCCAGTTCTTTTAATAAGCTATTGGACACGAGGACATCGGCTTGGGCGGGATCGCTTTGGGTTAGTCCACCAGCAATTATCAGCACTGCCGGCAATACAATTTGTTTACCAATTTTGAACGATGGGATTTTGTGTCCCACTTGTTGCAAAAATAAACGCAGTAAAAGCGCACCCAACAGCAATGGCAATATCATCGACAGGATATTGCCCAAGCGATTAAATGCTGGCGACACAAGATAAAGTTTGGTGATTTCATCCGGCTTTACTGGTCCACTCCAGCTTAAATAAATGTTGTTCCAATTCCAGTCGGGAATTCCCGGGCCTGCTTGTACTTGTTGTCCTATATCGTACTCCTGCGAAACTTGCTGTTTTGTGTAGGATGCGCGCGCGCCGGTCACGATTATTTCTTCTGCCATTTGCGGGGCAGGACTTGTAACTGATTTGCTAACTTTCTTATCCGAGGAAGCAAGCGATATTCCCCATGATTTTTCGAAATAGTTTTCAGTGATATTACGCTCGGCAAACTCCAGTTGCGGATAAAACACCTGGCGCGCCTGTTGCACACTGAAGGTGAGTAGCAGAAGCGCAAGTGCAATAAAACTTAGATAGGCATAGCGCGATAGATAAACTTTGAAGCGGCCGTTTACCACAGGCAAGAGTGCCAGCAGTATCGCGATGTTGAGCCAGATAAATACCGGAGCACCGGAGCGATGGAATATTAACATCAGGGTTAACAATGCAATTCCCCCCCATAGTGGATTAGCGAGGCGGGCGAGGGCAACGCTGATAATCAGTACCAGAAAAATATCCCACAAGCTCCATTGCGAAATCCAACTGCCGGATTCATAACTTGCTCCGCTAGCCGTCAATAATGACCAACCGGGCGGTAGGTGAAGATGGGTCGCGACTTCTGCAAAATCTACCGACCAGCCGGTAACGGGAATATTGGTAGTACGAGCCAGGCGGCTGATAGTTTTCAGTTCAATTTCGCGGTTGCGAATTTCGATTCCGCTATTTTTGCTTTCTGCAAGTTGAGTAACCAATTGCGGCATGCCGTCGAGTTCCGCACTTTGCAAATCATAATGAGGCAAGGTTTCCATACGCCAGCCTTGCCGTAAGCGTCCGGAAATTTCATCGCGCAGCGTAAATCCTTGTCCGTCAAAATCAAGCCAAATTTCTTTTTCCAATGCCAATTGGTTGCTGCTTTCACCTGCACCGCGTTGCAGTTCTTCCAGTTTCATTGGTGTATCAGGAGTGATCAGATATGCGGGCAATTCACGCCATTCGCCGGGGAGTTGGGTTTGGCTTGGATCTATGCTGGGCACGCCGGATACTTGCAAACTGCGCAATGCAGGTTGAGGGACGAACACCCAAACTTCTTGTTGCGGCCATAAATTGCTGGTTGCTTTATAGCCCAGGGTTGTTTCCGGTTTGGTAGACTGCATTTGGAGTTCAATCTCCCAACTTCCGGGTCTTACACGGACGCGCATATTTCCATCTTTCTCAAGGCGTGCAGGCAGCGGACTATTGAATGACACCGGTGTAAAGTTATCGAGTAGTAGCTGCCCCAATTGCAGCTCCCGCTCTTTACCGCTTACATCCAGTTGTACGCGAGTGATGATTCGAAGTGGAATCCCATCGCGGATCTGACGAAACACGCGCAGCTGTAAATTATCTTGTTGTTGGGTTTCTCCACCAGTATTTTGTATCGATGCCAGCCAGAGCTCGCTACTGCTTTCGAGTGATGGATTGGCGACGGTGATCCCATTAAGTTGCAATTTGATCAAGCCTGAAGCGGAGGGGATACTGAGCGTGCGAGGGATACTGCTCCAGGGGATATCACCTTGTAATTCATAAATGCCCGCGCGAAGAAAAATCTCCGGAACACCTGCGCGTTCGCGAATGATCAGAGTGTTGTCATTAAGTTGATTGCGTGTATCGCGTATATTTTCCGGCCAGAATCCACTACTTCCAGGCAACCTGACCCAGTTATCGCTGAAGGTTTCGATTTGCTGGGTAAATTTTGCCCCCTTGGCCGCAGCATCAATTCGCAGCTCACTCATCCACACGCAGGTGCGCTGTGCATCGTTATATAAAAAGGGGCAACGTATATCGGGGTGTTTTTCCAATACCCAGCCTTGCCAATCTTGCAGGGCTGTGGGTATCTCGGCAGCCTGTAAATTGCAGCACACCATTAGGCAGGCAAAAGCGCGAATCAACTTGCGATGCATAACAACTCCCTATGGAAAAATTTTGATAATTATTGGTAAATCAGTTATCGGCTAGTACGAAATAGCGTTGATCTGCCAGGGAGTATAAAGCTAATTTCTGAATGTGTACTTTAGCACTTGTCTGAAATTGTTATTTTGAAGGTTGGTCTTTCTGATGCGGTATCTTTTGATGGTTGATACTTTGAGGAGGAAGGGCGGCGGTATTGAATTAAATCGTGAAAATAAAAAAGGCTGCAATGCAGCCTTTTTTGATAAGCATTAAGCTCGATTACTTTTTCGGACTTACTTTTTGGGATAGTCGCGCTTGGGGCTACCGGTATATTGTTGGCGCGGACGGCCAATCTTATATGGGCCGCTCACCATTTCATTCCAGTGAGAATACCAGCCGACTGCGCGGCCCAACGCAAAAATCACGGTAAACATTTCGGTAGGAATACCGATTGCTTTCATGATGATGCCTGAATAGAAGTCTACGTTCGGGTACAGTTTTTTGGAGATGAAGTAAGGGTCTTCCAGTGCGATTTGCTCCAGGCGCTTGGCAATTGCCAGCAGCGGATCGTTTTCCAATCCCAATTCAGCCAACACTTCGTCACACGTTTGCTTCATTACTTTAGCGCGTGGGTCAAAGTTTTTGTATACGCGATGGCCAAAGCCCATCAGGCGGAAGCCGGAGGTTTTGTCTTTTGCGCGCGCAACACAAGCTTCGATATTTTCTACAGTGCCGATCTCTTCCAGCATTTCCAGTACGGCTTCGTTTGCACCGCCGTGAGCCGGGCCCCATAAGGTTGAAATGCCAGCAGCGATAGCGGCGAATGGATTGGTGCCTGATGAACCTGAAAGGCGAACAGTCGATGTTGATGCATTTTGTTCGTGATCAGCATGCAATACAAAAATGCGATCCATGGCTTTCGCAATAGTCTTGCTCACATTAGGCGCTTTGCCTGCGGTGCCAAAGGTCATGTTCAAATAATTTTCGGCGTAGCTAAGGCTATTATCCGGAGCAATAAACTCTTCGCCTTTGCGATGTTTGTAAACCATCGCCGAAAGTGTTGGCATTTGGCCAATCAAGCGATAAGCAGTCAGTTTGCGACTGGCTTCATCGGTGATGTTAATGTCGTCATTGTAAACAGCAGCCAGTGCCGCTACAGCACTGCACAGGATCGCCATCGGGTGCGATTCGCGCTTGAAGCTTTTAATGATGTTGGCGATGGAGTCATCTACAGCAGAATGCTTTTTGATCTCAGCAGTAAATTCTTCTTTTTGGGCTGGGGTCGGCAGTTCGCCATTGAGCAGGAGGTAACAGGTTTCGAGATAATCAGAGGAGACAGCGAGTTGTTCTATCGGATAACCGCGGTGGAGGAGGACACCTTCATCACCGTCAATAAAAGTAATACTGGATTCGCATGAGGCGGTGGACATAAAGCCCGGGTCAAACGTGAAAAAGCCATTCCTGGTAATGCTGGTGACGTCAATAACGTCAGGTCCGATAGTGCTGGCGTAGATAGGTAAGTCAATCGTCGTATCAATGCCATCAATCGTGAGATGTGCTTTCTTGTCAGTCATTACTGACTCCTGTGCTTACTGATTAAGACTAAAGGCTCGAGAGAAGCATGTTTCGCTTTACTCAACTGATAAAAACTGTAGGTAGCTTTGCTTTCTACAAATAGCTCTACTAATAGCTTTATAGGCCGGCTACGTTTTTTATGGACTAGTCGACTTCTTTTGGTGGGCCGACGCTGCCGTTTGCGAGCGGCATTATAGATGACTTAATTGTTAAGGCGAAAGTTTTTGGCACATCCGTGGGGCAATTTCTTTTATCTTTTTCGGAAATTTCCGCGTCACAGGGCGATCTTGCCGCTGTCGCATACCTCGTCGATTGAAAAGTCACCCATGCGACTGCGCCTGTGTGGCGCGATGTGCGCAGAAACGCGCAGTCACAGTGCAAAAATCCAAAAATCTTTTAATGATTTCAGTGTGTTGTGTAAAAACATCGTCAAATATCCAGCATGAGTTTATTAAGGCTATTTGACGGCAGTTCCGGGCGGCTTTTTGTTTGTGTTTCCAGAGGCCAATCTCTATAATGCTGCGCGACTTGCAGGGCGTGTTTCATTTAGGGTCATTTTTAAATGATAAGAAATGAGGCGCTTATTCTTAAACCTGCCCGCGATGGGCATAAAGGTGAGATAGACCGTGAACAAGAAAAGACCTGTCAACCTAGATATAGCGACTATTAAACTTCCCATCACTGCTTACGTTTCCATTCTTCATCGCGCTTCCGGCGTTTTCCTTTTTGCAGGTGTAGCTGTCCTTTTATGGATGCTGGACACCAGCCTTGATTCGCAAGAAGGTTTCAACAGTATCGGCGATCTCACTGCAAACCCTGTTTGTCAATTTGTCCTCTGGGCGGTATTGGCTGGCTTGGCGTATCACATGGTGGCGGGTATTCGCCATTTGATCATGGATTTCGGTATCGGCGAGTCTCTTAAAGGTGGTCAAACCGGTGCGAAGATTGCGCTGTTTGTTGCCATCGTATTGATCGTATTGGCGGGGGTGTGGGTATGGTAACTTCAGTAACCAGTTTTGGACGCAGCGGCCTTTACGATTGGCTGATTCAACGCGTCGGTGGTGCCGTTATGGCGGCTTACACCATCTTTATCGTAGCTTATCTGGTGTGTAATCCTGAATTGACTTTCGAACAGTGGCAGTCCCTTTACAGCCAATTGTGGATGCGCGTTTTCACCCTCGTCACTCTTCTTTCCTTTATATCCCATGCGTGGATCGGCTTGTGGGCTGTATTGACCGATTATTTAACTACCCGTCTACTAGGCTCCAAAGCGACTTTCCTCCGTATATTCGCGCAGATAATTTTGGGTGCTGTTTCAGTTACCTATCTGGTTTGGGGTGTTCAGGTAATTTGGGGTATTAACTAATGGCTAACATGCGCACGATTTCTTTTGACGGTATTGTTGTTGGTGGTGGCGGCGCGGGTATGCGCGCAGCATTGCAATTGGCGCAATCCGGCTACAAAACAGCAGTAATTACCAAAGTATTCCCAACCCGCTCGCATACAGTATCCGCCCAAGGCGGGATTACCTGTGCGATTGCGAGTGCCGACCCAAATGACGATTGGCGCTGGCACATGTACGACACCGTTAAAGGTTCTGATTATATTGGTGACCAGGATGCAATTGAATATATGTGTTCAGTTGGTCCAGAGGCGGTATTCGAATTAGAACATATGGGGTTGCCATTCTCCCGTACTGATGAAGGCCGTATTTATCAGCGTCCTTTCGGCGGGCAGTCCAAAAACTTTGGTGAAGGCGGTCAGGCGGCGCGTACCTGTGCAGCAGCGGACCGTACCGGCCACGCACTGCTCCACACCCTTTATCAAGGCAACCTGAAAAACAAAACCGTTTTCCTGAACGAGTGGTTTGCTGTTGATCTGGTTAAAAACGAAGACGGTGCGGTCGTAGGTGTTATCGCAATTAACATCGAAGATGGCGAAACCGTTTATGTAAAAGCCAAGGCAACCGTATTGGCGACAGGTGGTGCAGGCCGTATTTACGCTTCTACCACTAACGCTCACATCAATACCGGTGATGGTGTTGGCATGGCGTTGCGTGCCGGTTTCCCGGTACAGGATATCGAAATGTGGCAGTTCCACCCGACCGGTATCGCCGGTGCCGGTGTATTGGTGACCGAAGGTTGCCGCGGTGAAGGTGGTTATCTGATCAACGCTGATGGCGAGCGTTTTATGGAGCGTTATGCTCCTAACGCGAAAGACCTTGCTGGTCGTGACGTAGTGGCACGCTCCATGATTCAGGAAATTATTGCCGGGCGCGGTGTTGGTCCCAACAAAGATCACGTATTGCTGAAGCTCGACCATTTGGGCGAAGAGGTGCTGGAGAGCAAGTTGCCGGGCATCTGCGAATTGTCGCGCACCTTTGCACACGTTGATCCTGTGTATGCTCCTATCCCTGTGGTTCCAACCTGTCACTACATGATGGGTGGTATTCCCACCAACGTGAATGGTCAAGCACTGACTATTGATGCTGATGGCAATGACGTGGTGATTGATGGTTTGTTCGCGTGCGGTGAAGTGGCTTGTGTATCTGTACATGGTGCCAATCGTTTGGGTGGCAATTCATTGCTCGACCTGGTTGTATTTGGTCGCGCAGCAGGCTTGTACATCGAAAAGGCATTGCGTGAAGGTATTGAGCATCGCGATGCTACTCAGGCTGACATCGACAAAGCCATGGCTCGGCTGAACAAAATTAATACCTCTAACAGCGGTGAAAGTGCATCAGTACTGCGTAAAGAGCTGCAAACCATTATGCAAAACTTCTTCGGTGTATTCCGTAAGGGTGAGTTTATGCAGAAAGGTATTGAGCAACTTGCAGAGCTGCGCAAGCGTATTGAAAATGTTGCGATTACCGACAAGAGCAATGCCTTCAACACCGCGCGTATTGAAGCGTTGGAGTTGCAAAACTTGCTTGAAGTGGCTGAAGCAACGGCGATTGCAGCAGAAGAGCGTAAAGAGTCGCGCGGTGCACATGCCCGTGAAGATTTTGAAGACCGTGACGACACCAATTGGTTGTGTCACTCAGTCTATTTCCCCGGTGAAAAGCGTGTTGGCAAGCGTGCGGTGAATTTTAAACCGCGCACTATGGAAGCATTCCAGCCTAAGAAACGTACCTATTAATAACCGCGTAGGGTAATCGGGAGAAAAATTATGTTGAAAGTACAAGTTTATCGCTACAACCCAGAAACTGATAACGTGCCATACATGAAGACCTATGAGATCGATACTCAAGGTAAAGACCTGATGGTGCTTGATGTTCTGGAATTATTAAAAGCACAGGATGAATCCCTGGCTTACCGTCGCTCATGCCGTGAGGGTGTGTGCGGTTCTGATGGGATGAACATCAATGGTAAAAACGGTTTGGCGTGCATCAAGCCAATTTCCGAATGTATCAAAAACAATACCTTGATTTTACGTCCATTACCCGGCTTGCCGGTGATTCGTGATCTGGTGGTTGATATGACCCAGTTCTACGACCAATACAAGAAGATTGAGCCATACTTGCAGAACGATACACCAGCTCCTGCAATTGAGCGTTTGCAATCTCCGGCAGATCGCGAGAAGCTCGATGGCTTATATGAGTGTATACTCTGCGCCTGCTGCTCAACCAGTTGTCCATCATTCTGGTGGAATCCGGATAAGTTTATCGGCCCGGCTGGCTTGTTACAGGCTTATCGCTTCCTTGCTGACAGCCGCGATTTGGCGACAGAAAAGCGATTAGCCAATCTGGACGATCCTTTCAGCGTATTCCGTTGCCATGGTATCCAAAACTGTGTTGCGGTTTGCCCCAAAGGGCTTAACCCGACACGAGCCATCGGCCATATTCGTAATATGTTGTTACAGAGCGCTACCTAAGGTGGCGCTTTTGTGTATCTGAAGCAGGTAAAAATTTGATGATTTGATAAGCGATTTACGCTTGTTTAATCAAAAACTGTTCACTGTCGCCTTGGGTGACGGTAACTTAAAAGCGGCGCTTTTAATCACAAGTTGAAAGCGTTTAGTAGCTAACCGCTAGTTGATAGCAGGGGATGCCTGAGTCCCCAATGATTAAGGTGAGTGGAATGCAAGACAGCATTATGGCGCAATTTTGGAGTACGTCTCACATCTCCGGTGGGAACGCTGCTTACGTCGAAGAACTCTACGACTCGTATTTACATAATCCTAATGCCGTTCCTGAAGAATGGCGCAATTATTTCGATCAGCTACCACGCGTCAATGGTGTCCTGACTCAAGATACTCCCCATTCGGTCATTCGCGCTCAATTTGAACAGTTGGGCAAATCTCGCGTTCGCACCGTTGCTGTTGCCGGTGGCTCTGTCAGTGCAGAGCACGAGCAAAAGCAAATCAAAGTATTGCAACTTATCAGTTCCTACCGCTTTCGCGGTCATCAAAAAGCGCAGCTCGATCCACTGGGATTGATGCAGCGCGATCCAGTTGCTGATTTGGACTTGGGTTTTCATGGCCTGACCAATGCGGATCTCGATACGGTATTCAATACCGGTAATTTGTTTATCGGTAAAGAGCAGGCAACCCTGCGCGACATTATTGAAGCATTGGAGAAGACCTATTGCGGTCATATCGGTGCCGAGATTATGCACATCACCCCACTCGCTGAAAAACAATGGTTGCAGCAACGTCTTGAAAGCGTACGTTCCAATCCTGAGTTCAGTAAAGAGCAGCGCCTTGCCTTGCTTGAGCGTTTGACGGCGGCGGAAGGTCTTGAGCGTCACCTCGATAGCAAATACCCCGGCACCAAACGTTTTGGTCTTGAAGGCGGTGAAAGTTTTATCCCGTTAGTTGATGCGTTGGTGAAACGTGCGGGTACTTACGGTGCAAAAGAAATTGTATTGGGTATGGCTCACCGTGGCCGCCTTAATGCGTTAATTAATGTGTTTGGTAAGAGCCCTGCAGAATTGTTTGCTGAGTTTGATGGCAAGCGCTCGCTGAAAACCTCGGGTGATGTGAAATATCACTCCGGCTTTTCTTCCAACTTGATGACTCCCGGTGGCGAGTTGCACTTGGCGATGGCGTTTAACCCATCGCATTTGGAAATTGTATCGCCCGTCGTCGAAGGTTCTGTACGCGCGCGCCAGGATCGTCGCAGCGACAAAACTGGCGCTAAAGTAGTTCCTATCAATGTGCATGGTGATGCCGCATTCGCAGGTCAAGGTGTAGTGATGGAGACATTCCAAATGTCCCAAACCCGCGCTTACGGCACTGGCGGTACTTTACATATTGTGATCAACAACCAGGTTGGCTTTACTACGAACAAACGTGAAGATGCGCGCTCAACCGAGTACTGTACTGACGTTGCCAAGATGATCGAGTGCCCGATTTTCCATGTGAATGGCGATGATCCTGAAGCGGTATTGTTTGTTGCCCAGTTGGCGATGGACTATCGCTATGAATTCAAAAAGGATGTTGTCATTGATTTGGTTTGCTATCGCCGTCGCGGTCACAACGAAACTGATGAACCTTCGGCAACCCAGCCATTGATGTACCAAATTATCCGTAGCATCAAAACTACGCGCACGCTTTATGCCGATAAACTGGTTGCAGCAAATCTGCTCAGCCAGGCTGCCGCAGACGATATGACCACTGTTTATCGCGCAGCACTGGATCGCGGTGAAAATGTTGCCAGCGGTTTGGTGAGTGAGCCGGATCGCAGTTTGTTTGTGGATTGGTCGCCCTATATCGGTCACGATTGGGAGACACCTGCAAATACTGGTTGTGAACTCAAAACCTTGCAGGCTGCAGCGAATAAAATGTGCGATATCCCTGATGGAATCGTGCTGCAAAAGCAAGTTGAAAAAATTTACGAAGATCGCCGCAAAATGGCCGCAGGCGCATTGCCGCTGAACTGGGGTATGGCTGAAACTCTTGCTTATGCAACCTTGGTTGAGCAGGGCTTTCAAGTTCGTATGACTGGCCAAGACGTTGGCCGTGGTACTTTCTCCCATCGCCATGCGGTAATCCACAGCCAAAAAGACGGTTCATCCTATGTCCCCTTAGCCAATATGGCACCTAACCAGCCATCGTTTGAGCTGTTCGATTCTTACTTGTCAGAAGAAGCTGTGCTGGCATTTGAATATGGATATGCGACCACATCGCCAACCGGTTTGGTGATATGGGAAGCGCAATTCGGTGACTTCGCCAATGGTGCCCAAGTCGTTATCGACCAATTTATTACCAGCGGTGAGCATAAGTGGGGTCGTTTGTGTGGCCTGACAATGCTGCTTCCTCATGGTTATGAAGGGCAGGGACCAGAGCACTCATCTGCACGTCTTGAGCGGTTTATGCAGTTATGTGCTGAGCACAATATTCAGGTTTGTGTGCCCACTACACCTGCGCAGGTATTCCATATGCTGCGTCGTCAGGCGATTCGCCCGATGCGTCGCCCATTAGTGGTAATGAGCCCTAAATCTTTGCTGCGCCATAAATTGGCAACCTCTACTCTGGAAGAATTGGCCAATGGCAGTTTCCAGAATGTGATTGGCGATAGCAGTGTTGATTCGTCCAAAGTTGAGCGGGTAATTTTGTGTAGTGGTAAGGTTTACTACACGCTGCTTGAAGAAAGGATCGCACGTAAACAGGAAAATGTTGCCTTGATCCGTCTGGAGCAATTATATCCATTCCCTGAAGAAGAATTGAAAGCGGCTATGGCGCCATTCAAAGGTATTAAGGATATCTTCTGGTGCCAGGAAGAGCCAATGAACCAAGGTGCCTGGTATAGCAGCCAACACCATATGCGCCATGTTGTGCATGGTCTCTATGGTAAAGAGATGTATTTGGATTATGTGGGTCGTGATCCATCGGCAGCACCGGCGGGTGGTTACATGTCTGCGCATCTTGAAGAAGAAAAACGTTTTGTGAATAAAGCGCTCACTGTGTGAGTGCTTTTGCTTTTTAACTTGATCAAATAAATCCTAGCGCTACAGAGAGATGGAATAGCATGAGTATCGAAATCAAAGCCCCTACCTTCCCTGAATCCGTTGCCGATGGCACGGTAGCAACCTGGCACAAAAAACCAGGTGAAGCCGTCAAGCGCGATGAGCTGATCGTTGATATTGAAACCGATAAGGTTGTGTTGGAAGTTGTCGCACCTGCCGATGGCAGCATTGCTGAAATTCTTAAAGGCGAAGGCGATACAGTATTGAGTAATGAAGTCATTGCCCGTTTTGTTGAGGGTGCGGGGGCAGCCCCCGATGCAGGCACGACTCCTGCGGCTTCAGCACCGGCTGCCGCTCCCGTTGCCAGCACACCTGCTACCGCTGCAGACAAACCAGTTAATCCAGCCGCACGTAAATTGGCTGAAGAAAATAATGTAAACACTGCTGCAGTTTCCGGCTCAGGCAAAGATGGTCGTGTGTTGAAAGAAGATGTGGCCAGTCATCTGAAATCAGTACCTGCCGCTAAACCCGCTGTTATTCCTGCGCCAGTTGCGGCAATCGAAGCTGTAGGTGATCGTGTTGAGAAACGTGTGCCTATGACTCGTTTGCGTAAGCGTATTGCCGAGCGGCTGCTCGAAGCATCCAGCACTACTGCAATGCTCACTACTTTCAATGAAGTGAATATGGCTCCGGTAATGGCACTGCGTGCAAAATACAAAGATCAATTCGAAAAAGCGCACAACGGTTCACGTTTGGGCTTTATGAGCTTCTTTGTAAAAGCCGCTGCTGAAGCGCTGCGTCGCTTCCCTGTTGTCAATGCCTCTATCGACAACAACGATGTTGTTTATCACGGTTATCAGGATATCGGTGTTGCTGTATCGACGGAAAAAGGCTTGGTCGTACCAGTGTTGCGCAATGCTGAAAATATGAGCCTTGCTACTATCGAAAATACTATTCGTGATTTCGGTTTGCGTGCACGTGACGGCAAGCTTGGTATCGAAGAAATGTCAGGCGGCACTTTCACTATCACTAATGGTGGAGTGTTTGGTTCGCTGTTGTCCACGCCCATTTTGAACTTGCCTCAATCAGCAATTTTGGGTATGCACAAAATTCAAGAGCGTCCGATGGCAGTAAACGGCAAAGTGGAAATTTTGCCGATGATGTATTTGGCATTGTCTTACGATCACCGTTTGCTGGATGGTAAAGAGGCTGTGCAATTCCTCGTGACCATCAAAGATTTGCTGGAAGATCCAGCACGTATTTTGTTGGAAATCTAATCTGCTTGTTGAAACGCTCTTAGCAACCTAGGAGCGTTTTTTTATGTGAAGGGTTACTGCTCACAAGGTTGTAGCCGACAGTTAATAATTTAGGAACTTTGTTATGTCTGAAAAATTTGATGTGGTAGTCATAGGTTCGGGACCTGCAGGATATGTTGCAGCGATTCGTGCTGCACAGTTGGGTTTGAAAACCGCTTGTATTGAAAAGTGGCGCAATGAAGAAGGTAAGGGCGTCAATGGCGGTACCTGCTTGAACGTAGGCTGCATTCCATCAAAAGCATTGTTGGATAGCTCTTACAAATACCACGAAGCTAAAGACGATTTTGCTATTCACGGCATTACTGCCAGTGGTGTAGAAATCAATGTTCCATCGATGATCGCGCGCAAAGCGCAAATCGTTAAAAATTTGACTGGCGGCATTGCTGCTCTGTTTAAAGCCAATGGCGTGACCAGTATTTTCGGCACGGGTAAATTGCTCGCTGGCCGCAAGGTTGAAGTGACTGATTTTGAAGGTAAGGTATCTACTATTGAAGCAGGGAATGTAATTCTCGCTTCTGGTTCGAGCCCAATTAATATTCCGGTTGCTCCTGTTGATAATGATGTAATTGTTAACTCCACTGGTGCTTTGGAATTCCAATCAGTTCCGGCACGTTTAGGTGTTATTGGCGCTGGTGTTATTGGTTTGGAATTAGGTTCTGTATGGAATCGTGTTGGTTCCAAAGTGGTTGTACTTGAAGCACTGGATAGTTTCCTCGCGATTATGGATCAACAAATTGCGAAAGAAACCCAAAAAATCCTGACCAAACAAGGTTTGGATATCCGCACCAGTTCACGCGTGACCGGTTCAAAAGTAAACGGCAAAGAAGTGACCGTGACTTATTTGGATAAAGATGGCAAAGAGCAACAAGAAACGTTCGATAAGTTGATTGTCTGCGTTGGTCGTCGCCCATTCACCGAGAATCTGTTGGCTGCGGACAGCGGTGTAAACCTGGATGAGCGCGGTTTTATTTTTGTAAACGAACAATGCGAAACTAATGCACCGGGTGTCTGGGCAATTGGCGACGTAGTGCGTGGCCCTATGCTGGCGCATAAAGGTTCGGAAGAAGGTGTGATGGTTGCCGAGCGTATCGCTGGCCAAAAATCACAAATTAATTACGATATTATTCCTAACGTAATTTATACCCATCCGGAAGTTGCCTCTGTTGGTAAAACAGAAGAGCAGGTGAAGGCATCGGGCGAACCATACAACGTGGGTACTTTCCCATTCGCAGCTTCTGGCCGTGCTATGGCTGCAAATGAAACCCAGGGTTTGGTAAAAATCATTGCCCACGCAGAAACTGATCGTATCCTTGGTGCCCATATTGTTGGCCCAAGTGCTGCGGATTTGGTTCAGCAAGTGGCAATTGCAATGGAATTCGGTTCCAGTGCGGAAGATTTAGGCATGATGGTGTTTGGTCACCCAACCTTGTCTGAAGCTATCCACGAAGCAGCATTGGCGGTGCATGGTCATGCCATCCACGTAGCCAACAAGAAGAAGCGTTAAGAGAACCATAGAGTCCTCGTTTTTAGGCGGGTATAGGCTCATAAGGCCTGTGCCCATCGATAACCCAAGTTGGTATGTTCACTAATGCGCATATCCAACCATCGTCAAATGGAAATACACCATGAATTTGCACGAGTATCAGGGTAAGCAGTTGTTTGCCCAATATGGTTTGCCCGTTTCTAAAGGCATTGCTGCTGCGACTGTTGAAGAGGCTGTTGCCGCCGCAGATCAAATCGGCGGCGACATGTTCGTCGTTAAAGCTCAGGTTCACGCTGGTGGCCGCGGTAAAGCGGGCGGCGTAAAGCTGGTTAAGAGCAAAGAAGATATTCGCGCTTTCGCTGAAAAGTGGTTGGGCAAGAATCTGGTTACTTATCAAACTGATGAGAAAGGCCAGCCTGTAAGCCGCATTTTGGTCGAGACTTGCACCGACATCGCCAAAGAATTGTATTTGGGCGCTGTAGTTGACCGCTCAAGCCGTCGTATCGTGTTCATGGCCTCTACCGAAGGTGGTGTAGAGATCGAGAAAGTTGCCCATGACACTCCTGAAAAAATCCTTAAAGTTGCTGTTGATCCGCTGGTAGGTGCACAACCTTTCCAGGGGCGTGACCTGGCTTTCAAACTCGGTTTGGAAGGCAAGCAAATCAACCAATTCGTTAATATTTTCCTCGGCTTGGCCAAGCTTTTTAAAGAGAAAGATTTGGCGTTGTTGGAAGTTAACCCGCTGGTCATTACTCCGGAAGGTAACTTGCACTGCCTGGATGCAAAGCTGGTGATTGACGGGAATGCTCTGTACCGTCATCCAGAATTGAAAGCCATGCAAGATCCATCACAAGAAGATGCGCGTGAAGCTCATGCCGCTGCCTGGGAGTTGAACTACGTTGCACTCGGCGGTGATATCGGCTGTATGGTTAACGGCGCCGGTTTGGCGATGGGCACCATGGACATCGTTAAATTGCACGGTGGCCAGCCGGCCAACTTCCTTGATGTAGGTGGCGGTGCGACCAAAGAGCGTGTAGTTGAAGCGTTCAAGATCATTTTGTCTGATGACGCGGTGAAAGCAGTATTCATCAACATCTTTGGCGGTATCGTACGTTGCGACATGATCGCAGAAGGCGTAATCGGTGCGGTTAAAGAAGTAGGCGTAAAAGTACCTGTTGTTGTTCGTCTGCAAGGTAACAATGCTGAATTGGGCGCAAAAGTGTTGGGCGAAAGCGGCCTGAACATTATTGCCGATACCGACTTGACTGGCGCTGCCAAGAAAGTTGTTGCAGCTGCTGCGAATCAATAAGGGGCAAAGAACATGAGCGTTTTAATCAACAAAGACACTAAAGTAATTTGCCAGGGTTTCACCGGCGCGCAAGGTACTTTCCACTCCGAACAAGCAATCGCTTACGGCACCAAAATGGTTGGTGGTGTAACTCCGGGTAAAGGTGGCCAAACCCATCTCGGTCTGCCAGTGTTCAACACTGTTGCTGAAGCAGTTGCTGCTACCGGTGCTGATGCATCGGTAATCTATGTTCCGGCTCCTTTCTGTAAGGATTCTATCCTTGAAGCAGCTAACGGCGGCATCAAGTTGATCGTGTGTATTACTGAAGGTATCCCAACTCTCGATATGCTTGACGCAAAAGTGAAGTGTGACGAGTTGGGTGTGCGTTTGATTGGCCCTAACTGCCCAGGTGTTATCACTCCGGGCGAGTGCAAAATCGGCATCATGCCAGGCCACATTCACAAGCCAGGTAAAGTAGGTATCGTATCGCGTTCAGGTACCTTGACTTATGAAGCGGTTAAGCAAACTACTGATTACGGTTTCGGCCAATCTACTTGCGTAGGTATTGGTGGTGACCCAATCCCGGGCTCCAACTTCATCGATATCCTGAAGCTGTTCCAGGAAGATCCACAAACTGAAGCAATCGTAATGATTGGTGAGATCGGTGGTTCTGCAGAAGAAGAAGCGGCTGCTTACATCAAAGCAAACGTAACCAAACCTGTTGTGTCTTACATCGCTGGTGTAACTGCACCTGCTGGTAAGCGTATGGGTCACGCTGGTGCGATTATTTCTGGCGGTAAAGGTACTGCTGACGAGAAATTTGCTGCACTTGAAGATGCTGGTGTTAAAACGGTTAAGAGCTTGGCCGATATCGGTAAAGCACTGAAAGAAATCACTGGCTGGTAAGAGAAGCTACTGATCGATAATTTCTGATCATGTCCCGTCCTAAAATAAGTTGACGGCTTTTGTTTAAGCCAGCTCCCCCAAAGAGCTGGCTTTTCATGCGCCTCTTCCGGTGTTTTCATGCCGAGGCTAAGGTGCGGCCTTAAACGATTGTAGATATCTACCGATTGCCCTACGAGTACCTTCAACTCCTCGAAGCTCTTGCATTTATACAGTAAAAACTCCTGCTTCAAAATGCCATTGACTCGCTCTGCCAATGCATTCTGGTAACAGTCATAACCCTCTGTCATTGAGGGTGTTATACCAGCCTCCTGCAG
>NZ_JBXAMU010000005.1:0-542431 GCF_058800985.1 Cellvibrio sp. GW822-FHT04B05 | reverse complement strand
GTTGACGGTCGAGGAAACATTATTAGAGTCAAGTAATTACACTTGATAAAAGCAGTAACTATCAGACAGCGTCTTTGAAAAAAGGCATTTCAAAGCGCCGTATCGAACAGATCTATTCCAGTTGTTTAAATAAAATTTTTTATTTATGCACTGCATCGATCACATTTGAGCGACAGGAGATCTTATGTCCCCTTCCAATTTCGAATTTAATCCAAACGCATTCCATGTCAGGATCGCCAATTTCAATAAGGCGCGAACAGCTATCGGTATCCCGTTTCCTGAATGGGAGCATGCTGAGCGGTCAATGCTAGAACTGAAATTGTTGGAGGGCAGGTTTTTGGAAGAGCTTAGACTCTCTATTATTCCACTGACCAATTCGGTTCCTACTGCTGCTGATCAATTTGTTTCCTGGTTCGAATCGTTACATGAATGGGGCCCCGGTCAACATCATCCGCTATTTGATTGGTTGGCTAATGAGGCATCTACAGATCAAATGAAATGGTTTCTGACTCAAGAAGCCGCTGGAGAGGCAGGGTTTGAAGATCTCGTGGCTTACACCCAGGTAAAACTTCCCGCGCAAGCGAAGCTTGAGTGCGCGCGGAACTATTGGGATGAGATGGGGCGTGGGAAACTGAAGGCGATGCATGGTCCATTACTTGAATCTATGGTTCATCAACTGGGTCTTTCTCCTTCCATTGATGCAACCGTTTGGGAATCGCTGGCCTTGGCCAATACAATGTTGGGATTAGCCACAACGCGTCGATATACATATCACTCACTGGGAGCATTGGGTGTCATCGAGTTAACAGCACCTTGGCGAGCGGCAAAAGTTTCCCAAGCAATGCAACGTCTAGACTTCCCCAGAAAGGCGAGGGCGTATTTTGATTTACACGCAACATTGGACATTGAGCATTCGCGGGAGTGGAATCGAGAAATCCTATTGCCCTTAGTGAACTCTGATCCACAGTGCGCACAGTTTATTGCAGAAGGAGCGTTGATGCGATTGAAGTGTGGCCAGCTCTGTTTTGATCGGTATAGCAAAGAATTTAACCTGATTTTTGCACCGGATTCCATCAAAAAATCGATAGGAGCGGAGCATGTTCATGTCTGATAAGGAAGCAGAGGCTCAGCATCCTGTTTATCTTCTAAATGGATCAACGTTTGAAAGACCCCGGTTATTAGCAGAATTACTTCAAACATTGAGGTCGCAAGGATATAAATTCACCACGGTAACCCCATCAACTCATCTACGGTTTTTGAAAAAGTCCCATGGCACGGCCAAAAATCTAAAGGACATTTTTGGTTGGAATCTACCATTTAAAAAGGATACTTTGGCTCCTTTATCATTTGAGATATTAAGTGAGCTGAATTTGCTGAAAGTGGATGGCGACTATTTAAAAAGTAAAGTGCGTGTTTCGTCGTTAGGCGATGATCTTTTTTTACATTCTGAATATCCTACAAACGATTTTCAGTCGGTCTTTTTTGGACCGGATACTTACAGGTTTGCGCGTTTTATTAGGTACACATTAGAAACTACCCGCGATCAGCCGAATTTATCTCACTTGATTAGCCCCATCCGGATTCTTGACGTCGGCTGCGGAAGCGGGGCAGGTGGCATAGTTGCCGCCCGCGTATTCGAAGAAAATCGGGGATACGAGCTTGTTTTGAATGATATCAATTCCATCGCACTTGAGTATGCCGCTGCAAGCACTACGTTAGCAAAAATGTCTGCGCAATGTTTGCATGAAGATTTCTTCAATATAAAAAACAGGGAATTTGATTTGATAGTATCAAACCCTCCCTATATAAGTGATAGTGCTGGGCGCGCGTATCGTGACGGCGGGGACCAATTAGGTCTTGAGTTGAGTTTACGAATTGTTAAACGTGCTATTCAGTTACTCGCTCCAGGAGGGAGGCTTCTTTTATATACCGGCGTGGCGATGACAGAGGCGGCGAATCTGCTGTTGTCTGGTTTGGCTGCGGAATTATCAAGTGGTAAGTTCCGATGGTCATATGAAGAAATAGATCCGGATATTTTTGGTGAGGAACTGGATGAGCCTGAATACAGCAGCGCACATCGAATCGCCGCTGTAGGCTTGGTAGTAACTCGCATCTGATCATATTTTGTTGGCAGCGTTACCACTATATAAATCAAATGTCCGTAAGCGCAATGGTACTTTGTTCAAACATCGGGAGTCATCGGAATTTTCATGTTTCTTGTAGCTACTTCCGGGTAACATTGTATTTTTTCATAAATATCAGGCAGGGACAGAATTGCGTGCATAGCGGAGGCTTTTCTCACGGAATTCCGTGAGCCATCGAATTTTTTGGTTTCGCTTAATAGGCGATATCCGTTATGCGTCCTTAACACATAAGCGAAGCAAATGATTCCGCTAAGACAATCATCTGATTCTGCCATTCCGGTGATGGCAATGATTAGCTGAGCCTTACTTCGATGAAGAGCCCCGATTGCCATTTCTTTAGCCACTTCTTCACTGGTAAGTCCAAATGCCTGGATGGTCTGTAAACTCACACCCAAGCAGATATTTTTAGCTTCTTCGGTATAAACCACGTATCCACTATGTAATGCTGTGCCACATCCAGAGACATCAGCCATTAATGCAGCAGCTAGCCCGGCAGTACACGATTCTGCCGTCGTTACCGATAATCCGTGTTGATTAAGAAAATGTATAACATTGTTAATAGTGTCCATAATGCCCACCGATCGGGTGATAATTACCGTATTTTTTGCAGCGCTAAGAGTAATAAAGATCCTTGTGGGATCGACAGTTTTTCATTTGGTGAATAATGAACTGTATCATCGCGATAAGCCAGGCTGGTGTCGACAAGCACTGACCATTTTTTGCAGTCAGCCATTTCCGGTAGTGTAACTGCAATTTCCTTTTTGTCGGAGTTCAAAACGAGTAATAGGGTTTCATCATCACTGGCGCCATCTATGTCCTTGGCAGAAACTTTCCCATTGAAAAGGATGCTGATGCATCGAGTATTTTTTTCAGCCCAATTTTTTTCAGTCATCACCTTTCCACTCGGGGAAAACCAAATGATATCGTTTGTATTATCTACTTTTGAACCGGTATTTTTAAGAAATCGCCCCCGGCGGAGTACCGGATATTTATTGCGAAGATGAATTAAGTGTTTATTGAACCGCACCAGTTCTTCATTTTCTTTCACAAGTTGCCAATCAAGCCAACTAATCTCATTATCCTGGCAGTAGGCATTATTATTTCCCTGTTGGGTTCGGCCAAACTCATCCCCGGCCACAACCATCGGCGTTCCTTGCGACAGTAGCAAAGTAGACATGAGGTTCTTCATATGGCGCAGGCGCATTTGCTTGATTTTTTCGTCGTCAGTTATTCCTTCGGCGCCATGATTACAGGAAAAATTTTCATTAATGCCATCTTTATTATTTTCGCCATTTGCTTCGTTATGTTTCTTTTCGTAGCTGACTGCATCCGCTATCGTAAAGCCATCATGAGATGCCACAAAATTGATCGATGTTGCAGGCCTGCGGCCGCCTTTATCAAACCTATCTCCGGAGGCACATATACAACTGGCAAGCTCCGGCAACAGGCCTTCATCACCGCGCCAAAACGCCCGTACACAGTCATGGAATCTTTTATTCCACTCATACCAACCAGGTGGAAACACTCCCGCCTGGATGTTTTTGGCGCGACGTTTCCAAGGCTCCGAAATCAATTTTAGCTGACTGAGAATTGGATCTTGACGGCAAGCAATATGAAAGCTGTGGCTCGCATCAAATTCTCCTTTGGCTTTCGCCAGGATACTGCCCAGGTCGAACCTAAAACCGTCTACGCCCATTTCTGTGGCCCAGTAGCGCATGGAATCCATAACAAATCGCACGACAGTTGGCTGCGTTAAATCAAGTGTATTTCCACTTCCTTGATTAGTGACGTAGTAACGTTTATCACTCTTGAGTTGGTAGTAACTGCAGTTGTCAATTCCGCGCATTGATAAGGTCGGGCCTAATTCATTTCCTTCTGCTGTCTGGTTATAAGCGACATCAAGGATGACCTCCAGCTTTCTGGCGTGAAGCTGGGCGACCATTTGTTTAAATTCTTGCAGATGGCCACTTGCTAAATAAGCAGTATGTGGGGCAAAAAAAGCGATAGTGTTGTAACCCCAATAATTTTTAAGGTCGCGATCAAGTAACAGTTTGTCGTGAATAAATGCCTGGATCGGCATCAACTCAATAGTGGTTACGCCGAGCGAACTTAAATATTCAACTACATCCTGTTGTGATAGACCCGCGAAGGTTCCGCGTAGATTTTCCGGAACAGCGGGATGGCACTGGGTAAATCCGCGCGTGTGTGCTTCATAGATTATTGTTCGGTCGGGAGGTACGCGAAATTCCTGGTGGTTACCCCATGTGAAGGCGGGGTCGATAACTTTTGCCTTAGGCACAAATTGGGCGCTATCGCGTTTATCAAAACTTAGGTCAGCATCCGGTGAGCCGAGTGTATAGCCAAACACTTCAGGTGACCATTTGAGCTCACCCACTAATTGCTTGGCGTAAGGATCAATCAGTAATTTGTGATGATTGAATCGATGTCCCGTTTCAGGTTCATAGGGGCCGTATACCCGATAACCATACACTTGGCCCGCGTGTATATCAGGTACGTAACCATGCCATATCTGATCGGTATACTCGGGTAGTACAATTCGTTCGAGTTCGTGGGCGCCAGTAGTATCGAATAAACATAATTCAACTTTGGTCGCATGTGCAGAGAAAATAGCAAAATTAACTCCGATGCCATCCCAGGTTGCTCCTAAGGGAAAAGGGCGTCCTTCACGAACTCTGGATTTAATTTTCACTTGCGATATTTTTTCTGCGCTACCCATAAAAGATCCTGATAAGTTCGTATAGAAATCAGCTTTTACTTGTTGGGGCACAGCAAGTCAGCGAGATTTTATTTATGTGACATTGTGCTGACGCTAGTCAATTCCAGTCTGTTTGTTAAGACACAAACTATTTGACGTTCATGAATCATTGATCCCTGTTTCAGGACCAATGATTACATAAATTACTTCAAAATTTCATTTCGGCTCTTGCATTAAGGACGAAGAATTACTTTTCGACAATCATCCTCTTTTTTGTCAAATATTCTGTATCCCTCAGCAGCCTGGTCGAGCGGCAAACGATGGGAGATGATTACGTTGGGGTGTAGTTTTCCCTCAAGAATATGTTCGAGTAATGTTGGCAGGTATGATTGAACATGGGTTTGTCCTGTGCGGACACTTAATCCTTTCTCGAATATATCGCCGAACAGAAAACCGTGTATGAAACCTGCGTAAACGCCTGGCACACTTATTATTCCGCCACGGCGTACTGCCGCGATACATTGGCGAAGTGCTGCGCCGCTACTGCCTTCCATTTTGAGATTGGTTAGTACCGTTTCTACTTTGCTGCCTTTTGCCTCGAAGCCAACCGCGTCAATTGCTGCATCGACACCTCTTAAGCCCGCGGTTTGCTCAATGATCGCTGCCGCGGGGTCATCAACCTCATCAAAGTTAATCGGAATAACGCCATAGGTTTGCGATGCGAAATCCAGGCGATATTGATGGTGATCAACCATAAAGATTTGAGTAGCACCTAACAGTCTCGCGCTGGCAGCCGCCATAAGCCCTACTGGACCTGCACCGTGAATTACCAATGTGCTACCCGCTTTAATACCCGCGTTTACTGCGGCCTGATAGCCTGTCGGAAGAATGTCGGAAAGAAACAATACCTTTTCATCGTCTAACCCTTCCGGGATTTTAAGCGGCCCTACGTTTGCTTTTGGAACGCGAACATACTCTGCTTGGCCACCGGGAATCCCACCGTACAAATGACTGAACCCGAATAACGCTGCACCTGGCGGAATCTGCTTTTTATTAATAATCGAGCCTCGTCCTGTGTTAGTGGTTTCGCATGCCGCATGTAAATTCAGGGAGCAGAAGAAACAACTACCGCATGCAATCACAAAGGGCACAACAACCCGATCTCCTTTTTGAACAGCGGTTACGCCGCTGCCGACCTCTTCAACGATTCCCATAAATTCATGACCAAAAATATCGCCATCTTCTGTTTGTGGAATCTTACCCCGATATAGATGTAGATCCGAACCGCAAATTGCTGTCGCGGTCACTTTCAGGATAATATCATCCGACTCCTGGATTACCGGGTCAGGCCTATTGTCTACTCGAACATCGTTGCTGCCGTGATAAGTTAGCGCGCGCATATAGAAATCCTCTTGAGTTAACGTTATGTATCAACATGGGGTGAACATTACGAAGTGGTACAGAGATATTACTTACCCGTTTCGCTGTGGGGCGCATCAACAGGTTTTGATTCCGGTGAGCCTTTTTGCCGTAAATAAATCGAGAAAAATACAATGGCTGCTACTGATAGAAATTCGCTTTGCCAATTCTGCAATGACTCAAACCAAAATCTATTTTCGGTGAATACTTGTAGATAGGTAAGTTGGTTTTGTTCCGAATCATTGATATCTTTCATCGTTCCATAAGCGTGCAGAAGAAAAGAAATCACAAACAGGGTCATGAAAATCAGGCTCAGGGAATTTTGATAAATAACCAGATACAGACCGCCTTTCTTGACTGGCCATGGCGCGTTTGGGTGTGGGGTGGGGTGGCGGTCAACTGCTTCAGGTTTATCAAGGGATTTGGACTCTGCAGAGCCTCGCTGAAATAAAAAAACTGTCAAATAAACGTACAAACCCATTTGAAGAAATTCACTCTCCCAATTCTCAAAAGTGGATTGTATGAAATGTCCTGAGTACAGATATTCAGCAAAGGGGTAAAAAGGAAGATTTTTCTCGATTCGCTCCTGTACATGTTCGTTCCAGCCTGTATAAATCTGACCGATGACTGTGAGTATCATCAGCGCCATAAATGTTATGAGAAGTCCATTGCGTTTAAGAAACGAATGCTGACGGTTCAATTCAGTTCTCCAATTTGTGTTGTACCAGCTATGGCATTTTTTAAGCCGATCTTTTTAATTTTATCGAGATCACGTCAAATATGTCCGGAGAGCGTAATCTGGAAGCCTTTCGTGATCAAAATGCGTAATTTTTTCTCGAAGAATAAAATCCTCTAACGCAGTTGTTTCTCCGGCATTTGGTGCCAATACTGCTTCACCGTATTCAAGTGATTTATTTTGATTGTAAGGTGTAGCTGCTACCAGCTCTTGAGTAGCGGCTACTTTTTCTGGCAATCGTTGGGCTTCGGGGGTGTCGCTACCTACCTCTCTGGACAGCGGGGCAGATGGTCCCGAGACTGTGCTTAATACAGATCCCGCGCCAGCAATATTGTCAGTTTTTTTTGACATACTTTTTTCTCTCTTACCCCGGTTGTGAAAATAGGCCAGATTAATAACTGGCAAGTAAAGTATTGCGGTTATAACGATGTAAATAGATAAAATATGAACACTCTCTGGCAGGTAATCCGTTCGTTTGCGCTCGTAGTACAGCTTAAATATTGAATAAGCGGCGTAGGGAATATACATCCTCTGATTTGTACGCTATTTTTTCTTCGTTCAATAATTCACTGTTACTACAATTCGGATCAAATTATGAAAACGATGAAGAATATTTTTACCGGTGTAGGGGTTGTGGCATGCGTCGGTATGGCAGCATAAGTGTTTGCAGCAGATATTGATGCAGATGATTTTGTCGATGACGCTTCTGCAAAGGATATCGCAGAAGTTGAAGCTGGAAAACTCGCTCTTCAAAAGTCAACTTTGCCAGTAGTCAAGACCTTTGCGCGGCAGGTGATTAGCGATCATAGTTAGAGGATCACTGCGTCAATGTAGATAATCTGTTCAAAGCAATTAATATCGATATCTGGTCGTGCATTTTCTTTGGCAACTGAACAATCCTGTATATGTATTTCGAAATTTCATGGCGTCCGTCCATATAACATGATGCATAAACTCCTTGATCATAGAAGACCATGCTGAATTACTTAATTGAGTCAGCAAAATCGATTCCAACTTATATATCAACATAACGGCTGTAAAGGTTTCAAAAATTTTTACCTCCGATCATTAAAGCTAAATGTAATCCGGTTCACTAAAGGATTAAGCCGCCAAAACATTGTATATTGTGCCAATTTAAGGGATGGTATCTATATTGCATTCTTATTACTTGTACTCTGACATAAATGATCGTTAAGTTCATATAAGCTTGTATGTAACAACTTTATCTTTTTGTAAGAAATTTAATTTGATGTTATTTGATGTTATTAGAGCTTAACGTTTCAAAAAAGACACTAATTGTAACCGTGAAAAACTGGAGAAATACTATGCCTAATTCAGCCAAAAAAATTATCCCATTGGCCGGTAAAGCTCAGGAAGCGACAAGACTTCTGCGTGCTGATCATAAGCTGGTGAATGATTTATTCGAACAATTTGAATCAGCACGTTCATCTGCAAAAAAACAAGCACTGGCAACGGAGATATGCCAGGAACTTACTGTCCACGCCCAAATTGAGGAGGAGATTTTCTACCCCGCAATTGAAGTGGTATTGAGAGACAAGTCGTTAGTTCCCGAGGCTAGGGTAGAACATGAAACATTAAAATATCTCATTGCCCAGATCGAGAGTGAGTCTCCTGGTTCTGAATTATATGATGCAAAAGTTAAGGTGTTATCTGAATACGTCAAGCATCATGTTAAGGAAGAGCAAAATGAGATTTTTCCAAAAGTCAAAGAAACGAAGCTTGATTTAATTGAGCTGGGGACACAATTGGCATTGCGAAAAGAGGAATTAAAAGCTGCGCTAGGGTAAGTGTGCTCCATAGCGGAAAATAAAGGGGCGTAAGCCCCTTTATTCATTTCACGATTTGGAAACGATCACCAGAAAAATAGAAGCACATTGCTGTGTTGATAGACATTTCCAATTGGTACGATACACAGCAGCTAACGATGTAATATAAATACCACAGCCGTTTTACTCTCTTCAGCTCTGCTTTCATCAATTTTATAGCTTATAAAATTGCACATTATTCAAGCAATGCCAGAATATTTTTAAATTAGCCGAATGATTTTCCCCACCGTTAATATGTTAAACACTGAACAGAGGTGAGTGAACCATATTAGTTAGATTCATGCGGCAATCAGTATATGTGGATGTCGTACAACAGATTGGAAATTTTATGGCATATGCAAGAATAGAGTAATAATGATGAATATGGCGGTAATGTTTTATAAAAAGGTATTGCTCGGTATTTTCGATACATTGTGTAATTTAACATTTGGTAATGACAGGATTGATGTTAAAGATTTTATTGAAGAAAGTTTGATGTTGGGTATTGTCGAAATAGAAGCTGGAAAGCTCGCGCTAAAAAGGTCTTCTATAGTCGATGTGAAATCATTTGCAAAAATGGCGATTGCGGATCATACAACTATTAATGGAGAGCTTACCCGCATTGCAAACCAGAAGAGTATAACATCAGTATTCGAAGCTGGGCTTGTGGTTAAGGCCAGGAGATCTACATTCGACCAATATGAAGCACAGCCTTTTGATCAGCTTTATGTGAAGAACCGCATTGATATTTATGAGAGGATGATCAGGCTTTTCCAGAGAGCCGGCGAGTCTACCGACAAGGAAATAGCCATATTTGCCGGAGTGACTTTGCCAATACTTCTGCGCTACCTGGACAAGGCGAAGCATCTTGGAAATACGCAAGTAAGTCATCGTAATTGAAATCCGGTTTTTTTAAATCCAATATGACTCATCACTGGATTTCCACTTTAACGCCTCACTCTACGCATTGTCGGTTAGATCACTTTGATGCTGAACAAGGTTATTATTTCCAAGTGTTTGCTCTCGATAAAAAACTGAGTTTACCCGTAGGCGCAATGCGTGAAGAGTTGCTTGAGTCAATGCAAGGCATGTATTTCGGGCGGCTATTACATAGGGTTTTATGATTGATAGGATTTAGGTAAATCCACAATTATAGGTGATTGTGGATCTACTACAGATTTAATTATTCGTAGTTGTCATGGCAAATGGGCTCCGCCGGTTACTCCGATTGTTTCAGCCGTTATATAACTTGATTCTTGAGATGCAAGAAAAACAAAAGCTGGCGCAACTTCAGCTGGTTGACCCGGTCTTCCCATCGGCACTTGCTCACCAAAATGTTCAAGCTTTTCTTCTGATTGCCCGCCACTCAATTGTATTGGAGTCCATATCGGTCCTGGTGCGACAGCATTGACCCTGATTCCTTTTTTGATCAACATTTTTGCTAATCCTTTTGTAAAGGCGGTAATAGCTCCTTTGGTCGATGCGTATGCCAACAATCCGGGAGATGGTTGGTAGGATTGTATTGACGTTGTATTGATAATACTGGCTCCAGCCGGCATGTGTGGTACGGCAGCTTTAGTTATCCAAAACATCGCAAATACATTCGTTGCATAGACTTCCTGAAATTCATCTGAAGGGATATCACCCAACTCTTCAATATATTGCTGCTTGGCAGCGTTATTAACCAAAATATCGATTGAACCTAACTGCGCCACAGCTCCTTTTACTAACTCTTCGCAAAAGTTTTTATCGGTAATATCACCGGGAATGCAAATTCCTTTGCGACCCGTTTCCTCAATTAATCTTAATGTTTCAGCCGCATCAATTTCTTCACTGGGAAGATGAGTGATGACTACATCCGCTCCTTCGCGAGCAAATGCAAGCGCGACCGCGCGACCGATACCGGAATCTGCACCGGTAATTAGTGCCTTTCGTCCTACAAGCCGCTGGGAGCCACGATAAGTATTTTCGCCATGATCTGCTTGCGGTTTTAACAAGCTATCAAGGGCAGGGTCCGGTTGAGATGGGTCGGGTTTAGCGTGGGGCAGGGGGTATTGAAAGCGAGGATCTTGCATTGTGTATTGGTCAGTTTTATTCATCAAATATCTCCTTAAAATTGAATTAAAATTACATCTTTATTCAATCATTTAATCTGGAATAACGAATCCCATTTATTTTGACGACTTGGTTTCTTGAGCTCGCAGTTCAACTTTAATCCAGCCATTGTCCCGCCTATCAAAAGCTTTAAATGCTTCTATGACGTCGCTTAGCGGTTCAACATTGGTCAGGATTTTACTGGGATCAATTCTACCGCTGATGGTGAGATCAATTAATATGGGAATATATTTACGGTGATGGCAGTTTCCCATGTTGATGGTCAAACTTTTTTCAACTGCAATCCCGATTGGAAATGAGCACGATTTTTCAGAGTACACACCAATAATTGAGAGTGTGCCTGCCTTTGCCAAGGCGTTTACTGCCCAATAAAGAACCTGGCTGGGCCCATCGCCAGGGCGCCAGTTTTTTCCGTCAGGCGCGGTAATTGGAGCAATTTCTTTCACTTCCTGTTCAAACTTTTCAAGCATTTCCGGTGTTTGTTGATCGCCACCATGCTGATGAGAATGCTCTGCGTCAACACCCACAGCATCTATGGCACGATCAACGCCGATTCCACGCGTAAGACGTTGAAGTGTGCTGACAGGATCTTCCTGCTCAAAGTTAATAATTTCTGCTCCTTGAGCTTGCGCCATCTTCAATCGGTCTGGATGTTTATCAATTGCAAATATGCGAGAAGCACCCATCAGTTTTGCGCTAGCAATGGCAAATTGGCCAACAGGGCCGCAACCGAATACAGCAACTGTATCCCCAGTCGTAATTTCCGCCATTTCCGCACCGAAATAGCCAGTAGGGAAAATATCCGATAATAAAATGGCTTGGTCGTCGGAGATTTCTGAGGGGAGCTTTATAAGTCCAATATTGGCGAAAGGAATACGCGCTTTCTCGGCTTGTAGACCGTGAAATGGCCCTGTGTTTTCTGGGCCACCAAAAAACGCTGTACCGGCCTGTTTACCATGAGGATTTGCGTTATCACATTGCGAATAGTATCCAGCTCGACAGTAAGAGCAATTTCCACAAGCGATGGTTGAGGGTACGACTACCCGATCTCCAATTTGGAGGTTGCGCACATCAGCTCCTAGCTCTTCAACAATGCCTACTGCTTCATGGCCAAGAATAGTGCCCTTTTTCATGCCACCTACAGTTCCTCGCACAAAGTGAAGATCGGTTCCACAAATTGCAGATGCAGTTATACGAATAATTGCATCTGTTGATTCTTCGATTCTGGGCTCGGGTACATCTTCCAAGCGGATGTCACCAATGTCATGAAATACTACTGCTTTCATAGCTACGCTCCGAATTTATTAACATCCAGTGGTGGGTTTATGCTGCCATCTTTCTGCAACTTCTAAGGAAGTTTCAGGAAAGGGAAAAATTGCCGCATTAGCGAAGTGACGCATGATGATTGCAACTTGCGAATGGAGATTCCGTGCGTTAACCCACTAATAGTGGGTTACCTTGGGTTGCATCAGTAGTGTAATTACGAGATTTCAGTTGCAAAATTTAACGAAGAATAAGGGACTCATTGCTGATGAGCTATGAGCTATGAGCTAATAAAATGTGTAATCAGTATTTTTTAATTATCTTTCAATGCCTGGATTAAGTTGACGCATAATACATTGGATTATTGAATTAATAATTTTTCAGGGCACATGAATACAATATGAGCGACCTGGCGGGGTTGCGGCTGTGTGATGCTCGTCTCGATCGCACTGTCGTCTACTCGGCATAAACACGTACGGCTCATGTCATTTAACCGTACGAACCATTATGTGCGTTCTCATTGTTGATGATTAATCGTATTCCGCTATAAAAATTATCTGCTTACTGTGCCATGTTTGGCTAAAAACCCGCCTTTTCATCCCATGTTTCTGTATGCCGCCAAAGTGAGATGAGTTTTGTCCCTCCTTGTTCGTACCATAAGCGGGCTCAGTGAACCATATGACCCTATATCAAATAACAAGTAACCGGTTTGCGACGAGCCATTCAACTGTGAGGTTATGCCGTAATTTCATCTCCATTTTTCAACCTTCAACGCAGTGCAGCGTACTTGGCAAATAATGCTTTGGCGTAGTCCTGCGTCATTCCAGTTCTATTGGAGGCAACTCAATGAACACCTTTATAAACATAATTAGGTGGTGCAGAAGTATTAACAACCTGTGTTACTCGTTCATGGCTTTAGCGGCATTGTTTGTTGCAGCATCTGCAACAGCACAAGCACCGAAATCGATCGATTTTCAGCGGACGGTAGTCGCGGAGGGATTGGATTTACCCATGGAGTTTGAAATTTCGGCCGATGGCCGCGCGTTTGTCGTGAGCAAATGCGGCAAGTTTTACGGTTGGAAATTAGATGGTGGGGTCGCCACTGTCACTTCCACTGTGCCCAATGTGCGCTGCGTATTTGAGGATGGTTTGCTGAGCCTCGCGCTTGATCCCAAATTTACCCAGAATGGCTATATATACGTCCAATACACATCTCCGGGCAGCAAGACACGTGTGTCGCGTTTTACGGTAAATGCGAATAACGCGCTGGTTGCAGGATCGGAATCTATTTTATTGGAGTGGATTACCGGTAACGAAGCCCATGGTCACATGGGTGGCAGTATGAAGTTTGATAAGAGCGGCAACCTGTTGATCACCACCGGTGATAACAACGCGGCGAGTGGATATTTCTCGGAAGGCGCGCAGGCGACTTCGGGCAATACCAATGACTTGCGCGGTAAAGTTTTGCGCATCACGCCAACGGCTGACGGCAAATATACGATTCCAGCGGGGAATTTATTTCCTGCGGATGCAACCCATCGCGCTGAAATTTACGGCATGGGTTTCCGCAATCCCTTCCGGATTAATATCGATCCGCTAACCGGTTATTTATATCTGGGTGATATCGGCCCGGATTCATCGGCGGCAAGTGCCGAAGGCCCCGGCGGAATGGATGAAATCCATGAGCTGCGCACTGCAGGCAATTACGGCTGGCCCTACATTATCGGTTTTAACGAACCCTATGCCGGTTTTAATCCCAATAACATCGTCAATAACCACGCGCGCAATACCGGGGCGAAAAACCTTCCGCCCGCCAAGCCGGCGCTCTGGACCATTCGCCACCAGGCGACCATGGCCGGGCCTGTGTATCGCTTTAATGAAGCCATTACCAATGAATTTAAATTGCCCGCCTATTACGACGGCCGGTTGATTTTTTGGGATTTTAACAGCAGCAAATTTTTTACGATCAATCTCGCCGCCAATGCCAGTCCACCGGTTGCAGAAGAGTTTCCGTTGAACACGGCGAATTTCCAGGGCGCTATCGACGTCGAGCTTGATCCGCGTACGCAGCAACTTTACGTGTTGCAATGGGGTTCAGGGTGCTGCGACAAAGAGCCCTTTGGCAATGGCGTGCTGTACCGCTTTGATTACATCGGCGACCGCTATAACGGCACCAATGTTGCCGTGGGTGGTGTGGCTACTGCTACTTCGGAAACCGGTGGGAATCTGGCTGCCTATGCAATTGATGGCAACCCGAATACCCGCTGGGAAAGTACTGCATCTGACCCGCAAAGCTTGACTGTCGACCTGCGTACGCCGACAACTATCGCCACGATTGTGATCAAGTGGGAGGCGGCATACAGTTCCAGGTACATCATCGAAGCCTCGGTTAACGGTACGACCTGGGAGCGCCTGGTTACCAACAATAACGGTACCGGCAATTCCGAATTGCATATGATCAACTCAACCAAGGCTTACCGGTACGTGCGCTTGACGGGAACGGCACGGGCCAGCGCTTATGGTCATTCGATCTATGAATTTGAAGTGTTTGCGGGCAATGAACCCGAGCAGCCGCTCACGCAATATGCCTATTTGAATATGCCCAAAACATTGGATGCCAGTTTTACCGGGGTGCCTAAATTGCTGTCGCAAACCGGTGTCTTCAGCAACACGCCCAACATGGTGCCAAGTGCGAACCTTTTACCGTTTTCGCCTAATAGCCAACTCTATTCCGACAACGCGACCAAGGCGCGCTGGATCTCACTGCCTGCCAATACCAAAGTGAAATGGGACGCGAAAGAAAACTGGATTTATCCGCAGGGCACCGTCGTGGTGAAAAACTTTGAACTGCCCACCAATGCGAACAATCCGGCAACCAAAAGACGCTTGGAAACCCGCCTGCTGGTCGTTAAGGCCGATGGCAAAGTCTATGGCGTCACCTACAGATGGCGCGCGGACAACAGCGATGCGGATTTGTTAACCACAGGTGCGCAGCAGAACGTCAGCATCACCAATGCCGATGGCACAACCGCTACGCAAACCTGGACTTATCCGAGCCCGACAGAATGTATCGATTGCCATAACGCGCAGTCCAGCCAGATCCTCGGGTTAAGCACGCGCCAATTGAATGGGAATTACACCTATCCAAGTGGCGTGACCGAGAATCAGTTGGCGCACTGGAACAACCGCAATCTGTTCACACCGGCGTTTACCAATAGCCAGATCGCCGGTTTCGACAAAACGGTCGCACTCAACGATACCAGTGCATCCCTTGAAGCACGGGTGAAGTCTTATCTCGATGCCAACTGTGCGCATTGCCACGGCACCGGCGCTGGTGGTTCGCAATGGGATGCCCGCTTTAATACGCCGTTGAGCCAGATGAAAGTGGTAAACCTCGCCACCACCGGTATCCGCGATTACCTCGCCGATTACGGTATTGCCAATGCGAAAGTCGTGGCGGCAGGCGCGCCTCTGGAGTCGGTACTGTATATCCGTGATAAGAGCACCAATCCGAATGACCGTATGCCACCCATCGGCCGCTCGCTGGAACACAAGGAATATATCGATGTCCTGAGCCAATGGATTACCGGTCTGTCGGGTACGCCGCCACAAGGCAAAGTATTGCTATCCAAAGGCAAGCCGGTGACGACCTCGTCGGTTGAAGGTGGTTTTGTCGGCGCGAATGTTGTCGACGGCGATCCGCTAACACGTTGGGGTAGCCAGTTCTCTGATCCACAATGGATCGAGATCGATCTGCAAACCCCGCAAACCATCAGTGAAATTAAACTGCTGTGGGAAGCGGCTTACGGCAAGTCCTACAATATCCAGGGGTCGCTGAACCGCACTACTTGGACGCCGATTGTGAGCAAAACCAATGGCACCGGCGGCGCCGAAACCCATGGCAATTTGTCCGGCTCCTATCGTTATATTCGGTTGAATGGCCTCACCCGTGGAACCGGCTATGGTTACTCGTTATTTGAATTTGAAATCTGGGGCGGTAGCGATACTCCTGTTGCCACACCCACGATCAACTTCACCACACCGGCTGCGGGCCAGCAATATACCCAGGGCAGTGCGGTAACCTTGCAGGTATCCGTTTCCGATACAGCCTGGTTTAGCAGTGGCGGCACCTATAGGTACACGCTCGATGCCAATACAGCGGTGCCTGTCGCCAACGCCAATCCGGTCAGCATTCCGGCTCCGGCGGTCGGTCAACACAGCCTGCGCATCCAGCTTTATAACGCGGCCGGTCAAGCGGTGGGTACGGCGCGTACCAATAACTTCACGGTGAATGCGACAGTACCGGAAACACCGGTGTTGATCTCACAAAATAAAACCGTTACGACCTCGGCAGTGATCGGCAACAACAACGGTGCGGCGGCGGTTGACGGCAATATGGGTACGCGTTGGGAAAGTATTTTTGCCGATAACCAATACATCCAGATCGATCTCGGCGCCAAGATGAAGATCACCCAGATTGTGCTGGAGTGGGAAGCGGCGTACGGCAAAGGTTATGTGATCGAAGCATCGGATACCGGCACCGGCGGTTGGACGGAGTTGTTCCGCACCACCACCGGCAATGGCGGGCAGGATGCGCTGACCGTAAGCGGGCAGGGGCGTTATGTGCGCTTGACCGGCATTACCCGCGCTACCCAATATGGTTTCTCACTGTGGGAGTTCCGCGTTTACGGTACTCCGCTGGATGTGGTCACCACACCAACGATCAGCATCAGCTCACCAACGGCGGGCCAGCAATTTGTGCAGGGCAATACGGTCAGTCTGCAAGTGGCTGTCAGTGATGCAGCCTGGTTTAGCTCGGGCGGCAGCTATCGCTACTCGCTCAATAATGCGACTGCAATCAGGGTGACCAATGCAACTGCAGTCAATCTGGGTGCCTTACCGGTAGGTACTCACAGTGTTGCTGTAACGCTATTAAATGCGCAGAGCCAGGTGGTAGGCACCACCACAACCAACACCTTTACAGTGAGGACAGCGGGCGATACACCTGCCACGCCAAGTCCAGCCAAACTCGCGCCGGTCGGATCGACGGCCTCCAGTTTCCTCGGTGGCAATACCGTGGCAAATGCGCACGACGGCAATGTCGCGACCCGTTGGGAAAGTGCGGAATCCGATGCCCAATACATCCAATTGGATATGGGCAAAAGTATTCACTTCACCCGCGTTGTATTGAATTGGGAAGCGGCCTACGGCAAGAGCTACGTGATCGAAGTATCTGAAAACGGCAGTACCTGGGAAATCGTCAATACCACCACTAATGGTGATGGCGGTATCGATACCCTGGTGCTTGACGGTCAGAAAGGTCGATACATCCGTATGCGCGGAATACAGCGCGCCACTGGCTACGGCTACTCGCTGTTTGAGTTCGAAGTATACGGTGTTCCTGCCGATGCAAATCTCGCGCTCATCAGCTTTGTGTCGCCAGCAAATGATGCGGTGATTGCGCAGACCGAAGTGGTGAAATTCCGTGTGGCAGTTACCGATGCGAATTGGTTTAACGCGGGTGGTTATGTTTACTACCTGGATACCAATCCTGCTGTGCGTGTTAACAATCTCAATGAAATAAATCTGGGGCTGTTATCGACCGGTCAACACAGTCTGCGCATCAGTCTGGTCAACAGCAGTGGGGTGGAAGTCAGTGTGCCCAAGATACGTAAATTCCGTGTGAGTTGTGGAGCGACTTGTCCGAAAGTGTTGGTCTTCTCCAAAACATCCGGTTTCCGTCATGACTCAATTCCCGCGGGTATTGCAATGGTGCAACAGATCGCCCAAGCCAACGGTTATTCCGTCACTGCATCGGAGGACTCAAGCATTTTCACCACCGCTAATCTCGCGCAGTACTCAACCATTGTGTTTATGAATACCACCGGCGATATCTTCACTGATGCGCAGAAAACCGCGTTCAGGTCCTATATGGAAAATGGCGGTGGTTTTGTCGGTACTCACTCAGCAGCGGACACAGAACACGGCTGGGCCTGGTATACCGGAACCCTGTTTGCCGGCGCTGAATTTATCCATCACGGCGATGGAATCCCGCGCGCGAAAGTGAAAATCGAAAAACCGGAAAACACATTGGTCAAACACATTGGCGCTGAATGGATGCTCGGCGACGAATGGTATTTCTGGAAAACCAATCCGCGCAGTGTGGGTAACGTTGAAGTTCTGGGCACGCTGGATCGCACCAGTTATGCATCGAATTATCCGGTCGCTGACCATCCGGTAATTTTCACCAACACCGTTGGAACCGGACGGATGTTCTATACCGCGATCGGTCACGTCGATGCGAATTTCTCCGATCCCAATATGGTGGAGATGATCCGTAAAGCGATTGAGTGGACCTCCGCCAAGTAATCAGTGATTTAAGGTAAATCCTCGCTTGTCCGCGCTGCTAATACAGCGCGGACTTTTTCATGTAGCTTTGGTATCGAAAAGGTTATGAACAACACTAAAACGACAACATCATTAGAAATTTTTACGCCGCTTTCTATTAGGTTATTGCCGCTGACTTTATTACTCAACGCAGCGCCGCTTTTTGCGCAACAACACACTGTTGAACAAGTGATTGTTACCGGCACATACAATCCACTGGCCATGGAACAAGTGTCATCCAGTGTGAGTGTGGTTGATCGGGAAATAGTGGTGCAGTTGAATAAAACCAATCTTGCCGATGTGCTGCAATCGGTGCCCGGAGTGCTAATCGAACAACAAGGTGGTCCCGGTGGATTGGCGGTAGCATCCATTCGCGGCGGTGAATCAAATTACACGCTGGTGTTGATTGATGGCGTCGCGGTAAATGACCCGGGCAACAGCCGTGGCGGCGCATTTGATTTGAATAGCATCAATGTGGATTCTATTGAGCGCATTGAAATTGTGCGTGGTCCACAGTCAGCTATTTATGGGGCTGACGCATTGGCGGGTGTCATTAACATTATCAGTCTGCGTCCCCGGCAGGGACATCAACAATCTGCGTCGGCGACGATTGGTGACAAAGGGTTTCAGCAAGGCGGTTTTAGTGCATTGGGTGCAAATGACCAGGTGGATTACTCGCTACAAGTACGTATGCGCGACTCTGGTGAACCTGTTGAAGGAAGCAGGGCGGAAGACAGTGAAATTAATTTACGTTTGGACTGGCGACCTACAGATGCGCATTTTTTTAGCGCAAATGTTCGCTATTTTGACGGTGACCGCAGCAATTATCCCGAACAAAGCGGCGGCCCTGAATTCGCTATCTCGCCCGCATTGGATTACACCGACTACACCGATAAAAGTGTTGCACTTGGCTGGCAATTTCAGTTATCCGATTATTGGAAAAGTCATGTACAAGGCACTCGCTACCAACGTTCGGAATCATTTACATCACCGGGCATTGCACCCTATGGCGCAATACCCGCGAACGGCGCCGATACGGATTTTGAGCGGCAGCAAATCTCCTGGATAAATACCTTTGGGCAACAGGGAAAACTGTGGGCCAATATCGGATTGGAAAATCGTAAAGAAGAAGGCGACAGTCGCGGTTATCTGGATGTTGGTTTTATGGTACCCACGGATTTTTCATTGGATCGTTCTACCGATAGCGGTTTTGTTGATGTAAATGGGCAAGTGAATGAAAAATTATTACTGCAAGCCAGCGTGCGCACTGATGATACCGATGGATTCAGTCGCGAAACATCAAGCCGGTTCGGTTTACGTTACCAATTATCGGAGTCAATTGCGCTGCGCACGCATTATGGTGATGGATATAAATTGCCGAGCTTTTTTGCGCTTGGGCATCCGCTGGTGGGTAATGCAGATTTGAAGCCTGAAAAAGTGGATAGTTGGGACGCCGGAATCGCGTGGCAAGTGTCAAATCAATTCGTCACCGGTATTGATTATTTCGCTAACGATTTCCGTGATCCCATTGATTTTGACAGTGGACTTTTTACCAACGTTAATCGTGAGCAAATCAAAACCAGCGGTGTTGAGTGGCAGGCGCAATGGAACAGCGTGGATAATCGTGTAGGTCTGCGTGGCAATGCAACCTATACCGATATTGATGTGAAAGACAGCGTCTCGGTATTAACCGGTCGCCCGCAATGGCGTGCGGGCGTGGCGGCGCATTGGCAAATCAGCGACAGCTTGCGCACAAGTCTGGATTACCAACAAATCGGTGAACAGTTTGCAACCAGTCAACACACCGGTGAAGCAACGCTGCATGAGTTGAATGATTACCAGCGACTTGATGCCAATTTTTTTTGGTCGATCAGCGATTCACTCAGGATGACGGTATCGGTGGAAAATCTCTTCGATAATTCAGCGTCGACTGCCGTTGGCTTTCCTGCTCCTGGTTTATTATGGCGTGTTGGTTTGCAATGGAGAACAGATCAGTAAAACTGCTTAATGAGTCATCGCCAACCGAGTTTGCCATGAGGTCGGCGATACTTTTTTTAGTTTTTTATTTATTGTTATTGCTACGCACTAAGCGTAAAGGTAAGCGGTCACCACGAAAGCCATTGTAATAATGTGATGCGCCTGTACTAAAATCCACTGTCTGCGCGTGTTCGGGATAATGTTGATAGGTTGATACTGACCAGTAAGGCATTGCCAGTGTTAATGGAAATATAGTGGAATCAATAACGGGTTTTTTATTGGTGTCGACCACCAGTGTTTTTAATTCATCAATTGTCGGTACACGCCAATCATCAAAGCCACACAGTTTTTCGGTGTTGGCAGCCTTGAGCAAATTATTCCAGTCATCAAAAAAAATAGTGCCGGTTTTTTCAGCGCCAATCCCTCCCCAGCGATAAACGTTATCTTTATCATAAATACCATCGTCGTCGGTTTTTAATTCCCAGGTTAGGCCTGATTGCTGGCTGGTTGCGCAACGCGCGATCGTCGAAGTTGGTTTTCCTTCTTTATCCAATAGGCTGTAGGCTTCTTTTTTAACAATACTGTCTTTATTGTCGTGCTCAATGGCATGGCAAATAAGTGCTAGTAGGTTGACTATGAATAGGATCGCAATAAATAAATTTGATTTCAAATCTGCCACCTCTCTGGAAAAGCAATTATTGTAGATTTACGCGCATTATCTCATTTTAATTGCTGCAGAAAATCCAATTGGTCTAAATAAAATCGCTCGAAGACGTCATTTCTCTAGTAAATGTAGTTTGATCGGATAAATGAAAGTGAGTGCCTTATATATTATGAGGATGAAGAATAGTGAATGGCATTTATATTTGCATAGGTTTTGATTTTGAAAATGCGAATATTAATTACTAAACTATTTTTCATATCAATAAACTTTTTAACATTCAATGGTATTTTTTATTATTTGTTTTACTTAAATTGATTTTTATCAAGAATAGATATTTGTAGTTACTGGATAAATTTTTGCTTTTATACTATTAATAGTAAGAGTTTTTAAAGCTGCGTCAGTAATGCGATTTTTGTTATATTTATAAGTCAAATCGTGGAAGTAATGCAATGGAGTCTGTTATGAAAAATCAATGTTTATACGCTAAATTCAGTGCTTTAGCTGCTTTAGTTATTATCCCTTCTTTTAATATCAATGCTGCAACAGTGAATGGTACACTTGACATTACAGCTACTGTTGGTGCTGGTTGCCAAGTTAATAATGCTAATGTCAGTTCGGGTATTATTGATTTTGGTTCACTCAATTTTGGTAGTATTAATACCATCGGTGCAGCAAATATCGATGCACAAACTACCGGTGGTGGTAGTGGCGGAATTGTAATGGAGTGCTCTAATGGAACGCCGTTTACGATTACCTTGGATAATGGTTTATATTTTTCCGGCGGTACTCGCGCCATGGCAAATATAAGCGCTCCATCAACATTATTGTCTTACACTCTCTATCAAAATGCCGCGCGCACATTACCATGGACGACAGGAACTCCGCTTAGTAGCACTGCTAATGGTGCGCCAACTACCTTTAATGTGTATGGCCGTATTCCCGGAGGGCAGAGTGGAATCTCGGCAGGCACCTACACTGATACCATTCAAGTCGTTATTACCTGGTAGCTCGGTTGTTGTTCAAGTGCGAATAATGAAATGGCTCACTTGGATAATTCTACTTTGGGTATTTATTGTATCCACTAGCTGGGCGGTCAATGATAAAACCCTGACATCAAGTGTAACCCAGATCAAAATCCAGATTGTGAATGGTTGCCTCCTGAATAATGTATCAACTGGAGCTACTGTGCTAGGCACACTAAATTTTGGTGATATCTATAAAAGCAATACGCTAAAAAATGGTGTAACTGCTTCCGGCAGTGGAAATATTTTGCTGCGTTGTACTCCCGGTACTACAGCCAAAATCACTTTGGGTGCTGGTCTGTATGGAACAGGTACTAGCGACCGGAAAATGCGTCTGATTACTGGCACCAGCACATTAAATTATCAACTTTATACCTCATCAGACCGCCTTACCGTGTGGGACGATGCCTTGGGGCTTTCCATTGTATTTAGCGACGGCGCGACTAAAACATTTCCTGTATATGGCCGTGTATTGGCGCAACCGACACCACCATCCGGACAATACATAGACCAAGTCTTGGTTACGGTGACTTACTAATAATATTTTAATGCACTCTTTTAGAGGAGAGCGTGAGAAGAAAAATCAGTGTTGTTTACACCTAAGAAATTCACGGGAAGAAGCTTATGGAAAAATACTTGGGTAAGAAACGTTATTATCTGATTGCAATTTGGATGTTGTTATTGGCTATAAAACTTGATGCAGCTAGCCTCGGTGTCTGGCCAATTAATCCACGCATTGATGCGCCTGCATCCGCTACGATGGTCTGGGTCAGGAACAACAGTGTAACTGAAGATATAGTTTTACAAGCACGTGTCTTGAAATGGAGCCAGCATGATAATGCCGAGCAATACGATGCGCAGGATGATTTAGTGGTAAGTCCGCCGTTAATTACCGTTAAGCCCGGTACGCAACAAGTTTTTCGTGTAGTAAATCGAAAAGGCGTTGTCTTAAACGCTGTAGAGGAAAAAAGCTTTCGCTTGATTATCGATGAAATCCCGGTAGAAGGAAAAAAGAGTGAGGCGCCATTGAGCTTCCAAATGCGCTATTCACTTCCTCTGTTTGTTGGTATCCCCGCTGCTTATGCTGATAAAAATGTTGGCCATCGTTTGCGTGCAATGGCAGAAGGCCTGCGATATCGGATAATTTCCCAACCACAACCCGCTATCGAAATCACTAATAGGGGAAGTTTTAATGCCCGCCTTAGTAAAGTGAGAATGGATGTTGAAGGTGAATCCTCCATTATTTTAAGCGAGGGATTGTTAGGGTATGTGCTTGTTGGTTCGACTAAATCCTGGCCCATAGATGCAAAGCATTTAAGTAAAGTACAGCAAAAAAAAATAACACTGGTTTTCGAGCAGGATAGGCAGGAGCTGGAAATTGCAGCACTATGATCCACATAGGACATTATGGATATATCTGGTCCTTGCGGTTTGTATTGGTACTGCCAGAGCAGATGATGTTCTCTATCTGGAAATATTTATTAATAATAAAAATACCGGGCAACTAATTGAAGTAATTAGGAAAGGTAATGACTGGGAAGTTTCTTCCGCTGACTTTCGCTCCATAGGTGTGATGCTTGCACCATCAACGGATTCGCGCATTTTATTGAGTTCGTTACCCGGTGTGTCGGCTGCTTATGATGAAGCCTTGCAGCAATTATTTGTTAGCGTTCCAGGGAGTATGTTGCCACTTCAGTCTTTCAGTACTTATGCTAAAGGTATTCGGGAGAATTCTTCGCGGCGCGACAAAGGCGCTTTTGTTAATTATAACCTGGTGGCAATAAACGATCAGATAGGAACCCAGACATCTATATGGCATGAGCTTTATTGGTTTAGTCACAGCTATTACTTAATGAGTAATGGTTTGTTGCAAGATAGATCTGTCGAAGGTATAGATTCGGATTACATTCGTTTTGATACCTATTACCAAAAAGACCATGAAAGTGATTTGCGTAGTGTGACAGTGGGCGATGTTATCAATGCAACGCCGACCTGGGGTAGAAGTATTCGTATAGGCGGAATGCGTTTTGCGCGTGATTATGAATTGGATCCGAATCTTATTACGTATCCTTTGCCTGAGTTTTACGGCGAATCCGCAGTACCGGGTAGCGTAGACGTCCTTATCAATGACCAATTGCGCTGGCGCGATAATGTTAGTCCAGGCCCTTTTTTAATTGACACTATGCCCCATATTTCCGGCGCCGGCATCGCCGATATTATTACTACTGATTTACAAGGACGGCAGGCACGGCAAACGGTAAATTTTTATGTGGCCAGCGAATTGTTGTCGCCTGGTATGTTGGATTACGATCTGACATTCGGATTTCGGCGCGAAGACTTTGGTTTACGTTCGGATAATTACGCCGCCGAACCGGTAGCCAGTGGCAGTTTTCGCTACGGTGTTAATTCTTTTCTTACGCCACAAATCCTTGTTCAAACCGGTGAGGGGCTTAATCTGGGTGGCTTGGGTTTTACTTTGCTCGCCAGCCATTACGGTGTTGTGGAGCTTTCTCATGTATCAAGTGAATACCGCGACAACAACGGTTATCAAAATGCTATTGGCTACTCATACAACAATAAATGGGTTGGTTTTAGTTCTCGTTATTTAAAACGTTCTGGACACTACCATGATCTTGGTTCGATTGATCAGGGTGTCATGCGCGATTCGCAATTGCAGGTAGCGTTTTCAATTTATGGCGATGAATTAGGATCATTTAATTTAGGTTATTTTCGTATGAGTGAACCGTTCGCTGGCATACGTGAATTTATGAGTTTTTCCTGGAGTCGCTACTTTCGTTCGGGCCTCACACTTTTCTCCAATATCAATCGTCAACTCGGTGGTAATCGCGATAGCATTATTAGCCTTACTTTAAGCATGCCGATTGGACGCGAAGGGCACGCAAGCATCGGTAGCCTGCGCGATGTTGATGTCGGTTGGCATTCACAAATTCAAGCAATGCGTAATGCGCCTTATGAAGGTGGATTGGGATGGAGTGCTGCCTTAGACGATAGCAGCAACAGGAACAGTTATGCTTCGCTTGACTGGCGTGCTGACGTTACTGAAACTTCGGCCAGTGTTTATCGCAATAGTGGGCAAACACAGGTTTCCGGTGAAATTGCCGGTGCTTTAGTGCTAATGGATAATAGTATTTATGCAAGTAGAACTATTCTTGATTCATTTGCGTTAGTTGAAGCGAGGCAGGCTGATGTTCCGGTTTTAATCGGCAACCAACTGGTAGGGGAAACTGATGACGATGGAAAATTATTGGTTCCCGACTTAAGCAGTTATCTGGAAAACCGTATAGCGATTGATCCGGCGCAGTTGCCAGCAAATGCCTCAATTAGTTCGATTGAACAAATGGTGGTGCCTCGTCGTAAAGGTGGTGTGTATTTGCAGTTCCCGCTGCATTTTTTTCAATCCGTAATTATTGAGGCACATATCTCGGAACAGCAGCCACTGCCGTTGGGTAGTATTTTGTACACGGCTGACGGCAATCAGGAGTATGTCGTTGGCTGGAATGGTGAAGTATATATCGAAGATTTGTCGGCCCCACTGGAACTTTATTGGAAGTCTGGAAATTGTGTATTGAATGTTAATCCCCCTGCAGATACCTCCGGGTCATTGCCGCGCCTGGGTGTTGTTATTTGTCATCAAGCCAGTGAGGTTGTCGAATGAAAAAATCTGGCTGTTTTTTTTCGTTGGTTGTGTGCAGTATTTTTTTATCGAGCTTTACACTTCAGGTTTTGGCAGCTTGCAATGCCACTGCTACCACTACGCCGGCTACTATTAGCTACGGCACTTATGCATCCCAAAGCGTTCCACTGGGAAATATTTCGCCTAATGGTTCTTCGGTAGCTGCCAGTTTTTTGGTCACCTGTTCAAGTGGCTTGACACTAACTCTGCTTAACACTAATAGCTGGTTGCGTTACGCAGCGCAACAGCCGCTTACCATGTCAAATGGTATCGATTCTATTTCCTACGTGATGGGAAGCAATTCGACTTACACACCTGCTATTACTGCATCGGGACAAAGCATTGGGGGGCCATCAGGATTTCAGTTATTAACCTTGGGCGTATTAACCTCTGGTAATGTGAACATTCCTCTCCATGTTAAAACGGCAACCACTGCAATCTGGCCCAGTGCAGGTACATATACTGGAACGCAATCATTATTGGTAGATGGTTCTATTTGTACAGGCATAGGGTTGCCGGGGATTTGCATTAGTTCATCGCCGGTGAATTCAACAGTCACTATGTCTATGACAATGACGGTGAGTAAAAGCTGCGAATTTATAAGTAGTCCTACAGTGGTGGATTTCGGTGTGGTTAGTTTTCTGGAAAGTGCGCCGACAGCAACACTCTCAACAAGTTTGCGCTGTACTAATAGTGAGGATTATTTATTTTATCCCGACAATGGCAGCCACTATGCATCAGGTTCGCGCAATATGGTTAGCGTTGGCGGGCAAGCTATTAAATACCAAATTTACCAGCCAAGCTCCACTTCTGTACAGGTGAGTTCCTCTAATCCGTTAAACCGTTTAGGGACAGGTGCGAGTGAAACGATTATATTGCCTATCCGGATCACCAGTGGGCAATCGGTAGCTATTGCCGGTGTTTATACCGATAGTGTACGCATGGTAATTGAGTACTAGGATTCGATTGCGCTGCCTGTTATTTCAATCTGCATCAATTCATCCGTGTCAGCTCAATCTTACCCATTTCCTGTTTTCACTTATGTTGGTTGGCGTACCGAGTCATGCCTGATAGCCCCGTAATCTCCCATTTCAATTTAACGATATCCGTTGCTACTCATCGGATCTTAGTTGTTGTTGGAAAAGGAAAAGTCATGAAGTGTTTATTTCTTACCTCCAGTCCAGGTTATGGCCATACCCGTGCTGCAGAAGCAATAGAACAGGTGCTCCAATACAGTCATCCCAATATCGAAACCCGGTATCTGAATATAACCAGTCTTATTGATGAGAAGGTGAGTGCCGCAATCCAGGACGGCTATTTGCGCATGACAGCGGAGCAGCCTGAGCTTTATCAGAAACTCTATGATCTCGATAAAAATTTCTATCGCCAGCTTGCAGGCAAGATTCCTGCAGATAAAAATTTGGTGGAATTTCTTGATGAGCAACAGCACCGCTCTTTTCCCGAGGTGTTTGAGCGCTCCCGTTTCTCGCTTCCGGTATTCCACAAAAATCTCGATAGCGCGTTATTCAATACGCTGATCAACAGTATTTGCAATCGCAATAAAATTCCCGCTGGACGTCTGCTAACCCAAGGGCTGCTGGGGTTGATCTATAACATCATGGCAACACGATTAAGAAAATTCGTCAACGAGTATGAGCCAGATGTCTTGATTGCTACCCAAATGTACCCTAATGCATTGCTATCACGCTCAATTCAAAAAGGCTTGATTACGCAGCCGGTCATAGGTGTATTAACGGACTACGGTGTGCATGGGGTATGGGTGCGCGATACAACAAGTTTATATTGTGTCAGCCACGAAGAGGTTGCCGAGTCTTTACGCAAACAGGGGGTTGCAGCAAATCGGATTAAAGTAACAGGGATTCCATTAGTACCGGCGTTTTCCAATATTCCCACTCAAACACAGGCGCGTGTACATCTCGGCCTTGAACAACATCCGACAGTATTAATTACCGGCGGCCAATGCAGCATCGGTGTGGTGGAAGCGGTGAAACAATTGTTGAATGATGAGCGCCACAATTATCAGGTGCTGGTTACCGGTGGTGCAAACCCGGCGGATGTGGACGCACTGCGTCAGCTGTCGAAGCATTATCAAAATCGCTTTCGTTTATATGGATGGTGTAAGGATATTAGTTATTTAATCTGTGCTGCAGATGTGGTGATTGGTAAGCCGGGAGGTTTAACTGTCAGTGAAACACTTGCGTGCGGAAGACCTTTTATTGCTACTTGTTGTCTAGGTGGACAAGAAGCACATAATGTTCAATTTTTGCAAGCAAAAAAGGCGGGGCTGCGCGTGGATTTACCCCAACTACCCGCTGTGCTGGATGAACTATTCAGCAATCCCGAACTGCTGCGCAATATGAAACGAAATGCCTATCAACTGGGCCGTGCGGATGCTGCCATGGCAGTTGTTGCAGAATTGGAAAATATTCTGCAGCAGAGAGAGGCAGTCTATTTGGAGCAGGCAAATACAGGTGCGCTATGAAAAACACATTATTCTATCGATTTATGTGTTGGTACGATGCTTCCTGGCGGCGCAGGCATGGAGTGGAAAAATTTAACGAGCTGTTAAGTTTCTCCTTCGAAACATTCGCCGGCGAGCGGCGGGTGATGAATGACGGGACATGGGTGGAGCCTGGCGATCATTTGGCTATTCTGCATTTTAATCGCGAGTGTTTTATCGGATCGTCTTCAAACCCGCAGCATTATATTCGCAATGCATTGCGCTTTCGAAAATTACTTTTGTCTTCATTTAAGCATCTGGCCGATAACATTGGCACCCATGACCAACTCAGGCATGTAAAAGTATTTCATGGTGTAAGTTGGTTGCCTCCCCATGGGGAAAAACTGGGCTTCCTGATTGAGCGTCTGCCAGATTCTGCGCTCACTCTGGTACGAAAATTTTATTTTAAAGTATTACTGCGTGTTTTTTTTCCGCATGTATCTGCGCTTGAGAATAATCGTATCCAACCACATGCTTATTGGTTAACACGCCAAAATTTACTTAAATATTTCTCTGCGGAGCCATCAACCAATGAGCTTATCCCTGAGCAAAAGTAAGGCATTGATTCCGTGGTTTTCTGACCGGACGCCTTTGCCGGCGCCAATTCATTCCATTGCCGATTTTAATAGTATTAGCAAAGCCGCCGTGCCGCAAAATTGTGCGGTCTGCCTGACATTTGACGATGGTCCAGATCCAGTCTATACGCAAAAAATCCTGAACCTTTTGGCTGATTACGATGCAAAAGCTACTTTTTTTGTAATGGGCGAGGCTGCAGAACAATATCCGGATTTAATCAAACAAATGGCAACAGCCGGTCACACTATCGGTAACCATACCTATAGTCATTGTCATCCCTGGGCTATTACTTCCGGGCGCGCAAAGCAGGAAGTGGCTCGCACTACGGCAGTTATAGAAAATATTACCGGTGCAGCTCCACGCTGGTTTCGCCCACCATTCGGACGTTTACGCAATGCAATGCGTGAACAAGCACATGCTGAACACATGGCAACTATATTATGGAACCACAGCATTATTGATTGGGGGCTAATGGGGACGTATGCAGGAATAACGCAACGATTGGATCAAATAAAAGTCGGTGATATCGTTTTAATGCATGATGGTAAACGCGAGCATAATCACCCAGAAATAACGCTACAATGTTTGCCGGTTTTTCTTCGCTCTCTCAATGAGAGATCCCTGGTTACCACCACTCTCGATGAATTTACTTTTCCTGATAATTAATGAATGCTTGTTTTATCAGTGTACGAATAGGGATCATGCGTGGAAGATTCATTCCTGTGCCGCGTATTCGAATAAGCTTCCTCCGACAAACTCAACTTTAATAATTCGGTCGCCATCGCCCAATGCCGCGCTGCTTGTCCCTCTGGCTTGCCCTCGCTTTCCCAGATTTGTTGTGCGAGATCGCGGATGCTGTTCTCATCAAGCGATGCGTCATCCACGTCCGTATATCCGGTAGTGCGTCGAGCTGGGCTGAAAAAAAGAGTGCGACTTAATAGTACTAATCCTGTTACCACGCTGGAAATTAATAAAAATTTAGACAGTTTCATTACAATTCTCCCCTATCTATACCCAAAAGAAATTGGAGCTTTTTTCGTTCGGCCAATCCCTGGCCGCATATAGATCATCAACTAAAAATTATTATTTAAATAAAGATTACACTCTCGGAACAGGTGTTTCGCGTGCAAAAGAGCGGTGTCCTGCCAGTGCATTTTTAAATTGCGAAAGAGATTCCGGTAGTACATCCTGTTGATCAATCACTATTGCTGGATCAGCAGTGCCATCAGGCAACGTCAAAGGAATATCCGCAATCGTTAACACTTGCGCACCACCGCCAATAGCGTAAATAGGTTTGCAATGACGATATTGCTGCCGGACAAAATCCAGTGCGTCGGCATTTTCTTGCAGAGGCTGATTTGGTAAATCGTTCTGAATAATAATAACACCGTCGTAGAGTACGGATGGACCTGCTTCAAGTGTTATTTCAATATCGAGAACTTTACCACCGGCAGCGACTATTTTTCCAAGGCGTGCACCGACTAACCGCGGTACGGCTCCTTCGTTAATCAAATCTTCATATAGGTCGCTGATTACATTCTCATCGCTGTCTTCATTGATAATGATTGCAACACGGCGTGTGCCTATGCCGGTTGATCCTGGGCGAAACAATAAAGAAAGGGCAGGTGATGGCGAATAAGTAGGTGGTGTTAAATTGGATGCAAGCGGCATCGGTGGTGGAACTTCAATACCCAATCCTTCGGCAACACCTGTTGCTAATTTTGCATTGACATTGACCAATAGAGACACAACACGTTTGCGAATTGCTGGTGTTTGCACGCGCGTCAATTCAAAGCGAAATGCGTTGATAATATGTGTTTGTTCCACACTTGATTGACTCTCCCAAAATAATCGCGCTTGGGAATAATGATCCGAAAATAATTCCGGGTTACCGCGCACTTTATCCTCAGCGATTGGTTCTGGATAACTTTTATAGCCCGACATTCCTGCCTGAAATGGGCAACCGCCCGCGAGTGAATTTGGTTCGTAACTTACTCGTCCGCGATTGATCGACTGACGATGCATTCCGTCACGTTGGTTATTGTGAACCTCTACGATTGGCGAATTAATCGGGATTTCATGGAAGTTGGCGCCGCCTAAACGACTAATTTGAGTATCGACATAGGAATGTATCCGACCCTGCAATAATGGATCATTTGAGAAATCAATACCCGGTATAACGTGTGCAGTACAAAAAGCGACTTGTTCCGTCTCTGCAAAAAAATTATCCGGGTTGCGGTTCAATGTCATTTTACCAACAGGTGTAATAGGTACCAACTCTTCAGGAACAATTTTGGTAGGATCAAGCACATCAAAAGGGAATTCGCTAGCTGTTTGCTCGGAAAATATTTGCAAGCCCAATTCATATTCCGGGAATGCGCCACCTTCAATTGCTTCCCATAAATCACGACGATGGAAATCGGGATCCGCGCCGATAATTTTCGCGGCTTCATCCCACACTAAAGAATGTGTGCCAGCCAATGGTGTCCAATGGAATTTACAAAAGACGGATTCTCCTGCGGCATTTACTAAACGGAACGTATGTACGCCGAAGCCTTGCATGGTGCGATAGCTACGTGGAATTGCCCGATCTGACATTTGCCACAGGAGCATATGAGTTGACTCCGGCATCAGTGACACAAAATCCCAGAAGGTATCATGGGCACTTGAGGCCTGTGGCATTCCATGATGTGGCTCGGCTTTTACCGCGTGAACCAAATCTGGAAATTTCATTGCATCCTGAATAAAAAAAACAGGAATATTATTACCGACCAGATCCCAATTACCTTCATCGGAATAAAACTTCACTGCAAAACCGCGTACATCTCGCACCGAATCTGCGGAACCACGCTCACCGGCAACCGTTGAAAATCGCACAAAAACCGGAGTACGTTTTCCTGCTGTCCTGAAAGGCGCAGCGGCGGTGATATCACTCAGGTCTTTATAGGATTCAAAATAACCGTGCGCAGCCGAGCCCCGTGCATGAACAACGCGTTCCGGAATACGTTCGTGGTCGAAGTGGGTTATTTTTTCGCGCAAGATAAAATCTTCTAGCGCCGTAGGGCCGCGCAAACCTATTTTTAATGAGTGTTGGTTATCGGCAATGAGCACGCCCTGATTGGTCGTCAGCGGTTGATTGCTACTATCGACTCTCACTCTATCGAGCGCAGCTACTGTAGGATTTTCTCCCAACTTTGGGTGTCCATCGCCGGTTTTGGCAGAATCAATAATTTCTGACGATGTGCTTCCGGTTGCAGCTGGCGATTCCGGCTCGACTGTCACCCCTGTTTCTGGCAATCGCGATGCATCGCCGTACTCATCAGGTTTGTTTTCATTAAATGGTATGTCACCTACCATTTGCTGGCTTGCAACAGTTTTTTCCAACAAACGTTGCTTAACCGGATTACTGGATCCAAGACTTTTTGGCGGAGTGTCTGTGGATGGACCAGAAACTGTGCTCAGTACAGAACCTGCGCCAGCAAGATCGTCGTTTGTTTTTGATGTACCCTTTTTCGATGTACCGTTCTTTGATGTGCTGCTCATAGTAAGGCCCTAACAGGTTGCGAATATGGTTAAATTTTTTACTTTGCGTGTTGCAGTACAGCGTCAATAAAATAGGGATGCTCTATGGAGTAAATTAATTTCTCCGGGCAAGCATTTTTTGGATTAAGGTAAATGCGCGCCACCAGTAACTCCGATGACTTCAGCGGTGATATAACTCGACTCCTGTGAAGCCAGGAATACGAAAGCCGGTGCAACTTCAGCTGGCTGGCCTGCACGTCCGAGTGGTACTTTGTCACCAAAATGCTCAAGTTTTTCACCAGGCTGCCCACCGCTTTGTTGTAATGGTGTCCATATCGGGCCGGGCGCAACCGCATTCACCCGAATTCCTTTTTTAATTAACATTTTTGCCAGGCTTTTGGTGAATGCAGTGATCGCACCTTTAGTAGACGCGTAGTCCAATAAGCCCGGTGATGGTTGATAGGATTGAATGGATGTTGTATTGATTATGCTTGCGCCAGCAGGCATATGAGGAACAGCGGCCTTGCTAATCCAAAACATGGCAAACACGTTGGTAGCAAAAGTTTTGGTGAATTGCTCAGTCGACAGATCATCCAATTCTTCAACAAATTGTTGTTTGCCTGCATTGTTAATCAGAATGTCAATTGAACCTAATTCATCAACAGTTTGTTGCACGAGCGTTTTGCAGAAATTTTCGTCGGTGATATCGCCGGGAATAGCTACGGCTTTTTGTCCAGCATCCTTAACTAGACTCAATGTTTTTTGCCCATCAACTTCTTCGCTAGGTAAATAGTTAATCACAACATCAGCGCCTTCGCGTGCAAACGCCAATGCAATCGCGCGACCGATCCCTGAGTCGCCGCCGGTGATGAGTGCTTTTCTGCCTACTAACCGTTTTGCACCGCAGTAACTTTCTTCACCATGATCTGCCTGTGGCTTTAAAATGGCATCCAGTCCCGGCTCAGGTTGTTGATCATCTGGTTTGGCTTGTGCTTTCGGGTACTGGGTTCGTGGATCTTGCATGGCGTATTGATCGAAAGTTTGCATTATCTTTCTCCCGCTTAAAAATAGTAGTGGAGGAAAGCATGTTCTCCCCTAAGGGCAGACTCTGTGCGTTGAATAACGTTGGGTGGAATTATGGGGATTAAGTGGCGGGAGAACTTGCATTATGCAAAATAGGGACATCAACAATACGGTGTGGAATATTAATGGGAAATCAAATGTGTTCAGACGGCGATATTATATTAGTCAATTCGCTTCTTTTTTTCGCTTGGTGAAGGTGAAATAGAAACGCTGTCTGCAATAGTATCGCGTTCCGAACGATTCACTCTGTCAACTTTGGCTGCTTTGTTGTGTACCAAGGCAATAACAACGGCAATAAGAATTAACACAATAAATCCAATAATCCAAAATGGATCGGGAGTAAATTCACCCATAGCTTTCACCTTTTTAATAGTGCAAAAATTGCAGCAAGAATAACCCACATCGACATTGATGTTTACAAGCATATTAATGGTCGATTGTGAAAGTAAAGAATACGGGACGAGAACCAATAGCTCGGTGTGATGGCGCACAATGGCGAGGATAGTAGTGTCAATTGCAGATTCTGATTAAGCGCTTTTTATTTGATCTTATGATTGTTTCCGCTATAGTTGCGAGCCATCAAATCGCGGAATTTTAATTATTATTTTTAATAATTAGGCGATCAATTTATTGTTTTTTAGCGCCGTAAGAAATTAGCGCGCTGCCTAGTAGATTCTTTATGTCGAATATCGCCGTTGTTGTTATAGCCCTGGCCATTGGCCTGTTGTTACGGGAAAGCAAACGTTTTCCAGAAAATGCTGCTGCCACGCTTAATCTTTACGTTATTTATGTCGCCTTGCCGGCATTGGTATTGGTGGAGATCCCCAAGCTGACTTTTAACCATAAGGCCCTTATTCCCGTCGTCGCGGCATGGCTGCTCATGGTGCTCAGTGCATTGCTGACCTGGATTACGGCGCGAGCCATGCGCTGGTCCCGTGAAATAAGCGGTGCGCTAATGCTATTGATTCCCTTGGGCAATACCGGTTTCGTGGGGATTCCGCTGATTGAGGCTCACCTTGGTAGTGAGGCAATTCCCTACGCAATTCTTTACGATCAGCTGGGGACGTTTGTTGCGCTAAATACCTACGGGGTTATTGTGGCTTGCTACTACTCGTCGGGCTCAACGTCGGCGGTAAAAATCCTACGCAGTATTGTGATCTTCCCACCCTTTATTGCATTGCTACTGGCGCTTGCTACCAGCATGTTTGTATATCCGGAGTGGTTGTCGGCCGCATTAGTGCGAATTTCATCTACACTTGTTCCAGTTGTCATGGTGGCGGTAGGCTTGCAGTGGCGGCTTACATTAAGTCCCGAGTATTTATCACCACTTGCATTGGGGTTGGTTTACATCCTGTTGGTGACACCGGCCATCGCCTATTATGGAGTTTGGTTGTTTGACATTGATGGATTGGTTGCACAGGTGGTGATATTGGAAGCCGCGATGCCGGCAATGATTTCGGCCGGGGTGTTGGCAATGACTCATAATCTGGCACCACGTTTTGCTTCGTCATTGGTGGGATATAGTTTGCTGATCGGTTTGATTAGCGTTTGGTTGTGGCGATTGTTTATCTAATAACCTATAAAAATATTGTTTGGTTAAACACCAATTGCACGGATGGTTTTATGTATGTCGCGTGATCAACAGTCATTCGTGAGGGATAAAAATGTATCTGTATGGAATCCATTACAGTTAGATGCCTATGCGGATTACCTTGCATTATTGTCGGTAAATAACCCTGTTCACACTATCGAGGATATATATGGTCTCGATGGCGAGTTGCTTCTATCGACATCGACATTGCTCAACCAACACAATATCACACCATTAAAAGACAAAACTCTCGTTCGTCCCCTGGCAAATTCGGTTCACATTGAAACGCTGATATCCGCTGACGATTTGCTGCAACATCTCCTTGATACCATTCGCTCCACTGAATATTTTCAATCGCTTGCTGAGCGTAAGCATCCCTTAAGTTCACTCAAACCGGTATGCGCGATCCTGTCGGAACTACCATTGGTGCAACAGTTTTTGACGATAATGGCTGCGCAGATGAGTGACCTTTATCAGCGCACCTTGTGTGTAAGCTTGTGGTCATTGTATATCGCGCAGGAAATGCGTTTGCCTATTGAAGATGCCAGCAATGTTTTTTGGGCGGCGATTACCCATGATATTGGCATGTTGCATTTGCGCCCCGATATTCTTAATAAGAGCGATGAACTGACGGCCGATGAATGGGCGCATGTACAAAGCCATGTTGAAATATCCACGACGATTTTGGTCGATGTTCCCGGGTTACCGGCGCCCGTAATTGTTGCTGTGAGCGAGCATCACGAACGCTGCGATGGCACCGGTTATCCGTTGGCGAAAGTGGAAAGTGAGCTGTCAATCCCGGGGCAGATTCTCGCTGTTGCCGATGCGATTGTCGGTATCTACTTTAATCACTTTAAGGCGCAGGGGCGTCGGTGGCGCGATGTTATTCCGGTGTTGGAAATGAACCGTGCGGCTTACTTGTATCGCAGTTGCGATATCGTTACCACTATGATTCTGCGCAGCGAATTGCCATTGCCTGATCTTGTTAGCGGCAGTGGCGTCCCTGAATTTGCCGAGCGTATGTTGCAACAAAACCTGCATTTACAAAATTGGTTTTCGCAATTGCGCGATTGTCTGACCTCAGTCGGTTATACCCATGGCGATAGGAAATTGCATGCGTTGCAAAATGTGGTCTTGCATATCGCTACAACGTTTAAGGGCAGCATGTTGTTTAAAGACGATTTGCGCGAGTCGCTTGAATCTATGGCGGACGAGCAGGGCGTTGCGATCAGCCAGATGGTTGCAGATGCATCACTGGTACAACAGGAAATGAGTTTCCATTTGCATCGCCTCAGCCGAATGATGCAAATGTATATTGCCGCGGGTGAGGGTAAAGATCCGAAAATTAACAGGCGCTTGCAGGATGGTTTTGCAAAAATCAGCGGCTATATTGAATATCGCAACACGCCGCATTCCTGATCTTTTTGCGTTTACTTTATTGCTGATGCCAGAATGGTTGACCGATAGTCGGTGTACTGGGATTGGCAGTTTGGCGTTTTTGCATCAATCCTGCTTTATACGCTTTTCGTCCTGCATCAATTGCATCACCAAAGGCCTCTGCCATCAACGGCGGATTGTGCGCTTTGGCAACGGCAGTATTCAATAAAATTCCGTCAAAACCCATTTCCATCGCTTCAGCTGCTTGCGATGGCGCTCCAAGGCCAGCGTCAATAATCATCGGCACATTTTTAATACGTTCGCGTAGCGTACGTAAACTGTAGCGATTTAATAAACCCTGGCCTGTACCGATGGGCGCGCCCCAAGGCATAAGTACTTCACAGCCGACATCAAGCAGGCGTTTACACAGAATTAAATCGTCGGTGCAATAAGGCAGTACTTTAAAACCTTTTTTTATCAGGATTTCCGAGGCTTCAACCAAGCCAAACGGATCTGGTTGCAAATTGTAATCATCACCAACCACTTCCAGTTTGATCCAATCGGTAGCAAAAATTTCACGTGACATTTCGGCGAGTGTCACCGCTTCTTTAACGGATTTGCAACCAGCGGTATTGGGCAGCAAACGGCAGCCACTTTCCTGGATATATTGCCAAATTGCATCGCCGTCGCGATTGGCCGGGTTTTGGCGGCGCAGGCCAAGTGTGACAATTTCGCAGCGCGATTGAATAATCGCATCGCGCATTAATTGTGGTGATGCATAGAGCGCGGTGCCCAGCAAAAAACGGCTGGAAAAAGTTTCGCCGTAGAGGGTGAAATCTTTTTCCGGTTTGTGGTAGCTCATATCAACCTCCGCCAACCGGTTTGACGATATCGATCTGATCGCCATTCAATAATTCGCGTTCAATATAAGTTGAGCGCGGAACAAATTCGCCATTAATGGCCACAGCGATTTTGCTATCGCCATAACCCCATTGTTGCAAAGCATCGCCAAGCAACGTGTTGTCTGCCAGCGATTTACTTTCGTTGTTTACACTCAGTTTAATAGTCATAAGTTTTTAATGCCGATTCAGTAGCGCTGAAAAAAGCGGTTCCGGTTTGTTGAATATATGCGCGAGTATATTTTCAACTACAGCGGGTGCGAGTAAGTAGCCGTGACGGAATAATCCATTGGCACTGATCAGGCCATCTTCAATGCTCACACTGGGTAAATTATCCATAAACGCCGGACGCAAATTGGTATCCATTTCAATGATGCGCGCTTCCGCAAATGCGGGCGACAATGTGTAGAGCGCGCTGCTGAGCTCCAGTGACGATTGCAAGGTCATGGGCGAACGGTCTTCGCTTTCGATTTGGGTGGCACCAATAATAAAACGATGATCGGGTTTGGGCACCACATACAATTGGTAGCGCGGATGCATCAGGCGTACAGGGCGTTGCAAATGAATTTCTTTAGTCTCGACATGCAAGGTTTCACCGCGTACGCCACGCAAATTGCGCAGCTGTTTTTTAGCGCCCAATCCACGGCAATCAATAACTAAATCAAAATGCTGTTCACTATCTTCAGTAACAATTTTTCCGGGAAATACTTCAACAGGTGTGAATTCGTGAATCGTGGTGCCGAGTTTAAGCAGTTCATCGCCAATCAAGCGCAAAAATTCACGGTTATTTACATGACCTTCTTCGCGCAAGAATAACCCGGTATGGAAATTGGAGTGCAGATCGGGTTCGAGTTGGTGAATCTCGTCTTGATTTACATGTTGATAGCCTTTGCAGCCGGGCAATACAAATCCTAGCTCGCGCTCGAATTGTTCCAGCTCGCTGCTATCTTGCTGGTGGGCGACAACAAGACTGCCATTGTTAAAAAATAGCGGTGTTTTAGTGGCCGGTAATTGTGTGAACCAGTCGGGCCATTGTTGCAGCGCAAATATGCCCATTCGATAAACACCTTTATCAGAGACAACGGCTTCACTGAGCGGCGCTACCATGCCGGCCGCAGTAAATGCGGCTGCACGATTGGTTTGAGGGGGGCATGGCGTAAAGCTTCCGGATTCAAACAAGGTGACTTGAATATCCGCTTTTTGTAACTGCCAAGCGAGCAGACGCCCGAGCAAGCCGGCACCGGCGATAGCAATTGTTGTGGGAAGCTTGTTGATCACATTGCCTCGGAAATTTGAGGCGGAGGGCAGGGAATAGCCATAGCTATAAGCACCTTGTTCCCTCCGCAGGTATTAGCCTGTTCAGGTTCTACGGGTTGGGCCGAGCCCATCTCAGCCCCCGTACAGTCATCGACTGCCAAGGCGCCCCGACAAGAAAGCGGCCAATATACTGGCCACCTGGCAAGTTCGCAATCATTCGTCTGCTATTTGGTAACAGACTCAACCCGGCAGATAAATTCCCCTTGCGCCACCCGTGCATTAACGGCTGCGCCGGGCGATACCTGGTCGCTGCGGGTAATGACTTTTTGGGTCTGCGCATCGGTAATCAGCGCATAACCGCGATCGAGCGTATTCAACGGACTCAAGGTATTGAGCATGCGCGCAGCCTCGCCAAGCGCTTGTTGTTTACGTTCGATCAGCCGGTATTGTGCGCTTTGCAGGCGTTGGTGATATGCCGCAACCCGCTCATTAAGTTGCTGCAGCCGCACTTGCGGATGATGCGCTTGCTGGCGAATCTCCAATTGGCGAATGCGATTTTTAAAGTCGTTCAGCAAGTGCCTGATATGGTTTTTTAATCGCAATTCGAGATTATCGAGCCGCTGTGATTGCTGTTCCAGGCGCTCACGCGGATGGCGCAAACGTTGACGCAGGTTGTGCAAGTGCCGCTGCCAGTGCTGGAGTCGGCGCAGCATGGCCTCTTCAAGCAATACTTCAAAGCCGATAAATTTATCCAACCAATCATCGCCATCCGGCACCAATATTTCAGCGGCAGCTGATGGGGTAGGGGCGCGCAGATCGGCAACAAAATCGGCAATGGTGAAATCCACCTCGTGACCAACGGCGCTGACAATCGGCAACTCGCTGTTAAAGATTGCGCGGGCGACGATCTCTTCGTTAAATGACCATAGGTCTTCCATTGATCCACCGCCGCGGGTGAGTAGCAACACATCAAACAATCCGGAGCGATTGGCGAGGTCAATCGCCTTGACGATTTGCGGAGCCGATTCCTTACCTTGTACCGCGACCGGAATGACTGTCACCGGAATTCCGGCAAAACGACGCGCCAATACGCTTAATACATCGTGGATTGCCGCACCGGTTGGCGAAGTGATAACGCCGATATGTCGGGGAAGGCGAGGCAAAGCTTTTTTGTGCGCCTCATTAAACAGTCCTTCTTGCGACAGTTTGTGTTTGAGTTCATCAAACGCGCGTTGGAGTGCGCCGCTGCCGGCTTCTTCCATGTGTTCGGCGATAATCTGGTAATCGCCGCGTCCTTCGTAAAGGCTGACCCTTGCACGCAATAAGACGTGTTGGCCCTGTTGCGGCTTGAAGCGGACCAGCATATTACGGTTGCGGAACATACAGCAGCGCACTTGGGCTTGATCATCTTTGAGGGTGAAATACCAATGGCCGGAAGAAGGGATTGATACATTGGAGAGCTCGCCCTCTACCCATAGTAGGGGCAAGTGAGTCTCCAGTAGTTGCCGCGCCTGTCGATTGAGCTGGCTGACACTGAAGATTTCGCGGGTGGATGCTTGGGTGAACAGATCGGTAGTCATGGGGGCATTCTAGGGGATGATAAGCCGAGCGGATAGCCTTGGCCTTGCATCTGGACACTAGATATTGTGGTTTCTGGTTTACCCGAGACCTCCAAGTCGCTATAATTTCGTGCTTCTTTTTCCCCTTGGTTTGAGGTTGGTTGGTATGTTGCGGATTGCTGAAGAAGCCCTCACGTTTGACGATGTTCTGCTGGTGCCCGGTTATTCCGATGTGACCCCCAAGGACGTGTCCCTGAAAACCCGGTTGACGCGCAAGATTCAATTGAATATCCCGCTAATCTCCGCCGCTATGGATACCGTTACCGAAGCGCGCCTGGCCATTGCCATCGCCCAGGAAGGTGGTATCGGTATCATCCACAAAAGCATGACGATAGAGCAGCAAGCTGCCGAAGTGCGTGCAGTGAAGAAATTCGAAGCCGGTGTGGTGAAAGACCCTATTACCATCGACTCCAGCGCCACCATCCGCGATCTGATTGCGCTGACTCGCAAAAACAACATTTCCGGTGTGCCGGTGCTGAGCAACGGCGATTTGGTCGGTATTGTGACTGGCCGCGATGTGCGTTTTGAAACCAATCTTGATGCCAGCGTTTCCAGCATCATGACTCCAAAAGAGCAGCTTGTAACGGTGAAGGAAGGTTTTACCGCCGAAGAAGTGCGCAATCTGCTGCACAAACACCGCATCGAAAAAGTATTGGTTGTTAACGACTCATTCGAACTGACGGGTTTGATTACCGTTAAAGACATGAACAAAGCCGAAAAATATCCCACCGCTTGTAAAGACCCCGAAGGTCGTTTGCGTGTTGGTGCGAGTGTTGGTACCAGCCGTGATACTGATGCCCGTGTTGATGCCTTGGTTGAAGCGGGTGTCGATGTGTTAGTAGTAGATACCGCGCATGGCCATTCCAAAAATGTATTGGATCGCGTACGTGCGATAAAAACTAAATATCCCGAAGTACAAGTCATAGGCGGTAATATTGCTACCGGCGCTGCTGCGCTCGCATTGGTTGAAGCGGGTGCGGATGCAGTAAAAGTCGGTATCGGCCCAGGTTCTATTTGTACAACCCGTATCGTTAGTGGTGTAGGTGTTCCGCAAATTTCGGCTATTGCCAATGTGGTTGCGGCATTGAAAGGTACAGGCGTACCGGCGATTGCAGATGGCGGCATCCGCTACTCTGGCGATATCGCAAAAGCTATTGTTGCCGGCGCGCATGCGGTAATGATGGGTTCTATGTTTGCCGGCACTGAAGAGGCGCCGGGTGAAGTTGAATTGTTCCAGGGCCGTACTTACAAAGCGTATCGCGGCATGGGGTCATTGGGTGCGATGGCGCAAACCTCCGGTTCCAGTGACCGTTATTTCCAGGATGCCAGCCAGGGTGCTGAGAAGCTCGTTCCGGAAGGTATTGAAGGTCGCGTTCCCTACAAGGGTTCATTGACTGCAATCGTTCACCAAATGATGGGCGGTGTGCGCTCAGCAATGGGCTACACCGGTTGCGCTGATTTGGAAGCGATGCGTACCCAGCCTGAGTTTGTACGTGTTACGTCAGCAGGTATGGGCGAAAGCCACGTGCACGATGTTCAGATTACCAAAGAAGCACCCAACTATCCTGTTGGTGGTGGCCGCTAGACATTGTGATGTCGGGCGTTAAAAAAACTCGGGCTATGCCCGAGTTTTTCGTTTAAACCCAATTCATTTTGTTTACCATTTTTCGTTTTTATTTTTAATTTTTTGAACAGGAATCAGCATGTCTCACGATATTCACGCACAGCGAATCCTTATCCTCGATTTCGGTTCTCAGTACACCCAATTGATTGCCCGCCGTGTGCGCGAGATCGGTGTCTTCTCTGAAATCCGTGCTTGGGATATGAGCGAAGAGGAAATTCGCGCGTACAATCCGAAAGGAATTATTCTCGCAGGTGGTCCTGAATCTGTGCATGAATTAAATTCGCCACGCGCGCCGGAAGTTGTGTTTACGCTTGGCGTTCCCGTATTTGGTATTTGTTACGGCATGCAAACCATGGCCGAGCAAATGGGTGGGGCGGTGGAAGGTTCCAATGTCCGTGAGTTCGGTTATGCACAAGTTAAAGTGTTAGGCGAAAGCGCGATTTTCAAAGATATCAAAGACCATATTGATTCCGACGGTAGTGCGCTGCTGGATGTGTGGATGAGTCATGGCGATAAAGTGACTAAAATGCCCGCCGGTTTTGAAATCCTTGCGTCAACACCATCATGCCCGATTGCTGGTATGTACAACGAAGCCAAAAAATTCTATGGCGTACAATTTCATCCTGAAGTGACCCACACGCTGCAGGGCCAACGTATTTACGAACATTTTATTCTAAACATTTGCGGCTGCGAACCACTGTGGACTCCCGCCAACATAGTTGAAGATGCAATTAAAAAAGTGCGCGAACAAGTTGGTACCGACAAAGTATTGCTTGGTCTTTCCGGCGGTGTAGATTCTTCGGTAGTGGCTGCATTGCTGCACAAAGCGATCGGCGATCAGCTTACCTGCGTATTTGTCGATAACGGTTTATTACGCAAAAGCGAAGGCGATCAGGTAATGGATATGTTCGCCAAAAACATGGGCGTAAAAGTTATCCGAGCTGATGCGCAAGATCAATTTTTAAATAAATTGAAAGGCGAAAACGATCCAGAGAAAAAGCGCAAAATCATCGGTGGTACCTTTATCGATGTATTTGATACAGAAGCGACTAAGCTCAAAGATGTTAAGTGGCTGGCGCAAGGCACGATTTATCCCGATGTGATTGAATCTGCCGCGGCTAAAACGGGCAAAGCGCACGTGATCAAATCGCACCATAATGTGGGCGGTTTGCCAGACGATATGGCGTTTAAGTTAGTTGAGCCACTGCGCGAGCTGTTTAAAGACGAAGTGCGCAAAATCGGTCTGGAGTTGGGCTTGCCGTATGATATGGTTTACCGCCATCCGTTCCCCGGTCCGGGCTTGGGTGTACGCATCCTCGGTGAAGTGAAAAAAGAATACGCCGACATTTTGCGTGAGGCTGATGCTATCTTTTTGGAAGAGCTGCATGCATCCGGTTGGTATCACAAAACCTCGCAAGCTTTTGCCGTGTTCTTGCCGGTGAAGTCGGTTGGTGTGGTGGGCGATGGTCGTCGTTACGAGTGGGTGATTTCACTGCGCGCAGTGGAAACCATCGACTTTATGACTGCGCGTTGGGCGCATTTGCCGTACGACCTGTTGGAAAAAGTGTCTGGCCGGATTATTAACGAAATCTCCGGTGTGTCGCGCGTTTGCTACGATGTATCGAGCAAGCCGCCAGCAACGATTGAATGGGAGTAATTGCAGGGCGATTTACTACACAAGGATGTGTATTCAACGATAAATGTATCCGATAATTGACTACAATTTTGAAAAACGCAGGCTCCGTAGCGAGAAATTGACTCTATGCCGCAAACAATAACAGTGAAGCGAATAATAAAAAATTTGCACGCTTATCCAGCCATTATCGCTTTTACCGTTTTAACAGTTGCGACCTTGCCTATGTTCGCACAGGCTCAGCCTATCCAGACAAAAATATCGTCATCGCTCGCTGCTATTAAACTGGGCAACGTCGATTTAGCCATCAATCCACTTTCCCGTTCATCTGTAGCAGTAGCGTCATCATCTGCGGGCAAATCGTCAGTGGCCAAAACACCGCCACCAGCAAAGTCCTCATCATCTGCAGCAAGTGATGTCGCAAAACAAACTGTCGCGCTGGAATCCTCATCAATTGTGCATGCAGTTAGTTCTGCTGATGCTGCCAGCGTTGGTGCAACTGAATCATCTTTTGCTGCAAGTTCTGTCGAAGCAGTTGCGAGTTCAGTACCGGTATCATCCGCCGCTTCATCAATCAATACGGCAGCAACGGTGGTGGCGCAGCCACCGCCATTTGCGGTATCAAAATTTATTTTAGACACCGAAGTAAAACCCAACTCATCTGTGCGCCTTATGTGGAGTTCGGAAACGGCAGTGGGTGGTTTTAGTGAAGAAACTCCAATTCTGGTTGTGCATGGCGCAAATCCAGGGAAAACACTGTGTTTAACCGGTGCAGTTCATGGCGATGAATTAAATGGAATTGAAATGATTCGCCGGGTGATATTCGATATCGATCCTTCAAAACTGTCGGGTACGATTATTGGTGTGCCTGTTGCCAATATCATGGGTTTCCGTCGTAACTCGCGCTATTTGCCCGACCGCCGCGATTGGAATCGTTATTTTCCTGGCAATACACACGGTAGCTCTGCATCGCGTTTAGCCTATTCGTTTTTTACCAAAATAATTATGCATTGCGATTCACTGGTGGATCTTCATACCGGTTCATTCCATCGCACAAACTTGCCGCAACTGCGCGCCGACTTATCCGATGAAAATGTCGCAAAGCTTGCGCAAAACTTTGGTGTGATCGCCGTGCTTAATGGTCGTGGTAATCCCAATTCCTTGCGCACTGCTGCTGTGCGTGCAGGTATCCCTGCAGTTACATTGGAAGCCGGGGAGCCAATGGCAATGCAAAGTGAAGTGGTAGTAGAAGGTGTTAATGCAATTAACACTCTGCTCGCCAAAACCGGCATGTACGGCAAGCAAAAACGTTGGAATCGTATTGCCCCTGTTTATTATCGCTCCGCATGGGTACGCGCCAACCAAAGCGGAATTTTATTTAGCAAAGCCACTCTCGGTCAGCGTGTAAAAGAAGATGACGTACTCGGCACCGTAACCGACCCCATTACCAACGCACGCACAACAATTAGATCGCCATACACCGGCAGAATAATCGGCATGGCATTGGATCAAGTTGTACTCCCCGGTTTTGCCGCTTACCACATCGGTATTCAAACACCGGAAGCCATCCTGATCGAAGAAAGCCAAATCAATCAGAATGTACCGGAAGAAGATGAGGAAGACGGTGATGATTCCGGTGTTGATTCAACTGATGAAATAGATGAACCGGAAACTGGTGTAAGCAAAGCGCAAGATCGTATGGCGGATGAGTAGATAAATAAAATAAAAAGCCAGCAATTTGAACTGCACCCCAAAAGTTGGACAACCTGTCCAACTGAGTAAGGTGCAGCTTTTATGTCTACATATTCAAAGTGTTTCAAGCTAAAAGTAATGAATGTATGGTTTTCCACTCTTCTGGCGTCACCGGCTGTGTAGACAGGCGACTCTGTTTCACCAACACCATATTTGCCAATTGTGGTTGTGCTTTGATTTCAACTAACGGAATCAATCGGGGGAATACTTTCGTGAGTTGGATATCCACCGAAACCCAGCGAGGGTTTTCTTGCGTAGATTTTGGATCGTAGTAATCACTTTCAGGATTGAATTGGGTGGGGTCGGGGTAGGCAGTTTTTACGACTTTGGCGGTGCCGACTATGCCGACGTTTTTGCAGCTGCTGTGGTAGATGAAGACTTCATCATTCAGGGCGACCTGGTCGCGCAAAAAATTACGGGCTTGGTAGTTGCGGATGCCATCCCAGCGGCCGATTTTTTGTGGTGCGGCGGCAAGGTGATCGATACCGTAGATATGTGGTTCCGCTTTAAATAACCAGTAATTTTTTGCCATCACTTACTCCTGAATCATCTGCTAGCGCAGAGAAATTAGAGCCATGCACTCACACGCTGTGCGGTTTCTGCACTGACCAATTCCAAATTAATTTTGCGTTTATCAATGTCCACGTCTTTGATTAGCACAAATACTTTTTCATCAAGTTTGTAGGTGTTGCCTTCAATAGTGAGGCTCAGGCGACGGGAATCAAATTGCGCTTTCACTTCACTTTCTTTGGCGGCGAGCAGGGCATAGCCTTCAAGACCCCAGTCGTCCAGTTTCACGCCGATACCAAACGAATTAACCAATCCAATACTGGCAGGGTGTACGCTACCAATGTGTTGGTTTGCATATTGGCAACCCAGCCATGCTTCAGTATAGCGGCAGGCTTGGCGGCCGGTGTTGAGTTGATTTTGTAATTGCTCGGTAAATTGTTTTTTGTCGCCGACCTTTTCTGCCGGTAAGCCGCGCAGAATTCGCTTGATGGCGAGGTGGTTGAACAAATCGTTATAGCGACGGATAGGCGAGGTCACCATCGCGTAGGCTTTGAAGCCCAAACCAAAATGCGGGATAGGATCAAATGTCAGTGAGCCTGCTTGCAACATGCGTTGCAACAGTGAATGCAAGGTTGCGCTGTTGGGATGATTGCCTGGGTTCGAACGCAGCTCACTGAACAATTTTTGAAAGCTGTCGAGTTGGGTTAAATCACCCACAGTTAAATCCGGGCGATCCTCCTGAATGAGCGCGATAGCATCGTTGATACGCTCAGGCCGGAAGCCAATATGACTTGAAAAGATACCGTAACCCGGGTGCTGTAAGAATAAATCGCCGGCACAAAGGTTGGTGACCAGCATCGCTTCTTCGATCATGCGGTGCGCAATGTTACGCTCGCGTTTTTCAATATGATCAATTTTCTTTTGGTCATTCAGTACAAAAGAATAATCGGGGCGCTCTTCCATCACTAAGGCATTAGTGTAGCGATATTGCGTACGGGCTTGCGCAAATGATCGTAATTCCACCAGCATGTCGTGAATGTAAGCAGGCGCTGCGAGAGGCGATTCGCCGGTGCTCATCAATGCATCGAATACGCCCTGGTAGCTTAATTTGTAGTGCGAACGAATTTGTGCTTCGGCAAATTCGTATGTACTGATAGTGCCGTCGCGTAAAATTTGCATGCGGCAAATTAACGTCGGGCGTTTTTGCTCGGGCACCAGTGAGTAGGTATCGTGGGATAAATCTACCGGCAACATAGTGACAGTTTGGCCGAGTAAATAGAGTGTGCTGGCGCGCGTGCGCGCAGATTGCTCAAGCGGACTATCGAAACTGATGTGTTTGCTTGGGTCGGCAATCGCAGTAATTAATTCCCAGCCGTTATCATTCGGTGCGATATAAATCGCATCATCCATATCGCGCGTATTTTCGGAATCAATAGTGACGAATGGGAGATGGGTTAAATCCAGCTCGTTGTTGTCAAATGTGAGCGGCGACCAATTGATACTGCTGGCCTGGCTTTGTGTTACCGGTTGCCATTCAAACGGAATTTGAAATTTGGCAATGCTGTAACGGCTTTCTACGCCGGGTTCTTCTGTAGTGCCGATACGGTTAAGTATATGAACCTGGGTTTTGCCTTCGCTATTAAAAGGATGACGAGAAATTTCGCAGTGGATTAAATCGCCAACCTTGTATCCTTTACGCTCTTGCGGGGGAATAAATAACCAGCGGTTAAAATTGTTTACATCCGGCTCGACAAAATCAGTATTGCCTTTATTAACATAGCGACCGACAAATTCTTTTAAGCCTGGCTTAATCAATTTGATCAGTTTTGCTTCAAATTGGCCTTTGCTGTTGGTGTTGATTTCTGCTTCTACCCGATCATCAGGCAGCACACGTATCATTTGCTCCGGATCGATAAACGCCTCCCGACCATCGTCAAGAATAAGAAAGCCAAAGCGTTTGGTAGTACTGCGTACCGAGCCTTGGACGATATCTTTGGTAACGGCGATAGCGGACTTTAACTGAGCGAGTTGTTGCAGAGCATCTTTATTGAGCATGAAGTACATCTTATAGAGTAAGGATTATGGCGCGGATTATAGCTGGAATTGTTTGGCATGTTGCGCAAATCTGGGGCAGCTATTTATTTTCTTGAAATGGGCTTTACTCATTGATAAATCTGACAGTCTTGGGCGCCAAAGGTCTACAATCGTTCCTGATTAACAGGTGTTTTTATTGAATTTCTGCATAAGGGCTATTTTTTTTGGACGCTGTCTCAATTAATCACGTTCTGCTTATCGGGGCAGTTTTGGTCGCCGCCAGTATTTTGCTGAGCTCGCTTTCGACGCGGGTGGGCGTTCCTATTCTGGTGATTTTCCTCGCCGTGGGAATGGTTGCAGGAGTCGATGGCCCTGGTGGAATTGTGTTCACCGATTATTCAATTGCTTACTTAGTGAGCAATCTTGCGCTCGCGGTGATTCTCCTGGACGGCGGTATGCGCACACGCGTTGCCACTTTCCGCGTTGCGCTTTGGCCGGCGGTGTCATTGGCGACGATAGGAGTGTTGATAACGTCTGGATTAACCGGCATTGCGGCGGCTTGGTTATTTGATCTGTCATTAATGGAAGGTCTTTTGATTGGCGCTATTGTTGGCTCTACCGATGCCGCCGTTGTGTTTAATCTCCTGAACGGCAAAGGTCTCAATGAGCGGGTAAGTTCGACGCTGGAGATAGAGGCGGGGAGTAACGACCCTATGGCGATGTTTCTTACCGTTACCTTGATTGCGATGATCGCGGCGGGGGAAAGCAGTTTTAGCTGGAGCGTCCTGACCAAATTCATCCACGAATTCAGTATTGGTATCGCACTCGGATTGGGCGGCGGCTGGTTGTTGTTGCAACTGATTAATCGGTTAGCTATATCGGATGGTTTATATCCGTTGCTGGCGGTTAGCGGGGGCATTTTGCTGTATGGCGTCGCCGGTGTTCTGCACGGCAGTGGGATTCTCACTGTGTACGTATGCGGCCTTTTGCTGGGAAACCAGCCGATTCGCAATCGCCACGGCATTTTGCATATGTTTGACGGACTTGCCTGGTTGAGCCAGATCGGGATGTTTCTGGTGTTGGGCTTATTGTTGGTGCCGAGCCAGTTGTTGCCCATCGCGATACCAGCGCTGGCCTTGTCGCTATGGATGATTCTGTTTGCGCGGCCGCTGTCTATTTTTATTGGGTTATTGCCTTTCCGCAGCTTTAATTTGCGTGAGAGGACATTTCTATCGTGGGTTGGATTACGTGGCGCAGTGCCGGTCATTTTGGCGGTGTTTCCGCTTATGGCGGGATTGCCCAATGCCCAGCTCTTTTTCAACATCGCCTTTTTTATTGTACTGGTTTCGATGCTGCTGCAAGGGACTACGCTCTCCTACGCGGCCAAAAAAGCCAATGTTGTGGTGCCGGAAATACCTTCGCCTATATCGCGCGCTGGTCTGGAAATTCATATCACCAGCCAGTGGGAATTATTCATTTATAAGTTGGGTGTCGAAAAGTGGTGTATTGGTGCCGCCTTGCGCGAACTGCATATGCCGGAAAATACCCGCATCGCTGCGCTATTTCGCAAGAAAGAAATGCTCCATCCATCCGGCAGTACGCGCCTGATGGCCGGCGATATTCTGTGTGTGATCGGCCACGAACACGATTTGCCCGCGCTGGGGAAATTGTTCAGTGAAGCACCGAAACGCACATTGGATTTAAGCTTCTTCGGCGACTTTATTATTCAGGGGGATGCTGAACTAGGTGATTTGGCGATGCTCTATTCATTAGATATGACCGACCTTGGAGAGCATAAGACATTGGGCGAGTTGATTGCGCATATGGTTGGTGGCAAACCTGTGGTAGGCGACCACGCCGAATGGAGCGGTATGATGTGGACGATTGCAGAAGTCGATGGCAATACTGTTCGCAAAATCGGGGTGAAGTCGACTGCTAAAAAGGTGGCTTGAACACAAGCGGCTAAATAGGAGCCGCTTAAATGATGGAGCGATCGTTTATGGCGAACTTGAACAATTTTCCTTTGGTGCGTACTCACGCATTTATTAATGGTATCTGGTGCGAAGCAGATTCCCGCCAGACCTTCCCGGTAACCAATCCCGCAACCGGCGAACTTATCGCCTCTGTAGCTGATGCTGGTGCGACCGAAACCCGACGGGCAATTGCAGCGGCAGCAAAAGCACAATCACTCTGGGCCCAAAAGACAGCGAAAGAACGCAGCCATATTTTACGCTGCTGGTTTGATTTGGTTTTACAGCATCAGGATGAACTTGCACAGATCCTCACGCTGGAGCAGGGTAAACCACTCGCGGAGGCTCGTGCAGAGATTGTTTATGGTGCGAGTTATATCGAATGGTTTGCCGAAGAGGCGAAGCGTATTTATGGCGATATTATTGCGCCAGTAAATCAAAATCAGCGAATCCTTGTTATCAAGCAACCTGTTGGCGTTGTAGCGGCAATTACACCCTGGAATTTTCCTTGCGCCATGCTTGCGCGCAAACTTGCGCCCGCACTTGCTGCCGGTTGTGCAGTTGTCGCAAAGCCGGCTTCTGAAACTCCTTTATCGGCATTGGCTTTGGCTGTATTGGCACAAGAAGCCGGCATTCCTCCCGGGATTATTAATATCCTTCCCGGCAAGGATTCGGCTGCGATTGGCGGTGAATTGACCGCTAATCCTGTTGTGCGCAAGTTATCATTCACTGGTTCAACGGCGGTTGGTAAACAACTGATCCGGCAATGCGCTAATGACGTAAAACGTATCACGCTTGAATTGGGCGGTAATGCGCCGTTTATTGTATTTGATGATGCGGATTTGGATGCGGCTGTCACAGGTGCTATCGCATCCAAATTCCGTAATGCAGGACAAACCTGTGTCTGCGCCAATCGCTTTTATATTCATCGTTCGATTTATACGCAATTTAGCGAGAAACTGATTGCAGCGATGAAACAGTTAGCAGTAGGAAATGGGATTGATTCGGAAATTACCATCGGCCCGCTTATTTCTAAAAATGCTGTAGATAAAGTGCAAGCACTGGTTGATGATGCGTTAGCAAAAGGCGCGCGTATTGGATATCAAACAGAATTAAATAAGGAGGTAACCGGGCAAGGGCATTTTTATCCACCGACTTTATTACTGGATGTTGCTCGCGATGCAAAATTAAATCAGCAGGAAATTTTTGGGCCTGTTGTGGGTTTGGTTGCTTTTGATACGGATGAAGAAGTAATTGCGTTGATCAATAGCAGCGAATTCGGTTTGGCGAGTTATTGTTATACCCGTTCGGCTAAGCGGATAAAACAGCTTTCAGATGTGATTGAGACAGGAATGCTTGGAATCAATACCGGTTTGATATCAAACGAAATGGCGCCTTTCGGAGGAATAAAACAATCTGGCTGGGGTAGGGAGGGTTCGCTTTACGGGATTGATGATTATGTAAATATCAAATATCTGTGCGAGCAGTTTTAATATCCTGTTTGTGTGCGTTGCCTTGGTTCTTCCAGGTTAAAAGCCCATTTTTATAGCAAATTTCCGAATCGTTACTAGACTTGAAAATATCAGTGATCTGATATTTTCAAAAAATTAATGATGAGGTTTGCCATGTTTGGCTGGTATCAAGCATTAAGTTTGCGTTGGAAACTCACCCTTCCGTTATTGCTGTTGGTTGCCTTGGTGTTGTACATGGGCATACATGCCATCAGCACCAGTAAAGTGCTCGGCGGTAATGCCACTACTATCGCCAAAGTCAATTTACCCGAAATTCAATTGCTCATTCAGGCTGATCGTGATCTTTATCAAGCGATGCTGGCTGAGCGCGCATTGCTTCAATTAGATAGTTCAGTGCACCAGAATTTATTTACTGAACAAAGTGAGAATGCCAAGCAAGCGCAAGACCGCGTCTATCAATCCCTCGACATTTCCAACACCTCAACACCCGGTGAGCGTGAAGAATTCACTCGCCGTTACAATGCCTGGAAAATTCAGGCGGCTGAAGTGATTAATGCGGCACGTTTATCCGATGATGCGAGCCGTGCACTTGCACAAGAAAAATCCTACGGTAGTGCATCCAAAGCGTTTGAACATTTACGTACTTATATTGATGAGCTGCAAGAAAAACGTCTCGAGCATGTCGATCAATTTACCGTCGTAATTGATGAAAATCAGTCAACCAGTTCGGCGCAGTTACTCGCACTGGTGGTAATTGGAACGTTGGTGAGTTTGTTGGCTGCGTATTTCCTGCCAATGTTGGTTGCGAATCAAGTTCGTCAAATCAGTCATCGTATTCAAAATATTGCTGAAGGTGATGGTGATTTGACATTGCGTTTGCCAGTGAATACCAAGGATGAACTCGGTGAGTTGGCAACGTATGTCAATAATTTTATCGAAAAGCTCCAGCGAATTATTGGTAGCGTATTAATAAATGCTGCCGAAGTTTCCAAAGCGGCCGAGTCCTTATTGGTGGTGTCCAGCAACAGCCAGCGTGCTGCCGATGATCAATGCCATGCAATTACCATGGTGGTAACGGCGGTGAATGAATTGACTATGGCGATTCAAGAAGTTGCGCGTAATACCAGTGACACCGCGCAAAACACTAAAGAAGCAACGTCGATTACTGATCGCGGCCAGGAGCGCATCCATCTTGCTGTTGAGCGTGTGCAAAGTTTGGCTGTTCGTATCAGCGAAACAGCAGAATTTATGTTGCGCCTGGAAAGTGAAGCGAAAAATGTCACTTCTGTTATTGATGTCATTCGCGGTGTTGCGGAGCAAACCAATTTATTAGCACTAAACGCTGCTATCGAAGCGGCACGTGCCGGTGAACAAGGGCGTGGTTTTGCAGTAGTTGCAGATGAAGTGCGCACACTCGCGAGCCGCACGCAAAAATCGACTGAAGACATTCAGGGCATGTTAAGTAAATTGCAACAAGGTGTGCAACATGCTGTAGATGCAATGGGCAGTAGCTCGACCATGACAACCGAAGCGGTAAGCTCGGCAACTGAAGCAGGGCAGTCATTGACTGGAATTGGTACTGCAGTAAAACAAATTTCAGATATGACTTTGCAAATTGCTACTGCTGCGGAAGAGCAAAGCTCGGTTACATCGGAAATTGATAAAAATCTGGTGCAGATTAATTCATTAGCCATGAATACTGCAGAGGGTGCGTCAAAAACAGCGGTAGAAAGTCAACGTTTGAATGAATTATCTATTCAACTGCGTCAACTCCTGATGCAATTCAAAGTGTGAGTTTAATTTTTAGAAATAAAAAACCGGGCATTTATCCCCGGTTTTTTATTGCAACAAAAATTGCGGCTGCACGATTAGATTGGCAATTGTGTGGTGAATTTTACTTGTTTTAGTGCAAATGCAGAATTGATTGATCCAATGTTTGGTAAATGGATCAGTGTTTGTTTCATCAGCCGCTCGTAATGCTCAACGCTTTCTACTACTACGCGTAAAACATAATCTTTTTCGCCACTGGTTGAATAACACTCAACGACTTCCGGAATTGCCTGCACCATTTCTTCAAATGCCTCAAGTGATGGGGCATCGTGATTTTTAATAGTGATATAAGCATGAACTGTCACGCCCAAGTTAAGCAGTTTGGGATCGAGCAAGGTCACTTTCCCGCGAATCACACCTTCCACTTCCAAGCGCTTGAGGCGTCGCCAGCAGGGAGTATGTGAAAGGCCGATCATATTGCCGAGATCGGCCATAGAATAATCAGCATTTTCCTGAAGGGCGCGCAAGATTTTTCGATCATACTCATCGAGCTCGACTGACTTGGGCATGGGACTGTCCTGAATGGCTGGGTTACGAGGGGCTATTCTAGGATGAAAATTTTCCTATGACAATAAATTGAGGATGCATCTAACTGTAAAACCCTATTTATCTGGCTTATATATTAAAAACCACAACCTTCTGCCGCTTTTTCAGGACGGTGCTCAACCCGCATATTGTGATTGGACTCATGGGCGTGTATCGTACGCCTCCTTTGTTGGCATTTTGTGCCGTGTTCGAGGACAAGGGGACTCCCCACTTGACCCGATAAAAATAATGCTGAGGAGCAATCCGAGATGAGAGTGATATTGTTGGGCGCGCCAGGTGCCGGTAAAGGTACGCAAGCGCAACTGATTATGGAGAAGTTTGGTATCCCGCAAATATCGACTGGCGATATGTTGCGTGCTGCTGTTAAAGCGGGAACTTCTTTAGGCTTGCAGGCCAAAGATATTATGGCGTCTGGTGGTTTGGTGCCGGATGACCTGATTATTTCTCTGGTAAAAGAGCGTATTGCTTCCAGTGATTGCACTAATGGCTTTTTGTTTGATGGTTTTCCGCGCACTATCCCACAAGCACAAGCGATGTTGGATGCCGGCGTTGATATCGATCATGTAATTGAGATCTTTGTTCCGGACGAAGAAATTGTTTCGCGTTTAAGTGGCCGTCGCGTGCATGAAGCTTCTGGCCGCGTTTATCATGTGATTCACAACGCACCTAAAGTGGCTGATCATGATGATTTGACCGGTGAGCCGTTGATTCAACGTCCTGATGATACCGAGGAGACAGTGCGCAAACGTCTTGGTGTTTATCATGAGCAAACCGAGCCGTTGGTAGGGTTCTATCAGGGGCTGGCGGCGTCAGCTAAAGTTAAAGTGCCTAAATATACCCGTATTAGCGGTATCGGCAGTGTCGATTCAATTCGCCAACAACTGCTGACTGTATTGGGCTGATTCAGTGCGATACAGCAAAAATAGGCTCTACGGAGCCTATTTTTTTGTCTGGTGTTTCCCTTTTCCCTCTCATTACTTTTATTGTGTAGTTTTATGAGTTTGATTCTCGCCCTGGATTCCTCCACAGATGCCTGTTCGGTTGCACTCAATGTGCACGGGCAATTAAGTGCCCGGTTTGAGCTGGCAGCCAAAAGCCACACCCAACGATTATTGCCGATGGTGGATGAACTCTTGCAAAGCCATAATCTCACCTTGCGTGAGCTGGATGCTATTGCATTTGGCCGCGGACCAGGCTCTTTTACCGGTTTACGGATCTGTATGGGAATCGTTCAGGGTTTGGCGTTCGGCGCCCAACTTCCGGTTATTCCCATATCCACGCTTGAGTCTATGGCGCTGGCGTATTATCGCGCTAATCCAGATGTGAACCTTCCGGTATTGGCAGCGCTGGATGCGCGTATGGATGAGGTTTATTCGGGGTTATTCGCTCGCGATGGTGATTCGATACTGGCGCTTTGCGCTGAAAGTGTGATGAAGCCCGAATTGCTATCAATGCAAGATCCTATCCAGCAATTGGGCGGGCAATTTATTGCGATTGGTTCCGGTTGGCATTATCCGGCAATGCAGCAGCTCGCAGCAGGTACTACAGTGGTGGATATCCAGCCACAAGCCGAAGAAATGGCGTTGATTGCGGCAAAAGTCTGGTTTGCTGGTGGCGCAATTGATGTGCTTGATGCGGAGCCGGTATATTTGCGCGATACCATCTCCTGGCAAAAGCGCCAGCGCATTCGTAATCCCGATTTGGGAACTTCTGAAACTTGAATTTGGTGACGTTATTATGACTGCCTCCAGCTCCATGGTTGATTTCAACACCGGTTTGCTTGAATTCCTGCACGCATCGCCCACACCATTTCACGCCACTGAAAATATTGCTGCGATGTTGCTAGGCAAAGGATTTATTCCACTTTATGAAGGGGATAGTTGGGAGCTTGAGCCGGGTAAGCGCTATTTGGTAACGCGCAACGATTCGTCGATTATTGCTTTCGTCTATGGCAAATCCCTGTTGGATAGTGGAATACGCATGTTAGGTACGCATACTGATAGCCCCTGTTTAAAGGTAAAACCGCGTGCTGAGTTAAATCGTCGCGGTTATTTTCAGTTGGGCGTGGAAGTTTACGGCGGCGCTTTGTTGGCACCTTGGTATGACCGCGATTTATCCATGGCAGGTCGGGTTACTTATCGCGATCAGTCCGATCAAATCGCCAGTACCTTGGTGGATTTTGAGCGTCCCATCGCTGTTGTGCCCAGCTTGGCGATCCATTTGGATCGCGAGGCCAATAATCTCCGCACTATCAATGCCCAGAAAGACATAGTGCCTTTGGTGTTGCAGTTGCCAACCGATGATACGCCGCTGCCTGACTTTCGTGGGCTGCTGCATGCCGAGTTGCAGCGACAGCAGCCCCAATTAGCGATCAAGCAGGTATTGGATTACGAAATCAGTCTCTATGATACCCAGCCCCCCGCATTAATTGGGCTCGAACAAGATTTCATTTCCAGCGCACGACTGGATAATTTATTGAGCTGTTTCATTGGCTTACAAGCGCTACTTGAGGCTGATAATGAGGTTTCAAGCTTGCTGATTTGCACTGATCATGAAGAAGTGGGGAGCACTTCTTGCTGCGGCGCTAAAGGGCCGATGTTGCAACAGTTCCTTGAGCGGTTAGTCCCTGACGTCGATACCCGGGTACGGGTAATCGAGCGCTCAATGATGATATCGGCCGACAATGCCCACGGAATTCATCCCAACTTTATGGACAAGCATGATGAAAATCATGGTCCTTTGCTAAATCGCGGCCCGGTTATCAAGGTCAATGCCAATCAGCGTTATGCTACAACCAGCGAAACCAGTGCGTTTTTCCGTTTGTTGTGTGAGAAAGCCGAAGTGCCTGTACAGGTGTTTGTAGCACGGACTGATATGGGGTGCGGCAGTACGATTGGCCCGATTGTGGCGTCCGAAGTGGGGATCAAAACTATTGATGTGGGTTCGCCGACATTTGCCATGCATTCTATCCGCGAATTGGCGGGCGTACGCGATGGCTGGTATCTCTACAAAGCGGCGGTTGAATTCTTTAATTACTCAAAATCACCTATTGCGCTTATATCTCGCGGCTAAGTGGCGTCCGCAACTACTAATTGGTATTTGCGCGACCATGGGTGTGCGCGTATTTTGAGCAAGTGTTTTTAGCTGAGCGGTTGGATTTTCCTGACGAAAGTGCAACCGCTCGCAATCCAGCTGTGACCAACCGCTAATACTGGCGACAAGCTCACCCCCTCACAGTATCGACTGTTTATAATCGGCCATCTTTTCCTAATAAAAGTCTTTTTATCGTTCGGTAATCAAATCAGTCTATTGCGATTAGCGTTAGCGGCCGTGTGTAGAGTAAGTGGAGCTGAAAAATGGCGATTAGCCTTGATGTATTAGCGTCTTTTGCGCCTTTTAATACCCTTAATCACGAATATCTGGTGCAAGTTGCCGAAAAAGCGAACCTGCGGGAAATTACCAAAGGCGCAATCATTTTCAAGCGCGGCCGCCCATTTCCAGAGAAGGTGTATCTGGTTAGCGGCACCGTCGATCTAATTGATTCCGGCTTTCAAGTAAGTACCATCAACCCCGCCAGCGAATCGCGCCGCTCGCCATTGAACATTACCCAACCGACGCAAGTATCCGCAGTCGCCAAATCCGATGTGACGCTTTTGTCTGTCGATAGCGATTTTCTCGACCTGGTGCTGGCCTGGAGCGAGTCGAGCGACGAAGAAGTGGACACTTCCGGCATTAGTTTGCACGACGACAGCGATTGGATGTCGTCGCTACTGCAATCCCCGCTGTTCAGTCGCTTGCCTCCCGCTAATATCCGCCAACTGTTTATCCGGTTCAAAGCGCAAAAAGTGCAGGCCGATGAAGTCGTTATCAAGCAGGGCGAACGCGGAGATTATTTCTATGTGCTGGAATCCGGCAGCGCCATGGTGATGGATCCCGCTGGCAAAATCCTCGCGGCATTGCGTCCCGGACATTATTTTGGCGAAGAGGCCTTAGTCGGTGATACCACGCGCAACGCGACCATAAAAATGATTACTCCCGGCAAAGTGATGCGTTTGGACAAAGAGGATTTTCGCGAGTTGCTGCAGGAGCCTGTGTTGAAATACGTAACGGCCGAGGAGCTTAAGGCGCGCACGGCCGATATGCCTGCCTATCAAATTCTCGATGTGCGTTTACCCTTGGAGCGGCGTGTGCAAGCGGTACCGGATAGCCGCAATATTCCGCTCAACCAATTACGCAACCATCTTAAAAATCTTGATGATGCAATCACCTATGTGGTCACTGATGATTCCGGTCGTCGCTGTGATGTGGCCTCACACCTCCTGACTCAGGCTGGATTTGAGAGCTGTATTTTGCGCGACTCAGCTAATTATTATTCGGGTTTATAATCCTGTCATTGTCAGGACCGGTATTTGCCCGCAGTACCAATTCACTGTCAGGTTAATAAAGTGCAAGCTGCAAATTCTTGTCGCTTGCCTGTATGATGGCGCCCTGATTTTTCCGCTATCCATCGATTACAGATAGGGCATCATGACCAAACAACGTGTTTTAACCGGCATTACCACCACAGGTACTCCCCATCTTGGCAACTATGTTGGCGCCATTCGTCCCGCCATTCAGGCGAGCCAAAGTGCGAACGTGCAATCCTTTTATTTCTTGGCAGATTTTCACGCATTGATTAAATGCCAAGACCCGGATTTGGTTCATCAATCTACCCGCGAAATTGCTGCGACCTGGTTAGCGTTGGGTTTGGATACTGACAATGCTATTTTTTATCGCCAATCCGATGTGCCGGAAATTCCAGAGCTTTGCTGGGTCCTCACCTGCAATGCTGCGAAAGGTTTGATGAACCGCGCCCATGCGTATAAAGCATCGGTAGATGCCAACCTGGAAGCGGGTGAAGATACCGATTATGGCATCACCATGGGGTTGTACTCTTACCCGATTTTGATGGCGGCCGATATTTTAATGTTTAACGCCAATAAGGTTCCGGTTGGTCGTGATCAGATCCAGCATATCGAAATGGCTCGCGACATAGCAGCGCGTTTCAACCACCATTACGGCGAACATTTTGTCCTGCCGGAAGCGCAAGTGGATGACAATGTAAATGCGATATTGCAAGGTTTGGATGGCCGTAAAATGAGTAAAAGCTACGGTAATACCATTCCATTATTTTTGCCGGAAAAACAGCTGAAAAAATCGATTAATAAAATCCTTACCAACTTATTGGAGCCAGGCCAGGCAAAAGATCCGGATACCTCGCCAGTATTCCAAATCTGGCAAGCCTTCGCGACTGCAGAGCAGACTGCAGAAATGCGCCAGCAATTTGCCGATGGCATCGGTTGGGGCGAAGCAAAGCGTCAGCTGTTTGAATTGATTAATGGGCAACTTGGCGAAGCGCGGGAGAAATATGAATCCCTGCTTGCTAATCCGGCGCATATCGAAGAAGTGTTGCAAAAAGGCGCTGCAAAAGCGCGGGCGTACAGTCAGCCCCTATTAGAAAAAGTGCGTGAAGCGGTTGGGATTCGCAAAATAAAATAAAGTCTTTGTAGTTGAAAAAATCCCTGCCATCGTTGAGATCGCAGGGATTTTTTATTTGAGCTTATCCTGAAAAACTAGCTTGCCGCTTGTGGCCGGCGAGCTTGTTGCGGTTTTCCTGCATTAGCGCGATTGCTGTTAATGGGTGGTTTTGCACCGCCTTGCGATTGGCCTTTGCGGTGCGCTCCTTCTTTGCCCTGTGGCTTTGCGCCACTGCCATTTTTCGGTTTTTGTCCCAGTGCCGGCTTCTTGGCTGCGGATCTACCACCGCCGTTTTTACCCGCGCCTGTACCTGCACCAATCGTCATGCGACGACCTAGTACAATAGGTTCAGGTTTAACATTTGGATCTGGCTCGTAACCGGCGATAACTTCTTTGCCAATGTCGCGCTTGATCAGCTTTTCAATGTCGCGCAAGAATTTAATTTCATCCACGCACACTAATGAAACTGCAATACCTTCAGCGTCTGCACGACCGGTACGGCCGATACGATGGACATAATCTTCCGGCACATTGGGTAATTCATAATTGACAACGTGGGGCAATTGGTCGATATCAATTCCACGCGCAGCAATATCCGTTGCAACCAATGCGCGAATCGCACCGCGTTTAAAATCTTCCAATGCTTTGGTGCGCGCCCCCTGGCTTTTGTTGCCATGAATTGCAGCAGCACTTATGCCATCGTCTTGTAATTGTTCAGTTAATTTGTTGGCGCCGTGTTTGGTGCGGGTAAAAATTAATACTTGTTGCCAATCACCTTTGTTAATCAGGTGCGATAAAAGTTCGCGCTTGCGATTGCGATCTACCGGATGGACACATTGGGTCACGCGCTCGGATGCGGTATTGCGGCGTGCAACTTCAATCAATGTTGGTTGATTAAGCAATTTATCGGCGAGCGCTTTGATCTCATCAGAAAATGTGGCGGAGAACAGTAAGTTTTGGCGCTGTTTCGGCAGCAAGGCCAATACTTTTTTGATGTCATGGATAAAGCCCATGTCGAGCATGCGGTCGGCTTCATCCAGCACCAATATTTCGATATTGCGCAGGCTTACCGCATTTTGGTTTACCAGGTCGAGCAAGCGACCGGGAGTGGCAACCAGGATATCGACACCACCACGCAATTTCATCATTTGCGGATTAATACTTACACCGCCAAAAACGACGGTCGAGCGCAAGGGTAAATACTTGCCGTAATCGCGCACGCTTTCAAATACTTGCGCTGCGAGTTCGCGGGTTGGAGTCAAAATCAGTGCGCGCACCGGGCGGCGGCTACCCACTTGTGGAGCCGGAGCGTTACTTAATTTTTCCAGCAATGGCAGAGTGAAACCGGCAGTTTTTCCGGTACCTGTTTGGGCACCGGCTAGAATATCTCCGCCTTTTAACACGGCGGGAATGGCTTGTAATTGAATAGGAGTAGGCGTGCTGTAGCCCTGATCGGCAATAGCACGCAGAATATCGGCCCGCAGACCGAGAGTTTCAAAAGACATAATGTTTTCCTGTTGCTCGGCCTCCCGCGTGGCGGGCAAGGTCTGGCGAGCTGAGATGTGGCAAACACGCTTGGGTGTTTGACAGCAGAGGAGGGCGACACTGACCTTAAGGGTGTCGGCGCGCATGGTACGCAGTTAGTGCAAAATATGCCAGTTACTTTTTGTTAAGTAAAAGCACTGGGTCTGCGCCTTTCAGCATCTGCTGAAAGGCGACTGTGTGATGGGTTTACAGTGTGATGAACTTGGCGTGGTGAAATTAATCGGCAGTTACTTGGTCGAGCGATGCCTTTTTGTTGCGCGCGAGATGCAAAATAACGAATGCAATAGTGCCCAATACCAAAAAGCCGCTGGTGACAGGTATCAAGGTATCGTTATACAACTGGCCAATAGCAGTGCCGATCAACATCGACATAATCGATGAAGTTGCACCGATAATGGCGGATGCAATACCGGCGACATGACCCATAGGTTCCATTGCCATTGCATTTACATTACCAAAAACTAAACCGAAACAAAAAAACAGTACTGATGCATAAGCCAAAAATACCCAGAGATTCGCAGGCATTAACATTTGCACCACAAGAAAAATTGCGGAGCTGATAATGATTCCCAGAACGGCACGGTTACATAAAAAATCCATTCCCCATTTTTGTACGAAGCGTGCGTTCACCATTGATGCTACACCAAAGACGAGGGCGAGCAAGCCGAAATACACGGTGAATAGTTTTCCGGTTTGAAATAAATCCTGAAAAATTTGTTGTGATGAGTTCAGGTAACCAAGGAAGCTGCCAAAAAATAAACCCATACAAAGGGTGTAACACATGGTGGTGTAATTGCTGATAACCTCCTTAAAACCATCAATAAAACCGCGTGTGCTGAATGGTATTCGATATTCTTTTGGCAAGGTTTCTTCCAGTCGCCAGAAAATCCATACCCCGATAATTAACGCGTAAGCAATGTAGAGCACAAAAATATAACGCCATGAACTTACGAGCAATACAGCTTGCCCAATACTCGGGGCAAGGGCAGGCACCATAATAAAAATCATCATCACCAGCGACATGACGCGTGCCATTTCGTTACCTGCATATTTGTCGCGCACGATAGAAATGGCGGAAACGTAGGGGCCGGCAACGCCAAGGCCCTGGATAAAGCGGCCAACCAGCAAGGTATTAATGTCCTGTGCAAAAAAACAGATCACGCTGCCGCACAAAAATAAAAGGATACCGGCGTAGAGAATTTTTTTGCGTCCGGTTGCATCTGATAGAGGCCCGCACACCAATTGACCAATCGCCATTCCCAGGAATAATGCGCTAATAATGTATTGCGCCTGATTGGCGTGCTCGAGAGTAATCTCTTTACTGATAAAGCCCAGAGCAGGCAACAATGCGTCAATTGACATTGCTACTATGGACATCAGTAAAGCGACCAGCAGCGTAAATTCCTTTGCGGAAATGCGCGAGGCCGTAGGATGTGTAGAGTAATCAGACATAAGAATATTTCCGTTAATAAGGCATTTCCGCATAGACGCTATCATACCCAAATGATGGTGTTGGCGTATGTCAGTAAGTACATGCCAGTAAATTTTGTGCAGTGGCAACTGCTAGTCGAACAGGAAAGAAGAAAATCGACAGGGGTACCTATAAATATTGGGTAGAAGTGATGATTTGAATTGTCTATGGGCGTGGCAACCGATAGCGCATTCCTCCGCCATAAGGCAACTGCGGCAAATATCTTTCCATCAGTGCAATAGCATCAGTGTAGACTTTTTTAACATCCGGTTTGCTTCCCAGTTCGATACGGCGGGATAACATAGTAATTGGAAACAAGCAGTGGCTGGTTTCTTTTACACAGAGCGCACGGCTGCGTCCAATATTATCTTCATAGATTTTCCATGCAAGAGTATCGGGAAAATCTGCCTGCATCACATTACCCAACACTATGCCCATTGCTTGTTGCATTTTGTAATCATCCCTGGGGATCAGATGCTGATCAAGCAACTTCTGCAATGTATTCAAATCGCCAAGGTCACGCCGAATCGGCATGCCTATTTTGGTCAGTGTTAATTCATTGAGTTTGGAGACATCTTGCTCCATTTGGTTTTTATCGATCCATCCTAAATCACTGATGCTGACACTCCTGGAGGACGACTGTGCAAATGCAGCAGGAGTAGCGCAGGCGAGCAAAATTATAGCGATTAAAGAAGTACGTAAGTTTTTCATTGCTACTGGATCATGAAGTACCGGATTAATTTTTCGCAAGGGATTCATTGCCGGGAACAGAAATCTCCGGTGATGTAAAAATCAGTGGTTGTGGATTAATTTCATCCAGCGGCACAGAAAATCCATCAGCATTAACGATATTGATATGATCACTCTTTAGTTGGCGTGGTTCAGCTACACCACAGGAATGCGCGATCATCCCCACACTTTTGGTAATGTTGCCTTGATAAGATGAAACCCGCTCTGCTTTATCTGCAGGATCGAGTCCTTTTTGTAATTTTGTATTGTGGGTAGTAATACCGGTTGGGCAAGTATTTTTATGACATTGCAATGCCTGGATACAGCCAAGTGCAAACATAAAACCACGCGCGCTGGTTACAAAATCTGCTCCACTGGCCAAGGCCCAGGCAACCATATGTGGAGTCACTAATTTGCCGGCTGCGATAATTTTGATGCGCTCTTTTAACCCGGCTTCATTTAACAGTGCAGTTAGCCATGGCAAGCTTTCTTTTATCGGTAGGCCAACGTGATCCATCAGTGGTTGTGGCGCCGCGCCGCTGCCACCATCAGCACTATCGAGCGTAATAAAATCCGGTGCAGATTCGATACCCTGCACACGAATTTCATTTATCAAATCAACCAACCATTTTTTCTCGCCTAACACTGCTTTGAAACCAACCGGTTTGCCGGTGAGGTTGCGGATATGATTGATCATTTTCAATAGATCAACCACTGAACGGATATCAGTATGACCATTCGGGCTAATAGAAGCTTGGCCCTCGGTAATACCGCGAATGAATGCGACTTCTGCCGATACTTTTTCGGCGGGTAATATTCCGCCTTTGCCCGGCTTTGCGCCTTGGCTCAACTTTATCTCAAACATTTTAATTTGCGGCTTGGCTGCCAATTCAAGCAAGCGTGCATCACTTAAATTACCCTCCAAATCACGTACGCCGTATTTAGCTGTGCCGATCTGGAATACCAGGTCGCAGCCACCGTCAAGATGATAAGGAGACAAACCACCTTCACCGGTATTGAGCCAGCAGCCCGCTTTGGCGGCACCGCGCGATAATGCGAGGATTGCAGGACTCGAAATTGCCCCGTAACTCATACCGGAAATATTAAAAATGGAACGGGTGGTATAAGGCGTTTTGCAAAACGGGCCAAGTATTACTGGCGATGGAATCAACGCGTCACTTTCCATTATCGGAAATGCGGCATTTAGAAAAATCAATGTACCCGGTTCATTAAGGTTGAGTGTCGAGCCGAAGCCGACATTACTGTCTACATCTTTAGCCGCGCGATATACCCATGAGCGATCTGCACGATTAAAGGGCATCTCTTCGCGATCATGCGCAAAAAAATATTGCCGGAAAAATTCACCCAAATGTTCAAAAAAATAACGGAAGCGGCCGAGAACCGGATAGTTTTTGCGGATGGTATGGGTGCTTTGGGTAATATCGGTGATATACATAATCACTACTGCCAATAAGGCCAGACCAACCAGCATAATAAACATGACCTCAAGCCAGGTCAGCAGTGTTAACGCCCAGTGCAAATCAATCATAGTGCTAAAGAGTCCTAATCAATTTGTATGTCAGTGTATAATTTTACGTTGTTCCTGCCTGTTGATTTTGCGTAATACATGGCAAGGTCAGCATGTTTGATTAAAGTATTTTTCTCATCACCATCTTGTGGATAGAGTGCAATACCGATACTGCAGGAAATATTCAGCAAGAAGTTTTCAATTTTAAAGCCCTGGTTGAGTGCATTGCGAATTTTCTCAGCAACCTGGCGGCTGAGATGGCGCGCACTCATACCGCGCAATTGCAGGTCTCTGGCAGAAATAATGATCATAAATTCATCGCCACCGTAACGCGCAGCCGTATCTGTCTCGCGAATGCAGGTGAGCATACGTGCAGCGCATTCTTGCAATAATTTATCGCCGATATCGTGGCCGTATTTATCATTTATTGGCTTAAATCCATCCAGATCTACCAACATAACTGCAATTTCTACTTTATCGCGCCGTGCGCTAATCAATGCTTGTTCAATGCGGTCCTCTAATAAAATCCGGTTCGGTAAACCGGTGAGCGCATCATGGTGCGCAACCTTGTGAAGATATTGGCGCTGGCTATTAAGTTCGTGTAATTGCGCGTTTAATTTTTTAGCCATGATCGAAAAGTTACGCGCGAGCAACCCCAATTCATCTTCGCGATTAGTGCTGAGTTCAGGTACGGGATCGCCTTGTTTAAAGCGCGCAAAAGTAGTAGCCATGCGTTGTAATGGTGTGGTTATTTTCCGTGCGAGCATCAGCGATAAGAGTACAAATAAAATTCCGAAGGTAACGGATATTTGCAGGCTGGTAATGCCCAGCTTGCGGCTGTCGGCCAGTACTGCATCAAGATTGCTCACCAATCCTAACACAATATATTTTTCGTCCGATTCCATGGCGAAAGGAACTTTGGTTAGGGAAATGACTGCTTGTTTTTCAGGGGCAAGCAGATCGGGCACTTCGGCAACCAATCGGGATGATTCACCGGAAAAAATGCGCTGGGATATAGGCATATCATCTTGCATCATAATGCGCATACCTTTATCAAAACCAAAAGTTTTTTCCAGATCGGGGTGAAGTATGTAATCGCCTGCCGAATTTGTAGCTACAACATCGATTCCTTCGGGAACATCAGTCTCAATTAATGAGAACATTTTTTCCAGATCGACATTGATCACAATAACTCCGAATACACTATTGTCTGCGCTATAAACCGGAGTGGCGACTATCACGCTGGGTTTTCCGTAACCATCGAGCAAGCCGCGCTCTTTATTCAGGCGTATTCCGGATACAAATACACTGCCAGCTTTCAGTTGCAGGGTATTGTAAACATAGGAATAGTGCGCTTTTTCTTGCAGTGCAATGCCTTCAACGATGTGCACGGAGTTTTGTGATTTATCGAGACGTACCAGCTCGCGTCCATGATCGCGCGCGCTAATGAAGCGAACTTGATTGTATTCTTCGTGGGATCTGAGAAATCCTGCGAGTGCAGTTGCCAATCGCTTCCGATGTTGTGCGATCTGTGAAGTTTGGCTGGACGCAATTTCATTAATAGCGGGCAGCTGCGAGATAAAAAGAAGATCTTTAGTGATGTCGGCAATAAAAAAAGAATAGCGGTTGGCGAGCACTTGGGTGGCTGTAGCCAATTTATCTTTGGCTGATTGAATCAACAGCGCCCGCCCGTGAGTGTAAGTAAAATATACGCTGATGCCCGCACTTAAAATACTCAACACGGCAATCCAAATGGCGAGCTTGATAACAATCCTTGAACCCATAACTAAAACCTTTCCATGACATCGCCAGAAATAATTCGATCCCACAAGCTTGCACGGGCATCAGCATTTTCAATCGGCTCGAGCCAGATGAGATTGGCATTCTGGTGGGCAGTCGATTCCTGTATGGTATTTGCCAAACCTTGCGCATTGGTCAGGCGGAGGCTGGCTTTTTCTTCCAACATAAAATTAATCCATTGCTCGGCAAGCGGGCCAGCGCTATGCCCAACAGCCCAACAATCCAGCCAGGCGAGAGTGCCGTCCTGCGGCATGGTGTAACCAACATCCGCTCCTACGTCGACTAACGCTTTTAATTGTTGGTTACCGTAATTGGCAAAAATCAGCGCAATTTCCTGGGTTTTAAATAATTTAACGGCCTCTTGGGGCGAAGAATAAAAGGTGAGCAAATTGCGGCGTAATTCGACCAGCCGACGGGCGGACTGTTGCAGTTGCTCCGGCGATTGGTTGAATGGTGTTTTCATGCCCAGACCAAGTGCTGCCAGGGTAAAATTGTGATTGCTGGTGTTAAACGCAAGCACCTTGCCCGCATAGGCAGGGTTCCACAGGGCATTGATAGTTTGCGGCGGTTGGTGAACCAGTTTGCGATTATAAATAAGCCCCATCTCTGAATAGGTATAGGGGATCGCATAGGTTTGCTCATTCTTAACCAGGCCTGGAATCTCATCCCGTTGTTTAAACTGCGGAAGTTGATGTTCCAGATTGGGAATATTGCGGGTTTCGATAGGGCGTACAAGCCCTTTGGCAATATAACGTTGTAATTCAGCGGTATTGACGGCGATCAGGTCATAACCCTCATTATTAGATTCGGTTACTTTGCTCCAAAGTTCATCATCTGAGTAAACAAAAGTAACTTTGATATCGACCTGATAGCGCTTTTCGAATTCGTGCACCAAATCGGCATCGGCGTAGCCTTCCCACGCCAGTATTTTCATGTGTGGCTTGGCCCAGGCAGGGGGAATGAAGAGAATGGTCAGCAAAAGGAAGAAATTGGCTAGGTAATAACGCATCGCTGAACCTGGATATCCTGAGGTCAATTGATTTTAGCTTAGTACCAGCAAAGTGGCGGATGAGTTTATACGATGACCTTGATCTGCCCTAGGTTCGGTTGCCGATAGGACGAGCAGGGTTGCCTGCGACCTTGGCATGGGCAGCAACAGTGCGAGTCACTATACTCCCCATACCTACTATGGCATGGTCGCCAATGGTTACGCCGTCCACTATACCGGTGTTGGCGCCAATCCACACATCACTACCGATTTGAATCCCACTTGAGGTGACGGGTTGGTCTTTAATCAGCTGGTCAGTCTCCATTCCATGGTTGAACGCGTAAGCATAGGAATAGGCTGCAATGCGCGTGCTATCGCCAATAACAATGCCTTTGCGCCCGCCATCAAGGCTAACGTGATGATTGATGGAAACATTCCGTCCAATGGTTAGTGGGCCATGCAGCACGCAGTCGGCGGCGATATAAGTGTTATCGCCGATAATGATAGGGCGACCTGGTTCGGCAAATAAGCGCGCTTCAGGTGCAATAAAACAGTTTTTACCAATCTCCACTGTCTCCATTGCACACAAATACGCTTGCCATTCGTCTTGCCATGCCTGCGCCCATTCCCGCTGAACCGGTTTCAGCCGGTCATAAAGCCAGGGCATATAGCTGAGGCGCAGCTTATGTTGTTGACGATAGCGTTCTGTATTTTGTGAATCACCCATGGATTGTAAAAGTTCAGCATTGATAATTAAGGACGGGATTATAGAGGGCGGGACGGAAACAAGAAATTGCGGCAATAAAAAAGTGTCCGCCGGTTGTTGGTGATTGGTTTGTTTGCTTGGCCTCTGGCGCTTCTACCTTGGGTAAAAGCTGGGCACAACTCAAAACATGGAGCACTGACATGAGCGCTCTTAGGGTAAACCCGTCATTACGACAACCGAAGCGGACACCTGAACTGATTATAGCGCCGCCTGTTTTTGTTGCTAGAGTTACATTAGTTTTTAAAGTAACAAGTCCCGCATTTTTATAGCCAAAATAATCTTATGGCAGAAAGTGGTTGTTTCTATAGATGAGTTGATCTACTGCTGATACCCTGCGTCGCATCTTTATGTGGGCAATTTTTATGTACGACATTGTAGAAAATAACTCGGGATTTATTGTAATTTATAAAAAGCCGAATACCAGTTTTCACAGTGAGTCCGGTGAACCGGGCCTATTTGAAACGCTTCGCCAACATGAGCAATTGGATAAATTATTTCCAGTGCATCGTTTGGATAAAGTGACGTCCGGTTTATTGGTGATGGCAAAAACAGCCGTTATTAATCGCCAGTTAAATGATGCATTTCGCATGCGCGAAGTAGAAAAATATTATCTTGCCATAAGCGCAAAAAAACCGACTAAAAAACAAGGTTTGATAAAAGGCGATATGGCGCCCTCGCGGCGCGGCGCATGGAAACTTCTCACTGCACAGGAAAATCCCGCTAGCACACAATTTTTTAGCAAAACTATTACCGCGGGAAGGCGCTTGTTTATTGTTAAGCCACATACGGGCAAGACCCATCAAATTCGGGTGGCATTAAAAAGTATCGGCGCACCTATTTTAGGCGATGGTCTCTACGGCGATTCAGTTGCGAGTGAAACATGCGATCGCACTTATTTGCACGCGTTCAGTCTTGCTTTCCGGTTGGATGGCAAACAATATCGATTTACCGGGTTGCCGCGTGAAGGTGATTTTTTTGTCGATGAGTTGTTTGATGCGGCGATGGTAGGGTGGAGAGAGCCTTGGCTTTTGCCCTGGCCAGTTATTTCAGGAAAAAGTTAAAAATAGCTGGATTTACGCAAACAAACAGGCCGCACTAAATGCGGCCTGTTTGTTTTAAATTTTGGCTCCGCCTGCTGGACTCGAACCAGCGACCCAATGATTAACAGTCATTTGCTCTACCGACTGAGCTAAGGCGGAATTGTGCTTTTCATAATGAAGAGGCGCGCATAATATAGAGACGAAAAATAATGGTCAACTATTTTGATGTATTAACGGACTATCGGTTTCCATTAACTTCCACAAACTTTAGTCAAAAAATCATCATGCATAGGTAATTGCGACAGTGGACTCTGTTTGATTTTTTTAATATTGATGAGCATTTCCTTTAGCTGTTCCTCAGAAAGACTGTTGACCAGAGGATGATAGTCTTGTGGTGTAACACCTTGTCCCAATAAAACTTGCAACCAGGAGGCATCGTGAAACAGATCATCTGGTTCACGAGACAATGTACCGGTTTCGCGGAACGCATTTATTTTGTGCGTCAAACTAGCAGGGACTTCCATCGTTCCAAGATCACGCCAGAAGCGGCTATCATCGCGTTTATTCGCATGATAGTGAAGAATAATAAAATCACGGATTTTTTCAAATTCTTTTTGGGATTGATGGTTGTAGGTAACAACATTGGCAGGTGCAATACCCTCGTGAGGGAAGAGTTTTATTAATCGTACAATTGCTGATTGAATCAAATGAATACTGGTAGATTCAAGCGGCTCAAGAAAACCACTCGATAATCCAATCGCAATGACATTACGGTTCCACTGTTTTAATCGTCGCCCGGTTTTAAACTGGATAAGGTTAGGTTCGCCCAACGCCTCGGTCTCAATATTGGAAAGTAGCAAATGGGTTGCTTCATCCTCTGAATAATAATTGCTGTTATAAACCAAGCCATTACCATTGCGATGTTGTAATGGAATTCGCCATTGCCAGCCGGCTGCATGTGCAATAGCACGGGTGTAGGGTAAGGTTTGGGCGAAGCGTTCGGAGGGAACAGCAACAGCGCGATCACAGGGTAGCCAATGACTCCAATCCTCGTAGCCAGTACCTAATTGTTGTTGGATTAACAAGGCGCGCATCCCTGAGCAATCGATAAACAAATCGCCCGCAACAGTGATGCCATTTTTCAGCGTGAGACTTTCGACATAGCCGCTATCCGGATGAATACTGATGCTATTAATTAACCCCTCAGTACGCACCACCCCCAATTTTTCGCTGAATTTGCGTAAAAAGGCCGCATACAGCGAAGCATCAAAGTGATAGGCGTAGAGCATATCCAGAACCGGATCTTTCGCGATAATCGGGGCAAATTTGTTTTCAGTTGCACACAGATAATTGAGATCGTAATCCCATATGCTGGACGTGTCGCCCAGTTGTTTTGCACGTAACCATAAGTGATGAAAGTGACAAAATGCGATAGGCTTTCCTGCGGCACCGAAAGTATGAAAATAACTTTCGCCTTGCCTGTGCCAATTATCGAATTTAATTGCAAGTTTGATCGTTGCTTTTGTTTCGCGCAGAAAATCCGTTTCATCAATACCCAACACTTCATTCACATGGCGAATAGGGGGGATTGTCGCTTCGCCAACTCCAATACGACCAATTTCTTCAGATTCGACGAGTTCAATATTAACAATCGTCCCCAGTACTTTTTTCAGCAGAGATGCGGTCATCCAGCCTGCTGTTCCACCACCCACAATAACAACTTTTTTTATTGGCTTATTCATTGGCTGCATACCTGGCAGATAGTGATGGTTAAAATCCGGGAAAATACTTATTAGGGTGCACTGCTGAAGTTCAGCACCAGTTTGCACTAGGTAGCGTGTGTTTTGTATATAGATAAAAAAATAAAGGCGCCGAAGCGCCTTTATTTTTGACTGTATAGGTTTGCTTTTTCGATAAGATATAACTCGCCTAACAAACTGCTATTCGTATTTACACAGGTAAGATGTTTCTACGTCGGCGGATACTTTAAAACGCTGGTTGGCTTCAACGATAAACGTTTGGCCGGCAGCAAAGGTTTCCGCTTTGTCGTTACCTGGCAGTACTACCGTCAGGCTGCCACTTACTACGGTCATGTATTCCTTTTGGCTGGTACCGAATTCATATTCGCCTTTCGCCATTACGCCAATAGTTGCTGGCAGGGTTTCAGTTTGGAATGCAATAGATTTAACTGCGCCACCAAAGTATTCATTAACTTTAAACATGGGATGCTCCGCTCAAGGTGGGTAGTGGATAAAAATGCCGTTGGAGGCACAAGGATATAAATACGAATAACACGGGCACAAAAAAGGCCGCATAAATGCGACCTTTCGTTTTTAATTCTGGCTCCGCCTGCTGGACTCGAACCAGCGACCCAATGATTAACAGTCATTTGCTCTACCGACTGAGCTAAGGCGGAACGGTGACTTCCTCTGTGGAAGTGGTGCGCATGATATAGAGGCAGTTTTGGTTGGTCAACCGTTTTTGCCTGTTTTCAGTAACTTTTCTTGCAAAAAAATATCAATAAATTCAAGGCTGTTTATTAATCCTGCAAGCTGTGTTTTCGCTATCCAAAATGGATTGGATTGGCGTATTGAGCAGGTTGTTTTTTCATCAGTGCTAAGCTCAAAGCCCCAGTTGAATGACCTTAAAGCTGCCGTTATTGACCAGCAGGTTGACGTGCGTGAACAGTGGGGCGGCCTTGCGTTCCAGTGGGATAAACTGATTTACCACAAAAATGGCAGTACCTTGAGGTGTCAGCAGGCACTTGGCACTTGCAAGAAATTTATCAGTCAGGTCGCCATCAATGCCAAATCCCTGGTGGAAGGGCGGGTTACACAACACTAAATCCACCTTGATTGATATGCCTTTTCCCGCATCGGCTGCGATAACATTGCCAGTTAGCTGGTTATGCAGCAAGTTTTGTTTGGCTACTGCAAGTGCGGCAGCGTTGTTGTCAGTCATTGTCCAGCGCTGGATGCTTTTGCAGCTCGCAAGGCTGGCGGCGGCAATAGTCAGATAGCCGTAGCCACAGCCTAGATCCAGACATGACGTAGGCGCGTTCGTCGAGTCAAATTGCTTTTCAAGTTCCTCAATGAGTAAAGCGCTACCTGAATCCACTTTATTCCAGCCAAACAGACCGGGTTTGCTGAGTAATTTTAGTTGTGAATCGAGTGCAATCGGGCGCTGGTAGTTATAGTCGCTATCATCCAATAATTGCCCGGCATCATATTCTGTATATTTGCTCAATTCAGATGAATAAACCGGGCCATTTTTTTCGATATTTTTTCCGCTACCCAATAGCTTGGCAATTTTTTCGATATAGGTTTTTGTACCTTCGTTTTTATATCCGGCAATGGATAATTGCCCGCCGGGCTTTAAGCAGCGCCACGCTTGATTGAGCAGGTGATGTACCACCGGCTTTTCTTTGGATACACGGTAAAAAATTTTGTCGAGGCTATTGTCCTCGATTCCGCCGCAATCAAAGTCATTGAATTCGGTATTGAAACCGCGCGCTTTTGCTTGTTCGGCAACATCCCAACGATTGGTTAATACTAATAATTGCTGTTGATGCAACGCCGCGGGGAGCATATTTAATGCATTTTCATCGGTGCACCAAAGATAACGTTTGCCAGTGTCCGCCGGAATATTGCTAAGCTGTTGGGTGATCCAGTGAAGGGGCAAATCAGTCATGGTGCTACGCTCTTTATTTCATCAGTTGTTAATGCGCGATACTCACCGGGTGCTAATGCAGGATCTAATTGAATGTCACCAATGCTCTCGCGATGCAATCCCACTACCAAATTGCCCGCAGCAGCAAACATGCGTTTTACCTGATGATATTTGCCTTCATGGATTTGCAAAAGTGCCTCATGGCTGGAAATTAATTCCAGATGCGCCGGGCGCGTTGGCATCTTTTCGCCATGTAATTGTACGCCAGTCGCAAAGAGCGCAGCAGTTTCAGTTGTAATCGGGCTGGCGGTGGTAACACGATACGTTTTTGGACATTCGCTGCGCGGTGACGTGATGCGATGATTCCATTGGCCATCATCGGTAAGCAGCACTAAACCTGTGGTGTCTAAATCCAGTCGCCCGACAATTTGTAATTCCTGCCAGCGCGGCAAGCGAATTAAATCGACGATGACAGGGTGCTCGCTATCGCTATTAGCGCACACATATCCCATTGGTTTGTGCAACATTAAATAGCGGGTTTGTAATGCTTCGATGCGTGCTCCATCAAGCATAATAATTTCATCGCCCAATAATTTTTGATCACCTTTTTTTGCAACGACATCATTAACGATCACCCTGCCTGCTTTGATGGCTTGTTGAACAAGTGAGCGCGAATAATCGCTATAGTGGCTGAGAAATTTATCGAGACGCATTAGAAATCCTGAACGGTTAGCCAATGTTGGGGCAGGGCGTTACCCCAGTCAAACTGCTGAATAATGTGGATAAATCTGGCAGCAAGTGGTGCTACTAAAGTCAGTGTTTGTTTGGTGACAGGATGGATAAGTTCCAGCTCAGTCGCCGCTAACATCAAACCGGTGCAGCCAAATTTTTCCTGGAAAAATCGGTTGTGGTTGCCTTTGCCATGCTTTGCATCGCCAATGATTGGATGACTGATATGCTTCAGGTGGCGACGAATTTGGTGTTTACGTCCGGTGTGTGGATTGCATTGTACGAGTGAGTAACGTGTACAGGGATATTTATCAATGCTAAAGGGTAATTCGATCTGTGCCAGCGTTTTAAATTCAGTAACGGCAGGTTGTGCCGGTTTATCGAAGCGCGCTTTTTTATCGGTGTACCTATCCAATTCTTCAACGAGCGAATGATTAATTACTCCTTGGTTGGGAGAAAAACCACGCACCAACGCCACATAGGTTTTGTTTAATTCATGACGAGTAAAAATATCACCCAGATGTCGGGCGATACCTGATGAAAGAGCAAACACCAATACCCCTGAAGTCGGTTTATCCAAGCGATGAATGGGATAAACAGGCCGGCCAATTTGGTCGCGTAATAACTGCACCGCGAAGCGCGTTTCATGGCGATCAATTTCACTGCGATGAACCAATAGGCCGCCGGGTTTATTGATGGCAACCATATATTCATCGCGATAAATAATGGGCAGTAATTCCGTCATCAGCTTAACTTATAAAGTGGTGAACTATAAAAATAAAAGCAGGCGAGTGCCTGCTTTTATTGGAACGCAAAAACGGTATAGTAATAAGGTTAAATTATTCAGCGTTCTTTGGTGTTTGTGTGTCACTTGCTTCGTTGCTACAGGTCCATCCCCAGCTGCTTTGTTTCTCGGCAAATTCTGCTGCCTTCGCTTCACATTGACTCTCGGTGCTTTCATAACTCCACAGCGTCTGTGTAGTGCCATCTTTAGTATAACTCACAGTGCAGGGCGCTGATTTGTCGGTAGACTTATAAGCTACTTCGATAATACGCTCGGCATTATTCATCTTGCAGATATATTTAATTGTATCATTTGCAGTGACAGAAACACTCACCGCCAACAAACTACTCAATAAGAGAAAATTACGCATTTGATCTTTACTCCCTAAGTTAAATTGCGATACGAACAGTTTTATCAAAACAGTGACAACAAAAAAACAGAAATTTTAAATAATTAACCGATTTTCTTTTCGCCTGAGTCTACTGTTTGGTAGATCAAGGTATTAATTGTCATTGGGCCGACCCCACCGGGAACAGGTGTGTAGGCGGCAACACGATTAACCAAGGGTTTTAACTCGATATCACCTACCCCACCGGGATGATAGCCGGCATCAACTACCACAGCACCGTCTTTAATCCATTCTGCTTTGATGAATTCCGGTTTGCCAACGGCACCGACAAGAATATCGGCTTGCTTGATTAATGACGGCAAATTTTGTGTGCGGGAGTGGCAAATAGTAACTGTGGCGTTGGCATTGAGCAGCATCAGTGCCATTGGTTTGCCCAGGATAGGGCTGCGGCCAACTACCACGGCGTGCTTGCCGGCCAGTTCAATTCCGTAACTTTCGAGCAGGCGCATAATACCTTTTGGTGTGGCGCAACCATAAGCTTCCTCCCCCATGCTCATACGGCCAAAACCTAAACAGGTCACGCCATCAACATCTTTCTCTGCACTGATTGCATCAAAGCACAAGCGCTCATCAATTTGATGTGGAACCGGATGCTGCAACAAAATGCCGTGCACATTCGGGTTGTTATTTAACTCGTGGATTTTTGCCAGCAGTTCATCCGTCGTTGTAGATGAAGGCAGTTCCACTTTTAACGATTCCATACCAATACGGGTACAGGCATTACCTTTCATTTTTACATAGGTTGCCGATGCTGGATCATCACCGACAAGTATGGTTGCCAGGATAGGGGTTTGGCCGTTGCTGCGTGCTTTTAATGCGGCGACACGAGCAGAGAGTTCCTGTTCAGTTTTTTCGGCAAGGGCTTTGCCATCCAATACAAGTGCGGACATGGGCGCTAATTACCTGTGTAGTAAATGATAAATGGGGCTAAATCTGAGGTTGCGCATTTTCCCACAGCGGGCAGGAGTCGCCAAGGGAATTAAGATTGATGAGCGGAAAAACTGATCTTAGAAGGGCATATTAAAGGTTTGAGCTTTGAAATTAATTTCAGAGGGGTACTGAAATCATTGTGCGGCCTTACTAGGCGTTTACCAATATTCAATTAAATCAATTGTTTAGGTCTTGCTCTTCTGCTTGTCCCCCAGATTCAGTGACGACTTTAGGGGCTGTGGTTGTTACTTTGATTTGGTTTGTGATTGTTGGCTGTGGTCTTTTTTAAGCGGACAGCGTTTGGGGAGATGTTTCCCAACAAGTGGGGCTACTTTCTTGCCCGTACGATATTGCTTGCATATGGTTAGTGGCGGGGTATTTGCAGCCGCGGAAGGAATTAAAGCTGAATACTGATACGTTGTTGTTGCAGCAAGGAGCACTAAAAAATCAGGTCGCAGCAACTAAAAAATGGCCGAGCATTGAGCGCTGCAAAAAACAAATGGCGGCGCGACTTTTAACCTGAGATTTACTAATACCAAAAATTAAACATTAAAACTAAATGTAAACAATCTATTTACTCGGGACTCTGTGATTGTTGGATTGAATAGAGTTAACTTGATTGATGAAGAGATTCATTTATTCATCCGACAGCTTTATAGCAAGGGCGGTTTAGCTGGTACATTAAGAGTTAAAGATAAAAAGTTACCAGATAAAGAAGGTAGCTTACACTGCCTTCTTAATTTTAAACCCGTTTAGTGAGGGCGTCATAAATTGCGTTGTTCTCACGTTTACCTACAGCAATCACAACAATTTCAATTTTCTTGTTGTTAATGCGGTAGGCGAGGCGATACCCAGCTGAACGCAATTTAATTTTGTATACATCCTTCATGCCGGATAACTTGTCTTTAGGCACTTTGAGATTTTTCAGCTGTTCCTTCAGCTTCGTTTTAAATTGCTCACGTATTTGTGGCTGCAATTTTTTCCATTCTTTTAAAGCTTCATCGTCAAAAACTAACTCATAAGTTATCGATATTTACCCTGGTGAATGTTCTCCCAGGGCGTGACTCGCGTTTCTCTACCAATGCTTTTAATTCCATGTCTTCCAACTGCTCGATGATGGCTTCCCAAACATTACTAGGCACACAGTAGTAAGCAGGTTTATTGTGGTGCAGTACTGCAACCGGTGAGCCAGCTTCCAGCACTCCCATAGGGTTCTTTTTAAGATCAGTGACGCTAATAGAAGCATCTGCCAGTTGATTCAACATACATTCCTATAAGGCTAATGCCATCTTAAGGTGAGAACGTGGATCACGTATAGCGTTGCCATCTTCAAGGTGGTGACGTGGTTCATCTCCAGCGTCGTGGTAGTTACAAACTAACCTGATGCTTAATATGGCACCAAATAAAGTGCTTTTTAACAGTCTTTTTTGAATAAGGCTGTCTCAGGCTTAGAAAGCTCATCCAATAATTCACTGCGATCAAGCGACCGGCATCATTTTTGGAGGCAATGACGTGCTGCATCCGGAAAATTCACTCCTCCCGACCTGCGGCTTCTGTAAAAAAATGAATTTGTGAAATGAGGTTTTGAAGGCAGGCCGCATGAGTGCTGCATTGAGTGATAAATAAGCAATTCAACGTTTGAAATGAATGGAAGTGAATGTGAAATTACAGTTCAGAAAATATTTTTCAAAAGCGGCAAAGTTTCGTGGCGACTTTTGGAAATATTTTAAAAAAATTAGAGATAAAAATAGGAATTTAGCAACCGTTAAGAGTGTTATAGATGTTTGATTTTAAAGGGGATTTTTTCTTGGGAGGGATTGGGGTGGCTGATGGGGCTCGAACCCACGACCACTGGAATCACAATCCAGGGCTCTACCAACTGAGCTACAGCCACCGTAGCAAAACAAAAATAACACATCCATATGTGCGGGATGGAATCCCTAATTGAACATACCAGAGAGAGTAGGGCGAGATAACAATTGCCCAAATGGCGCGCCCGGCAGGATTCGAACCTGCGACCACCCGCTTAGAAGGCGGGTGCTCTATCCAGCTGAGCTACGGGCACATGCTGGAACAAACCTTCGCAGGTTCGATAAAAAGATGGTCGGAGTGGAGGGATTCGAACCCCCGACATTCTGCTCCCAAAACAGACGCGCTACCGGGCTGCGCTACACTCCGACGACTTAAAACTGACTGCGTTTCAAGTGGTGCGCATAATAACGGTGAGGCTTAGGCTCGTCAACGAAAAAAATACAACAAAATAAAATATTTAGCTCACTCAGTTAAATTCTAATCAGCTTGTGCAAGCTGTGTTCAGAACATCTGTAAAGCATTGAATTGTGACTTTGTTTATCGCACGAAAAGCAATCAATTGTGCATTTGCGTTTTAATTTCAGCGATCAAAGCTGGATTATAGCCTTTTGCTCGTCGCGCTATTGAGTTTTGCCTATTGCCTCCCTTAGCTGGATTTATGCGACCCTGACAAGCTGCTGTCAAAACAGTAGCTAAGTCTTTGTTGAGACTTGTGTGTCGGTCATCAGCTAGTCAGAATAAGCAACTATCCGTTTGGGAGATTTTATGCAAAACAATAATTTAGCTGTTTCGATGAAGTTGGGAATGCGTCGTTTGGCGTCTGGTGTCTGTGTGCTTTCTACAACCTTACCGGGCAATCAGCGCTTTGCAATGACTGTTTCTTCAGTGACTTCGGTATCTGATTCTCCTGCTTCGTTATTGGTATGTATCAATCAATTAGTGTCGCAGCAAGCACATTTGGCGACGCCGGGTAGTCAGTTTGCGATTAATGTACTTTCGGTTGACCATCAAAATGTTTCTAATATTTGTGCGGGGCGGGAACCTAATAGAAATCGCTTTGAGATAGGAAATTGGGAAGAGGACGATACCGGCTTGCCGGTGCTTGGGGATGCTCAAGCAGTATTTATCTGTCAAACCGATCATGTCACCACTTATGGCACCCATAAAATTGTCATAGGCGCGATTCATAAAGTGATTTTGAATGGCGCAGATGTAGATCCTTTGCTTTATGCTGACGGTAGCTATGGCGCATTTGCGCGCCAGTAAAGGTCTTTATTACTGCATGATTTATCCTTCATACATTTCGATATTCAAGGCGTAGCCGCAGTAAATGTAATAGTTCAGCAATGATGCAGACAATTAATCAAAATTTGCCTTGCAATATGAATATTTCGTTTCTATAAGGCCTTTAAGGTTAATGACTACTAACTCTTTATGCACACCTTCTGTGCTTAAATGCCCAACCCGCTCATGGCTTGATCAAAAACGTGAAAAAATGAGCTTTTGATCTGGTTTTTTTATGTAACATTATGAAATATAAGGATATTTTTCAATTGATTAAAATTTAATCAATTTGTTGTTGGTATAGATTTTATAGGCCTTTGAGAAGGTTTCCCAAAAACTATCCACTAAGTTATCCACAGAAAATGTGGACAAAAATTTGATGAAGGTTTTTGTGCAAAAAAGTTACAGTTTGTGTGCTTTGTATCTTTTTAATCGTAACAAGTGACGATTTCTATTGATTTTTTCCTGGTCAAACCACTGGATTTATTTATGAATAAACGATTGAAGGTTGCCGTGCTGGGTGGTGGTAGTTTTGGTACGGCAATTGCCAATATCATCTCTTGTAACAATCATCAAACCTACCTGTGGATGCGAAGCACAGAGCAGGCCGAAGTGTGCCAATCTGAGCGCCAAAATACCCGCTACCTTCCCGGTTATATGCTGCATGAGCAATTAATCATTACGGCAGACTTGTCCCAAGCCGTTACCGATGCCGATTTGGTGTTCGTATCTATTCCCAGCCATTCCTTTCGCACCGTTACCCGGCAGCTTAAGCCCTTGCTGGGTGGTGGCACTATGGTAGTTAGCACTGCTAAAGGCATCGAGCCGGAAGGGTTTACGTTGATGAGCCAAATCCTTGAGCAGGAATTGCCAGGGCATCCGATAGGTGTTTTGAGTGGGCCTAATTTCGCCAAAGAAATTGTGCAGCAACAACAGACAGGCACTGTTATCGCCAGTGAGAGCGAAGCAGTTATTTCTTGTGTGCAACAAACACTCAAGTCTTCCACTTTCCGCGTGTACGCTAATCATGATCGTTATGGTGTAGAGTTGGGCGGAGCATTGAAAAATATCTATGCCATTATTTGCGGGATGGCGGCGGCATTGGGCGCAGGGCACAACACTCAAGCAATGTTGTTGACGCGGAGCCTTGCGGAAATGGGGCGTTTTGCGCAAATGATGGGCGCTAATCCCATGACATTTTTAGGTTTGGCGGGGGTCGGTGATTTAATTCTGACTTGTACTTCGGATTTAAGTCGCAATTATCGTGTAGGCTTCGCCTTGGGGCAGGGTAAAAAACTCGATGATATTGTTGCCTCTTTGGGACAAGTAGCTGAAGGTGTTAATACGCTGCGCCAAGTGAAACAGAAAGCCGATGAACTGCAAGTGTATATGCCATTGGTTTCGGGACTTTACGCCGTTCTCTTCCAACAAAAGGCGATTGCTGATGTAGCGCGTGGTTTGATGGTGGGTGAACAAGCTGATGATGTTGAATATTTAAGGGGTAACTAATGGACAATGAACAATTAAAATCCAATCTCACATCCAGTAAGCATTGGTTGCGGTTGATTTTTATGCTGCTATTTGCCGCAGTGTTGCAGCTTGCCAGTTTGGTTATGTGGATATTGGTTATTGTGCAATTTTTCTTTTCGTTGATTACCGGTGAAGACAATCAGCATTTGCGCCGCTTCGGTCATTCGCTGTCCACTTATATCTACGATGTTTTAAAATTTTTATGCTACAGCAGCGAAGAAAAACCATTTCCATTTGCTGACTGGCCAGCCGACACCGGCGTATCTGCGCAAGAAGCGCCAGTCGCAAAAGAGGCAGCAGCAAAAGAATCTGCAGTGAGAGAGTCTGCTAATCGCGTAACTGATACTCCAGATGAAGCTGCAAATTAAATGACAATTTTTATTTTGCGGCATGGGCAAGCTGAAGCGCAAATAACGACGGATGATGCGCGTCAACTTACCAGTAAAGGGCGGAGTGATACCGATAAAGTTGTGCAGGCCCGTGTGGCTGATATGGCTTCGGTCTCCGCGATCTGGGCGAGCCCATTGGTTCGTGCACAACAAACCGCAATAATTGCCGCAGGTTATTTTCCGCAGCTAAGCATCCAGACAACCGATCTCCTTGTGCCAGAGGCCAATCCGCTTGCACTAATGGAGTGGTTGGAGGCACTCAATACAAAACAGTTGCAAGCTTCCAATCAATCAATTTTGTTGGTGAGTCATCAACCGTTAGTGGGTTTGTTGGTCAATAAATTGTGCAACAAACCGAACGATTATTACCCGATGGCTACCAGTTCTCTCGCCGCTATCCAGACACCAATAGTTGCAGCGGGTATGGGCAATTTACTTTGGCTGGATCACGCCTAGAATAAAACGATCAATATTGTTTTATTTTCTATCTCATGGTGAGCTTTTCTATGGTGCAATCTTCCAGTCCCCGCGAGCTGCGCTTTACTGTCAATGGAATGCAGTTTGCCGCGCAGGAGTGGGGTGATTCCACGCAATTACCGGTACTCGCATTGCATGGCTGGTTGGATAATTCCGCCAGTTTTTTTGCCTTGGCTCCGCGGCTGAAGAATGTGCATATTGTTGCCGTCGATATGGCGGGGCATGGCCAGAGTGATCATCGTCCCGGACAAATGGCTTATACACCCTGGGATGATATTAATGATCTGCTGGCTGTAGCAGATTATCTGGGGTGGGAGCGTTTTGCATTACTTGGACATTCGCGTGGTGCCATTATCGGAACACTGGCCGCTGGTGCATTTTCCGAGCGATTTATTGCCTTGGGGTTGGTTGAGGGATTGCTGCCTGAGCCTGCTCGCCCGGAGGAGGCTCCCAAGCAATTGGCGAGAGCAATTAATGGCTTGCGGGTCCAGCAGCAAAAAACACCTTCGGTTTACCCTGATATAAAAATTGCTATTAAAGCACGCGAGCGCGGTATGTTTCCTTTGGGGCACGCTGCCGCGACAGCATTAACCGAACGCGGCGTTGTGGCGCAATCGAATGGTGTTTCGTGGAGCACCGATCCTCGTTTGTTAGCACCTTCAGTAATTAAATTATCGCGCGAACATTTGCATGCATTTATTAATAGTGTCCGGGCACCAATAAAATTATTGTTGGCTGAAGATGGCCTACCCAAGTTGTATGCAAACTATATGCAAGAGGTTGCCCGGTTCTCGTGCGTTGATTATGAATTGCTACCGGGCGGCCATCATTTGCATATGGAGCAGGAGGTGGATTTGGTAGCGGAAAAGCTCAACGAATTTTTCGCCCGTTTTATTGTCTAGTCATTCGTAAAAGAATCAGATCAAAAATAGCTACAATTTTCTGTGAGAGCCTATGAACTGTTTTCGTTATATTAGTGTAGCAATTTTGTTATCGGTTGGCGGTGTTGCAATTGCAGATGAATTGCCATTGCAAAACTATCACAACGCACGGGTAATGTTTCAAAGTGGCGGTGAAACCGATGATTATGTGTTGGCATTGGGAAGCTATAAAAAAATTGCCGGCAGTTGGCGAGTTGATCGCCAACAGCGTTTAAGTGGTGAGCTTGCGCGCTCTACATTAGAGTTGCCAGAAGGACATAGCGCGAGTAACGGTTTCGACTTTTATCTGGATCAATTGCAGAATTTTAATTTCCGCGAATTATTTCATTGTAAAAGCCGCGATTGCGGCACCAGCAATTCATGGGCTAATAATCACTTCAAAATCCAGCAGCTATATGGGTTGGATCAGTTCCAACAGTATGGTGCCTATGAAGTTACCACTGCCGATGCAAAACCGTTTTATGTAGCACTCTATGCCGTACAGCGCGGTAATAAACGTGTTGTTATTCAGGTTGATGTTTTGCATGTTGATAAAATTATTGAACTGGGAATAGCGTCAAGCCCGGAGTCGATTATCAAATCATTGGATGCTAATGGCTATTACGTTTTCCCCGACCTGGTGGCCGACGATCCGCAAGGTAATACCAACATCCAAATTAAACCGGCGCATCTACAAGCACTGATTGATGTATTGACGCAAAAGCCCGGTTGGAAAATCGCGCTGGTAGGGCATGATTACGCTCCTGTATCTCTTGCCCAACAACAAAAAGATTCGCAAGGTTATGCCGAGCAACTGAAAAATGCATTAAAAGATAAGAGTGTTGTGGCCAGTCGGATCACTACTTATGGCGTAGGCAGTCTTGCACCGGCAGGGCGTGGTGATCGAAGTGCGCGCGTTGAGGTAGTTAAAATTAACGAGTAGTTATAGTTGAATAATAAATCGCATCGCCAATAAAAAAAGGCGGTATCACTTTTAATGCCGCCTTTTTTATAGTTCGATAAATGGTTAGCGCAGTAGCGATAAAAACTCATTGCGTGTTGCCTGGTTGCTGCGAAAACTACCACGCATTGCCGAGGTCTTCATCGACGAGTTTTGCTTTTCCACGCCGCGCATCATCATGCACATATGTTTTGCTTCGATAATAACGCCAACACCGGAAGCGCCGGTGATGTCCTGGATGCACTCGGCGATTTGCACGGTAAGTTGCTCCTGGATCTGCAAGCGGCGCGCGAACATATCAACAATCCGCGCGACTTTAGATAATCCCAATACTTTCCCGGTAGGAATATAGGCAACGTGGGCTTTGCCAATAAAAGGTAAAAGATGGTGTTCGCACAGTGAATATAACTCTATATCTTTTACCAGAATCATTTCGTCAGAGTCGGATGGAAAGAGGGCGTCATTGACCACTTCGTCTAGTGTTTGGTGATAACCGCGGGTCAGGAATTGAAAGGCTTTTGCAGCTCGGTCAGGGGTATCCAGCAGGCCAGGACGGGTTAAATCTTCACCAATGCCAGCAATAATGTTCGCAAAGTGTTCTCTCATCAAAAGCTCCTCAAGCGGCAGTGGGGCGCTGCCTTACACAAAACGGCAGTTTACCGCTTCCGATGGATTTCTAGAAAACATAAATCCTGATTTGGGCGATTAATTCGGTAGAATGCGCGCAGTCTGCCCAGTTCGAGGTTATCCATGCCCACTTTTTCCAATGATGTTAATCAGGCTTCTACCGTTTTTGATCAAGCGCGCGATGAGTTGCTGACCATTCGCGATTTCTTCCGCTGGGCTGCCAGCGAATTTATCGCGGCTAAGCTTTTTTACGGCCACGGTACTGATAGCCCTTGGGATGAAGCCGAGCAGTTGGTCCTGCATGCAATTCACTTGGTGCCGCCACTGGGTGATGAATGGCTGGATGCGCAGTTGACGCGTAGCGAGCGGACGCGGGTAGTCGCTAATGTCCAGCGCCGTATCGAGGAGCGTATCCCGGCAGCTTACATTACCGGTCAAGCCTGGTTTGCGGGTTTGCCTTACGTGGTTGATGAACGGGTATTGGTGCCGCGCTCGCCCATCGCAGAGCTTATTGAAAAACGTTTTGCGCCTTGGCTGATAGATGAACCACAACAGATTCTTGACCTCTGTACCGGAAGTGGTTGTATCGGTATCGCCTGTGCCCATGCATTTCCTGATGCTGAGGTGCAATTGAGCGATATTTCCTATGATGCCTTGGCGGTGGCGGAAGAAAATATCCAGCAGCATGGTGTAACTGAGCGGGTGTTTGCGCTGCAATCGGATCTGTTTGAAAACCTCTACGGGCAACGTTTTGATTTGATCGTCTCCAATCCACCCTATGTTGATGCCGATGATATGGCCAGTCTACCGGATGAGTTTCATGCAGAGCCTGAGTTGGGTCTTTCATCTGGCAATGACGGTTTGGATTTTACCCGGAGACTTTTGGTTGAGGCTGCAGATTTTTTAACCGATAACGGCGTGCTCATTGTGGAAGTTGGTAATTCCTGGCCGGCGTTGGAAGAGGCCTATCCATCGCTGCCGTTCACTTGGGTGGAATTTGAACGTGGCGGGCATGGCGTCTTTGTATTGACGGCGCAGGATTTGCGCAATGCACGTGCAGAAGGTGTCCTCTGATCCGCTGATGACGATGCGTCTCCAAGACAAGTCACGTATAATCGGCGCACTTTTTACTTATCCGGTGTTTGATTCTTATTTCTGGAAATAACTGATGTCAGGAAATACTTACGGCAAATTGTTTACTGTGACTACCTTCGGCGAGAGCCATGGTGTGGCGTTGGGCGCGATTGTGGATGGTTGTCCTCCCGGCCTTGAATTGACCGAGGCAGATATCCAAATCGATTTGGATCGTCGTAAGCCGGGTACATCCCGCTATACCACCCAGCGTCGCGAAGAAGATGCGGTCAAGATTTTGTCCGGTGTATTCGAAGGCAAAACCACCGGCACCCCGATTGGCATGCTGATCGAAAATACTGACCAACGCTCAAAAGATTATTCCAACATCAAAGACCAATTCCGTCCGGCCCATGCGGATTACACTTACATGCAGAAGTACGGTGTGCGCGATTATCGCGGCGGCGGCCGTTCATCTGCGCGTGAAACTGCTATGCGTGTTGCTGCAGGCTCCATCGCTAAAAAATATTTAAAAGATTTTCACGGGATTGAAGTGCGTGGTTATTTGTCGCAGCTCGGCCCGATCAAAATCGAAACCGTAGATTGGGATCAAGTTGATCAAAACCCGTTCTTTTGTCCTGACGCCAGTAAAGTACCTGAGATGGAAGCGTTCATGCAGGCGCTGAACAAAGAAGGTGATTCCATCGGCGCAAAAATTACAGTGACTGCGACCAATGTTCCGCCCGGTTTAGGCGAACCTATTTTTGATCGCCTTGATGCAGAAATTGCTCATGCGTTGATGAGCATCAATGCGGTGAAAGGTGTAGAAATTGGCGAAGGATTTGGCTCTATCGAGCAGCGCGGCAGTCAGCATCGCGATGAGATGACACCGGAAGGTTTCCTGTCAAATAATGCAGGCGGCATTTTGGGCGGCATTTCTTCCGGCCAGGATATTATTGCCAATATCGCGCTCAAACCAACATCGAGTTTACATTTACCGGGTCGCAGTGTTGATGTGCATGGCAATGCAGTTGAAGTGATTACCAAAGGTCGCCATGATCCATGCGTGGGTATTCGCGCAACGCCGATCGCGGAAGCGATGTTGGCGTTGGTGCTGATGGATCACTTGTTGCGCCAGCGTGGACAAAATGGTGCTGTTAAACATTCTGTTCCGGTAATTCCTGCCAGCGTTAAATAATTTTCAAGGGTGTGTTGGGTTAGTCATTGCGATGGTAATGACTAACCCAATGTTTTAATTCACTCCTGCCGTTGTGTTTCTATGTCCCTTTCTTTTGCGCAGCAAGCAATTCCGTATTGGCGCCTCTCCGGATTTTATTTTTTTTATTTTGCTGTGGTTGGCACGCTGATTCCCTACTGGGGAATTTATCTCAAATCCCTCGGTTACTCATCGCAAGATGTTGGCATTATCAGTGCAATTATTATGGCAACCCGTATTGTCGCACCCAATTTTTGGGGTTGGCTTGCGGATCACACGCGGCAGCGGTTGCGCATTATCCGCATTGGCAGTTTGGCCGCGAGTATTATTTTTGCCGGTGTTTTGCTTGACCAACGTTATTGGTGGCTGGTGTTGGTGGTCAGCTGTTACACCTTCTTTTGGCACGCGGTGCTGCCGCAGTTCGAAGTCATTACCCTTGGATACTTGGGCAATAACTACCATCGTTACGGCCAAATTCGTTTGTGGGGATCGGTTGGTTTTATCGCGGCCGTGGTGGGCTTGGGATTGGTATTTGATGTATTGTCCATCCGTTTCTTGCCGCTATTTATTTTAACGTTCCTGATTTTAATCTGGTTATCCAGCCTCAGTTTGAAAGATGTAAGCGCTAAAAAATCTGATGGTGAGCCCCCGAAATTTTTAAGCCTGGTTTTGCAGCCAACGATTATTTGTTTTCTGGCTGCCAGCTTTTTATTGCAGCTGAGTCACGGCCCTTACTACACGTTCTATACGCTTTATCTTGTTGAAAACTACGGCTACACCCGCACTGCAACCGGCTTGTTGTGGGCGCTGGGTGTGCTCGCAGAGGTCGCGATCTTTATGGTGATGCATAAAGTGTTGGGATGTTTTAATTTGCGGCTATTAATGCTATTCGCCTTGGGAGTCACCAGTTTGCGCTGGTTGTTGATTGCCTACGGTGCTGAATACTTGCCTGTGTTGTTATTTGCACAGCTGCTGCATGCTTGCACCTTTGGCATCGCCCATGCAGTTTCTATCGAATTGGTGCGCACCCATTTTAAAGGTGCGAACCAAGGGCAAGCGCAGGCAATGTATAGCTCATTCAGTTTTGGCGCAGGTGGTGCAGCAGGTGCATTGATTGGCGGACTCCTGTGGGACTATAGTGCTTCAACCACGTATTTATTGGCTGCAGTTTCCGTATTTGTTGCATTTTTGTTGTGTTATTTTTGGTTGCATCCCATATATCGTCCGGTAGGAGATACACCTCATGAATAATTTGACGGTCACACTGGTACAGCAGGTGATCACACCAAATAATCCCCAACATAATCTTGATGTGTTTGCGCAGGCGATGGACGCCATTACCAAAACAGACCTGATTATTTTGCCAGAGGTATTTACTACAGGGTTTTGTTCCAGCGCGCGCAGCTATGCGGAGTCGGTCGATGGACGTGCTTATCTGTGGATGCGACAACAAGCGGCCAAACATAATGCAGTAGTTACCGGGAGTTTGGTGGTCAAAGTAGGTGAGCAGTATTTTAATCGTCTGGTGTGGATGCGCCCCGATGGCAGTTATACCGAATACGACAAGCGTCATTTATTCAGGATGGCCGGCGAACACACGCGTTATGCGATGGGTAGTGAGCGTGTTTTGGTTGAGATAAATGGTTGGCGAGTGTTGCCGTTAATTTGTTATGACTTGCGTTTTCCAGTGTGGAGTCGCAATCGCAACGATTATGATCTTTCGTTTTATGTCGCGAATTGGCCAAGCGTTCGTGGTTTGCATTGGAATCGCTTATTGCAAGCTCGGGCTATCGAAAATTTAAGTTATATTCTTGGTGTGAACCGTGTAGGCATGGATGAGGCAGGGCAACATTACGCAGGTGATTCCAGTGTCTATGGCCCTTCTGGCGAACTGATTGCAACAAGTCAGGAAGCGGAATTGATAACAGTCGAATTATATGCAGAAAAATTAATCACGTATCGCGAACAGTTTCCAGCCAATTTGGATGCAGATGCGTTTATATTGCAATAATGTTTTTTCTCGCAGGAGAATTTAATTATGCCCACAGGTTTCGGCGATAAGCTGGTTATAGCAATTTCATCGCGTGCATTATTTAACTTGGATGAAAGTCATCAGGTTTACATTAATGAAGGACTTGCTGCTTATGCGCAGTACCAAATTGAACACGAAGATGAAATCCTTGCGCCCGGTGATGCTTTCCCATTGGTGAAAAAATTATTGCGCCTCAATGAGCGATTGGGCGATGAACCGCGTGTTGAGGTAATTTTATTGTCGCGCAACAGCGCTGACACCGGCTTGCGCGTATTCAATTCAGTTGAGCATTACGGGCTCAAAATTAGCCGTGCTGCATTTTGTGGTGGCACATCGCCTTATCGTTATGCATCAGCATTCGGTTGCCATTTATTTTTATCGACCGAGCCGGATGATGTAAGGCAAGCGCTGGATCACGGTATGGCAGCGGCGACATTAATTGCATCCAACAATCAAGTCGAAAATGAAGATGAACTGCGTTTTGCCTTCGATGGTGATGCAGTTATCTTTTCTGATGAGGCCGAGCAAGTTTATAAATTACAGGGACTCTCAGCATTTACTGAAAGTGAAAAAGCATCTGCCAAGTCACCTTTGAGCGGAGGTCCTTTCAAGCAATTCCTGGCTGCCTTACATAACCTTCAATCTGAATTTGGTGAAAACTGTCCGATCCGTACAGCGCTGGTGACTGCTCGATCAGCGCCTGCGCATGAGCGTGTCATCCGCACCTTGCGCGCATGGGATATTCGCATCGACGAGTCGCTATTTTTGGGTGGGCTATCGAAGGGAACATTTCTCAAAGCGTACGGCGCCGATGTGTTTTTTGACGACCAAAAAATGCACTGCGAATCCGCTCGCGAGCATGTCGCTACGGGACATGTACCCCACGGGATTGCGAATCGCCTATTGCCATAATGTAATAGCCGCCCTGCATATATACCCAATGTGGGGTGTGTAATCGGTATTTTTTGCTATTTTTGTAATATTCCTGCGGCAAAAGCTTTGAATTTATAGGATATAGTCTAAAGTTGTAACAAGAGCAGCCGGAAGCACAATTAATAATGGTTAGGCATAAGGCTGCGATTTGTTCTATTCTTGAAATGAATAACCTAACTTAATTTTATAACTCTGAGCTTGCATCGGGGTATATTTCTGGTACTTGCATTTGCAAATACCCCCAGTGAGTGAGCCAATCGGAGGGCTTATGAAGCTGCAACAACTGCGTTACATCTGGGAAGTGGCACATCACGACTTGAACGTGTCTGCTACTGCACAGAGTCTTTATACCTCCCAGCCTGGTATCAGTAAGCAAATTCGTTTGCTGGAAGATGAACTGGGTGTTGAGATTTTCTCGCGTAGCGGGAAGCATTTAACCCGTATCACACCAGCAGGTGAGGCGATACTTAAAACTGCAGGCGAGATCCTGCGTAAAGTTGAGAGTATTAAACAGGTTGCCCAAGAGTTCAGTAATGAGCGCAAAGGTACCTTGACGCTGGCGACTACCCATACCCAGGCTCGCTATGCGCTGCCACCGGTAATCGGGTCATTTATCAAGCAGTATCCTGAAGTTGCGCTGCATATGCATCAAGGCACGCCGATGCAGATTTCCGAGATGGCAGCGGATGGCACTGTTGATTTTGCTATCGCCACGGAAGCTATGGAGCTGTTCAGCGATTTGATCATGATGCCTTGCTATCGTTGGAATCGCAGCATTGTAGTACCGAAAAACCATCCATTGGCCCAGGTTTCCAGTCTGACGCTGGAAGAGGTTGCCAAGTATCCAATCGTTACTTACGTGTTTGGTTTCACTGGTCGCTCCAAGTTGGATGAAGCCTTTATCAATCGTGGTCTCGCGCCCAAGGTTGTATTCACTGCCGCCGACGCCGACGTTATCAAGACTTATGTACGTTTGGGCTTGGGGGTTGGGATTATCGCCAGCATGGCGTATAACGAAAACACTGACAGCGACCTGATTGCCTTGGATGCCAGTCATTTGTTTGAGTCCAGCGTGACCAAGATTGGTTTCCGTCGCGGTACCTTCTTGCGTGGATTTATGTATGACTTCATCGAGAAGTTCGCTCCGCATCTGACCAAAGACATCATCAATGAAGCATTCAACCGCCATTCAAGGGCGGAGCTGGATGATTTATTTGAAGATATCGAAATCCCCACGCATTAATGGGGATAAGGCTAAAAAAGCCGGACGAAAGTTCGGCTTTTTTATTGAATATCAATTCATTAACCTGTTTTTTTAATCCAATTTATCCATTCCTGTTTAGGTATTTCTCCCGCGCATTTATTTTCCCTCATTTATTTAATGTCCTTTTCTTATACAAAATAATTGCTTTGTACAGGGTATTAAGTTAAAACTTATACAAGACTATTAATCTGTATAGGAATGTAATGGGCAAAATTCCGCTGGGTGTCAGCCAGTGTTTGATGGGTGAGCAAGTCCGTTATGACGGCAGCCACAAGCACAATCATTACTTGACTGATGTGCTCAGTGAGTACTTTGAGTTTCGCCCTGTATGCCCGGAAGTGGCTATTGGCTTGGGAATTCCACGCAAACCTATAAGGTTAGTTATTGTGGGTGACGAGACCCGGGTGCGCGGTATCGAGAACCCGGATCTGGATGTGACGGATGCCCTGGTTAATCAGGCGGAATTGGCCATACAACAACTGCCGGATATCTGCGGTTATGTGTTTATGCAGAAATCCCCCAGTTGTGGTGCCTTTGGGATGAAGCGCTATCTTACTAACGGCTTTTCCATTGATAGTAAAGGGCAGGGCGCCTATGCAAAACGGGTTATGGAGTTGATGCCATTATTGCCTGTTGAAGAGGCTGGCCGGTTAAATGACGCAGGTTTGCGCGATAACTTTTTGACCCGTGTGTTTGCTTATTACGATTTTAAAACGTCAGTGGCTGATGCTCCTACCGCCAAAAAACTCATTGATTTTTACTCCCGCTATAAATACCAGGTGATGGCACATCATGTGCCGAGCTATTTTTCCATCGGTCGTTATTTATCAAATCTCGCTGAGCGGGACATCCACACAAGCAGCAATGAATTCTTTCGCCTGTTTATGGAAGCGCTTGCCCATCACGCGACCCGTAAAGGTAATACCAATGCGATTATGCATTTACGCGGTTATTTGAAAGAGCGATTGAATACCCAGGAAAAACAAGAGCTATCCCAATTAATTGATTCCTACAAAACTGGCATTGTGCCTTTGGTTGTGCCGCTTACCTTGCTTAAACATCACTTGTTAAAACTGGATAATCCTTATTTGAAGTCGCAAACATTTTGGGCGCCGCATCCGGAGCGTCTGGGATTGCGTAATCACATTATTGGGAATGACTAGTGGAACCGATAGTAGACATTGAAATAGCGGAAGCGCTGGTAGATGACAACGTACCTATTCGCGAAATTTCCCGCGTCACTGGTGTGAATACGGTGACTTTGCGCGCCTGGGAGCGGCGCTACGGGTTGTTGATTCCCCAGCGAACGACCAAAGGCCACAGGCTCTATAGCCGGGCTGATATTGAACGCGTTAAAGAAATTCAACTATGGCTGGGACGCGGATTAGCAATTAGCAAAGTTAAAGCGCTGCTTGCCGATGAAAAACGTGGGGATGATGTTCCTGCGATAGATTCAGTCTGGCTTCAATTAGTCCAGCAAATCCAAAGCGCTATAACGGCGTTTAACCGCAACCAGCTTGAGCGTTTGATTGAAGATACTTTTGCACTTTACCCGATTGCGATGGTTGCTGACTTTTTATTGGTGCCGCTTCTGGCAGAACTTCAAGGTGATGAACCGGGTAAACCGGTACGCCGCGCTTTTTTTACCGCCGTGATTCTCGAATATATCCAAGCCTCCCAAAACCGCCAACGACAAGCGGCGCAAGGTGAAAAAATTCTGGTTATTTCAGCCGCAGGTGATGAAAGTCCAGTGCTGTCACAAGTATTAAATTATGGTCTCCTGGTGAATCAACATCAGGCCGAATTTTTGGGTTATTTAACCGTTAAAGAATCATTGCTTTGCGCTGAGGCGCTGGGTGTAAAAATAGTGGTGATTACAGGTGGCGATACCTTAAATACTGGCGAGCTGCAGCTACACTTGAATCTATGGCGAGAACGTTCGGCCATACCTGTTGTGCTGGCGGGAAACGCAGCGCGTGTTTTCAGGGCGTTGAGTTTTGAACCGAATACAGGAGTCTATCTTTGTGATAACCAACAGCACGTGTTGGTCGCAATCAACCAATTATTGAAGGGATGAATCATTTATTATGACGCTTACGGTTCCGCAAAAAATACGCAATTTGTACCTTCGCTTTGATAAAAAAATACTCCGGTCCCTGGCTGACGTCTACAGCGATGATGTGCAGTTTCGAGATCCGCTCCATGCGTTGAATGGCCTGCAAAATCTTACTGAATATTATGCCGGGATGATGGATGAACTGATCGAATGCCGTTTTGAATTCCATCATTCAATGGAAATGTTCGAACGCGGTGAGGCGATACTTTTCTGGACGATGCATTATCGCCATAAAAAGTTAGCCAAAGGAAAATCGCTGGAACTGACTGGCAATACTCATCTGCTATTCGACGATAAAGTGTATTACCACCGCGATTATTACGATGCCGGTTCAATGCTGTATGAACACATTCCGGTAATGGGGTACGCCATTAGACTGATAAAGAGAAAAGTAGGTGCGAAGTGACTTCTCTCGTTTGGTTGCGCCATGATCTGCGCGTGTACGATAATCCCGCTTTATTCAAAGCTGCAGAGTCAGGGCAGGGTGTGGTGGCTGTTTATGTGCATTGCGATGCCTATGTGAAACTGCATGTTATCGCACCTGCGCAACTGGATTTTGTGCGTCGCCATTTATTGGTTATGCAGAAAAAATTAACTGCGCTGAATATTCCTTTGCTGATTGTGCGCGTAAAAAAACCAGCAGAAATTGCGCCAGCGTTACTGCGTGTTGCACAGGATATCAGTGTGGAATATTGTTATTTTAATGCGGAGTATCCACTCAACGAATTGAATCGCGACCTTGCTGTCAATCAACTGCTGCGCGATAACGGAATTCTGGTAAAACGTTGCCACGACCGCTGTATTGTTCCGCCAGGCATGATCCGCAATGGTCAAGGCGAGCCCTACAAAGTATTTACCGCTTTCAAAAAGAAATGGTTACACACAGTAATGCCCGTCATCTTGCAGCCGCTAGCATTGCCTGCCAAACAACCAGTACTTTCCAATATCAATGCTGCCTCTGCAAATGAGATTAATCAATTATTTGCTGGCCATGAACTGCGCGATTTATCGGTGCTTTGGCCAGCTGGCGAAGATGAGGCATATCGTCGACTGGATGTATTTATTGAACGGTCGCTGTCCCGCTATCTGGATCAGCGTGACTTTCCTGCCATTGAGGGTACGTCAACCTTGTCCCCTTACTTTGCCGCAGGTTCCCTGTCGCCCCGTCAAGCTCTCTCCGCGGTACTTGCCCATACACACGGCGAGTGGGATGGCGGTAATGCGGGCGCAAATTGCTGGATAGGTGAGTTAATCTGGCGGGAATTTTATCAGCATGTAGCGGTGGATTATCCTCAGGTTTGCAAACGCAAAGCCATGCAGGCACCCACCGAAGCTTTTCCCTGGCGTTATGATAAAGCGCAATTCTCCGCATGGTGTGAAGGCAAAACCGGAATTCCAATCGTTGATGCGGCTATGCGGCAGTTGAATGCAACCGGATGGATGCACAACCGCCTGCGGATGGTAGTCGCTATGTTTCTGACAAAAAATTGCCAAATCGATTGGCGCTGGGGCGAAGATTATTTTATGTCGCAGTTAATCGATGGCGATTTTGCAGCGAATAACGGTGGTTGGCAGTGGAGTGCTTCAACAGGAACTGACGCTGCACCATACTTCCGTATCTTTAATCCCATTAGTCAATCTGAACGTTTTGATCCGAATGGTGAATTCATCCGTAAATGGGTGCCAGAGCTGGCGCATTTATCGAATAAACAAATTCATAATCCGCCAGCTGTAAAAAATTATCCGCGCCCGTTTGTTGATTTGTCAGTGAGCCGAAAAGAAACCATCGCGCTTTTTGCACAGCTGCTACCAATAGCGCATTAACCGGACAACTTCATGAATTCCACCATTCGTTGAAAAGGAGTTATTATCACCCGCTATAATCTTCTCTATTGGGCGCAATGCTCGCCCCGTTGAGTTCTCTCGTCGCGGTTGTATCGGCATCAGCGGAATGGTCTAGCCCATTGGTTGAAGTTCTACCTATAATAGTGACTCTGATGTTGCCATTACACCGGTTTCTTAGTTTGAGGATTTCGTCCTATGTCCAGCGCAAAACGACAAAATGATTTTCGCCGAGTTCTTGCCCGCAGTTTTGGGCTGTGTGCCATAGTCACTGGTTTCTATACAGCGTCGGTTGCTGCTGAGGAAAATTATGTTGTCGCAGGCAGTGCATACAATATCGAAAATAATCAGCTTGTTTACCGTGAGTTATACACAGGTCTGGATGAGAACAAAGCGGTGCGCGTCGATTATGTAACACCTGATGGCCGGACATTCGCGACCAAAACGCTGGTTTATATCGGCGAACCTTTTCAACCCAGCTTTAATTTTGAAGATACACGCGATAACGAATTCGCCTCTGCACATTTTCAAGGGGGGCGTCTGGTCCTCACCCACGGCATGAAAGGCTCCCAAAGTGAAAAAACGATTTATGACAATGCTCGCCTTGTTATTGATGCGGGCTTTGATGCCTATATCCAATTGAATTGGGACAAGTTGGTTGCAGGTAAAACCTTGAAGTTTGATTTTGCTCTTCCGGCCCGTTTGAATACCACCCAACTTGAAGTGCGTAAAATCAAAGGCTCTGATTCACCGATATACGATGCACACTATGGTCGCGAGTGGATTTACTTCCGTATAACGCCCGCTAAAAAAATTGCCTCGCTCTTTGCGGATCCCATCAATCTTGCTTATGATCCGAATGGGAAATATTTGATGCGCTTCCATGGTCGCTCCAATATCGATGACGATAGAGGTGGCCCACAAGATGTTCGTATTGAGTATGAATACGCCAACTAAGCTGGTGAGTAGCGCGAGCAGTAGAAATATTACTCGCGCTTGATGGATAAAATACTTGGATGCTTTGTTCTGCGGGTTTTATGTTTCTACGTATTATTTTCCGGGTATGAACACCAATCGCTCCAGCTACCGGGATAGAGCTTCGCGTTTATACCGCTTATCTCCAGCGATAAAATATTCACGCAAGCCGTAACTCCCGAACCACAATAGACCACCAGACTGTCGCTATCCGGCAAATCCTTCCAACGTTGTTTTTGTATTTCCTCTGGTTTGATAAAACCTTGCTCGGTAGTTGCATCCTGCCAGAAATAATTAAGTGCTCCGGGAATGTGGCCCGCCACCGGATCGATAGGTTCTTCTTCGCCGCGATAACGTTTGGCTTCGCGCGAATCTATCAGGGTAAGTGCGGAGCCTGCTTGTAAAATGTCCGTACGATCCGCGATCCAGTTTTGTTGGACAACCGCTTTAAAGTTTCCGTGTTTGGGTGCAGGTTCGCGTCTGTCGATTGCACCGCCCGTATTTACCCAGCCGGTAAAACCACCGTCAAGGATAAGAACATCCTGGTGTCCATAATAACGCAGCAACCACCAGGCGCGGGCAGCGTAAGCCATACGCGAATCATCATAGACCACAATAGTCGAATGTTGGTTTACGCCGGCTGCGCGGAGTTTTTGGCTGAGCGCTTCTACACCAGGTAAAGGATGGCGACCGCCGTGCGTATCGGTTTCACTGGAAAGATCCTTTTCCAGATCAAGAAAGTAAGCACCGGGAATATGACCGCTACGATACTGCTCGCTGCCGAGGATTTTATTCATCAAATTGAAACGGCAATCAAAAATCACAACTTTGCCCAATTGTGATTTCAGTTGTTCGCTAGCGATAAAGTGACTCATTAGTGTGTGACGCGCGTGAAAGTCAAAAAAGTGGCGTCATAATCGCATTATTACGGGCTGCTTGGGAAGGGTAAATACTGAACGCTTTGTGTGTTTTTTGTAAATGTTGGCGATGTGAGCTACTGACTTTATTAACGGGTTTGCCAGCCTTCCGGGGTTTTACCTTCAAGTTGATAGGCGAAGGCGATGATATAGGCCACCGCAATGTACAGCGCTGAAGGTATTTCATCGCCCAGCTCCAGTGTGACAAGCAGATCGACAAGCGCTGAATTATCGCAAAGCGGAACACCATGCTCCCGGGCGATAGCAATAATTTGCTCGGCAACATCGCCAGTGCCTTTAGCGCTGACATGCGGGGCATTCTTTCCGTCGTAGTAGATCGCCACGGCTTTTTGTAATTGCTGGGGTGAATATTCAGAAGCCATCTCGTAATCTCAGGTTTTAATATCTACCAATGAATAACTGACTGACATTTTGGGTTTAGGCGGTAATCCGGGAAGACACTGCATTTGTGTGACCTGAATACCTTCGCCTTCTAATAACGTTTTTAATCCATCAAGCCGAATTTTTGCTTCCTGCAGCGTGGTTTCATTTTCTGCCCAAAACTTTGCCGCCAGGTTATCACCTAGTACTGTGAGTTGCGCATAGAACTGGCCTATCAATGGTAAATCAACGTTGAGCATTACATTCCATTGCTGCACACGCGTGCTACCTTGTTCCTTGCCATCATTTTGCTCTTCCACCCACTGTTGTTCCATTTGAATATGGAGTGGATGTACGTCGTGTCCCTGGCGAACAGGAATTTCAAATTGCCAGGATTGTGTTGGTTGTGACTGATCTGCCTGACCCAATTGGTGATTCAGCGTATGCATTTGTTGCAGCTGAATTTTTGCCAGACTGCCCAGTGTGTATTGATGCATCAACATAACCAACTGCGTGCGCAATTGTTTTTGGCTGAGTTCCCCTTGCTGCTTGTTGGCAAGCAAACCTAAAAATTGGGGCAGGGCGATTGCTACTACATTTTTATTGAACTCGTTTGCAAGTGGTGAACCGGGTAATGTGATCCCCAGTTCTGTATCCAATTCATGCAGTAATCCAAGCAGCGCGCCTTTTAAATCCTGGCTCGCCATTTTTTCTACAGAGACTTGCGGAATCGCGATTTGTTTGTTCGTCGCAATGGATTGATCGCCGGATTTTAATAGTGGTGATGCAATACCTGCAGTCGTATTTAAAGGATTAGTGGCCGCTACGGAACCCTTTAATGATGAGTTAGCAGGCGCTATCGTTAATTCATTATTTTTCTGCCCGGAAACCAGTTGTGCCAATTTATTTTCAAAACTCTGGCCATTATTTTTCAGCGTCATTTCCAGTAATTTAGGATTGCTGAGTTGATCGGTTAAACGAATGTGGTTACTCAGGGTTTTCAGTGATTGTTGCACTTGGCTGGATAGCCATTCCTTGCGCTCAGTCAATGGAAGCTGCTGAATAAATTGGGTGATTTTTGGCAAGCTTGTCAGTAAATCCTGACCTTTGTCTTTTTGTGGTAGCAAACGGCGTAATGTTTCACCAACAGCATCGATAGTTTTAATAGCGACATTTTTGTTTTGCGCAACGATTGTCGCCAACAATTCAGTGATCGCATTGTTTGAATGTGCCACACCGGTATTTGCTGCTGTAGTTGGAGTGTTGGTTGTCTGCAATAGTGCATTAAATGCGGCGACCTGGGCTTTGGTAAGTGGCTGCAATAATTGTAGACGTTGCCCCTCGGCTAATTGCATTAACAGGGTTTGACCGACTTGCACCGGTTGATTGGTATAAGTGAGTAATGTTGTGGTTAGTGGCGCCGGGATATTTGTAGCAGCCGGAACTGCAGTATTAACAGGTGATGATGTATTAACTGAAAGGGTCACCAACTTAACACCGGGTGTTTCGACCAAATTCTTCTGCGCTTCCAGTTGGGTAATCAGGGCTTTGATCGCGGGTGCAGCAGAGTTCTTATTTAACTGGGCCAAATTAGCCTCAATGGTTTTAACCAATTGGGCGCGTTCTTCCGGTGTTGCCTGGGTTACTTTTTGGACATCCGCCAAGAATTGACTGCCTACTTTCAAGCCAAGCACCTTAGTGATCATCATTATTTGTTCGACCTGTGCACGCTGGGCATTTTGTACCAGCTTGTCGGTGACTGAACTCAGCTCCATGGCTTATCTCGAATAGACATTAATGTGATCAAAAACGTAAATTGGGGTGCTATGCCGGAACACAGGCCGCTATAATCGCGGACTTCAGGTCGCCAGCCAAACCGAATTGCTTGTGCTGAGTATAGCGGCTGATAAGACGTTTCCTGTAGATACCATACACGCCAAGGCAATTATTAGCATGACCGATTTGGGGATTAAGGTAGGTGTTCCGCTGCTTGAGCTGTGTGACCTTGGCTGTGAGCGGGACGAGCGACTGCTTTTTTCCGGTTTGGATTTGCGTCTTTTCCCTGGTGATGTTGTGCAGATTGGTGGGTCGAACGGCGCTGGTAAAACAACCTTATTGCGCGCCCTTGCGGGAATCAGCACGGATTATCTCGGCCACATTCGCTACGCTGGTCAGGATTTGCCGGCCGCTGCATGGGAGTTCGCGGGTGATAGTCTTTATCTCGGTCATCTACCCGGTATCAAAAAAGCATTAACGCCAGTCGAAAATCTGGAGTGGTATAAAGCCCAAAGCGGCGCAGCTGTTTCAATTGAGAGTGCGCTGACAGCCGTCGGCCTTTATGGCTATGAGGACACTCCTTGCTACCAATTATCGGCAGGGCAGCTGCGCCGGGTGGCGCTGGCAAGGTTACACCTCAGTCTGGCGCATATCTGGATTCTCGATGAACCCTTTACCGCAATCGACAAATTGGGCGTGAGCCAGTTGGAAGCACTTATCGCCAACCAATCTGCCAATGGCGGCGTGGTGATTCTCACCTCTCATCAGGATTTAACCTTGCCGCAGTTGCGGATAGTGAATCTGAAAGACTATCAGCCAGGGGGGCGCGGTGATCAAACCAAAGATGGGTTTGGCAGTCTGAATGACAGAGATATTTATCATGGTTGATAAAGCTCCGGCGACGACCTTATTTGGCGGTTTTGTCGCCAGTTTTCGTCGCGATTTACTGATTGCCGCGCGGCACAAAGCTGAGCTTACCAACCCGTTGGTATTCTTTTTGATCGCGGTAACCCTGATTCCACTGGGGGTTAGTCCGGAAAAGTCCGTACTGGCGTTGCTCGCACCGGGAATCGTGTGGGTTATGGCATTGCTGGCGACGCTGTTGTCGCTCGATGGCCTGTTTCGCAGCGATTACGATGATGGATCGTTAGAGCAGATGTTGATTAGCCCGCAGTCACTGTACTTTACGGTGATGGCAAAAATGTTGGTGCATTGGTTAGTGTCGGGTTTGCCGGTGACTTTATTGGCACCTTTGCTCGGATTGATGCTGAGTTTACCGATCGATGGCTACTTCCCGCTGCTGGCATCATTGGCTTTGGGGACTGCATCGATGAGTTTAATTGGCGCCGTTGGGGCCGCTTTAACAGTTTCACTGCGCAAGGGCGGTTTGTTGTTGTCGCTGATCGTGATGCCACTGTATATTCCCGTACTGATTTTTGGGGCGAGTGCGGTGCAGATTGCCGTGCAGGGCGGAGCGATTGGCATGCAACTGGCAGTATTAGGCGCGTTCCTCGCATTGGCGATTGTGCTTGCTCCAATTGCAGCAGTTGGCGCTTTGCGTATCAGTACAAATGGTTAACTAATAATAACGATCAGCTAACAGCTCAGCGATAAGGTCTTACAACTATGGCATGGCAATGGTTTCATCGATTAGGTTCTCCCCGTTGGTTTTACGAGAAAACAACACCCTGGCTGCCATGGTTGGCGACACTCAGTATCGCGCTCCTCGTGACGGGGGCTGTGTGGGGATTGGCATTTGCACCGGCGGATTTTAAGCAGGGCAACAGCTACCGCATTATCTATATTCACGTTCCCGCTGCATTTTTAGCCTTGGCGGGTTATTACATCATGGCGATTTCCGGTGCAGTTGGCCTTATCTGGAAAATGAAATTGCCGTTTATGGTGATGAAATCTGCCGCGCCGATTGGTGCCTTGCTGACGTTTGTGTCGCTCGTCACCGGTTCCATCTGGGGTAAACCGACGTGGGGAACCTGGTGGGAATGGGATGCACGGATTACCTCCATGCTTATTTTATTTTTCCTTTATCTTGGCATGATCGCCTTGCAGCAAGCATTTCAACATCGCGATACGGCAGATAAAGCCAGTGCAATATTGGCGCTGGTTGGGATGGTGAATATTCCCATCATTTATAAGTCGGTTGATTGGTGGAACACGCTCCATCAACCGGCAACAATCAAATTCACCAGTAAATCCAGTATTGATCCTTCCATGCTATATCCCTTGCTGATAATGGTGATCGGTTTTTATTGTTTCTATGCCTTGGTGCTTTTATTGAATACCCGTGTTGAAGTATTGCGGCGCGAAAGTAGGACTCAATGGGTGAATGATCTCATCGGCACAAGTAACAAGAGGGTGTAATGATGAAATTCCAATTTGAATCAATTGCAGATTTTATTGCCATGAATGGTCATGGTCCTTATGTATGGGCGTCCTATGCCATCACATTTGCGGTATTGGCTTTTTTACTGATTAGCCCGATATTGCAGAAAAAAGCGTTTGTTAAACAACAGCAAAAACAACAAAAATTGACCCGGTCGAATGATGTCGCCGGTGAATCAATTGAATAGATGATTTTCCGTATTAGCTGAACAGAGCACGACAACTTATGCACCCGCTTCGCAAACAACGTTTGATGATTGTTATTTTTATTGTGGTTTTCTCCAGTCTTGCTGTGGGTTTGATGGCCTATGCATTGCGTGAAAATATCAATTTATTTTATCCGCCCAGCAAAATTGCTTCGGGCGATGTTCCTCATAACACCCGTATCCGTGCCGGTGGCTGTGTGAAACCGGGTAGTGTGGAGCGCGCCAGCGATTCACTTCAAATCCGCTTTTTAATTACCGATGGCATTGCCGATGTCAAAGTCAATTTCAACGGTATATTGCCCGATTTGTTTGCTGAGGGCGAAGCTGCTGTTATCAACGGTATAGTGACAGAGTCCGGCGAATTGAATGCGAGTGAAGTGCTTGCCAAACACGACGAAAATTATGTCCCCCCTGAAGTTGCTGAGGCGATGAAAGATAAAGGCGAGCATCAAAAAACCTGTGAGGGCTTGAAATATGGCGCTTGATTTTGTTCATTTGGCACCAGAGCTTGGCCAGTTTTCGCTGATTCTATCCTTGTGTTTGAGTGCGATATTATTTGTACTTCCTTTGGTTGGTGCCCATTACGGCAGCAACGTCTTGATGCAATCGGGCCGTTCATTGGCAACCGGATTTTTTATCTTTGTCGCGTTCGCTTTTTTCTGTCTTACCTATTCGTTTATCCATGACGACTTCTCGGTGAAGTATGTTGCCTCCAACTCCAATTCACTGTTGCCGGTTTATTACAAAATAAGCGCAGTATGGGGCGGACACGAAGGTTCATTGTTATTGTGGATTTTAATGTTGGCGGGTTGGACGTTGGCGGTTGCCATATTTAGTCGTTCGCTACCACTTGATATGCAGGCGCGCGTACTTTCTGTATTGGGCTTTGTGGCGATTGGCTTTCTTTCATTTATTTTGTTTACATCAAATCCATTTGATCGAATCCTTCCCATTCCTCCGCAAGATGGCGGTGATTTAAATCCGTTGTTGCAAGATATCGGACTGATTATTCATCCGCCGGTTTTGTATATGGGTTACGTTGGTTTCAGTGTTTGTTTTGCATTCGCAATTGCTGCGCTGCTAACCGGTCGTCTGGATAGCGCTTGGGCGCGTTGGTCTCGCCCTTGGGCAACCATGGCGTGGGGGTTTTTGTCTGTCGGTATTGCGCTCGGTAGTTGGTGGGCATATTACGAACTGGGTTGGGGTGGCTGGTGGTTCTGGGACCCGGTGGAAAATGCCTCTTTCCTACCTTGGCTAATTGGCACTGCATTGATTCATTCGCTTGCGGTGACAGAAAAGCGCAGCTTATTTAAAAGCTGGACAATCCTGCTGGCTATTTTTACTTTTTCGCTAAGCTTGTTGGGAACCTTCCTGGTTCGCTCCGGCGTGCTCACATCAGTACATGCATTTGCCAACGATCCCGAGCGCGGTGTTTTCATTCTCGCTTTCTTTTTCGTGGTGGTGGGCGGTTCTTTAACATTGTTTGCTCTGCGGGCACCGGTGGTAAAAGGTTCTGCCGGTTTTAGTCTGTTATCACGCGAGACGCTTTTGCTTGGCAACAACATTTTACTCAGCGTGATTATGATTATGGTATTGATCGGCACGCTCTACCCATTGATTGCCGACGCACTTGATTTAGGAAAAATTTCAGTAGGTCCTCCTTATTTTAATTTGTTCTTCTTGCCGTTGATGGGAGTGCTGTGTTTGTTGATGGCTTTTGGTCCGCTGTCCAATTGGAAGCGCACATCAGGTACACAATTTATAAAATTATTGTGGAAGCCCTGGGTAATTAGTTTGGTAATTGCTTTGGTTTTCCCGCTCGTCTATCGCGACAAATATGAAATCCTTGCAGCGCTTACAGTGTTTATCGCAAGCTGGGTTGCTACCGCACTTGTTGCTGATTTATTTTATCGTTTGCGCAATAGTGAGTCTTTTCTCGCTGGCTTTAAAAAGTTGAGCTTAAGTTACTTCGCTATGGTGGTTGCGCATGCGGGTATCGCTGTGACAGTCGTTGGCATTGGCTTAACGAGCATCTATACCGAACAGCGCGATATCCGTATGGAAGTAGGGCAGAAAGTGACTGTTGTTGAATATGATTTTGTTCTCAATAAGCTCACACACATTGATGGTCCCAATTACACGGCAGAAGAGGCGCTGATCACTGTAATGAAGGACGGCAAGTTCTTACGCGAAATGAAACCGCAAAAACGCCGTTATCTTGCGTCCGGCAGCACCATGACTGAAGTGGCATTAGATGTTGGTTTATTTCGCGATCTCTATGTCGCGATGGGAGAACCACTAACCGAAACAGCCTGGGCTATGCGTGTACATCTCAAACCTTTTGTCCGCTGGATTTGGTTGGGTGCATTGATGATGGCATTTGGTGCCATACTAGCCGTTGCTGACAAGCGTTATCGTAAAGTTGTTAAGCAAGAGTCGCCCGCAACAGGTGTTGCGGCGGGGAAGTTGGTAAATGAATAAGCAGCGATTTTTTTTATTTGTACCATTGATTATTTTTGCAGTGCTGATTGTTTTGTTTTGGCGGGGGCTTTCATTAAATCCGAATGATATGCCTTCTGCGTTGTTGAACAAACCTGTCCCTGCATTTGAGTTGCCTGTATTGCCTGCACCGGAAAATCCGCAAGGGTTGGTGAATGCAAACCATGAGATGCTCAAAGGAAAAGTCAGTTTGCTTAATGTGTGGGCGACCTGGTGTACCACTTGCAGGCAAGAACATGAGTTTCTCAACAAGCTAAAAGCACAGGGAGTTCTGATCTACGGAATCAACTACAAAGACAACACTGATGATGCGCAGCGTTGGCTGACGGAGCTTCACAATCCATACGTTTACAGTGTGACTGACGAAGATGGTCGGTTGGGCTTGAACCTGGGCGTATTTGGCGCGCCGGAGACTTATGTGCTCGATAAGCAAGGCGTGATCCGTTATAAACATATCGGCGATGTGAATGCGCAAGTGTGGGGAAAAACCATCAAACCAATCGTCGATAGCCTCAAGTAATTATTTCCTCTCCTGCTGCAGGACTTGATCGAGATCAAGTCGTGTTTATGCCTCCCGCGTAAACTGAATCCATCAGTTGGAAATGTGGAGGTGTCTATGTATATCGATTCAATCGTTCTGTATGGTCTGGTGATAGTGGCACTAACGTGCATCATGATCACATATGTAGGTGTATATGCTTACAAGCATATAAAAGATGAATGTGCGAAAGTGGATCAGGGGATTGAAGATAAAATTGCATAAATAAAAGAAAGTCCTGAGGGAGCTTTTTATTTTATATACTTTTCTGCAGGCATAAAAAAAGCCCCTGATGCGGGGCTTTTTTCATTTCTAAATAGTGGCGGACCGGACGGGACTCGAACCCGCGACCTCCGGCGTGACAGGCCGGCATTCTAACCGACTGAACTACCGGTCCGCAGCGTCACAAAAAACCACAGCTACCTTGTGAGTAAGAGTGGTGGGCGGTACAAGACTCGAACTTGTGACCCATGCCTTGTAAGGGCATTGCTCTACCAACTGAGCTAACCGCCCAGGATTTTACGCTTTTCAGCGCTCACCTTGTTGGTGGCGCGTATTCTAATCATGTAAAACTATGGGTCAACCTTTTTTTCGCAGTTTTCGTAAAATTTTAGAAAAAAACTAAAAAGTGGTTGTGAAACAAACACTTGTGATCAGTTTTTGGTCTTGGCGGCAAAGTTTCCCGCTTGTGCTTATGAGTTGTTATACTCGCGCAAAATTTTCATTCAATACAGCGGAAGCATGTTTATGTGCGCAATTCTAATAAGACTTTGCACCTGCATCGGATTATTGCTTATTTCCCTCTTCAGCTTTGCGGCTATTGAAGTTCATGAATTTGATAACGATGTTGATCGTCAGCGCTACCAAACATTTATTGATGAAATGCGCTGCCCTAAATGCCAAAACCAAAATCTCGCCGGTACTAATTCTCCTATTGCGATGGATTTGCGCCGTGAGCTCGAATTGATGATTAAAGAAGGCAGATCTGATAAGGAAATAGTGGATTTTATGGTAGACCGTTACGGTGAGTTTATTTTGTATCGACCACGCCTCTCGTCTGCCACCCTGTTTTTGTGGGGAGCGCCTGTCGCATTGTTAATTGTGGGCGTAATCATGCTGCTGCTTATAGTGCGTAAGCGTCGTCGTGTTGATGTGGAGGAAAGCTCGGTGCTTTCTACGGCGGAACAAGAGCGTTTGGCAAATTTGCTTAATTCGTCAGCGGATAAAGAAACCACTGAAAAATCTGAAAGAAATTCCAGCCAGGAGAAAAAGTAATGGTGTCCTTGTGGGTAGGGGCAGCGCTCCTGTGTGTGGTGGCATTGGTATTTATTTTTTGGCCGTTAGTGCGCTATGGCAAGCAACCGAATGGTCAATCAAGCGAAGTCGTTGCCGAGCGTCTTGATGAAAACGTACGTTTGTTTCATGAACACATTGCTGAGTTGAGTGCGCAATTAGCATCGGGTCGTATCGATCAGGCTCAATTTGATCAATTAAAGTTGGAGCAAGAGCGAGCGTTACTTGAGGATGAGGCCGATATTCGCTCTGCCCAGCAGACTCGTACTCTGGGCGCAGGTTTTAAGACGCTCAGTGTCATTGCACTTTTAGTTGTCGCTGTTAGTTGGGGGCTCTACCAGCACTTGGGAAGAAGTGCTGATGTGGAAATTCGCCAGGCACAAGAGCTCAAACAAAAACTGGACAATGAGGACTATCTTGCCGGTCGTAATCCAGACCCTGTACGTGCTCGCGAAATGGCTCGTCTTATCGAGGCGCGCTTGGCTGATGATCCTGATCAATTGCAATACTGGTTTTTCCTTGCGCGTATACAGATGGATTTAAATGATTTCGGCCAAGCGGTAAATGCCTATCAACAGGTGCTGCAACGCGACAGCGAGTCTGCGATGGTGATGGGCGAGCTGGCCCAGGCGATGTTCTTGCGTGACGGAAGCAAGATGAATCCGGCAATTAGTGATCTGGTTGCCAAAGTGCTTGCAGTTGAGCCGGACAACACTATGGCGCTAGGTTTGGCAGGCATAGATGCCTTTGGCAAAAAAGATTACATCGGTGCAATTAAGTACTGGGAACACACGGTTAGATTAACCGGGCAGGATTCTCCCGGCAGTCAGGCGCTTATGGCCGGTATTGAGCGCGCGGCTACTTTGTATTTCGCTGAGGGTGGCACTGAAGAATCCCTCGCTGCGGCTCGCGCCGGTCGTCAATTAACTATCAATGTCAGTTTGGCTGATGGTGTTGATGCAAAACCGGATCAGATTGTGTTTGTGTATGCGCGTACTTGGCAGGGCGCCAAAATGCCATTGGCGATTGCGCGGATAAAAGTCTCTGAGTTGCCCAAGCGGGTATTGTTGACCGAGGCCATGGCAATGACCCCGGCGATGAGTTTGGGCTCAGTGGACAATATTGAAGTAGTGGCGCGAATCTCACAAAACGGTACGGCGACTGCGGAAGTTGGCGATTGGCAGGGAAGTTTTGGTCCTCTGGATATGCGTTCGTTGCCAACTGATATCGGCGTTAAAATTGATACAAAGGTAAGCCAATAAGTCTCGCTTGATCGCACTTATTCGTCTTTTTGGGTGAAATTTAAGCAGCTGGGTGTGCGTTATTATTTTTGCTAGTAGTGGCGGGTGTAAACCGGTGCGCAAATGTGTAGAATCCCGCCCTTACAGGTTTTTTTGGTAACTTTGCGATTTTTAATAACAATCAAAAAAATCAACGAAATCAAACAGCTAGGCAATGTGTGGTTGCCGGCGATTTATTTATTGAACAGGTCGGTTGGAGTAGGGCGCTCCAACCCTATAAGCCTGATGAAATATGAGTGATATGGACCTATGCGGTTAAAGTGCATCAAGCTGGCTGGCTTTAAATCGTTTGTTGATCCGACCACGGTCAACTTTCCCAGCAACCTTTGCGCTGTTGTTGGCCCCAATGGCTGCGGCAAATCCAATATTATTGATGCTGTGCGCTGGGTAATGGGGGAATCCTCTGCCAAGAATTTGCGCGGCGAAAACATGACCGATGTTATTTTTAACGGTTCCAGCGGACGTAAACCGGTCGGTCAAGCTTCTATCGAATTGGTATTCGACAACTCGGATGCCACCCTCGTCGGCGAATATGCCGCTTTCACCGAAATCAGTATCAAACGTAAAGTCTCCCGCGATGGTGACAACAGCTATTACCTCAATGGCACAAAATGTCGGCGCCGTGACATTACCGATATCTTTCTGGGCACCGGTCTCGGTCCGCGCAGTTACGCGATTATTGAACAAGGCATGATTTCCAAACTTATCGAGGCGAAACCGGAAGATCTCCGTGTTTATATCGAAGAAGCCGCGGGCATTTCCAAATACAAAGAGCGTCGTCGTGATACTGAGAGTCGTATGCGTCGAACCCAGGAAAATCTGGAGCGACTGACTGATATCCGCGATGAGTTGGAACGCCAGTTATCCCGTTTGCAACGTCAGGCTCAGGCGGCCGAAAAATACGCAGAATACAAAAAAGAAGAGCGCTTATTAAAAGCGCAATTGCAAGCATTGAAATACCAGCAGTTGGATCTGCAAGCCAAAGCCAAACAAGTAGGTATTCGTGACCTCGAATTGCGGATGGAATCTTTTGTAACTGATCAGGTCAACAAAGACACTCAAATCGAAAAGTATCGCAGCCAATATACTGAGCTGGGCGATAAATTTAACGAAGTTCAAGGCCGCTATTATGCGATCGGTGCGGAAATTGCCCGTCTTGAACAGAGTATTCAGCATGCCAGTGAGCGCGCACGCCAGCTGCAGACTGATCTGGATCAAACCAGCCGCGACAGTAAAGAAGCTGAAGAAAATTTATTAATCGATACACAAAAAAGCGAAGCATGGGAAGAAGAGCTGCTTGAGCTTGAACCCGAATTGGAATTGGTTAAGGCTGCAGAAGAAACTTCCGGTGAATCATTGATTGATGCTGAAGAAGCCATGCAGCGCTGGCAAAATGATTGGGATAGTTTTAACCAGCGCGCTGCAGAACCGCGTCAGCGCGCAGAAGTACAGCAATCGCGTATCCAACATTTAGAGCAAGTGCAACAACGGTTATTGCAGCGAATTGAAAAGCTGCGCGAAGAAAAAGCCAATCTGCAAAATGGTGCGGAAGACGAATCCATTCACGAGTTAACTGAACAGCTTGCGGAATTGGATTTGGTTGCTGACGAGAAGCGCGTGCAGTTGGATACATTCGTTGAACAGTTGGACAGCACGCGTAATGACAACAACCGTTTTGTAAATGAGTTAGATCAGGCGCGCAGCCAATTGCAAAAAATGCGCGGTCGTCATGCATCGCTCGAAGCGTTGCAACAAGCGGCAATGGGCGAAAAGAACAAGGCTGTTACGCAATGGCTATCTAACAATGAGTTAACAAATAGGGCGCGTTTGGCAGACACTATTAGTGTTGCCGATGGTTGGGATAAGGCGCTTGAAACAGTATTGGGTAATGCACTGCAAGCAGTTTGTGTTGAGCAAGTTGATGCGGTTACCGGTCTACTGGAAAATCTTAAACAGGGCGAGTTGGTGTTGTTTGATACCAATGCCAAATCCCCGGCTCAGCCATCGACCAAAGCTTCTTTGCTGAGTGATAAAGTAACTGCTGGCTGGGATGCACAAGGTCTGCTTGCTGGTATCTATATCGCAGACGATTTATCCATTGCGCTTGCGTTGCGCAAACAGCTCACCGCGAACGAATCTGTTATTACGCGCGATGGAATTTGGTTGAGCCCACATTGGGTGCGCGTGACTCGTGATACCGATGCAAGCTCTGGTGTTATCGCTCGTCGTCAAGAATTGGAAGAGCTGGCCGCGGCTATTGCAAATGCAGAAGAAAATATCGACACACTCAATGCTCAATTGGAAGAAGGGCGTGCCGTAATCAAGCGCTTGGAACAGGATCGTGAAGCCTTGCGTCGCCAGGTTGATGACGAGAGTCGTCAATACGGCGAATTGCGCTCACAACTAAGTGCAAAACAAGTGCGTATTGAGCAGATGAATATGCGCCGTGAGCGCGCGGATAACGAAATACGTGAAGCGCGTGAGCAAATGGAACAGGAAGCTGAACATTTATCTGAAGCGCGGATGATCTTGAGTGAAGCCATCGAAATGATGGAACAAGATACTGACTTGCGCGAATCACTGTTACAGCAGCGTGATGATATCCGCGCTGGTTTGGATACTGCTCGCCAGCGCGCCCGTCATGATAAAGATAAAGCGCATGAAATTGCCATGCGTTACCAATCAGTTAAAACGCAGTTGGATTCTATCCGTTTGGGAATCGGCCGTTTACGCGAGCAAACGTCGCGCTTGCAAGAACGCCGCGAACAACTGTTGGCGAGCATTGCCGATAATCGTGATCCGGTTGAAGAATATAAATTGGAGTTGGAAGCCAGTTTGTCCAAGCGTCTTTCGGTTGAAGCTTCTTTAACAGAAGCGCGGAGAGCCTTGGAAACTGTTGAACATGAGTTGCGCAATTCCGAGCAGGCGCGGGGCCGTGCAGAGCAGGAAGTGCAGGCAGTTCGCGCGCATTTGGAACAGGAGCGTTTAGCTGCACAAATGTTTGAAGTGCAGCGTGCGGGTATTGTTGAGCAGATGCAGGAAGAAGAATTAAATCTCGATATTATTTTGGCCGAAATGCCGGAAGGTACCGAGGTAAAACCGCTGGAAGAAGAATTGGAAAACCTCGCGGGAAGAATCTCCCGTCTTGGTCCGATTAACCTGGCGGCAATTGATGAATACAAAACAGAGTCCGAGCGCAAAAATTATCTCGATGCACAAAATGCCGATTTGATGGAAGCGTTGGAGACATTAGAGAATGCGATTAAACGCATTGACCGTGAAACCCGTACACGTTTTAAAGAGACCTTCGACCAGGTAAACAAAAGTTTGCAGGAGTTATTCCCCAAAGTGTTTGGCGGTGGCCACGCTTATCTGGAATTAACCGGCGAAGAGTTATTGGATACTGGCATTACTATTATGGCGCGCCCACCGGGCAAGCGTAACAGTACAATTCATTTGTTATCTGGTGGTGAAAAAGCACTGACAGCAATTGCATTGGTATTTTCAATTTTCCGTTTGAATCCGGCACCTTTTTGTATGCTCGACGAAGTTGATGCGCCTTTGGATGACGCCAACGTTGGTCGCTATGCACGCATGGTTGAGGAAATGTCGGTGCAAGTGCAATTTATTTACATCACGCACAATAAAAACGCGATGGAAATGGCACACCAATTGTTAGGCGTTACCATGCACGAACCAGGTGTTTCACGTTTGGTAACAGTAGATGTGGACGAAGCTGCAGAATTAGCTGCGGTTTAACATTGAACTAATTAATACGGATAACCTTATGAAAGATTGGGTCATCATCATAGGTACTTTGCTTATCTTACTGATATTGGTGGATGGGATCAGGCGTAAGCGCAACGAACGTAATGGCAATATTAAGGTGTCTCGTTCGCTTAAGAAAAGTTTAAAACAGCAGCCTGAATATGAGGATGAAACATCTGCGGAAGCACCGAGTTACACCAGTGAGCTGCCCAATGGTGGTGCGCGCGTTGTTGGTCAGCGCGATCCATCTGTACGTGTTCCCAGTATCGAGAAAAAACCACAAGCAAAATCCTATTTGGAAAAACATCAGCGTCAGAATGTTGAAGGGCCGATCATTGCTCCGCGTGTCCAGCGCGAGCCGCAGCAAACCAGTTTAAATCTCGGTCAATCGGTTCCTATGTTGATGGAATCCGTTGAAGATTCCAGGGGTCGTGCAACATCGGAAAATGAGCGCATCGAGCCAAGTTTTTCTGCTACTCGTGATGAGGATCTTGATGATGATTACGATGATCGCCGCGATGATACTTATGAGGGCGAAGATTTTGAAAGTGATGATCATCCTTATGATCGCGAGATAGAGCGCGATGAGCTTGAAGATGATGAAGATGATTATGCGGGCGACGAGTCTGAAAGTGAGTCTGCTGATAAATATGAAGAAGATGATCACGATGAGGAATATGATCCTGGAGAAGATTATGACGAGCGTGATGATCAGGAAGATGATTATGAAGACGACGATTATGAAGAAGATAATCAGGCTGCTTCAGCACAGCAAAATAATATTGTCGAAAAGCAACCGACTGAACCGGAAGAAGTTTTAATCATTAATGTTATGGCTCACAAAGGTGAGATGTTTAACGGCGGTGATTTGCTCGATATTATTTTGAAATGCGGTATGCGGTACGGCAGTATGGATATTTTCCATCGCCACAGTGATACCAAAGGCGAGGGGGCTTTGTTATTTAGCATGGCCAATATGGTCAAGCCAGGCACCTTCGATCTTGACGCAATGGATGAGTTTGAAACGCCGGGTGTCAGTTTGTTTATGACGCTGCCAATCAATGCAGATTCAATGCAATCATTTGATTTAATGGCCGATACTGCACGAGCAATTGCGGATACTCTCGGCGGCGAATTAAAGGACGAGCAGCGCAGTGTGATGACTCGCCAGACATTGGAACATTGTCGTCAACGTATTCGCGATTTTGAACGGATGCGTTTATTTCGTCGTCCCCCGCGTTAATTTTTTTGCTACCAATCCTGCACAGGGAAGTGTAAGAAAACTGCAAGCTAAGGCATGAGTCGCGCACAGCCCCAAGCCCGATCATCAGGTAATTTAATTCATGTCTACTCTCTCCTTGTTTGATAATTTTCCGCCAGAAATTGAACAGCTGCGCCAGGAAATTCGTCATCACAATTATCGTTACTATGCTTTGGATGATCCGCAAATTACCGATGCGGATTATGATCGTTTAATGCAGCGTTTGCGTCAGTTGGAAGAACAATATCCAGAATCAGTTACGCCAGATTCACCTACCCAGCGCGTTGGTGCAACACCTTTATCCGCATTTCAAACTGTTGTTCATGAAATGCCAATGCTCTCATTGGATAATGCGTTTAGTGATGATGATTTGCTCGCCTTTAATCAGCGCATACAAGACCGTTTAAAAACCGCGGATGATATTGAGTATGCCTGCGAACTAAAGCTTGATGGTATTGCTGTAAGTTTGTTGTATCGTGCGGGCCTGCTTGTTCGCGGCGCAACTCGTGGTGATGGTACTAACGGTGAAGACATAACGCAAAATGTGCGCACTATTAATTCGATTCCATTGCGATTGCTTGGTAGTGGTTATCCTGCCGTGCTTGAAGTTCGTGGTGAAATTTATATACCCAAGGCAGGTTTTGACGCGCTAAATGAAAAGGCACGTGCTGCCGAAGAAAAGTTATTTGTAAATCCACGTAATGCTGCAGCCGGTTCTTTGCGTCAGTTAGATGCGAGTATCACTGCAAGCCGCCCTTTGGAAATGTGTGCATATAGCGTGGGCTGGGTTGATGGTGGTGAGTTACCGCCTACGCATAGTGGGATTTTGACTGCTCTAAAAACCTGGGGGTTTTTGACCAATCGTGAAACCGACGTGGCGAAAAATATTCATCAAGCCATAGAGTTTTACCGCAGGATTGGTGAAAAACGCGATGCATTAGCCTACGACATCGATGGCATTGTTTTTAAAGTTAACTCGCGTCAGTTGCAGGATGCATTAGGTTTTATTTCACGTGCGCCGCGCTGGGCAATTGCTTATAAATTTCCTGCGCAAGAAGAATCTACCAGGTTACTTGGTGTTGAGTTCCAGGTCGGCAGAACGGGTGCAGTTACTCCGGTAGCACGTTTGCAGCCTGTGTTTGTAGGTGGTGTTACTGTTTCAAATGCGACCTTGCACAATCGCGATGAAATCAATCGCCTCGGAATAAAAATTGGTGACACGGTAATTATTCGCCGTGCAGGCGATGTAATTCCCCAAATAGTGCAAGTGGTGGAAGCGAAGCGCCCGTCAGATGCGCGCGATATTATTTTCCCGGAGCATTGTCCTGTCTGTAATTCTCCTGTCGAGACGGTTGCTGATGAAGCAGTTGCGCGTTGCTCGGGTGGTTTGGTATGTGCGGCGCAACGCAAAGAAGCTATTAAACATTTTGTTTCACGTAAGGCCATGAATGTGGAGGGGCTTGGTGATAAGTTAGTGGAACAATTGGTCGATCTTGGATTAGTCAATAATCTCGCTGATATCTATTCGCTGACTCGCGAACAATTGGCCGCTATGGAGCGTATGGGCGATAAATCGGCAGACAACATTCTGACTGCATTGGAAAATTCCAAAAAAACGACCTTAGCAAAATTTATTTATGCGTTGGGTATTCGTGAAGTAGGTGAAGCTACTGCCAGAAATTTTGCCAATTATTTTGGCAGTTTTGAAATGTTAGCTGAAGCAGATCAAGACAGGCTTCAGCGTGTTCCTGATGTCGGCCCAGTAGTTGCACATTTCGTTGCCGAGTTTTTCGAACAGGAATCCAATCGTATCGCTGTGGAAGCACTGCGATCTGCTGGAATTCAGTGGGATAATATTGAAGTCGCCAGCCCCGAGGCATTACCCTTAAATGGTCTTACTTATGTATTGACTGGCACACTTGAAGCATTGTCTCGCGATGATGCGAAGGCTCATCTGCTGGCATTGGGTGCAAAGGTTGCCGGTAGTGTGTCCACCAAAACTGATTACGTTGTTGCGGGTCCGGGAGCTGGATCCAAACTGGCCAAAGCTGAAGAGCTTGGATTAAAGGTTATGGACGAAGCAGCTCTAATTGAATTACTGCGCGAACACGGGCGGCAACTCTAATGATCTATTCTTTCTGTAAATTGCTGTTATTGGGTTTACTGCTGGCGCTGGCTGGTTGTTCCAGTTTGCCGCCGTCTAATCCAAATAATCTATGCGATATTTTTGATGAGAAAACATCCTGGTACAAGGATGCAAAAAAAGCTGAAAGGCGTTGGGGTTCTTCGGTTCCGGTCATGATGTCGATCATGTATCAGGAATCCCAGTTCAAGCATAATGCGCGCACGCGACGAACTAAAATCCTGTGGATTTTCCCTGGACCACGATTAAGTGATGCTTATGGATATCCGCAAGCAAAGAATGCAGTGTGGAGCGAATATCAGGATCAGGGCGGGAGCAGTTTTGCCCGACGCGATAATTTTGGTGATGCGATAGATTTTATTGGTTGGTATAACAAGCAAAGCCAAAAGCGCAGTCGTATTGCATTAAATGATGGATACAACTTGTACCTTGCTTATCATGAAGGTCATGGTGGTTATAATCGTGGAACCTATCGCCAAAAAAATTGGTTGATGAACACCGCGAGCAAAGTAGAAGGACGTGCTCAGCAATATGAGAATCAGCTGCTTCGTTGTGAAGAGCGATTTAAAGGCAGTTGGTGGTGGCCGTTTTAGCATTACTCGAATAAATAGAAATTTACGTCGATTATTAATGTCGGAGTAGGTATGGATCAAGAATCAATTGTGTACGGTTGTATTAAGGATGTATCACCGTCGATGGCAGAATCTGAACGTATTCGTGTGAATCGAGATGCGATGTTGTCATTACCGCACGCAGATGAATGGCCTTTTCTCAGTCAGGAAATGTTTTCTATTCCAAGTGCTGATTCACCGTTTTTTAATTATCAAACCGAAGTTATGCATTTTGGTGCTTCCTACAAAGCAGTTGAGTACGAATGGGATCAATGGATCGCACAATTTGAATCCTTGCTCAGCAGAATGTATTGGGTTTCGGCAACGGTGCATTTGGAAACAGAATTATCTGGCACCCACACATTTACCTGGGAAGCTGGTGGTAACTATCACAAGCCTGGTTCGGGTGATATGCGTGTACGCTGCGAGTGGAGCCATGAAGGTTCGCTAGGTTTATAATTTTTAGTATTTATTGAATAGGCATGTATTTATGCAAATCCCTTTAACTGCACCGGATTTTCGTTTTCGTCGTCTGCGCAAAACCGGCGCATTGCGCGAGTTAGTGCGTGAAACCCATGTGCGGATGAGTGACTTTATTCTGCCTATTTTTATTGAAGAGGGAATTACCCAGCCAGTTGAAATTAAATCCATGCCGGATGTTTATCGCTATCCGGAAACCCGGCTTGCTGAATTAATCACCCGCGCGTGGAGTAAAGGTATCAAAGCAGTGATTTTGTTTGGTGTCTCCACCCACAAGGATCAAGATGGCTCCGATACCTGGTGTGAACATGGTTTGTTAGCACGTATGATTCGCACTGCAAAACAGGCCCAACCTGAAATGCTGGTCATTAGTGATAATTGTTTCTGTGAATATACCGAGCATGGTCACTGTGGTGTCGTTGCGCATGATGATGTTGATAATGATGAGACGCTTGCTAACCTGCAAAAGCAAGTTATAGTCGCCGCACAAGCGGGTGTCGATATGATTGCACCCTCCGGCATGATGGACGGCATGATCAGCGCGATTCGCGAAGCGCTGGATACCGCGGGTTTTACTCATATTCCAGTGATGTCTTACTCCACTAAATTTGCCTCTGCTTTTTATGGTCCGTTCAGGGATGCGGTTGATAGTAGTTTTAAAGGTTCGCGTAATACTTATCAGATGGACCCTGCAAACGCGCGCGAAGCGCTTGCTGAATCTATGCAGGATGAAGCCGAGGGCGCTGATATTTTGATGGTAAAACCAGGCATCGCTTATCTGGATGTGCTCGCCCACATTCGCGCAAATTCTGCGCGGCCACTGGCGGTTTATCATGTAAGTGGTGAATACGCGATGATTAAAGCTGCCACTGCTGCTGGGGTGATTGATGAAAAAGCCATTGTGCTGGAAACGATGACCGCATTCAAACGCGCCGGTGCTGATTTGATTATTACCTATTATGCAGAAAAACTGGCGGAGTGGCTGCCAGCATAATTATAAATTCTGTGTGTTGCACGCAGCCTGGTTGACTCGTTTTATTCTTGTGAAAATTCCCGATGTTTTTTAGCGATTCCCGCCAGCACTTTTTCAATCCACTCACGGGAAAATACCGTGAGTTGGTAGCGGAGTGTCTGCGCCTGTTATACCAACGCCTCTACACCGATTTACGCGATTATGGTCACGCCATGAATCGCGAACAATTGGTGGATATTTTTAAAGAGGCAATTGCTCGTGCACCTATTCTTGATGCTGATGCCAGTGATGATGATACTGGCGAAGGTCGCTTCAAAACCCAACGCGATCTCGCCAGTTTTATTATTAATCGTTTGATTGAAAATGGTTGGTTGGAAAAACAGGTAGATGAAACCAACTTGCAAAGCAGCTATGGCTTTAGTCGAATGGGACGTTTGTTCACCCAGCCATTTGCTGACAATGATGCCAATCAATTCCGCACCCGTAATCGTAATACGCGCAACACGCGTAATAGCCTGCAAGCTTTTTATGAACAAGGTGAAATTAATGATTTGCTTGATGCTTATGAATATTCCGAGCGGATTATCAGTGATTTTACCGATGTGATTGCCGAGTTAGAGGAGCGCAAGCGTCAGTTGGTGCGCGAAGTAGAATCGCGTCAGTTAATCCAGCAAGCGAGCGATGAGTTCTTTGACTTCATGGAAACGGTATTCAAACCGGATTTGGAAGTGCGTTTGTCGGCCGATAGCGTAGAAAAATATCGTGATCAAATTTCCGACATCATCACTAAAATTCGGCGCAAACGTAAATACGGTTTGGGCGATGCCGAAACTGCGGCAAAAGATTGGCGAGCGGTAATGGAAATTCGCCTGCGTAAAGCCTTGCCACAAAAAGTGGTGCCCGGCATTTCATTGCTGGAAACGTTGCTGCAAACTATTGATTCACGCTTAAAAAATGCCTGCGACATTATGTTGCCTGCTTTGCGTCGGGCATTGAATACGTTTACGCAACGTGCGGATATTATTATTCGTCAGCTCAGCTACATTAATAGTCGCGGGCATGATGATTTGATGGATATCTATCGGTCATTGGGAAATTTAACTGCTGATCAGCAGGATCAAGTACTGCTGAAGCAGGGCGAGGCAATTGCCAGTATCCAAATGGGATTTGTTGATCCCGCGCAAATTCAATTGCGGGCACCGCGTAATATCCAAATTGTACGTTCCATGCTCGATGAAGATAAAGCCCTTGATGCCGAAGCGCAAAAGGCACTTTTTGTACAGCAGGCCTTGGATAAAGCATTTATTTTGCAATCCAGTAGTTTGCGTGATTATGTACACACCGCATTAGTGCAAAAAGGACAAATCAAAAGCAGTGAATTGCAGGCGAAAAATATGCAAGAGCTGCTGAATTTATCCCATGCAATAGAAGTGGGCGCGGCGGCAAATCTGTCGTCACGCTATCACTTTTCGATATTACAAAATGCCGACTGGTTGCACTCGCAACCGCTAGTCAATAGCGATAAATATTTTAAACAGCGCGATGAGTTTGTCATTAGCTTGATCGACGACGGTAAAGAAAATGAATGATCAATTAAGCTCGATCCTGCGAGAGCAATTGGAAAAGTATAACCTTACCCTGGATAACTGGCGTGAGTTGGTGCAACGGTTGTTGGATTACGGTGTACTTTGCCGTGATGACAGTCAGGTAGAGGCAGAACTTTATGACCGCTTTGTACGTGTCCATGAATTGGTGAATGATTACCTGAGTCTGATGGGTGTGCGTTTCCAGCATGACAGTCATTTTCGCTTTGTGCGAATCCTGCCGCCCGGAGCACGCTTGCCTGGTATGGATGACGAAAGTGATGAACCATTCAACGCAGGTTTGCGCAGCCGGTTAAACCAGCACGAAGTTGCATTGGTGTTGGTGTTGCGTGCTGAATACGACAAAGCATTGCGTGAGGGCAGTATTGATGAGCAAGGTTGCGCTACGCTATCGCTCGAAGCTATCGCAATGGCGATGAAAAGTTTGTTGCGTCGTAGTCTGCCGGAAAATTTAGGTGAGCGCCGTCAGGCATTCAAGCGTCTTCGTCAGCTACGCCTGATTAATTTTTTTGCTGAGTCCGATATTGATTCCAGTGAAAGCTGGATCAAAATTCGTCCGCTGATTATCAACCTTGTCAATAACGAATGGCTTGAGCAAATCCGCAACCATCTTGCTGAAAATTTGTTGTTGGTTGATGAAGAAATCGAAGAGCAAGAACAAGATGAATCTACAGAACCAAAATCGCGTAAATCCACTCCGCATTTGAACCGTTCGCTTTTTGCGGCTGAAGAATAGTTATGTATCTCAAAAAATTTATTTATGTGAACTGGGGTAATGTTCCCAATACCGAATTTGATTTCGGTCCGATCAATTTATTTTCGGGCGGTAATGGCTCCGGTAAAACGACGGCGGCAGATGCAATCCAGACCGTCATGACCGCAGCGCACGATAATCTGTTTCATTTTAACCCGGGGCAAGATGAATCCAGTCAACGCGGTCGCGGTGGCAAACTGGTGCGTACGCTTGCATCCTATGTATTGGGGTGTGATGACGGTGCTTACTCGCGCCCGCAAGGTTGCGATGGATATTTGGCTGCGGTGTTTTATCCCACCCACGGTGAAAATGGCGAGCCATTTACCGCGTTGATTGGTATGCGCGCCTTTTTGGAAACAACCGGGCAAGGTGCATCGCTACAAAAAGTAGCGCGTCTTGATGATACCCAATTTTATATTTTGAGTGATGTTGAACTCAGTTTAAAAGATCTGCTGAAAGAAGAGAAAACCCATAAGTACGTGGTGCCGTTGGATAAACTCTATGCCGGTCTGCGCCGCCAATACGGTCAGATGCAAGTAGAAAAATACGATAAAAAGAAATCTTACTTGTGCCGTTTGTATGGCATTTTGCGTGGCAGGAAAGATGCTATTTCCGAACGCGAATCAATGAATGCTGCGCGTGCATTTTCACGTTTTATGGCCTACAAACCGATCAAAGGTATCGATGAGTTTGTAGCCAATGAAATCCTTGAATATCGCGATCTGGGTGAAGCGATCCGCACTGTTTCTACTATGCTAAAACGAATCCATACTATGGAAGCGGATGCACGTACGCTGCGCCAGGGTATTGAACGCATGGCGCAGGGGCGTCAGTGGTCCGATAACTTTATCGCCAATTGGCTGGAACAGCAGGTGCTGCAATACTCAGTTGCCAAACGCCGTTATACCGATTCGCAAGCCTTATACCTTGAAGCAAAACACAAGCAACAATTGTTGCGCGAAAACTCGGCAACTCATCAACAGACCTTGGCCGCTTGCGAAGCGCGCCGCGATGAAATCAATCAATTGATTCTGGCCGCGACTGCACGCCGCTTGGGTGTGCCTGCGCTGCGTGATAAAGATCAATTGGAGCAAGAGAGGCTCGCACAAGAAAAGCAAATCCAGTTGCAAGTACCGGAACTGCGTAAGCAGCACCAGCAATTGCAAACCAATCTGGATGCCGCGCAGCAGTTTGCACAGGCACTGCGTCAAACATCAATTGCGGTGGAGCTGCCGGTATTAAAGGATTCCGGTTTGTCTAATTTGGTAAAAAATTTGTGCAATGAGACGGATACTCTCGACATTCACCAATTATTAAATCGCGATCTTATTGACGTAAGCCCGCTTGAGCCGCAGCTTGCCGTGGTGCTTGAGGTGCAGAAGCATCACAATGCATTTGTTGCAAGCTTATTTGAGCTTGATGTTAATGCCGGTGCTATACGCATGAATCTGCGCGACCAATTGGCGCAGGAACGGGATAAACGCAAAGTGCAAGTTGAGCGTTTGCAAAAACAGACAGAAGTGAAACGCCGTGAAATCCAAATGCTGGAATCGCGTCAAGTCAGTTATCCCGGTTTTGTTCGCGCGGCCCTGGATGCTATTGCTGCACAGTGCCCCAAGGCAGATGCGCGCGTGCTTTGTGATTATGTAGATGTTGTCGATCGCGAATGGCAAGCGGCCATTGAGGGTTATATAGGCGCTGCCCGCTTCGGGATCATCGTTGAAGCAGAATATGAAGCCGAAGCGATTGCGATAGTGCGCAATATGGCGGGGCAGGGAAATCGCGCGCGTATTATCCAGGGTGAAAAAGCGCGTAAGGATTTGGATAAAAGCAGTGATCCTGCGGCTAACTCTATTATTCAAGTGATGAATTTTTGCCACGCCACGGCTGAGGCTTATATCAAAGCCAGTTACGGCAATGTACAGCGCGTAGAAAACGCCAAGGAACTGAAAAATACTCGCCGTGGTATTACGAAAGATGCAATGGGGTCAGGTAACTACGCCATGTTTCGCTGCGATATGGCTGACTCTGAGTTAGTGTTTGGTCAAGGTGCTCGCGAACGCGCGCTTGATGCAAAACGCAATGAGTTCCATGCGTTGGTTAGCGAGTGGCAAGCTGTAACTACTTATGCAGGAGAAACACAGGATTTGTTATTGGCGATTGATAAACTTAAGCCGCTTGTTTATGCCGAGACGTTGCAATCCATGCTCGCCGCGCAAACCAAAATTCAGGCCATTGACTCCAAATTACAGCAATTGGATTTAAGTGATACCAAAGCCCTGGAAGCTGAACTGCAAGAGTTGCAGGCGCGCTTACAAGGGCAGAATCAAGAATACGCGCGCTTGAATAATGCCCAGGTAGATTGTCGCGCGGAACTGAAATTGGCAGATAATCTTTGCCACAAGCTTGATTCCGAACAAGATAAAATCCTTGTGCAGGCTGATACTTGCGAAACCAACGTGCAAGGTATTACTGCTTTTTGGCCGGAGTTTAATGCTGATGTCCGTTTGCAATCGGCTGACGAAGCGGTAGCACAGCACACTGTACAATATTTTGATACACAACTCGCCGGAGTGAATGCAGAATTAAAAACGATTTTGCATCGCCTGCAACAAGCCGCCATGGTGCACAATCAATTTTGCGCTACCAGTGATGCAATATTATTTGATATTGATTACAACGACGATTTGGGTAGTGCAAACTTCCGCGCTATCTGCGACATGCGTCGCCAGTTTGATGCGCTTTATAATCGCGATAAAAACCATATCCTTGCCCAGCGTCATCAAGAGATTGAATCCTTGCGCGAAAGTTTCAATAACGCGTTTGTAACCAATCTCTGCCATTCGATTTATCAGGCAATTAATGACGGCAAAAAAATCCTCGAAGAATTAAACAAAGAGCTGGAGCATCACCGTTTCGGCGCTGACCGTGAGCGTTTCCGTTTCGATTGGGAATGGGTACCGGAATTCAAGGAATATTGGCAATTTTTTAAAGCGGTAATTGATAGCCCGAGTCTCGATGAAGGCGAAACCCTGTTCAATATGAGGCTGGATGAAAAGCATCAGCGTGTACGTGAGCGATTAATGGCGATGCTGTTGGATGAAGATGAACAAAAAGCATTACGAGAATTAACACGTATTGCCGACTACCGCAATTATCGCCGCTATGAGATTTACAAAGAGCCGGAAGGAAAAGCTCCAATTGCGTTGAGTCAATACGGCACCGGTTCCGGCGGCCAGTTGGAAACGCCAGCTTATATTATTCGCAGTGCGGCAATTACCTCGGCATTTCGTTTTAACGAGGGCAATAGCCACTTGCGTATGGTGTTGGTGGATGAAGCTTTCTCCAAAATGGATGAGCATCGCTCGCGCGAAGTGATTAACTATCTGACGGAGAGCCTTGGTTTGCAATTGTTGTTCATAATGCCGAGCAGTAAATCCGGTCCGTTCATGGATTTGATTTCCAACCAGTTTGTGTTCAGCAAATGCCCAACGGCAGAACCGGTTGGTGAATTAAAGAGCCGTGTGATGCTTGATCGCCAGGTGTGTGATCAGTATAAAATTAAAAAGCTGATGGCTAACCATCGGCGTGCAATTCGGCAGCAAGCAGCCTTGGATTTTATGTTAGAAGTGGAAGGTTAAATATTAGCGATGCGGGCTCCCTAGTCCGCATCGCCAAGTTTAACTTGCGGAAAAAAACGCGTTATTTTTTTGATTAATTTATCATGCTCGATGGGTTTGACGATGTAATCATCAACCCCTTCATCAATCGCGGCGCGGATCAGTTTTGCTTCAGTCACTCCAGTCGCTAACATAAACACTGTTCCTAGATAGCGTTCAGCGGCGCGCATTGCATTGTGCACATCAAGCCCGGTTTTGGTCGGCATGTGCCAATCGCAAATCACCAGGTCGTATACCGGGTTTGCCTCATACATCATCCCGATACCTTTCATTCCATCATTAGCGAAATCAATTAGGTAGATACCTGCGGTTCGCAGATAGGCACTGATCAGCTCGCAGATTAATTGGTCATCGTCCACCAGAAGTACGCGAATTTGCGCTGGTGAGAGCTCCTGCCTACGCCCAAAGGTAGCTTGGCGGATAGGGGATATAGTGGGTTGTGAGATGTAGTGGTTGACTTGTTCGCGTGGTGGTTCATCGCCACCTGTATCGCGCAGTTGGGCGGTTATCTTCGCCAGTGAGGACTCAATTGTTTGCAGGGTTCGTTCGTTTTGCGCTTTGGTGCCAGCCAGTTCGGGTTTATGAATGTTTTTGGTGAGCCACTCTCGTCGCTGCAGTAGTGTTTGGCCGATAACCTGGAGTTCTTGCCTGCTGAACATAAAAAACCTATGCATCTGCGTAATTGACCCGCACCTCAGTGTGGGTCTGGAGAAAAATAGCTTCTTACAATATAGTCCAGACTTCCCGTTTCGCCGAAACTGATTGAAGGAATTTTGCTGTGTCCCAACTTGATCAATTCATTTCCCGTCTCGAACAATTAGTTGAACGTGTCGAGGCGATATTGCCCGCAAAAAAGCCTGATATCGACTGGAGCGCCAGCGCCTTTCGTTGGCGTACCTCAGCCGGTGGCAATAGCTACTTGCAGGCGGTTAAGCATCCGCATCGTATCAGTTTGGATGCACTTAAAAATATCGAGACCCAAAAGCAATCTATCGTCCGGAATACGGCCCAGTTCGTTGCCGGGCGCGACGCTAACAATGTGTTGCTGACTGGCGCCCGAGGCACCGGCAAATCCACCTTGATCAAGGCTGTGTGGACGGAATTTGCGGAGCAGGGCCTGAAAATCATCGAAGTAGATAAAACCGATCTATTGGCGCTTGCTGATATTGTCGATTTGGTGGGCGAACGAACTGAAAAATTCATCATCTTTTGCGACGATCTGTCATTCGAAGAGGGCGAGATTAGCTATAAGGCCTTGAAATCGGTGCTGGATGGATCTATTTCCGCGCCCAGTGCGAATATGTTGTTCTATGCCACCAGCAACCGCCGGCATCTGTTGCCGCAGAAAATGCGCGAGAACCTGGAGGTGAGTTATGAAGATGGTGAGGTTCGCCCCAATGATGCTATTGAAGAGAAGGTTTCACTGTCCGAGCGATTCGGTTTGTGGCTGAGCTTCTATCCCTTTTCGCAAGATGATTATTTGGCCGCAGCCCACCATTGGGTAGTCCATTTGGGCGGACAGTGGAACGAAGCGACCGAACAAGCGGCGCTCTTGTGGCACAGAACCCGGGGTGCGCGCAGTGGCCGCGTTGCATGGCAATTTGCAAAAGATTACGTCGGTCGCTATCTATAACGGTGATTGGGGTAAATCATTCGCTTCCTTGAGCACAGCACCAGGCTGCAGGTTACCTTACCAATAGGAATTAAATCAGGAGTTCAATGATGCATTCAGGACAAGCCAGCCTGCGCAACGCGCCTTTGGAGCCCCAGGCTAATTTGACCAATGATGTCCATCCTTTTTTTATGCGTACGCCCAATCTGCGTGATGCGAATGAGTCCAGCTTCCGACGCGTGTTACGTAACTATTTTGTCAGCACCTTTGATCGTTATGAGTCATTGTTTGAATGCCTTGCGAGTGATCAGGCTTTTTACACCAAATCGATTAGCCTGCGTCATCCGCTGATTTTTTATTTCGGACATACCGCGACTTTTTTCGTCAATAAATTATTACTGACCCGCATGATCAGCGAGCGCATCAACCAGCGTTTTGAATCCATGTTCGCAGTGGGAGTGGATGAGATGAGTTGGGATGACCTCAATGATTCCAGCTATCAATGGCCCACGCCCGCAGCAGTAAAAGCCTATCGCAATAAAGTCCGTGCATTGGTAGTAGATCTTATCGATAACGCGCCCTTAAACATGCCTGTTGATTGGAATAATCCCTGGTGGGCGATCATCATGGGCATCGAGCATGAACGAATTCATCTGGAAACATCTTCCGTTTTAATTCGCCAGCACAAATTGGAATTCGTAAAAAATTCACCTGGATGGAAACCCAATCATGTGACCGGTGTTGCACCGCGTAATGAATTGGTAAAAGTAAGTGCGGGGCATGTGTATTTAGTGAAAGAAAAATCCGATCCGCATTATGGTTGGGATAATGAATACGGTACACATGAAGCCGAAGTGTCTGCATTTGAGGTTGCCAAATTTTTGGTAAGCAACCAGGAGTTTTTGCAATTTGTAGAGGCGGGCGGTTATTTGAATTCCCATCACTGGGAGGAAGAGGGTAAAGGCTGGCTTGCATTTACCAAAGCGCAACATCCAACCTTTTGGGTCAAGAAAACCAACGGTTGGTATTTGCGTTTAATGACTGAAGAAGTTGCTATGCCGTGGGATTGGCCAGTGGAAGTGAATTATCACGAGGCCAAAGCATTTTGTAACTGGAAAAAATCGGAAACCGGTAAACCGGTGCGATTACCTACAGAAGATGAATGGTATCGTTTGTATGATATTGCTGGTCTAAATGATGTCACCGGGCAAGTTGCCAATGCCAATATTCATTTGGATCACGGTGCGTCTCCTGCTCCGGTAAATCAATTTGCCCATGGCGATTTTTTTGATGTGGTGGGTAACGTATGGCAATGGACAGAAACACCGATCTATCCGTTTGAAGGTTTTGAAGTTCATGCCATTTATGATGATTTCACCACACCCACATTCGACGAGCGCCACAATTTAATTAAAGGCGGCTCCTGGATTTCCTGCGGCAATGAAAGTTTGCGCTCATCGCGCTATGCATTCCGTCGCCATTTTTTTCAACATGCGGGCTTTCGTTATGTTGTCTCCGGAGAAATAAAACCTGTGCCCAGTTCCCATTACGAAACTGATAAATTAGTGTCGGAATACGCTGAATTCCATTACGGCGATGAATATTTCGGCGTGCCCAATTTTTCCAAAGCCTTAGCCGATGCGGCGATAGAAGTATTGGTCGATAAACCTAAACGCACAGCGCTGGATTTAGGTTGTGCAACCGGTCGTGCAACCTTTGAATTAGCGCGTGCTTTTGATCAAGTCACCGGTGTGGATTTCTCTGCACGTTTTATCAACCTCGGCGTACAGCTTGCTAGTGGTGACACACTTCGCTACACGCTTGCAGATGAAGGTGAACTTGTCTCTTATAAATCACGCTCGCTAGCTGATTTAGGTTTAGAGGAAACCAAAGGCAAAGTTGAATTTTCCCAAGGTGATGCTTGTAATCTTAAGTCCGTTTTCACCGGCTACGATTTCATCCTCGCCGCAAACTTAATCGATCGTCTCTATAATCCAGCAAAGTTTCTCAACGCAATCCACGAACGCCTGAACATCGGCGGCGTCCTTATGCTTGCCTCGCCATATACCTGGTTAACTGAACACACTCCGCGTGAAGATTGGATTGGTGGATTTAAAAAAGACGGTGAAAGTTTCACTACTTTAGATGGCTTGCATGAGCATTTGGATAAGCATTTCCGCTTGATTCAAGGGCCGCAGGAAGTACCGTTTGTTATCCGCGAGACCAAGCGTAAGTTTCAGCATACGCTTTCAGAGATTACGTTTTGGGAACGGGTTGAGTAACTCTTTGGTTGCTCTTACTCCAACTTATCTGACGTTATCAGACAATAAATATTGCTATCTTCAGCCTGATCGAAATCAGGCTAAAGATAAATATGAAAACCTAATCCTATAACGCCCCGGCTTCATTCCCCACTGAAGATCACATTCTTGATTTGTTATTTCCATCAGCAGATATCCATCAGTCTATTCAGAATTCATCAAAAATACCGTGTGATTGCGATGCAGATTTGGTCGTGATTAATAGTCGTTGATGAAAGGAAATATATTTGTAAGATAAATTGGAGGTGGTAATGGTCAAGTTCAAAATGATTGCGCAATTTTTGGCATAAAATTAGTTATTGCTTTACTTTTCTTAATTAATTGTTACTCTACGCGCCAATATTTGCATGTTTAATAGGAATATTTATTACTGGTTGTATGGATCAAGGGATCAAGGGATACATAAGTGGCGGTCATAACATTTCAATGCAGAATCTTGGTTAAGTATTCAATCTCTGCTTTTATAATAACCTTACTAATTATACGTGGCAGTTGGGCAGAGTCAGTGGAATGCCCTGCCTCTGCTGATTATTTGTCGGAACTCAAGCGCTTTACTTCGTCCCTGCGCGTCGAGCAAGATTATTCTTGCCTTACCAATTATCCTTCTATTAGTCCAAAAATCAAAACGTATCAATTAGTTGACGTACGAAAAAATACTGATTTTCAAGTCGAGCAAGCGTGGATTATTCCCACTGATGAATTAAAACATAAAACCTTCTTAAACAATCGCCCGCTATTGCTTTTAAACGATGGCTTTAGTCGAGTGAGTTTGGCCTCCGATTGCGCATTGCTTAAAAAAGCAGGCTTCACTGATGTGAAAATGCTGATTGGTGGGGCATCGCTCTGGCGTCAGGCATCCCTCAAAGCAAAACCTCCTGCAACCCCGCAATTCGTACCTGCCCGCAACGTCATTACAGAATATTTTAATGGGCGGGTTTCAATTATTTCAGCATCTGAAAAAATCTCTGAAAAGCTTAAAAAAATAGGTATTGTCAAGTTCCATACGCTTGGGAGTGATCAGTTTTCAGCTGTCTCGGATCTTGTTGTAAGTACGAGTAATGGTGGTTTTGACCCCGTTGTTTATATTGGTGATTCACAATCAAAGTTGGATTTTAACAATCAACAAACATTACCGAATTTATATCAGTTACAAGGCGGAATCGATGGACTGGTTGCACAATTAAACAATGATGTATTGATTGAGGCTTCGCGTGAAACCCCTCAGGGAATTCCATTCTGTGCAAAATAGAAAATTTTTACTTCGCCAATCAGCAAATCTTATAGGGCTATTAGCAATAGCCTTGTACTTACTATTTTATTTTTTCTACCCGGATTCTGAGAATCAATATTCGACAATTTCAAAAACCTTGAGGTTCAATTACATATTGAATAATACCTCCGGCGAATTTATTTCCCATGCTGATTTTTCTATAAAAATACCCATGTCGATTGGTGCCATACAACAGGTGGAATCTATCAGTTCCAGCCATAAAAATGAATTAATACAAAAAAATAGCGGTGCGCAAAGCATTATTTTTTCTATAGATAATATCTCTCCCTACTCTTCAAAAGTGATTGACCTTACCTTGGTGGTTAACATAAGTGATCGACCCAAATACGAACGCATAAATGTCGCTGATTATCTCACGGCCGAAAAGTATATTGAGTTGGATTCACCTGCTATCAAAGCGCTTGCAGCACAGCTAAAAGGATCTTCGTCAGAGGAAACCGCAAGAAATATCTATGAGTGGCTTGTTAATAACGTTACTTCCTCCAGTTATACGGCGGATAGTAAAGGTGCTCAATATCTTGTTGAGAAAAACTCTGGTGATTGTACGGAATTTATGTACGCATTTGTTGCGCTTGCGCGTGCAAATGGATTGCCGGCGAGAGGTGTAAATGGATTTTGGGTGCCCACTGAAAGCACGATTGTTAATGCGGCCGATTATCACGACTGGGCTGAGTTTTATGATGGGAAGCGGTGGATTTTAGTGGATACTTATAAAAGGCATTTTGATCAAAATTACGAACAATATGTGATTTTTTCACTTAATCCTTCTTTAAGGGATTTCAGGTTTTCATTGTCAAATAAAAATATTATTGCAAGTTTTAACTAATTAATTTTTTGGATAAATTAGATTTCCATGTATGAGGAATTTTTGTGATTAGGATTATTTTGTCTTGTCTATTTGTGTCTTTTATTAACTCAGCCATTGCAGAAGAAGTGTCGCTTGGTGAAGGTACTATTATTTTGGATACAAATACCTCATTTGACAATAAATCAATTCTTGTTGATGGTGTCAGCGTTGTTATTAATGGCACTCACTATTTTAAAAATATAAGAATAATTAATAATGGTAGTGTAACTCATGATCCTAATGGAAAACTTGATTTAATCGTTCAAGGAACGTTAGAAATATCTAACTCTAAAATAGATGTTACCGGAAAAGGCTTGTTACCGGATTATTCTGTTGCCGCTTTTAGTGGTGGTAGTCATATAGGGGCTGGAGGCGCACTTCCTGGAACTTTATCCGCTTTGACTTACGGGGACTTTCGGATTCCGTCCACGCCAGGAAAAGGAGGGCGCGGTGATTCCTTATTTATTGATGCTACAAATAGTACGAGAGGTGGAGGCGTTGTAAAAATTCAAGCAAATAAATTAATTCTAGATGATGGAAGCATCATTTCGAACGGTGAATGGACTAATGGTCGTTTTGCCGGTGGCGCCGCAGGTGGATCCATCTTAATTGACGTGCATGAACTTGTTGGAAGTGGCGACATTAGCGCTGATGGCACCTTGGGCACTCCTGTGGGAGGATGGTATGACGGAAATGCTGGTGACGGTTCAGGAGGAATGGTCAGTATTAATTATGAAATAGCTGATTTGGTAGGTAGAAATTTTTATTACCATGATTTTTTTAGCAATATCAGAGTGCATGCATATGGTAGCGAATCAGGTACTCATAACTACAAGGGGGCGCAAGGTACAATTTTTTTAAGAGATAAAACTGCTTTGCAGGATAATCTTTTTGTTTTTGGTAGGGAGTATTCAATTGAAGATGATGATCCGAAGTTTTTAGCTAAAACTTCTTTGGGGGATCTGTCTGCAATTAAAACGCTTTATATTGGTTCATCGAGGGTGGCACTTACGGATAGTGTAATAAATCTCAATGTAAACGCCTGTGTTAAAAGAGCTGCAAAGATATTTGTCCTCAATGATGTAGATGTTATTAAGTTAAATAATGAAAGCTGTAATTGGCTAGATTATGTTTTTGAAAAAAATGTAAATTTATTGAATCAGAATGAGTTTGTTTCACGCACCTCCGTGCCATCATACAATGAATCTTTTAGCGTTAAAATATACGGTAATTTGACAGCTCCGGATAATAATATTTCTGTCAGTCATAGCTCTTTAGGTTTGTATTTGCCGCATGTGTTCAATCAAGTCAATGTCAACGCTGGTGGTGTTTTAACATCCATCAGTAAAAATAATATTTTTACTCCTTTAAAGTTATCTGCTGTTGATTTTTTCTTGCGCGACGGTGGAAGTATTAATGTTTCTCGTAATGGTAGCGTGCTATCGGAATGTGTTGGTGGTTTAAGTTACGGAGGTAATGGTAGAAAAAATCCTGATGCGGAGCATTTTTCTATACCTTATGGTGATTACAGGTTACCTATAGACTTGGGTATTGGCTGTGGTGACTATGAGCAGGCCGGAGGTGGTGTCCAGATCGCTGCCAGTTATTTCCTCCTTAATGGTTCTATCTATGCTTCTGGCTACTACAGTGCAACGGGGGGATCTATATACTTGGATGTCGGCAGACTGGAGTCAGAAAATAGCCCTGCGCTAAAAGCGAATGCAGAGGGCGAAGGAGGCGGAGGACGCATAGCTGTCTATTACAACGAGATATCGGGTCTTGATTTGGCTTCGATTAGCGATGTGTCAGGGTGGAGTCCCGGTACGCTTTATTATAAGAACAAAACTTTAAATACAGGCGCGCTACTAATAAAAAATTCTCATGATAGAGATGAAGATTTTCTTACGGAAGTCTTTGTTGCAGATCAAGCTGATCACTTAATTGTAGAAAATTCAATGGTCATTCTTAGAGGAATTGCTAGCCTCAACTCGTCATGGAATATTAAAGATTCTTCATTAATTGTGGATGGCAAAATAACTATTGCGGATTTTCCGGTATCGGAAAACTCTACATTTGTTTTTAACGATGATGTTGAAATTGGAAGTTCTGTTTCCTATCCCCAAGATAACAAATACTTTTTCATAAAAAATCTCATTTCCGATGGGCCTATTGTAGGCGGGTCTGCTTTACCTTTTATTAATGTAAAGGGAAAGATTATGACCTCTGATGGAAATTTAATTGTTGATGGCTTCACTTTGGAGCTTGGTGGATCTCAGTCATATGACAATATTGAAATAAAAAATGGCGGTCTATTGACGGCAACTAGGCCCGCTAATTCCAGTGTGCAGCCATTCACATTATCGGCAAAAAATATTTTCATCGATTCAACAAGTAAGATTGATGTAACTGGAAAAGGCCTCCCACCATCACAAGATAGTACTTTTTATCATGGTGGAAGCCACGGTGGGATTGGAGGGAGAAGTTACTATGATAACGGGCTTCCAGTAGCACCTTATGGTGAAATTGCAGCGCCAACCAGTTATGGGATAGGAAGCAAACTTGGTTATTATGTAAATACTTATGGTGGTGGTGCTTTAAAAATTGTAGCTGAGACGATTCATTTAGACGGAAGTATTTTGTCAGGTGGAGAGCTCTTAAATGGCGCAGCGGGAGGTAGTGGTGCGGGCGGTTCGATATGGATTGATGTTGAAAAAATAAGCTCTTCAGGTGCAGGAAAAATTGCAGCTAATGGTTCGAGAGCTAGTGTACAACCTATAGACTATTGGGGATATTACCGTGCAGGTGGCGGCGGTGGCGGACGTATTGCAATTCATTATGAAGAGATGAATGGGTTCGGAATTGAAAATATCTCTGCTGATGGTGGATTGCAAGAGCAAGGGGCAGAGAGCGGTGCTCCAGGTACAATTTATCTCGAAAGTAAAGTATCTAGCTCTGATCGCAGGCTATTTGTTAAAAGCTCTGCACTGTATCCATCACAGCCAAGACAAGCTCTTGCGTTACTTGAGGGGGATTTCTCTCTGTCGATTAAGAATGCTGACGTGATGAATGAAGGTAATATTTCATTAAAAAGCCTTCAGGTTGAATCTAGCTCTGTAACGGTGTCAGGTAATCTTTTTTTAGGCAGTAGTCTTTCCATAAAAGGTTCAGATTTAACTATAAATGGCGACTTTACTGTTCAGGGGGATATTTCATCTGCAGATTATTCTAACTGGATTGTTTCTGGTGATTTAAAAGTATTGGGCAATACCAGTCTTGCTGCTGCTCATATTGAAGTCTATCAAAATTGTGAGTGGAATAACATTGTATTATTAAGTTCCAACGTAAGTTGTAATGATGCCAAGTTTAAAGGGCAGTCAAATCTGACAAGCTCATTTTTTACGGTGAACAATAACTTTTTTGCTGAAAAAATGCTTCATCTGATTTCAGATGTTAATGAAGTAAAGATTGCTAAGGACTCGTATTCAGAAGTTAAAGATTATATAAATACTAATGGTAATTTAGTAAGAATTGGAGAGCAAAGTTCGGAAGCTGAACGTAATGGCATAAGATTTAAAATAGTACGTGGTTTGGCTGATACTCACGGTCTTTCACTCGAATCAGTAGCTAGTCCAGGAAGCTTTTTAATAAATTATTCTTCGCATTTGCAGTTGCATGAAAATGACAATAGTGTCGCGTTTGCGGAATCAGCCACTTTCTATATTGAAAGATCAGGTAGTGATGCAGTTAAGATGAAGTCTATGAGCGAGCCTGAAAAATATATACAGTCAGGATCTGATTCTATACATGTAGACTACTACGATTCTAATAAGTCTGATGCTTGGTCTATTCAAGGTATGGATAATAAGAATATTCATCTGGCTAATCTTGGGGCGCTTGAGATAAAAGGAAATGCAAATTTTGGGGAGGGAGTTTCTGGTGTGGGAGCGGTTAACCCCTCATTAATTGTTGGTGGTAGTCTTGCAATGCCAAATAACAATATAGTGATTGATGGTTTAAATCTTTCACTTAAGAACTACCACACTTTTAATAATCTTGAATTAAAAAATTCAGCGGTATTAACAACACATCCTGCAACGGTTTATGGTGGAGATGTCAGAAATGGTTTAACACTAATTGCTAATGATGTGACTATTGACGCAAGCAGTAAAATTGATCTTTCTGAGAAAGAACTATATTCCCGAACTAATACGAGAGGGGTAGGCGGTAGCCATGGTGGTAAAGGGGGCAATAAAGGAGCTAGCCAATCGGCAGATCCCCATGGCGATATAGAGCAACCGGTTAGCTTTGGCCAGTCAGGTGTATACGACTTTTATAATAAAACATTTGGTGGAAGCGCATTTAAATTAACTGCTAATACACTGGATTTAAATGGTCGTCTATTGACTAACGGTGGGACAGCCACAGCATCGAGAGGTGCAGCAGCAGGCGGCTCAATTTGGTTAGTTGTTAATTCGCTGGCATCTACACTCGGCACTGGCAAAATTCAAGCTAATGGGGGGGGCGCTTATGGTGTCGATAATAGCGCTGGCGGCGGTGGACGAGTTGCTATTTACTCACAAACAATAAGTGGGTTAGATAATTCCAACATAACGGCTAATGGCGGTGTTCAGGGAAAACTATCGTCAGAGCCCGGTCAAAACGGAACTATTTATTTTAAAACGAGTAGTGTTCCTCCCTACGTTGTTGGCACCTCTGTGGTTGCATTAACGAATGAATATGTTGACAAGATTAGAGTAACCTTTAGTGCACCTATCGATTCCGCTACACTTACTGTTGATGATATCGAGATTCAAGATCCTGATTTGGGAAGTTTTTTTGTAAGTAGTATTACCCAAGTGAGTGCGACAGAATTCGATCTGAATTTTTCCCCTGCCCTCGCTTCCGGGCAATATGTATTGGAAGTTTCGCAGCAAATTGCGGGCGAAAGTGGATTGTTATTGGATCAAAATAAAAACTTGATCGGTGGTGAAGTGGATGATTTTTATACCGTTGAGTTTTCGGTTGATGTGACTCCACCTGAGGCTACGGTTCTTGACACCTATCCGCTTATCACAACCTCGGCTATTCAATTAATAGGTGGGACCAAAGAGGCGGGTACAAAAGTAGTTGTTAATGGAAATGTGGTTGTTTATGAAAATTCTGCAACTCACTGGAGCTATCAAGCATATCTTTCGTCCGGTGTTAATACGCTAAGTATTGTTCTTATTGATAAGGCAGGGAATCCAAGCCTGCCGACAATTGCTGAAATTAATTTTGACAACACCCCACCGGGGCCTGTCAGTATAATTGCTAACCCACATGGTAATGGTAAACAATTACATTTCGATTGGAGCGGCTACGATGTAGCTGCCAATGGTAATGACATTGCTTCATATCGAGTGTATGCATCGACTGCGAATTTTACTTCTGTATCAGGGTTACATCCTGTTCAAACACTCTCCTATAATCACAAATATATAACGCTGAATAATTTACTGCGTGATCAAAATTATTATATTGCCGTTGTCGCAGAAGATAGGGTTGGCTTGTATTCCACGGCGGTAAATACTATTGCTGTAACGCCTGTGGATTCACAGGCTCCGACTGGAATGGGAAATTTAACCGTATCGCCTACCACAAATTCATTACTAATTAGTTGGACAAAAGCTAACAATGATGATGGTGATTTGGCCGGTTACCGAATTGGTTATAACGATCAAGGTCAGCCAAAAACAATAATCCTGAACCAATTGGATATTGGTAATGCCAATCCGATCACCTATGATCTCCCAAGTTTGGCACCAGCTACGTCCCATAATCTCCTTGTGTCAGCGGTAGATTTAACTGGCAATACGTCAGCTCCATTAACAGATCCTGGTATTACGTTGCTAACCAATCCGCAACAAGTCACGGCGATATCCTTGCCTGCAAGCGCCGAAGTAACCTGGTCTGCTGTTACGCCTCACTCATTGGTAAAACATTACGCAGTTTATACCAGCACTAGCCTCTTTAGTTCTGTAGCGGGAATGACCCCTAAAATTGTTAATAGGGGTTTTTCTAATCAAACCACAATCAACACTACACTCACCGGCCTTGTGAATGGCACAAAAGTGTATGTCGCGGTCACTGCCGTCAATAACTCTAATGGTGAACTGAAAGAAGTAACACCTGTTGCGGTAACGCCACAGAATGACACTGAGGGTCCAACAGTAACCTCTACTGATTTTGTATCTGGTGCAAATACTCAGGCATTAGAGGGTTCACCCGTACTGATACAAGCAGGTAAGTTTGCTGTTAAAGCAACAGACAAATCAAAAATATCCCGTGTCATTTTCACGCTCAATGGTGATGTATTAGGCAATGTATTAATCACCAATGCACAGGGTGCTTATGAACAGGCTTTGGATTTAACTACCTTGGCTGATGGTGCCTACACCTTGAAAGTTGATGTTTACGATATGCTCGAAAACCTCACACAAAAAACCTACAGTTTCACCGTGGATTTGGCAGCACCCGCAATACCTACGATCGTTGCTCCGGCGCAGGGCACCACGATTAACCAAACAACCATTACGCTCAGTGGTAAAAGTGTTGCAGATACCCAGGTTGCAATCGCGAATAACGGTATTGATGCCATTGCTAATGTACCAGTGGATTCAAGCGGTAATTATTCAGCGACTCTTGATTCGCAAGAGGGTGATAATTTACTCACTGTTAAAGCGCAGTATGTTGGCCGCACTAAATGGAGTAGTTACAGCGCTGAACGCAAAGTAATTGTGAATACTCAAATTCCGGATGCACCGACAGGTGTTAGTGCAACTGCTACAAAGCAAGGCCAGATTCATGTGACCTGGAATGCAGTAACGAGTAGCAATGCTAATAATCAAGTGAAGGGTTATAACATTTATCGCGCAACATCCGTCTTTACTGGTAAAGGTGATGTGGGAGTCAGCAAAATCAATTCCCAGCTCGTTACTAATAATTCATTCAGTAATTTGGTGGTGAGTGACGGTACCTATTTTTATGCCGTCGCAGCAGTGAATCAGGCGAATAATGAAGGCGCACTTTCTTCCGTTGTGAGTGCCATCGCCGATAGCATTGGTCCCAAAATTACACAGCTGACGTACACGTCCGATGGTCCTGTGGATATTGCCAGCGGCAGAATGGGTAAGGGCAGAGTGAGTGTTGTTGCTACCTTCAGTGAACCGCTGCGTAACAGTCCTTACTTTGCGATAGTGCCTGAACAGGGGCTGCCGATATCAATTGATCTGGCAAAAAGTTATAGCGATGAAAAAGTCTATACCGGTCAATTTACGATTGATCAATCGACTGGATCGGGCACTGCCTATGTGTCTATGTCGGCCCATGACAATTTTGGTAATCGCGGTACGGATATCCTGCAAGGCAGCTCGCTGCTCATTGATGCTCAAGGTCCCGATTTAAGTCAGCTGACCATTGCACCGGTTGAGCCATTAAAAGTGGATGCGACTGATGGTTTGGTGGTAAATGTATCGATTCGTTTAAGTGAACCACTCAAGCCCAACACACAAACCAAACTGGTGCCATTGCTTAACGGTGTTGTAGTCGCCGGTTATGAGCAGGGCATATTGCTCAATGCAGCAAATGATCCTCTTGTGTTTACCGGCGAGTTCAGTCTTCCTTACACCGCTGCACAATCTGCAATGGCAACATTGAGTTTTGCACATCAAGCAGAAGATGATCTTGGTAATATCAGCCAAAAAATTATTGGCCAAAACCAGTTTCAGGTCTATCAGGGGGATTTGCCGCCGCTGGATATTCCAGGTGATTTAACCGCAACCGCTTTACCCGGAGGTAAAGTGAAATTGCGTTGGCGTGCAGTAGAAAAAGCAGCAGCTTATGTTCTCTATCGCCAAGGCCCAAGTGATTCGACGTTGATCGCAGTTGAGCCCATTAACGCGATTGAATTTGAAGATCAAACAACCGTGGATGGCACCTACCTTTATGCGGTGGCATCGGTACGTCGCGATAATGGTCAGGAATCACAAAGTGCCAAAACCCAAACGGTCAGTGTAAAAGCAGATCGCGTTGCACCTGCCAAACCGACCAACCTTGCGCTTGAATTAAATGGTGCAGGCATAGTGTCGCGCTGGGCTGCACCTGCTGTAGATGCAGAAGGTGCACCGCAATCCCAACAGGGCCTAACCTACAACCTTTACCGCACGGCATTGGCACAAGGCCAGAACGTTAGTGATTATTCTGCGTATACGCCAATCCAAACGCGTATTCCTGCGTTGATTGCATTGGATACATCGCCAAGTATTGATGAGCACAGCTATTTTGTTACCGCTGTAGATGCAGCAGGCAATCAATCGGCTGCCAGCGATACTGTGTACCTCAATTTCGGATTACTGCCAGTGAGTCAGTTGCATATCACACTGGATAAAAATGGTTATCCAGTATTGAGCTGGCAGCACCAGGGCAATGGTATTGACAGTTATCGCGTCTTCCGTCGTTTGGGAGAAAATACTCCGCAATTATTAACACCGGAAGCGATTGCTCATACCAGTACAACGACTACCTATACCGATACCAGTTACAACGGCAATCAGGCGAGCAATGGTGCAAATCATGAGGTCGTGTATAGCGTGGTAGCAGTTGACGAATTTAATGTGGAAAGTCTTGGGCATGAACTCATACTGCCTGCGTTATCTGTCAGGCTTGAAAAAACCAAACCAATATTGCTTGAGCGCGGTGTCATGAACCAATTGTTGTTCCATGTGGATAACAAAGGCGCGACAACCGCACATGGTTTACGCCTCTTCGTTACGCTCACTGAAAATGGCCAGCAGCGTATACACCAATCTGAACTTTTCACTGTTGCTGCCGGTGCAAATACAGTGGTTCCGATAGTGGTTGGTGGTTACGATAAATTGGATGCGATTACTGATTTATCTCTGCGTTTGGAACAAAAACCGCAAACCAATCAAAGTATCACTATCAAGCAAGCTGACTCCATTGAAGTGGGCAATTCCAGTTTGACAGTCGATCTACTTACGCAAGACTTCACTCGTGGTGGTGTTGGTAAGGTAATGTTTAACATTACGAACAACAGCGATGTAGAAACTGAAGTGGTGATGGCTACCAATAACAGTAAAGCGGACTCCACCGAAATTCGTTTGATATTGGAAGACCTGCAAGGCAATTTGCTCACACAAAAAGCCATTCGCCAAACTGCTGGCGGTGTGATTAATGTTCCATCGGGTCACACGGTTGCGCGTATTCCATCGAAAGATACTTTCACGTCGGGCGAACTGACGATTAATGTCCCCGCTGCTGCACCTGACCAGGTGAGATTGCGTCTGGTCATCGATAAATATCACTACCAATTGGGCAAAGAAAATCATGTTGCCATTAGTGGTGTGGGTACCAGCAAAGAGGTGCAATTAAGTGATACACCTTATTACGCACAAGTGACCCGTGTTGAGCCTCTTACTGTCAATGCAAAAAATGGTAGTGTGACCATTACGGGTAAAGCAATCGATCGTGCAACCAATCAACCAATAGCGAATGTGCCGGTCAGTATCGTCACCGTTGTGCGCGGTTTTGAGCGCACGTCAACAGTCTATTCCGATGCAAGCGGTAATTTTGTCTTGGCTTACAGGCCCGATGGTACTGCGGGTAAATACCGTGTGTCGGCCATTCACCCAGAGATGACGGATCGACCTGATCACGGTGTGTTCACCGCAGAAGGCGGTTCGGTAAGCCCGGCAGATATCAATATGAAAGTGCCGCGCAATTATGTGCAAAAAATTCCGTTAAGAATTACGGCAGGTAATGAAACAACATTAACCAATGTTCGCATTGTTCAATTGCCCAGCGGTGCTCAAACAGTTGCCGAATTACCAGCGGGAATAACAATTACCCATTCACCTTTGGCATCGGTCAGCGCCAATGGTAGTAAGGATTTGATGTTGAACTTTACCGGTGATAATTCTGCTGCAGAAACCGGTGTGATTGCTTATCGAGTAGAGGCTGATAACCACTCTGGCGTTAATGCTCTGGGTTATGTGAATGTTATTTATACCCTGTCTGCGTCCTCTCCTGCTGTAGCAACTAAGCCTGCATACATTGATACAGGTGTTGGATTAGAGCAAACAGTCTACGAGGATTTGATAGTTTCAAATAAAGGGTTCGATTTACTTCGAAATGCACAAGTTGAGCTTCTTGGTAGCCAAGTCACACCAATTGTTCCTTCTTGGATGAATCTCGCAACCGCATCTTCACTTGGCGATATTCCCGTTGGTGAATCGCGTGCGGTACAGCTTGCGATTAATCCGGGAAGCGATGCAGGGGAAGGTACCTATGAATTAAAACTTCAGATCACCGGAGACAACCTTACTGCTTATACTTTGCCAGTGTTTATCAAGGTAACCCAGTCGGGTAGAGGGGGCATGGCATTTAAGATTACTGATATATACACGGCTACCAGAGATGAAAGTAATAATCTTATTCAAGGTGTCCGTGGAGCGCGTATCCAATTACAAAATGAAAATGTATTGAGTGAAGTTTACAATCTCAACACTGATGCAAACGGTGATGTAATTTTTCAGAATATTCCTGCGGGTCGTTACGCGTATCGTGTTAGTGCATCAGACCATACGAGTGTTAGCGGTCGTGTTTGGGTGAAACCTGGTGTTTCATCGTTTGAAAAAGTGTTTCTTATGAATAACATCGTTAATGTCGAATGGTCGGTACGGGAAATAACAATAGAAGACCGTTATGAAATTAAACTGGAAGCTACGTTTAAAACACATGTCCCTATTGCATTAGTAATGTTGCAACCGCTGCATGTGCAATTACCGGTGATGAGAAAAGGTGAAGTTTTCCAAGGGGAATTTACGTTGACTAACCATGGCTTGATTCGAGCAGAAAATGTTAAGCAATCATTACCTGCTAGTACGGATATGGTTCGTTTTGAGTTTCTTAAAGAAATTCCGGCAACACTGGCGGCAGGTCAGGTATTAACTTTGCCCTATCGTATCCATGCATTACGTGATTTCAATCCCGCCTCAGATGCATTTGCTACCGGTGGTGGTTGTGGTGCTTTCAGTGCAGCTACTGCGGTGAGTTACACCTCCGAGTGTGCGGAAGGCACAGAAGTATCTGGCAGCGCATCTGCTGGTTGGAGTACTAACTGGGGGTCTTGCGGTGGTGTTGGAGGTAGTGCAGGTACAACTTATATTCATTCACACGGCGGCGGCAGTGGAGGCGGAGGCTGGGGATGGAGTGGTGGTGGTACTCCAATAAGCAGCGAATCGCAAGAATGTGATTCAGAAGACCCAAATGACGATAGTTGTGATGCTGGCAATGGCTCCGGCAATTAATGTGTATGGCGCGTTTCGTCCTTACTAAGGATTGGTTGAGCCGTAAGGACTTGACTTGAAAAAGTTAAATTCAATCGTGAATCAATGAGTGGAATTCAATTGTGAATAGCTTAAGAAAATTAACAACATTGTTTCTGTTAGGTCTACTGTCATCTTTTACGTGTGCAGCGGGTGAAAATCAATTAGATCTCACCCGGGAAATCGAAGATATCAAAGTTAAAGTGTTGGGTGGTGATGTTCGCATCACTCGTGAGTGGGTTCAAGGTGGATGGAAATGGAATCGTCGCTGGGAACCCGCTGTAGTGGACTCTGCTTTATCAATGAAGCGGAGCAATAGCAACTACCGTTTTTCACATTCAGAGAACAGTAAATTAATTTATCAAGACAGATCGGGTAATCGTTTTTTAACGGGGGCTTGGTCCTGGACAGAGGGCGCTGAAAATGTATCAGTAGAGTGGCAAGGTCGTGATGGCAATTCAATTCTCTATGAAAGCATGAATCCTAAGGCTCCTTCAGGGCATAGTCTTTCATCCGCATATGGCAGGGCTACCACTCCAATAAAGCAATACATGGATAGAAATGGAGTAACTGTATATTTAGATAGGAATCCAGATGACAAAATACAGTTTATTAAAGATCACCACGGGAATGTGGTACTGACGCTTGAGTGGAACGGCAATCTTCTAGAGTCGGTGACAGACTATGTAGGAAGAAAGGTAATTTACAAATACGAAAATAATAAACTATCAGAAGTCGTAGATGTGCGTGGTAACAGCTGGAAATACACTTACAAAGGTAGTAACCAGTTATTTGTCGAACAAACCACGCCGGAAAATCATGTTTCCAGTTATGACGGTGAAACAGGGGTGTCCCTTTACCCGAATAACATATCGAGCACTAAAACAAGTGAGAAAGATAAGAAAACATTTTTGATCTATCAAATGGAAAAGCTAGTTTCGGGTGAGGTCGTCGAAACGTGGAAGAATGATCTCGGTGAAACTGTAAAGGAAATGCGCAATGGCGAGATCTCTTTTACTGTTGATTTTGCGATGAGCAATGACAAAGGGCCTAGTTACGGTACATACGCTCTTCGTATCATGGGTCTTTATTCTTCTGATGGAAATGCCGGATCCAAGTACTGTGAGCTTACAGGTGGTTGGCTTGCTCCCGATCATTCGTATCGGGAAATATATGGAAATGCTACCGATTTTAGTGGGTGTACCTTCGTGCCTAAAGCCTGTAGTGCTGTCGAAGGTGGCAATGTGCAATTTGAATCATGCAGGGATGCTCCAGCCTCGGCGACATTAACTGAGCGACTTCCTGATGCATTGGATCCCCCTGGTTATGTAAAACAAAAGGTCATTACCAATGCCCGTGGAAATAAAACTACGCATGAATATGATCAGTGGAAAAATGAAGTAAAAATTACCTATGCCGATGGCACGAGTATCAGCCGCACCTGGCATGAGAAATATAAGTTACCGCTTACCGAAACCAACGAAAAAGGCATTATTACAGCCTACGGCTACGATGCAAAAGGCAACTTGCTTACGCTTACTGAAGCCAAAGGTACTGCAGACGAACGTATTACCCGTTATACCTATGATGAATACGGTCAAGTAAAAACCGTCATCACCGGCGAGTCCGCTGCAAATAATACTGCCTTAGCTACGACCAGTTATGAATACGACCAATACGGCAATATCACTAAAGTCACAGATCCTGAAGGTAACATCACCACTTACGGTGATTATGATGCGATAGGCAATGCCAAAACTATTACAGATGCGCGTTCAAATATATTGCCTATCAATGAACAATACACATGGAAAAATACCTACGATGCCGCGGATAATTTATTAACCCGTCGCGATCCTTATGACAAAGGTGAAACTTACACCTACAACAAAACCGGTCATCTGGAAACAGTCACTTTTGCGAGTGGTAGTAAAGTTACCCTGACCACTAATGCTAACGGTCAGCCACTTACCATGACGGATGATAATGGTAAAGTCACTAAGCTGGAATATGATAAATCTGGTCGCTTAACTGTTGCTACCGATGCCAACAGCAATAAAACTCAAACAATTTATGATACCCAAGGGCGTGTATTGCGCACTGTAGATGGCGAGGGAAATGCTACACATTTTAATTATAAGGAAAATTTACTGCATAGTATTCAATATCCCAGCTATAAAAAATCGCTAGAGTACGATCAACGCAATCGTATTAAACAAGCCACACAACAAGCCAATAGCCGCAATTATATCCGTAAGCGTGGCTACGATATGGTGGGTAACCTGGAAGTCAATGCCGACGCGCAAACAAAAGAAACGGTATACGAGTACGACTCACTTAACCGCGTTAAAACTATCACCGATGCCGAAGGTGGTGTAACCGAGTTTGCCTACGATGCGCGCGATAATTTATTGCAAGTAAAAGACCCTGAGGGGCATTTAACAATTTACACTTACGATAAGAATAATAGCTTGCTGAGCGAAACCAAAAGCAGTGATCAAAACACAAATAAACAGCGACAATATATGTATGATGAAAGTGGACTTATTAAAAATTACATAAATCCATCAGAAGAAAAAATAGTTTTTGAATTTAATCGATCAAACCGATTAGTTAAAACAAGTATATATGCACATAAAGATCATGCTCATCCTATTAAGGTAATTAACTATACTTTCAATGAAAAAGATCAATTTTCTGGTTGGGAGCAGAATGTTTTCTCAACTTTACAAGAAGGTATATTGCCGACGGTAGATATAACTCCGTTTAGTGAAACTTACACTTATAACAACTTAGATCATCTTGAATCAGTAACGGTGAACTTTGGTGGATTCACCAAAACCTATCTCTACACCTATTACCCGAATGGTTTGAAAAAAACCTATACCAATCCGGAAGGGATTACCTACACATACTATTACAACAAAAATAATCAACTGATGGCGTTGCATATTCCCGGTGAAGGGCAAATCAACTGGGCTGAATTTAACTGGATGGTGCCCCAAACTCTCTTATTACCTGGCGGGCAAAAAATTACGCTGAAATATGATGACTTCCAGCAAGTAAAAGAGCGTGTACTGAAAAAAGCCGATGGTAGTGAATTGGCTAAAGTGGTTTATGACTACGACCTTGAGCAAAACATCAAAAAAATTGAAAAAGGCGAAGGTATTTTCAATTATACCTATGACGATCTCTATCGCTTAACCAGTGCCGATTCACCGGATGGTTATGCGGCGAATGATGAAAGCTTTGATTTCGATGGGGTAGGCAATCGAATATTGCGCATTGAAGGTGGTATATCGGAAACACCTGCCTACAATACAAAAAATCAATTAGAAAGCATAAATTTCGGTGATGATACACAGGTTGCCACTTATACCTACAATGCTAATGGGCATACTGAAACAAAAAACCAAAATGGAGTGATTACAGAGTATATCTACAATCATGAGGAGCGATTGATTGCGATAAAACGTGATGGCGTCAGCATTGCAGATTATGCCTACGACCCAAAGGGACAGCGTATCAAAAAAACTGCGGCTGGTAATACTATCTGGTATCTCTACAATGAAAATGGATTGGCGGCTGAGTACACCAGTAGTGGTCAATTGATTAAGGAGTACCACTTTCATCCGCAAACGGCTTGGATGACTGATCCGTTGTTCCAGCGTACTACTGCAGGTGAATTGTATTATTACTACAATGATCACTTGGGGACACCGCAACAGATACTGGATGCCTCAGGCAATATTGTGTGGGCAGCACAATACTCGGTGTTTGGTAAGGCGCATATCACAATTAACCATGTTGAAAATAATTTACGATTTCCGGGGCAGTATTACGATAATGAAACTGAGCTGCATTACAATTATTTTAGAAATTATGACCCAGGGCTAGGTAGATACATTGAGTCTGATCCCTTGGGTGTAAGAGGTGGAATAAATACCTTTGCTTATGTAAACAATAGACCATCATATTACATAGACGAAGATGGTTTAAAAGGGCTTCGTCCAAATAGAGGCCCTAGGGGCGAGTATCGCCAACCCAAGGGTTATATGCCGCCTAATGTTAGGCGAGATTATGAGAGAAGAAAGCAAGAGCTTGAGCAAAAAAGAAATCAAGCTATGGTGGAAAACAATAAAGAAGACGTTAAAAGAATAGATGAAGCATTGGTAGAAATCGGAGAAGAGATAGAAGACTGGAATGATCAAGATCCCAGTGCAAATGAAATCTTTGAGTGTCAAAAGGCTGAGTGTTATGACCCCACTATCCCATGGCAGTGTCAAAAACCTGAAATTGTAGATGCTTGGCTGCCTAGCGGGCCAGGAATGAATACAATGCCTAAAAATTGCATTTGTCTCAAATGGGCGATAAGAGATGATATTAGGCAAGGTTTATAATAAATTTTTTAAATTTTAAAGGTGATGAGCAATGAAAGTTATAGAGTTTTCAGCGATTATAATTAGGCTTCTTGGTTTGTTTTTACTTGCGCACATATGCATCGAATTTTTAGATTGGATTCCTTTATATGAGCAAGCAAATGTTATAGGGGCTCTTTCATCGCTAAATTACACAAGTGTCATTTTATATCTGGTTTATTTTTTAGTCGCAGCTTCTTTTTTAGCTATTCCAGTTTCTATATCAAAGCTTCTTTACAAAAAGAGTTCCGATGATTTGAGTTTTCCCGTTACAGTAAGTGTGGTGTACGGTATAGCTCTTCAGCTTATTGGGATTTATTTTTTTGCTAAATCTATACCTGATATTTCATACAACTTAATCATGTTGTCAACATTCTTGAGTGGATCTGTAAGTCAAGATGCAGATTTTATTCATTATTTTTCATATCTAATAGCAAGCCTAATTGAATTATGTTTTGGATTGGTATTTATATTTAAGAAAAACTTAATCGTAAAACGATTTCCTATATAAATATTACTTTATTGGTTAATGGGATTAATGGATATGTGATTTGTTGCTGTAAATCTCCCAATGGGTGCATGATGAGTGTTATGGGGATTGTAAACGGGCAAAACAGGATTGTGACTCGACTTTTAAAACGTGCATGATAAAAAAATGTCAGTCTTTGGGAGGTGGTTCACCTTATAGTTATAGAGTGACGAATCCTATACTTAGTCAATGTTTGGGCTTGGCTTCTCTTTATGCCTCTGCAGTTGAGGATATGGGGCAGTCAGCATGGGATGATGCACATAAAAATTGCGATGACTGTAAGGAGTAAAAATGAGTATTTTTTTATTTTGCACTACAGTAATACTACTTACCATTTTTGTTTTTCGGTTTTCGAAATTATCTCCATTTTATGTGCCATTTGTTTCGGCTATTATAATTAATGTGTCTTGGCAGATTGGAAGCTTTATATATATTGGTTATCTTGATCCATTTTGGAAAATAGCTGTGACAGTTGGACTATTTTTGGCAATATTTATTTCTGGAGTTACTGTTTTTATATTGCACATAATAAAGAAATAAATTTTATCTTTTAATGGCGTACTAATAATTTTTAATGAAATCTATATTCTAAGGATTTTTAATTAATGGATTTATCTGCTGTAAAAATAGATTCTTTCACTTGCTTTGATAATAAAGCAGGTGATAGTCTATTTTTCAAAAAAATCTACACAAATCAAGAAGGAATTACCTATCACTACAACAAAAATAATCAGTTAATGGCGGTGAATATTCCCGGTGAAGGTCAAATCAGTTGGGCTAATTTTGAATGGATGGTACCGCAGACATTGTTGTTACCCGGTGGTCAAAAAATATCGCTGAAGTATGATGACTTCCAACAACTGGAAGAGCGTGTACTACGAAAGGCAAATAATACCGAACTGGCCAAAGCGGTGTATGAATATGACCTGTCGCAAAACATCGAAAAAATTGAAAAAGGCGAAGGTGTTTTCAACTACAGCTATGACAATTTATATCGTCTGACCACTGCTGATTCACCGGAAGGTTACGCAGCCAACGACGAATCCTTTGATTACGATGGTGTAGGTAACCGAATTTCGCGCACCGAAAATGGTGCGAGCGAAAGCCAAAACTACAACCAGAAAAATCAGTTACAAGCGATTGATTCAAGTGATAACACGCGGGATGTTACTTATACCTATAACGCTAATGGGCACACTAAAGCCCAAACTAATAATGGCATCACCACTGAGTATGTGTATAACCACGAAGAGCGTTTAATCGCAGTAAAGCGTGATGGTAATAGAATTGCAGATTACGCCTACAATCCGCATGGGCAGCGCGTAAAGAAAACCGCTAGCGAAAGTACTACCTGGTATTTCTACAACGAAAATGGTTTGGCGGCGGAATACTCCAGCACTGGCCAATTACTCAAGGAATACCACTTCCATCCAAAAAAGACCTGGATGACCGATCCGCTATTCCAGCGCACCATTGCTGGCGAACTTTACTATTACCACAATGATCATTTAGGCACACCGCAACAATTAATCGATGATGCGGGGAGTGTTGTTTGGAGCGCACAGTATTCCGCATTTGGTAAAGCGCATATCACTGTTAGTACCGTGGAAAATAATTTGCGGTTTCCGGGGCAGTATTTTGATGAAGAGACAGGCTTACATCAAAATTATTTCAGGGATTACGATGCAGACACCGCACGTTATTTACAAGAAGATCCGTTGGGGGTTGCTAGTAGCATAAATTATTATGTTTATGCATATCAAAATCCATTTGCATTTACAGATCCAACAGGCGAACTGGGAATAGGTGGAGCTGCAATTGGTGCTTTGATGGATATTGGTATTCAAATGGCAAATAATGGCGGCCGTATCGAATGCATCAAATGGGATGTCGTAGCAATAGCAGCGGTGCTTGGCGCCACGAATCCATGGGCTTTAACTTCTGGGGCGTCGACAATTATGAAGGGGGAGCGCCTTAGTGCGAGGGCCAAGAATTTAAAAAGTGGTAGTCGTGGGGCAAAGCGAACAAGTCAACGAGCAAATAAAAACTATAAAAACGGAGCAAAAGAGGCTGCCAGTTGGGCAGCTGTTGAAGGCACAGCTGAGGTCGCGGGAAACATGATACCTGATGAGAGCCACTGGCGAATTCCACCTGATGACGAATGCGAGCCATGCAAATGAAACAAAGACCGACCCTCAATGAATTTTTATTTAGATTTGGAGGCAGTGCTAGTTGTATTTTCCTGGCTCTGTTTATTGCTAAATATAATTTTCCTGAATACCAAGCTTATGCAGCCGTGCTTGGAGGCTTGTGCTTCCTAATTTTCTTGTTTTTTTTGGATAAGAGAAAAATTCGAAAAAAGGTAAATAGGATTAAAAGATAGTAACGCATAATTTGGAAAGTTACTTTAGGTTGGAAAAACATATCGGATCACAACCCGTATTTATGGCATTTGAAAGAATATATACGATCACGATCTATCAATGGGGCAGGCTCCTTGAACCTTTGATCAATATTTATAAATCCCATACAAATGGCGTAAGTTTTGAAAATGTTGATGTAGAGAAAGGCGGCGATAAAAACCAGTTGCTCCAAACTATGGGAATTGCTGGTTATCCTGCTACTTGGTGGGTTACACCCGCGTAAAAAATGGTTCTGATTACGACGAAATTATGGCGCTGCTGAAACAATCCAAGTGATTGGCAGACATCATCGCAACTATTCGGCGATGATTTCTTAAATTGAATATTATTTTATTGGTTAATAGGGTTGGTGGGTAATGGATATGCGTTTTATTGCTGCATGGTTAGGCGTAGTGTTGAGCCTATGTTCCTGGTCTTCTAGTGCGCAGGAAGCATTGTGTGCTGAAGTTAAAATCGAAATCATGCAAGAGCTCACCATGGAGCGGCAGGGTTTTGAGGCGTTGATGCGTATTACCAATAGCCTGGATACCTTTTCGCTGGAAAATGTCAGCGTTAAAGTGTTATTCACCGATGCGGACGGCAACCCGGTTGTTGCAACCTCTAATACAGCGGTAAGCAATGCCGCCTTTTTTATTCGTGTCGATGACACCCGCGATGTAACCGGTTTGCAAAATGGTGCCGATGGTTTCATTCAAGGCGGCAGCATTGCCCCGAAAAAGATTGGTGAATTACGTTGGTTAATTATTCCTACCGCCAATGCCGCAGGCCAAACCAAAGATGGAAAATTGTTTTTTGTGGGCGCTGAGCTGAAATACTCTTACGGCGGTAAAGAGGAAGTTGTGAATGTTGCCGCTGATTCCATCGTGGTAAAACCGCAGCCAGCATTAACGCTTGATTACTTTTTAACAGAAGAAATCATTGGTGATAATGGTTTTACACCGGAGATTGAGCCGTCAGAGCCTTACACATTGGGCGTGCGTATTAGCAATAATGGATTTGGTTCTGCCAAGAGTGTAAAAATCGAATCAGCCCAACCGCGTATTGTAGAAAATAAATTAGGGCTGGCCGTTAATTTTAAAATTCTCGGTAGTTACCTGAAAGACCAACCTGCAGCACCGACTTTATTAATTAATTTTGGCAATATTGAACCCAAGGGGGTTACCGCGGGGCGCTGGATTATGGAGTCTAACCTTGCTGGAAAATTTATCGCCTTCAATGCCAGCTTTACCCATGCCGATGAATTGGGTGGAGAGTTAACCTCCTTGTTGCAAGCTACTAACGCCAATTTTTTAGTGCGTGATGTATTAATGGATTTATCGGGACGCGACAGTTTGCGCGATTTCCTTGCTTATTCTGCTACCCGTGAATTGTACTTGTATGAATCTGAACCTACAGGTTTAAACGAAATTACCTGTACTAATTGCAAAAAAGTCGCTGCGGTAGAGAATGCAGTGATTACCAGTGAGGGTTCCAGCCGCAGCCGTTTTGAATTTGAGCCAGTGGGTGGTTTGACTTACGCAACAGGAACAGATCCTTTTAATGGTAATAAAATATTAGCAAAAGTGGTACGTGCAAATGGCACAGCCGTTCATCCGCAAAATGCCTGGCTCTCTAAAAAGCGCGCTTCAGATAACATCAATTTTGAATACTTTGTTAATGTTTTTGATAATACCTCCAACGGAAATTACACCCTTTATTGGGGCGGTAATATAGTTGATTTACCTCAGCCACCAGTCATTCAATTTATGCAAGATATAGTCACGTTTGAAGGTGGCAATGTCGGCTTTTTAGTGCGCGCAACAGATCCTAATAACACCTTGCCAACCATCAACCCACTGCAATTGCCAGCGGGTGCCAGCTTTAATCCCAGCGCTATAAATCAAGGTGTATTTAATTGGACGCCTGCTGTTGGGCAAGCAGGAAATTATACCGTAACTTTTGTCGCCACTGATGGCGAGTTAACCGCTGAGCGCAGTGTGAATATTATTGTCCATCCCGCTAACGATACCGACGGCGATGGTATGGATGATGATTGGGAACGCGAGAAATTCGGCAATCTGGATAAAGATGGAACCGGGGATACCGATGGCGATGGGCGTACTGACTTACAAGAGTTTGAAGACGGTACTGACCCTAATATTATTGAGGCAATGCCTTCGGCCCCACAAATTTTATCACCGATTTTTGATGCCGATACGCTTGATGGCGAATCACTGCCATTACAACCGGAATTGGTGGTGACCAATGGTCTTCATCCTTCCAGTGTAGACACCGTGGCCATTGTATTTGAAGTTTATAAAGATAATGCGCTGACTGAATTAATGGGTACTGCAACCATTAGCGAGGGAGAGGGAAGTGGGATACCTGACGGTACTACACACTGGAAAATATCGCCGGTGGATTTGGAAGAGGGCTTTGCGTTTGAAGATAATACCCTTTATTACTGGCGTGCGAAGTCTATTCAAACGGGTAACGTCAATACTTCCAGTGCATGGATAAAAAGCCGGTTTTTTATTAATACAGCGAACGATGCTCCCACTGCGCCGCATATAAGTTCGCCGGCGATAGATGCCAGCATTCCAGACGTGAGCCCAACACTCAGAATTACCAACAGTATTGATGTAGATCGCGATGAATTACGTTATGCATTTGTGTTGTATGAAGAGTCAGATCTGGATACACCTGTGGCTAATGTAAGCGGCTTATTAGCAGGTAACAACGGCCACACCAGTTGGTTTGTAGCCAAGGTGCTTGAGGAAGATAAGCGCTATATCTGGCAAGCAGTGGTAACCGATGAACATGGACTTACAACGCAATCGGAATGGGGTAGCTTCTTTGTCAACACTCACAATAATTCACCAACTGATCCGCAGATTGATTCACCGGCTCCGGCATCAATCGTCAGCGACTTGCAGATGGATAACAGTGTGTTACTGCGTATTATCAATAGCAGTGATCCGGAACGGCAATCCGTGAAATATTATTTTGAATTGGATAAAACCAATACCTTCGATAGTCAGGATAAACAAACATCTCCCGCTATTTCGGCAGGTGAATCCTACACCCAATGGAAAGTGACGGGACTCACTGATGACACTCATTATTTCTGGCGCGTGAAAGCCAGTGATGGTGCAGCAGAATCTGCTTGGGTAATGAGTGACTTTACTGTCAGTCTCGTCAATCAACCGCCTTCGGTTCCGGTACTGCAAAATCCGGTGGGTGGTGTGCTGGTACCTTCACAAACTGTGGTTCTGGAAGCAAATCCATCACAGGATCCCGAAGGAACGATTGTGAAATATCACATCGAGCTCTACACCGATGCTGCACTAACCCACCGTATCTTTTATGAAGTTACACTTGCGCCAATGTGGCAATTGGATCCAATACTTGCAGACCAGACAACGTACTATTGGCGTATGCGTGCAGAAGATACTGATGGCCAATTCAGTGAGTGGAGCACTGTTGAATCATTCACTATTAATTTGCCAACAGTGAATGTTAAGCCACAGCTCACCTTTTTGTTGCCATCACAAAACGTCACCCAGCGTGACGGCACTTTACTTATTCAATGGCAAGACAGTGATCCGGACAGCGCAGCAACGATTAAATTAATGCTGAAGAGGGTTTCTTCATCACCAATGGAATTGATTACTATTACAGAGAATATTAGTGAAGACCTTGATGGGGAATACGATCAGTATCTGTTGGATGTAAGTAACATTGCACCGGGAACATATGAATTAATAGCTGAAATTCGCGATGAAGAATCGACTGTCAGAGTAGTGAATTGTTGTCAGCTTCAAGTACCGGAACCGGTAATAGGTATTTTACCTCATAGTTATTGGATGTTTAATGAGGGTGCTGGACAGGAAACGTTTTCAACCACGAATGTTGCTGCGTCACTAAAGTTATCGGGTGTGTTTCAAGATCCTACCGCCAAACCGGTAAAATGGATTGCGGGGCGAAGTGTGTCCACTGGCACTGCTATAGAGCTTGATGGACTCGGTGCTTATGTTGAATTGCCTAAGGCAGTCACACAGCCTTTATTGGGTAATTCCACGTTGAGCTTCTGGTATAAAGGCGTAAAAGTTGGAGGGCAGCCTGAATCTACTATGGCAATTATTGGAAGCCACTATAACAATTCAGGAAATCACATAAAGTGGGGTTCTTTAGGGCCACAGGGGCAATTCGGTCTTGCTGTTGGTGATGTCAGATTCTTGGGTATGACGCCAATTACAAACGGAGTTTGGCACCATATCGTATTTACTCGTGCATTGCAGTCGGGTCCCAGTGAAGGAATAGTGAAAATCTATATAGATGGCAATCTTGATGGTACAGCCAGTCCGCGTGATAGTCGTTACACGGGAATGCTTAATACTTTTGTCGGATTGCTGAATAACCGTTTTTATTCAGATGGAGTCGGAGGCATCGGAGCAACCTCTCGGTTTGTTGAGGGCGCGTTAGATGATTTGCGTATTTATGACCGTGCGTTAACATCAGAAGAAATTCGGGGTATTTACTATGAAGAAACCAACAGTATGCCTGCTGCACCTAACCAATATCAGATTTCAAACACCCAAAATATTTATCAGGCGGAAGCAGCTAGTGTGTATTTGGGAAGCGTCGCTAATGATGTAAGTGGCTATTCCGGACTTGGCTTTATTGATTATGATAGTGTGGCCAACAGTTATGTGGAATGGATTGTCGAGAGCGACGTCGACGGCCCTGTTGTTCTTGATTTTAGATATGCTAATGGTAGTGCTGTTGATAGACCTATGCAGATACAGATAAATGATGTTGTTGTAAATCCGGCAATGTCATTTGCGCCAACAGGAAATTGGGCTCAATGGACGCATACCTCTATTTCTGTTGTATTGCAAAGAGGTATAAATAAAATTCGAGCGAAGGCAAATGTTTCTGCTGGAGGTCCTAACGTTGACTTTATAAAAATCAGCCGCGAAGTGAGTGTATTCTAATGTAAGGGCACACTATATGTTGAGTATGAAAATGCACATCAGAGAGATGTGCATTTCTAGCGCCCTGACCGACAGCTAAATTACAGTTTATAAAACTTCTGAATGGCAAATCTATCAAGTGAATACATTATCTCGATTGGCTATCTAAAATATTCTACGATTTTTATTTTTTTAATAACTTTAAGTCTTCTGCAAAACAGGCTTCAATAGCTTATTTTTTCAAACCGTATTCTACACGTTCAACTAGTTGCGACTGATTACTGATTAAAAACAAATATTTCCCTAACGGATTGCAAAATGACTTTTGATTTTGATCGACTCATTAATCGCGAAAATACCAACTCAGTAAAATTTGATGGGCGTCAACAGTATTTTGGTACGGCCGATGTCAGCCCTTTATGGGTGGCGGATATGGATTTTGCCGTGCCGGAATGCATCACTCGCGCATTACAAGAGCGTATCAGTCACCCGGTATTTGGTTATACCCTTTATCCTGAAAGTATTTACCAATCAATTATTGAATGGTTTCAGCGTCGCCATCAATGGACTATTCAGCGTGATTGGATTCTTTTTGCTCCCGGCGTTGTGCCTTCGCTATTTGCAGCAGCGCAAGCTTTTGTGAAAGAAGGCGAGGGGGTAATTGTACAGTCTCCCGTCTATTTTCCTTTTTTTTCCGCAGTGACCACCAATAATCGCAAGCTGATCAATAATCCATTGCGCGAAGTAGATAACCGCTACGAAATTGACTTTGAGCACCTGGAATACTGCGCACAGCAGGGCGCGCGGTTGTTGATGTTGTGTACGCCGCACAATCCGGTAGGGCGCGTGTGGAATGAGGCAGAGTTACAGACGCTGCTATCTATTGCGCGTCGCTATGATTTGACTATCCTTTCTGACGATATTCACTGCGATTTGGTTTATTCCAGTGTTAAGCACACTATGCTGGGTCGGCTTTCACAACCGGGCGATAAAATCATCACGACAATTGCGCCGAATAAAACCTTTAATATCCCGGGACTGGGGTTATCGGCACTGGTTATTCCCGATCCTGAGCAGCGCAAGGCAATGCGCTATGTATTCGAAAGTTTGCATGTTGGTAATACCAATCCGTTAAGCATAACTGCTTTCGAAGCCGCTTATCGTGAGGGCGATGAATGGTTAAATGCATTAATGTCCTATCTGGAATCAACGCGCGATTTTGCAGTCAATTTTATTAAAGAGAATATTCCAAACATCAAGGTTAATTCGCCGGAAGCAACTTATTTGTTATGGTTGGATTGTCGAAAATTAGGCATGGATGATAGTAAGCTTCGGGATTTTTTTACTCGTGAATGTAAAGTGGGGATGAGCCCTGGAAGCGTATTTGGTGAAGGCGGTAATGGATTTATGCGCATGAATATAGGAACCCGTCAGCTGGTTGTTGCTCAAGCATTGGAACGTATCCGGATTAATCTCGGCACGTTGGAAATTAGTTGCTAATCTTTATTAGCTTGCTGAGTTATTAAAAATATTTTTAAAAGATAAATAAGGGCTTTAGTGGGCGTTCACTAAAAAACGTAAACTCTACTCCAGTATTTAATACGAGGTTTTTATGGCTAACGAACACAAGTCAACACGCCTTGGCGATTTGCTGGTAGAGCAGGGAGTTATTACCCGCGATCAATTATTACAGGCAGTCGAATTACAACAGACTCGCCGGCATGAGGCAGTTCAGGCAAAGGCGCCTGATAGTTATAAACAGGAATTGGGCGAAGTATTAATTGAGTTGGGTTTTATAAATCGTAGCCAATTAAAATCCGGCCTTGGGTGGCAGCGACGCTTACGCAAAACCACTGCAGTAATGGTATTTATTGCTCCTTTATTGACGGCTGCTTGCGGTGGCGGAGGTGGAAGCGGGGGAGGAACGGGAACTAATAATACCCAGTCGCAGGCTCCGAACTCACAAACTGTTTCATCGCAGCCGGTAGTTAGCAAGCCTGTATCTTCCGCTGATTCCGTGGAGCCGGCTGGTGAAATTTCATCTCCCAACCCATCTACCAATAATTCATCGGCCAATCAATCTTCAGCGCCAGGTTTTTCTCACTCTCTCTCTTCAGCTAATAGCTCGCCTACGATCATTTTGCCGGTTATCAATCCAACTTCTAGCAGTTCGAGTGTGAGTTCTGCACCGAGTAGCCAGCCAAAGAGCAGTTCGTCTAGTAGCCTTGTACCTGTTTCTTCATCATCATTTTCATCGACTTCGTCTGCGTCTTCTAATGCTGCGTTAGTTAATGGGCCGGTACAGGTTTACTGGACAGCGCCTAGTCAACGCGAGAATGGCAAGGTCCTCGATATTACTGAAATCGGAGGATATGAGTTGCGTTATAAACGCAAAACGGATAATCGTTACACAAGTATCATTATCAATGATAGTTATGTTGATGTTTATTATTTTGATAATTTGCAAGGTGAGTACGAGTTTGAAATAGCCGCTTTTGATACTACAGGGCTCTACAGTGCTTTTGTGCCGGTGAAAGCCATATAAGTTTTGTTAGGGGAAGGTCATTTCCTATATGGCGCTTATTTTCCCAGGATGAGCTTTTATTTGGTTGTTTTTTAATCGATATCGGATGGAAGTTTTACCCACTTCATGTACAATCCGCCGACTTTTTCCAGCCGCTCCAATCGCACGAGACACTATGACTGTAAACACCTTCGATCCCTCGCAAACCACAACCTTGGATATCCCGGCCAAAACACTAGCCAACCAGGCACTGGTTGGTGCTGATAAGGGTAATACCATCGGTTTTGTGTCTTTGGGCTGCCCTAAAAATCTGGTGGATTCAGAGCGAATCCTCACCCAGTTGCGCACGGAAGGTTATAATATTGTGCCCAGCTATAACGATGCCGATATGGTGATTGTAAATACCTGCGGTTTTATCGATTCTGCTGTGCAGGAATCTTTAGGTGCCATTGGCGAAGCATTGGCAGAGAATGGCAAAGTATTGGTAACCGGTTGTTTGGGCGCCAAAAAAGACGAAATCATCCAGATTCACCCGAATGTATTGGGTATTACCGGTGCCCATGCTTACGAGGAAGTACTCGCGCAAGTGCATGAACATTTGCCGCCCAATCCGCGCCACAATCCGTTTACTGATCTGGTACCGCCGCAAGGCATCAAATTGACCCCGCGCCATTACGCCTACCTCAAAATATCGGAAGGCTGTAACCATTCCTGCAGTTTCTGCATTATTCCTGATATGCGCGGCAAGTTGGTCAGTCGTCCCATCGGCCAGGTGATGGGCGAAGCGGAGCGTTTGGTAAAGGCCGGTGTAAAAGAGTTATTGGTGATTTCGCAGGATACTTCTGCTTACGGCGTTGATATCAAGCACCGCACCGATTTCTGGGATGGTCGCCCGCTCAAAACTGATATGTATCAGTTAGCGGCAGCATTGGGTGAGTTGGGTGTTTGGGTACGTTTGCACTATGTCTATCCCTACCTCCATGTGGACAACATTATCCCGCTGATGGCGCAAGGTAAGGTATTGCCTTACCTGGATATCCCCTTCCAGCACGCCAGCCCAACCTTGCTGCGCAAAATGCGTCGCCCCGGACAAGTGGAAAGAACGCTGGAGCGCATCAAGAGCTGGCGCGAGCAGGTTCCTAACCTGACTATCCGCTCAACCTTTATTGTTGGTTTCCCCGGTGAAACGGAAGATGATTTCCAACAATTGCTGGATTTCCTCGAGGAGGCGCAATTGGATCGCGTAGGCTGCTTCCAATACTCGCCCGTTGAAGGTGCTAAAGCCAACGACTTGCCGGATCATGTGCCAGACGACATCAAGCAAGAGCGCTATGACCGCTTTATGTTGTTGCAGCAAAAAATTTCCACAGAGCGCCTGAAATTAAAAGTAGGACAGACATTGCAAGTGTTGATCGACGAAGTAGATGAAGAAGGCGCTATTGGCCGCTGTTTCGCCGATGCGCCCGAAATTGACGGCTGTGTTTACCTGAATGGTGAAGAGGATGTAAAACCGGGTGATCTCGTCAATGTGTTAATTGAGCATTCGGATGAATATGACCTTTGGGGTTCCAAAGTGTAGGATAAATCTCCGTTTATCGAAAAAATCCCCCATCTGCGCAGGCACTGGGGGATTTTTTTATGTTCTAACCTATTACACTGATAATGAACCCTTGGAGGTTTTCCATGACAGATGTACAGCATTTACCCGGTCAACAACGTTTTGTGATCTCAAATGAAGGCGGCGATGCAGTAATGTCTTATCGTTTGTTTACCCGCGAGGGAAATGCCGCAGTCGATTTTAATAGCACTTTTGTGCCCCCCGCCTTTCGCGGCAAAGGCCTTGCCGAAAAGTTGGTACGCGCAGGTTTGGCGTGGGCAAAAGAGCAGGGTTATGAACTGCATGCAAGCTGCTGGTATGTGGCGAAATTTATTCGTTAATGTGTGATAAGGAATCAGTGTGACGAGAAGAAACGGTTTTACGTTAATAGAAATGATGGTGGTAGTCGGCATCATTGCCATATTGGCATTGATCGCTATGCCATCTCCTGATCCGACCATTGCTCGCCGGCAAGTAATTGAATCAATGGAATTGATTGAAGACTACAAGAAACTGGTGGCGTTCTATCATAAAAGTGCGCAGATTTTTTTGAAAAACAACCAGGAAGCAGGAATACCGGTTGCCGAAAAATTGTTGGGTAACTATGTGGACCGCATCGATTTAAAAGATGGTGCATTTCATATTCACTTTGGCAACAAAGCGCATGCGGCAATTAAAAACAAAACCCTTAGTGTTCAGCCGATCATGGTGGATGGTTCGCCGGAGAGTCCTATTTCCTGGATTTGCGGTAAGGCTGCAATACCGGCGGGTATGAAAGCGGTAGGTGAAAACCGTACGGATTTGGAATTGAAAGACTTGCCGTTGAATTGCCGGATTTAAACGATGAAGAAATATTTATTGCTATTAATTGCGCTAGGCATCTTTTTAAATTGGAATAAACTGCGCGATGAGTTTAGTCCGCCGCCCGATTTTTCTGCAGTACATCCAGAAGGTGTTGTGTTATATGCAACTGATTGGTGTGGCTACTGCAAAAAGACGCGCGAGTTTTTTAAACAGCACAATATTGCATACGTTGAATACGACATTGAAAAATCGCAGGAAGGTAAGGCTCAATACGATAAGCTGCGTGGCAGCGGTATCCCATTGATTGTCATTCGTGGCGAAGTTCTGCGCGGCTATGATCCAAACACAATGAAAAAGTTGTTACGGCTATAAGTTAAGGGCAAGTTTAAAAATGATTAGATTACAAAAAGACGAAACAGGAACTTACCGCCAGCGAATTAGCATCGAAGCCCATGATATATTTGCCGATGTGGCAACCAGCCTTGGTGGCGAGAGTTCAGCACCTGATCCACATGCTTTACTGGATTCATCCCTGGCTGCTTGTACGGCGATTACGCTTACTATGTACGCGAAACGCCGTGGGATTCCATTGGAAAGTATTAATATTGGTATTGAGCGTGATAACAGCAAAGAAAAATCAGGCGAGTATAACCTCGCGCTGAATATTCATTTTGTAGGCAGCTTGAGCGATGAGCAAAAACAGCAACTATTGGATATTGTTGAGAAATGTCCGATCCATAAATTGCTGTCTCATGCCACTATTAATATCAGCACGCATCATCAACCTTAATGTGTTGATAAATCCGTTATCAACGTGACCAACCACCTTCCAGTACAATTTTCCCAATAGTGCTACCTGATTCAATTTACGCATGTGCAGTGCGCAAATTTTCAGCGTTGATTGGGCTCAAAATTTTATTGAGTGTAGTTTTGATTGCACTGGCATCTACCAGATCTGCAATCCGGTTTAATAAATGATGTTGCTCGATCATATCCTCAATTTCAAACAGTGAGCGCGTAAACATCAGTTCCCACGTGAAACTGACGGATTTATTTTTCAGCGAATTTAAATCCACTTGCCCACTCAGCTCGACAATTGAACAAATATGGCCTTGGGGTTTAATTAATTCTGCCATTGCTTGCCAGTGTTGGTCGGTATTGTTCAGGCAAAAAATATAATCGACATAATCAATATGCTGCGCGCTTTCATAACCTGCTCCGTTATCAGGATTTCAAGATGATATAAGTCTATGCCTTGGGTATTAATTTGATAATGGTTATATTGGTTTAATAACTATCAATTAAATTTTGATAATTGCTATAACGACCGGGAATTAGCAGTGAGTAAAACCTATTCATTACAGGATTTGGAGCTGTTTTTGCGCGTTGCCGATGTCGGCAACATGAGTGAGGCTGCGCGCCAGTTAAACATTACCAATGCTGCTGTTTCTGCTGCGATCAAGCGATTGGAGTTGGCCTTGGGTGTGAGCCTGTTGGAGCGAACCACGCGCAGCCTCAGCCTTAGCGCGGCTGGTGAGAGCCTTATTCCTTATGTGCAACATGCACTGGGTGCTCTGGGTGATGCAGAATCTGAACTGCGCAATTTGCAAACATCCGTTGCCGGGGAAATCAGTATCGGATTGCCATCGGATCTTGGGCGCCATCTGTTGCTCAATATTCTTGATGAGTTTCAACTGCAATATCCACGTGTGAGTCTGCGGCTGAACTTTTCCGACATGATATAGGACTTATATAGGGAAGGTTTGGATCTTGTTATTCGCTACGGCGATTGGCGAGATTCAGCGTTAATTGCGCGCAAGCTTTGCGACAATCGCCGCTTGCTTGCGGCAGCGCCTGCTTATATCGCGATGATGCCGCAATTAAATTGCCTGGAAGATTTGGTTCAACATAATTGCTTATTTTTCTATCGCAATGACCGCCCTTATAATCATTGGATTTTTTATCGCGACAACGAATTAGTTGAAATCCCGATTCAGGGTAATCGCAATGCGAATGATGGCGAAGTGGTTCGCCGTTGGGGTGTGGCGGGGCATGGTGTTGTATACAAATCTGCCATCGATTTGCGCGATGATATTAATCAAGGCCGATTAGTGCCATTATTGGATGGAAAATACGAAGGGCAATCTACTGCAATTTATGCGGTGTATAAGGAACGGAAATATCAGCCGTTTCGATTGACTGCTTTGTTGGCGCACCTTGAAAAACATCTGCAACAATTTTAACCGTGTTGGTTTATATTCGTTAGACTTTTAAAGATAATCAGAGGATGACACAATGACTTTAATCATTCCCCCGCGTACCCAGGAAATCGGTTTTACGGTAAAACGTTTGTTGCCATCGCGACTGAAACAGCGTGTTGGTCCTTTTATTTTTGTTGATCATATGGGGCCTGCACATTTTGAAGCGGGTACCACATCCGGCGATGTTCGCCAACATCCACACATAGGTTTGGCCACTGTTACCTATTTATTTACCGGTGCCATGATGCATCGGGATAGTTTGGGTTTTAATCAACGTATCGAGCCAGGTGCAATAAATTTAATGACAGCGGGTAACGGAATAGTACACTCAGAACGTTTGCCTGAAGATGTGCGCGAGCAAGATAAAACTGTTGAAGGCATTCAAACCTGGTTAGCGTTACCGACTGAAGTTGAAGACTGCGAACCTTCATTTGCGCATTATCCGGCGGATATTATTCCTTCGGTAAATTTGCCTATCATGAGTGTTCAAGTGCTGATTGGTGAGGCGTTTGGTGTTGCATCACCGGTTAAAACGGCAAGTGCAACTACCTATCTTGATATAGCGCTTGGTGCAGATTCGCAATACTCTCCTGATTTTCCGGGGCAGGAACTGGCTATTTATGTTGCTTGGGGGAGCGTCACCGTTAATGGCGAAGAGGTACCGGAATTCCATTTAGCAGTGTTAGATGAGAATGCTTCTATCGCGACAGTCAGCGGTGCACGTTTGATGTTGCTCGGCGGTGAACCTCTTGCGGGTGATAGATTTATCCTGTGGAATTTTGTGGCATCGTCGCGCGAAAAAATACATGCGGCAGGAGAGCGTTGGACTAATGGCGGTTTTGCGATGGTAGCAGGGGAGACAGATTTTATTCCGTTGCCCTCGATGAATTAAGGCCGGGCATCTATAAATAAAAGTCTAAAAAAATCCTGAAATAAAAACGCCCGACAGTATCGGGCGTTTTTATTTGTGCTCGTATGGAGTGTCTATTATGAAATAGCCTTATCCACAATTACTTGCGCTTCTGCAATCAATTGTTGCAAATGCGCTTCACCTTTAAAACTCTCTGCATAGATTTTATAGATTTCTTCGGTGCCAGATGGACGCGCTGCAAACCAACCGCTGTTACTCATCACTTTAATACCACCGAAACCAGCGTTATTACCAGGAGCATTGGTCAGAATGGTTTCGATTTTGTCACCGGCTAATTCGGTCGAGGTAATTTGCTCTGGTGATAGTTTTGACAAGGCTTTTTTCTGCGCCGTATTAGCGGGCGCTTCTACACGCGCTTCTGCGGCATGGCCAAATTCATCCGCGAGCAATTTGTAACGCTCGCCAGGGTCACGTCCGGTTTTTGCTTTAATTTCGGCTGCCAGCAGTGATGGGATAATGCCGTCTTTATCGGTAGTCCAGACGCTGCCATCAATACGCAAGAATGATGCACCAGCACTTTCTTCGCCGCCGAAACCGAGTGAGCCATCAAATAAACCGGGCGCAAACCATTTAAAGCCGACCGGAACTTCATACAGGCGGCGACGAATTTTTTGCGCGACTTTATCAATCATTGCACTACTGACAACGGTTTTTCCAATGGCAGTATCTGCTTTCCATTGCGGGCGGTTTTGGAATAAGTATTCAATTGCAACAGCAAGATAATGGTTGGGTGGTAACAGGCCGCAGCTGGGTGCGACTATACCGTGGCGATCGTGGTCGGCATCACATGCGAAGGCGACATCAAATAAATTGCGGCGCTCGACCATGCCTTGCATGGTGTAAGCAGAAGATGGGTCCATGCGGATTTTTCCATCCCAGTCGGCAGTCATAAATGAAAATGTTTTATCAACAGCGGTGTTAAGTACTTTCAAATTCAGCTGGTAATAATCGGCAATTGCACCCCAGTAATTTACACCCGCACCACCCAGCGGATCTGCACCCATATGTACGTTAGCACCACGGATCGCATCCATATCCACAACGTTGATCAAATCTTTTACATAGTGGTGTACATAATCGTGGTGATGGGTCGTGGGCGTTTTTATCGCCTGTAGATAATCCATGCGTTTTACATCACGTAGATGATTTTCCAATAATTCATTCGCACGCGCCTGCATCCAATTGGTAATGTCGCTATCGGCCGGGCCACCATTAGGTGGATTGTATTTGAAGCCGCCGTTATCGGGCGGGTTGTGTGACGGGGTGATCACAATGCCGTCAGCGAGCCCGGAAGTGCGACCGCGGTTGTAAGTAAGGATTGCGTGGGAAATAGCTGGCGTCGGCGTATATTCACCGTCTTTAGCGAGCATGATATCTATGCCGTTAGCGGCAAGCACTTCGACAGCACTGATTTGCGCCGGCTCGGAGAGTGCATGGGTATCGATGCCGATATAAAGCGGACCATTGATACCGGCTTGCTTGCGGTAATCGCAAATCGCCTGGGTAATCGCGAGCACGTGATTTTCGTTAAAGCTGGTTTTGAATGATGAACCGCGATGCCCGGAAGTGCCGAAGCTGACGCGTTGCTCAGGAATCGCAACATCAGGTTTATTGGTGTAATAAGCCTCAATGAGTTGAGGGAGATCTACCAGCAAGTCCGCGGGTAAAAGTTGGCCAGCCAAGGGGCTTGTGGGCATAAAAACTCCTGAATTTTACAGATGTACTTATTGAAATACGCTGTTGTCATGATGGCCTTGATGCGTCGTACCAGAATATGAGGTGTATCTGTTATCTAGCGATCCGACGCTGGTTGATTATCCTGGCTATAGTAGCGCGGTTTGACTCGATAGTGTTTTGTCTGGAATCGATATTTTCCTGTCTTCAACATTATTGCCAGTTAGCTAAAGGCTACTGCAGTTCGGACCAGCATTACTGTGGTTTAAATCGCATAGCGTGCTGCTTTAGGTTAATAACGCGTTGGTTTAGGTTTAAGGGGATTAATATGCGCTGGAAAGATGGGCGTCGTAGTAACAATATTGAAGATCTGCGCAGTTCAGGTGGTCCCTCCATGGCAATGGGCGGGATTGCGGTGGTTGCCCGTATTTTGCCGTTTTTGTTGCGCACAAAAGCGGGCCGTATATTGTTGCTGATAGGTGTGGTCGGTTACTTTGGAGCCAAATTTCTCGGGATTGATTTATTACAGCTTGCGACAAATCCTCAATCATCAGTTGGAAGCGAGCAACAGTTATCGGCTAAAGATCAGGAGTTGGCCGATTTTGTCTCAGTAGTATTGGCTGATACCGAATCGACCTGGCATCTGGAATTTAAAAAGCTGGGCTTGACCTATCAAGAACCCAGGTTGGTACTGTTCCGCAATTCGGTAAGCTCCGCATGCGGTTATGCACAATCAGCGATGGGACCATTTTATTGTCCTGGTGATCATAAACTGTATATTGATTTGGCTTTTTACGAAGATATGAAAAACAAACTGGGTGCACCCGGTGATTTTGCACAAGCCTATGTAATTGCCCACGAAGTGGGGCACCACGTGCAAACCTTATTGGGAACCTCGGCCAAGGTGACACGCGAGCAACAGCAATTATCAAAAGCGCAAGCTAATCAACTGTCGGTAAAGTTGGAATTGCAGGCGGATTGTTATGCGGGGATTTGGGGCTACTATGCTGATACTGAACGGCAAATGTTAGAGGATGGCGATATCGAAGAAGCATTGAATGCTGCATCAGCTATTGGCGACGATAAATTACAGCAGCAAGCGGGCGGAGTTGTACGCCCGGAAAGCTTTACCCATGGCAGTTCAAAACAGCGGATGGATTGGTTTAAGCGTGGTTTTGAGCAGGGTAAAGTTGAGGCGTGTAATACGTTTAAATAAACTTGTCAGTTATTTTGGTTCGGAATGCAAACAAGCCAGCGAGATGCTGGCTTTTTATTATCACCTTGGCGTGATTAATTTTTTGCAGTGAAATAAATGGTTAATTCCTGACCTGGGTGAATGTAACTTTCGTCTTTTACTTTATTCCAGTTCAAAATATCTTTTTTGGAAACATCAAATTTGTGTGCGATTTTGTGCAGTGTATCGCCACTTTTAATTTGGTAAGTAATTTTGTTATCGGTTGATTGTTCGGCAATTTTGTTAACGACCAAAAGCTTTTGTCCGGGTTTTAATGTGGCGTTGGCTGGTAACTCATTCCATTTCAACAAATTACTTACGCTGGTATCGTGTTGTTTGGCTATGGTCCAGAAACTATCGCCTGATTTAATCGTGTAATAAGTCCCGGTATTTTTTTGCTTGCGCTGGGCCAGCTCTTGCTCAGCTTGAATCGCATAAGGGGAGCTCAACGGTGCTTGACCGGGAATACTCAAACTTTGGCCAACTTTTAATTGTGCAGATTTGAGATTGTTCGCTGACTGAATTGCGGCAACGCTGGTTCCGAAACGTTTGGCAATAGCGCCCAGAGTATCACCGGATTTTACTTTGTAATCACCGGCAACTTTGACCGGTATAACTTTGGGCAGTTTGTCGAGGCTCAGGGTGAATTGTGCAGCGTCGGCAACGGGCACTAATAATTGATGCGGGCCGGTAGGGTCGGTTGTCCATCTGCTGTAGCCAGCATTAAGGTTGCGCAATTCTTTTGGATCTATATCTGCCATGCGCGCTGCTTGTGCGAGGTCAATTGTTGAATCGACATTCACCGTCGTGAAATAAGGATTATTCGGGATGGCGTTGAGTTCAAGGTCGTATTTATCAGGATCGGCAACTACTTTTGATAACGCTAATAATTGCGGAACATAGGACTGGGTTTGCTGTGAGAGGGGCAGGGACCAAAAATCCGTACCTTTTCCTTGTTGGCGATTCTTTTCAATCGCACGTCGTATGGTACCTTCACCGGCATTGTATGCTGCTACGGTTAGCAGCCAATCGCCATCAAACATGGTATTCAAGCGTTTGAGATAGCGCACCGCTGCATCGGTAGAGGCAACGATATCGCGGCGGCCGTCGTACCAATTGTTTTGTTTTAAACCGAAGTTGCGTGCGGTTTGTGGCATAAATTGCCAAAAACCTCCTGCCTTACTGGGTGATGTTGCAAATGGGTCGTAGGCACTTTCAACAATCGGGAGCAATGCCATTTCCATTGGTATGCCATTTTCGCGCAGTTCATTAGCTACGTAATAAAGATAAGGTTTGCTTTGTTCAGTTATGCGGTCGAGATAGCGCTGGTTGTTAGAGAGCCAGCGAAGGTTTTTATCGACTTTGCTGTCATGGATGTCGGGCAGTCCGTATCCATCGGCGATCTCTTTCCACAAGTTGCCATAATCGTCGGTATGTTCGCGAAGTTTTTCACCGAGTGGAGTTTCTTCTGGAGTTACTACGGGAGCGGGGATATGGGCTTCAGCAACTGGCTCATCATCCTTCTTGAGGGTGCTACAACCTGCCACGATAATTGTGCAGGCAAGTAACAGGCATAACGGTAGTGCCGACAGGCGGGATTGAGAGTTCATAGGGTCACTTTCAGGGTTACTTTTTCAGCAGTTTATGCAGAAAAATCCGGTTGAATTTGATCTTCGTTATTCTTGCGATTTAGGATTTTTATCCTATTAGCGTGCCAAATAACGGCTATTTAGTGATTACCTCCGCCCTCCCTGGGGCTACAGATCCCGGATTCTAGGGGGTGCCGTCGCATGGGTCAACGCTTAATGTGGAATAAAGCGAGCCTGTCACAGCCTCAGTGAGAGCTGATCGGGGCTTTAAGTATCCCGCTTATCTGATTTAGTCGGGCCAGGTATCTTTAATCGCGCGCAATGCGCCAAAAACTGCTGCAGGTGTATCAAGCAATTGATCAGTTCTGCCTTTAATGAAGATTTTGATGCCATCTTGTTGACAGCGAAGGAATGGATTTGTTCTTTTTTCCAGCAAAATAGTTGAAGGCAGGGTTATTTGACCATGGGTGCGGAGTTGTCTGACGTAGTTGAGCCGATCATTCAGCGCGATATTTTCAGGCTCTACTGCTTGGGCAAATTCGAGATTCGCGAGGGTATATTCGTGCGCGCAATAGATTTGGGTATCGTCCGGTAACGAGGCCAGCTTTTCCAGCGAGTCCCACATGATTTCAGTTGTTCCATCAAAACGTCGTCCGCAGCCCCCGGCGAATAAGGCATCACCGCAGAATAACAGTGGATGTGGGGCATGCACTCCGGAATAGAAATAGGCAATATGCTCCCAGGTGTGACCGGGAACTCCGATAACCTGAAACTCCAATCCGTCTAATTGCAGCGAGTCTCCGTCTGCCAGTGGATGTGAAACGGATGGGATCAATTCTGAGTCGGGGCCGTAAACAGGTACTGTCCAATGTTCAAGAATTCCGGCTATGCCACCGGTGTGGTCGCGATGGCGATGGGTGACAAGAATGGCGGTAAGAATTAGCTGGTTGCGGGTAAGGAAATCGATAATGGGAGCTGCATCACCGGGATCAACAACGTAGACATTGGGCTTATCCAATGCTGGTTGGATCACCCAAAAATAATTGCTGTCGAGTGCGGGAATAGGGGTAATCGTTAGCACAGCCAAACCTCTCTATATTCAGTCCGCTATTCTACGCTGCTCTTCAGCGATGTTTTAACGCTAATTTGTCTGCGGCTCTTGTGCTAGATTGGAATGATCCCAAATAAAGACGTTGGCAGTGGGTGATGAGGGCAAAAAATGCACCGTAAGCTGATAAAAGCACCACATCGATTATTGATCCGCTTTTCCGCGCTGTGGAAAAAGCGTTTTGGCGTGTTGCCTATGCGAGAGTCTATCGCTGATCTGACCGAGTGGTTTGAATCGCCATTGGGTAGCGCTTTACTCAAAGAGGAAAAAGAAGCTATTTCCGATGGGTTGCAAACAGTATTTGGCTACCATTTGTTGCAATTAGGTGTTAGTGGGCGAATTGATTTAACTGAGGAAAGCCGGATCTCCCATCGTTTCGTGCTGCACCCGCAAGTGGAAGAAAACCAGCGACTCAGTGCCCTGGTTGATTTCAATCATTTACCGCTCAGTGCCGAATCCATTGACGCGGTGGTTTTACATCACAGTCTCGATTACAGCCAAAGCCCGCATCATTTATTACGCGAAGCAACGCGTATTCTTATCCCGCGCGGCCATATTATTGTGCTGGGATTTAATCCCTGGAGCCCTTGGGGAGTTTGTGCAAGCCTTGCCCGTATTTTTAAGTCAAAAGCGCGATGGCGCTTCCAGTATTTACGACTTGGGCGTTTGCTGGATTGGTTAACCTTGTTGGATATGGAGCCAATCGCTATCTACAAAGGCTTTTTTCGTCCGCCATTACCGCAGGAAAATGCGATTAAACATTTGCAATGGATAGAGCGCTGGAGTAAAAGGCTGCATTTGCCGTGGGGTGGGTTTTACATGGTGGTCGCACGTAAAGATCATATTCCGCTCACACCCATCAAACCGGCATGGCAGAAATATCGCCCGATACCTGGTCTGGCGGTAACGCGAATTCTTGGGCCCGCACCTGGTTTCCGTTCTTATCTTCGTATGCGCTCTCCGTTTATTAACACGCATTACAATAGAGTTTAAATAGCAAGAGTTTAACAGATGCGTCAAATTGTTCTGGATACTGAAACTACCGGTCTTGAAACCTCACAAGGGCACCGGATTATTGAAATTGGTTGTGTCGAGCTGATTAACCGTCGCCTGACCGGGCGTCACTACCATCAATACATTAAGCCCGAGCGCGAAATCGACGCTGGCGCGCAAGCAGTGCACGGTATTAGCAACGCGATGTTGGCAGATAAGCCGGTATTTGCCCGAATTGCCGACGAATTCATCCAGTTCGTGGGCGATGCCGAGCTGATCATCCACAACGCTGCGTTTGATATCGGCTTCATCAACTACGAAATGAATATGCTGCGTCCGGGCTTCGGCAGCATTAGCGACCGCTGCCATGTGATCGATACGCTGCTAATGGCGCGCGCCAAGCATCCTGGACAAAAGAACAATCTGGATGCCCTCTGTAAACGTTACGGAGTTGATAACTCGCAACGCGAGCTACACGGCGCCTTGCTTGATGCCGAGATTTTGGCTGATGTCTACCTTCTAATGACCGGCGGACAAACCGCTCTGTCGCTTGGCGGCAACCAATCGAAGAATGAAGATGGCGGCAATCAGAATGAAGTGCGCCGTTTATCCAGCAGTCGCAAACCTTTACCGGTGATTAATGCCACTGCAGAAGAGCTGGTGATGCATGAGCAAAAGCTTGCGTCCATCGCCAAAAGTAGCGGTGATAACTGCGTGTGGCTGCGGCAGTGAGGCCAAAATAAGAATAAAAACCGTACAAATGAAAAATACACTAGTGAGATATGCGTGGCAAACTCCGTGGTTCCCCCTGCTTATTTGCCTGATGGCGGTGAAATAACGTCAAACATGGTATAGAGTCAATGTGACTTGTATGTACTGTTTGGCTGGGCTCCCGCGGTGCGCCTTTGCCCTAATCCATTAAGAAACAAACGCCAGGATGTTATTGTGAGCACAACAGAAACCCTAAATCTCGCCTCCCTTAAAATGGTTCAGGATGAACTGGTTGCTACGATTGAGCAATCGGCAATCCGGCTTGAGCAGTTTTCGCAGGATCGCAACAACGGTGAGTTACTGCAAAACTGTATTGATGGCATTAAACAAATTCGCGGCATCCTCAGCCTGATTCAGTTAAAAGGTGTGGATTTGCTTGCCGATGAATTGGTTATTCACATCACCGATATCACTCTTGGTAACGATGAAAAGACCGATGCGAAATTAGAGCTGCTCACCTCCAGTTTTTTCATCCTGCCGCGTTATCTCGAATATTGCACACAAACAGCGCGCAGTATGGCGATGCTATTAATTCCCCATATTAATGAATTGCGCTTGGCCCGTAAGGCAGCGTTATTGCCGGAAAGCTATTTTTATCCGATCTCCGCTGGAAAAGTGAATCGTACTTCGGTAACCGCCCGCCAACAATTACCTGAAGAGTTAAGTGTATTGGTGCGTCGCTTGCGTCATATGTACCAAACAGCGTTATTGAATGTCCTAAAAAATGTACAGCCCAAAGCGTCACTTGGAATGATGACACGTGCATTGCAACGTCTTGAAACTGCAGCTGCGGGATCAGCACTCAGTAATTTTTGGTGGCTGAGCAGCGCAGTGTTGACAGCAATGGCAGAAAAAAATATGCGCCTTACCAAAAGTCGCAAAATGTTATTCAGTGCCATCGAGCGTGAAATAAAACGTTTCCAATTTGAAGGCAGTGCAGTATTGGCTCGGGAAGTTGATGCTACGTTGCAAAAAGAATTGCTTTATTTACTCGCTTTATCTCATTCAGAGCAGGAACTGGTTAAAACGGTGTTATCTGCATACGGCGTCCAACCATTAAATTACACCGAGGCAGAGCTTGCCCGCGAAATGGAATTCCTCAATGGTCCCAGTGCTAACACGATCAGTTCTATGGTTGCTGTATTGACTGATGAATTACACAGCACTAAGAATATCCTGGAGCGCGCAGCGCAGGGTGGTGCAGAGCTGCTGAGTGAATCTCCTGAATTATTGGAAACTTTAAAGAAAGTTGCGGATATTTTATCCATTGTCGGGTTAATTGCACCGAGTAACAGTCTCAAGCAGGAAATTGAAAAAATTGCGGTCTGGCAAGCAAACCATACTCCGGTAACTCCAGATGAATTGTTGGTCGTGGCAGATACGCTCTTGTACGTTGAGAGCACTATTGCAGGGCTTAACAATGCCAATCTTTCCGATGAAAAAGTTGCGCAAATCAATGCACTTTCGCGCGATGCAGCGATGGCCAACAATCAAATTGCGGAAGCGGAAAAAATCGTTATTGATGAAGCTGAAGCCGGGTTATCGATGGTCAAACGCGCGCTCACAGCGTTTGCTGAATCCAATTACGATAAAGGCCACATCCGCAATATCACCGGTATTCTGGATTCGGTGCGCGGCGGAATGTTTTTGTTGGGGCTACCTCGTGCAGCGAATGTATTAGCAGGTTGCATGCGTTTTGTGGATGAGGATTTATTAGCTTCTGATCAGCATCCTGCAGTTCAACATTTGCTTGAAACTTTTGCCGACGCGGTTATTAGCCTTGAATATTATCTTGATGCTATCAAGCTTGATAAAACCGCCGATACCAGCGTTTTGCAAATTGCTGAAGAGAGCTTGCAGGCGCTGGGGTACAACGTCTAATTATGTCGGCTGGTTTTGATTTATCCTCGTTTGAGTTCCATGCATCTTCTGTAACGCCGGTTGTTTCCCGCAACCGGCGTTTTATTATTGTGGCTGCTTCACCATCCTATCGTTGCGATCAATTATTGTGTGATGCCCATGGGCAGTTATTTGTTGCGCATGAAGCGACGGTGGCTGAAGTGGCGTTGCCAATTGCCAGTGAGCATTATTTGGGATTATTGGCAGGCGACGATCTGTGGGTAAGGGTGCTTGAATGTGGTGGACTACCTACTGGCTATCAATGGTTAGGTTTACGCTCGCAGTTGGAGATCTTGCCAGCAGATATGTTCCAGTTAGTCGGGCGCGCATTACAAATTGCTCAATGGTTCTATGATCATCGCTTTTGTGGGCGCTGTGGGCGACCAACGACTCAGGATCACGTTGACAGAGCCAAGGTATGCTCTACATGTGACTTGCGCTTTTATCCCCGAATTTCGCCCTGTATGATCGTGCTCATCACCCGAGGTGATGACTTATTGTTAGCACATCACCACCGCGCTTCGCGCGTGATGTATACAACCCTGGCCGGATTTGTTGAAGCGGGTGAGGGAGTGGAGGATTGTGTTCGGCGGGAAATAATGGAGGAGGTGGGCTTAAGTGTGGGTAAGCTACAATATTTTCGTAGCCAACCATGGCCCTTTCCCAGCCAACTGATGTTAGGGTTTTTTGCAGAATATGAAGCGGGCGAAATCAAGATAGACCCCACAGAAATTGTGGATGCGAAATGGTTCCGTTACGATCAGTTGCCTCAGGTGCCAGCAAAAGCTACTGTAGCAGGCCAATTGATAGATCATTATGTTGAACATTTATATCAAACCAACCCTCACCATAAACAATAACAAGCTGTTAATACAGGTAGGAAATTTATGATTTTTACCTTACTGGCGATCTTTATTGCTCTTATCGCTGTTTATATTGTCTACAAAGCGGGGCGCTTTCTTTGGCTGAACGCTTGGTTTGTTGGCTTTTTTCGTGGACTTTTTGGTCTTGCGTTACTGGCAGTCGGTGCGTTGGTTGCGTTGACTGCGTTTGATGTCTTTAGCTACAAGCAAGTTCTGCAAGAACAGGTAGTCGCTACAATTAACTTCGACAAAATCGAAGACCAGCATTATTTCGCTGTGCTTGCCGATAAAGATGGTAAGGAGCAACGCGTTGAACTGCGCGGTGACCAATGGCAACTGGATGCGCGTATTGTGAAGTGGCAGGGTTACCTTGCCAGTTTTGGTATCAAGCCCGCGTTCAGGCTCGAACGCCTGAGTGGCCGCTATTATGATATAGAACAAGAAACTACTGCCAAGCGTACAGCGCATAATGTGCACAGCAGTTTATATGGGGTGGATGTCTGGAAAATTTTTCACTCCAATCCTGATTGGATTCCGGTTGTCGATGCAGTCTATGGTTCAGCCACTTATTTGCCGATGAAGGATGGAGCCTTGTTTGAGATTAGCTTGTCCAATACCGGTTTGGTGGCTCGTCCAATTAATGCGGCTGGACGGGAAGCCGTGGCTGAGTTCAATTGATCATTTCGTTTATTTCATTACAGTAGTGCGGAGTTTACCCTTTGGAATTTTTAACAAGTTACGGTTTATTTCTCGCCAAAACGATCACTTTCGTTGTGGCTATTCTTGTCGTTGTAGTAGTCGCAGTTTCCGTGGGCGGGCGCAATAAAAAGTCTGATAAAGGTCATATTGAAGTTACCAAGCTCAATGAAAAGTTTGACCATTTACGTGACTCACTGCGTGATGCAATGCTTGATGATGACGAATACAAAGAGTATGAGAAAGCAGAGAAAAAACGCCTGAAAGAAGAGCGGGCAGAGAAGAAAAAAGCAGCTAAAAATAGTGCGAAAAACAAAGTTGAAAACTCAGTGGATTCAGAAGTTGCATCAACTGAAAAGAAAAGAGTGTTTGTGCTCGATTTTTACGGTGATATAAAAGCATCTGAAGTTGAATCCTTGCGTGAAGAAATCAGCACTGTGTTAACGCTGGCGAAGCCCACAGATGAAGTTGTGGTAAAAGTTGAGAGTGGTGGTGGTATGGTGCATAGCTATGGCTTGGCATCAAGTCAGCTCGCGCGAATCACCAATAAAAATATTCCTCTTACTGTTTGTGTCGATAAAGTTGCGGCAAGTGGCGGTTACATGATGGCCTGTGTGGCCAATAAAATTGTTGCCGCACCTTTTGCGATTCTCGGTTCTATCGGGGTAGTCGCTCAGTTGCCTAACTTTCATAAGTTGTTAAAGAAAAATGATATCGACTATGAGATGTTTACCGCAGGTGAATATAAGCGCACAGTTACTATGTTCGGTGAGAACACCGAAAAAGGCCGAGCAAAATTTGTAGAAGAATTGGAAGATACACACGTATTATTTAAAGAGTTTGTGAGTGAACATCGTCCGCAGGTTGATGTTGTCGCAGTCGCAACCGGCGAAGTATGGTTCGGTCGCCGTGCTATCGATGTCAAGTTGGTGGATGAGCTGCAAACAAGTGATGAGTATCTTTTTGCGCAAGCTGAAAATGCGGATATTTATGAGGTTGAATTCACTTACAAAAAATCCCTGCCTGAAAAATTAGGCTTTGCAGCACAAGCTGCGGTCGACAGGTTATTAATGACCTGGTGGGAACGGCTCAATGTAAGCCGCTGGTTTTAGTTACAACGGTGCCTAAGGGCACCGTTTTTATTTCTAGCTATGCCTGGAGCAATTTATGATTTTCTCTACTACAAAACTCCAAATGCCAGCGCCTGAGCTGGCACTTAAGGGCAGGGTAGATGCCCTGCAGGTTGACAACCAGCATGCAGTAAAAAAAGCACCTCTTAAACCGCCCTTTCCCGAAGGCAGTGAGCAGATGGTTTTCGGTTTGGGATGCTTCTGGGGTGCAGAGCGAAAATTCTGGCAACAACCGGGCGTATACACCACAGCAGTTGGTTATTCAGCAGGATATACACCGAATCCTACGTATGAAGAAGTTTGTAGCGGTTTAACAGGGCACAATGAAGTGGTTTTGGTGGTATTTAATCCTGCGGAAATATCGCTGGAAAAATTATTAAAAGTATTTTGGGAGTCGCACAACCCAACCCAGGGAATGAGGCAGGGAAATGATCGCGGTACACAGTATCGTTCGGGGATTTATTATTTTAACGAGGCGCAACGGCAACTAGCCGAGCAAACCCGAGCTGCCTATCAGCTTGCGTTAAATGAAAAAAATATCGGTGAGATAACAACGGAAATTTTACCCGTCAGTGAATTCTATTATGCGGAGACCTATCACCAGCAGTATCTGCATAAAAACCCCGGAGGCTACTGTGGCTTGGGCGGCACCGGGGTTTGTTATGCAGATGATTTTTAGTTGCTATTGAGCGAGAAGATTACATGGCTTCGTAATAGGGACCGCTGCCACCTTGTGGTGGAACCCACGTGATATTTTGCAATGGATCTTTGATATCACATGCCTTGCAGTGAATGCAGTTAGCTGCATTAATTTGCAATCTGCTGCTGTCATCTTTTTGGATGATCTCATAAACACCCGCCGGACAATAGCGTTGCTCAGGTGCAGCATAAATGGCGAGGTTAGTGGTAATAGGGATGTCAGCATTTGCCAAGGTTAAATGGATTGGCTGATTCTCGTCGTGATCAATGTTGGATAAATAAATTGATGACAAACGATCGAACGTAATTTTTCCATCCGGCGCAGGATAATCAATAGGTGTTGCTTGTTGCGCTGGAATCAATGTCTCGTGATCGGCGCGCTTGTGCTTTAATGTCCAGGGTAAAGTGATGCCGAGCGAGTGGATCCACATATCGACTCCACCGTATAGCGTTCCCCAAATATTTCCCCATGCCGAAAGCGCCGGTTTAATGTTGCGCACTGCATACAAATCTTTCCATAACCAGGATGCACGAATTTTTTCCGGATAGGCCGCCAGCAGCGGCTCATACTGTTCTTTCGCGAGAGCGTCGATAATAGTTTCAGCAGCAAGCATGCCGGATTTCATCGCGTTGTGAGAACCTTTTATCTTGGGCACATTCACGAATCCGGCAGAACAACCAATTAATGCTCCACCAGGGAAAACAAGTTCAGGCAGCGATTGCACACCACCTTCATTAATTGCGCGCGCGCCGTAAGCAAGGCGTTGGGCATTGGTAAGTAACGGCTGAATAACCGGGTGCGTTTTGAATCGTTGGAATTCTTCAAAAGGACTCAAATAGGGATTTTTATAATTCAAATGCACTACAAAACCCAATGCAATTTTATTGTCTTCAAGATGATACAGGAATCCGCCACCACCGGTTTGGTTGTCCAGTGGCCAGCCTTGTGTGTGTAGTACTGAACCTTCATTGTGAAGTTGTGGATCAATTTTCCAAATTTCTTTAAAGCCCAGACCATACTTCTGCGGCTCAGCTTTTGCGCGCAAGTTGAATTTTTTTTCCAGCGATCTGGCAAGGGAACCACGCGTACCTTCGGCGATTAATGTGTAGCTTGCGAGCAGTTCAATCCCGGCAGAGAAAGTATTTTTATGGCTGCCATCACGTGCCACTCCCATATCGCCGGTAGCAACACCTTTTACACTGCCATCTTCACCGTACAATATTTCACTGCCATTAAAACCGGGGAATAAATCAACGCCCAATTCTTCCGCTTGGGCAGCTAGCCAGCGGCACAATTTACCAAGACTAATAATGTAATTGCTGTGATTGTTCATCATTGGCGGCATGGTAAATTCAGGAATGGAATAATTATTCGTCGCCGTTAAGAATAAAAACTGGTCCTTTTTTACTTCGGTATTTAGCGGCGCACCTTTATTTTTCCAATCAGGAATAAGTTCGTTGAGGGCGACAGGATCAATCACTGCGCCAGACAGAATATGTGCACCGACTTCGGCAGCTTTTTCCAATACACACACACTAATATCGCGCGCTTGTTCAGCTGCAAGTTGTTTCAAGCGAATTGCAGCAGCTAGCCCAGCGGGGCCAGCACCGACAATTACTACGTCATAATTCATTTGATCGCGTTGGGTCATAACAGGCTCAGGCTATGTTCGGTAAGTTAATATCATCGCTGCGTTTAAGGTTCGCAGTCAGTTTTCGGCAATAGTCGAGAAAGGCGATTACCGAGGGGGTTCTGTAACGGCTTTTGTGCCAGACAAACATAAATTGCCGGCGTAAATCCAGCATCGGAGTTTTTATTTCAATCAAACTGCCGCGGCGAAACGCATCGCGCAATGCCAGGCGTGAAATGCAGCCGATACCAAGACCGGATTCTACCGCGCGTTTTATTGCTTCGGTATGTTCAAGCTCAAGGCGAATATTCAATCCGGTCAAATGGTGCCGCAACGCTTGGTCAAAGGTTTCCCGGGTACCTGAGCCTTGTTCACGCAAGATCCAGTTTGCGGCTATCAGTTCATCCAGCGTTGCCGGCGTTGATCGCGCCAGCGGGTGTGATGGGGCACAAAACACCGCAAGCTCATCGTCAATCCAGGGTTCAGCAATTAGATCGGGATGGTGGCAACTTCCTTCGATAAGGCCTAAATCCAGTTCATACCCGGCGACTTGCTGGAGAATCGCATTGGTATTTTTAACCTGCAGGGAAATGTGGCAATCAATATGATGCTGCATAAATTCACTTATGATCATGATCGCCAGGTAATTGCCGATAGTGAGGGTTGCACCGACATTTATATCGCCCAATGCCGATTTGCCCTCCAGCAATTGCTCAATCTCGCTTGCCTGGGCTAGCAAACCACTTGCGATAGGCAGCAAGGTTTTACCAAGGGCGTTAAGTTTAAGCACTTTTCCATTGCGATCAAAGAGTTGGCAATCAAATTGCTTTTCCAATTCCGCCAGTGCTGTACTCGCAGCGGATTGCGAGAGGGATACCCATTCCGCCGCTCTGGATACGTTCCCGGAGCGAGCGATGGCGACGAAAATCTCTAGTTGGCGTAATGTATATCGCATATCTGTTTTGTGAATATATAAAATATAAATTATTAATTTAACAAATATACTAACCATTAGTACAATGGTCATCAAGTTCAATGTCGAACGTATATTGCGGAGGCTTAAGGTGAAGGTTCTTGTCGCGGTCAAACACACCATCGACCACAATGTAAAACCCAATATCGAGGCAGATACAGGGCAGGTGGATCTGGCGAATGTCAAAAAAGCCATCAACCCTTTTGATGAGATTTCACTCGAAGAGGCAGTGCGCCTTAAAGAGCGCGGGCAGGTTACAGAAATCCTTGCAGTTGCTATAGGTGGCGCCGATGCTAAAGATAGCTTGCGCCATGCTTATGCATTGGGTGCGGATCGCGCATTATTAATTGAAACAGATGCTTCATTACAACCACTAAGTGTTGCCAAACTACTAAAAGAAGTGGTGAATCGCGAGCAGCCAGGTTTGATCTTTTTAGGTAAGCAGGCTGTTGGTGAAGATTATGGTCAAACAGGACAAATGCTGGCTGCCTTATTAGGTATTGGTTTGGGCACTTTTGCATCTGGTGTTGCTCTTAAAGATGGTCGTGTTGAAGTGACTCGCGAGGTTGATAAGGGAACCCAAACCCTTAGCCTCCAATTGCCTGCTGTTGTCACTTCTGATTTACGTCTAAACGAGCCCCGCTTTATCAAACTACCTAATTTGATGATGGCCAAGAAAAAGCCAATTGAATCATTGAATGCCAGTGATCTGAGGGCTGAGTTGTCGCCACGCTTTACCGTCGTAAAATCAAGCGAACCACCTCAGCGTCCAGGAGCAATTCAGCTATCGAGTGTACAGGAGTTGGTTGAAAGGTTGCGCGAAGCGGAGGTATTGGTATGAGTATATTGGTTTTTGCTGAGCAAGATGGTAAAGCGTTACGCCCTTCTACCTTGCACACGGTTGCTGCCGCGAATGCATGGCAACTGCCTATTGATTTATTAGTTTATGGCGATAATGTTGAAGCTGCTGCGGCTGAAGCGGCCCAGTTAGTTGGTGTTCGCCGTGTGTTAGTGGCGCAGGCTGAACACCTGCAGCATCCGCTCGTTGAGGATGTGCTTGACTTGGGGCTCAGCATCGCTGGCGAATACAGTGTAATTCTTGCTGCACACAGTGTTTTCGGTAAAAGTCTGATCCCGGCTATTGCTGCCCGTCTTGATATTGCACCGATCACTGATGTGGTTGAGATTCAGGCTCCGGCAACATACGTTCGCCCCAGTTTTGCGGGCAATATCATGTCCACCATTCATAACGGTGAGCAAGTCCAGATTGTTACTGTTCGTGCAACGGCGTTTCGTGCAGCTGAGCGTGGTGGTAATGCAGAATTAGTCTCTGTTGAAGTTCCTAAATCGCGTGGAATCAGTACCTGGGTGAGCGAAGCGCTTAATCATTCAGACCGCCCGGAGTTAAATTCTGCGCGTGTTGTTATCGCTGGCGGACGCAGTCTTGGGGAGCAATTTGATGAATTGTTGAATCCGATTGCAGAGCAACTCGAAGCTGCCGTGGGCGCTACTCGGGCTTGTGTAGATGCGGGCTTTGCCGCTAATGATATGCAAGTAGGGCAGACGGGCACTATCATTGCGCCTGAGCTTTACATTGCCGTGGGAATTTCTGGTGCGATGCAGCATCTGGCGGGGATTAAAGATAGCAAAATAATTGTTGCTATCAACCATGATCCCGATGCTCCCATTTTCAAGCATGCCGACTATGGGTTGGTAGCTGATTTATTTACAGCGTTGCCGGCGCTAAATAACGCGCTACAGCAACGTTAATTAACCAAGGAAATTTTTTAACTATGAGTGCATTTAATCCGCAGAAAATTTTATCGGTAAAACATTGGAACGACAGTTTGTTTAGTTTTACCACTACGCGCGATGAATCGTTTCGTTTCGAAAATGGTCAATTCGTAATGATTGGTTTAACGGTAAATGATAAGCCTTTACTGCGTGCTTACAGTATTGCAAGTCCCAACTATGAAGAACATCTGGAGTTTTTCAGTATCAAGGTTCCAAATGGTCCGCTTACGTCTCATTTGCAGCATGTTAAAGTGGGTGATTCCATTTTAGTGGGACGCAAACCAACAGGTACCTTATTGTTGTCGGATTTGAATCCAGGTAAAAATTTATTCTTATTGTCCACAGGAACAGGTTTGGCTCCCTTTATTAGCTTGATTCAAGACCCTGAAACCTACGAAAAATTTGAAAAAGTAATTGTTGTTCACGGGGTTCGTAAAGTTGACGATTTGGCTTACCGGGATTTCATAACAAAAGATTTGTTAGAAAACGAATTTTTAGGTGAAGATGCTCGAGCGAAGTTAATTTATTATCCTACAGTGACTCGCGAAGCATTTGAAAATCAAGGGCGTTTAACTGACTTGATAGAAAATGGTAAATTATTTAGTGATATAGGCCTGCCGCCATTAAATCCGGAAACCGATCGAGCTATGCTGTGCGGTAGCCCTGGCATGCTGGATGATACTTGTGCGATTCTCGATGCGGCTGGTCTAAAAGTTTCGCCGCGTATAGGAATCGCGGGTGATTATGTAATCGAGCGCGCATTCGTCGAAAAATAGTGTTAGCTGTATTTTGTTAAAAACTGAAATTCAAAGTGAACTTTTCAGTTTTTAACAATTCATTTTTTCCCCTCATCCATGGCAGCAATCATTTCATTATTTGGATAGTTACCATTCTTGCTTTTCATTTCTTATTGCTATTTAATTTGGGCGCTTAAGTGTAATAAAGCTAAGCATAGTTATTGCATATATTAATTATGAAATGAACTGGATGTTTGGACCTTGTTAGGCCAAAAATGCTTCTTTTGTTGGAAAAATGACCACAATTCATTTTCAAATACAGGAAGGCTTTACGAATTATTAACGTACTTGGCGCAAAATAAGTCATACAATGTTGTCCAACATAGCAAGTTTTTTAATTTTTATAACCGAAATAATTGCTTTCATGTAGAAAATACCAATGTTTTAGGTGTTGAATTGTCAGGTTTACCTGATTCTTGACGCCTAGCGTGGCTGTAAATATTTCGTAAAATTTAAACTCTTGCTGGTAGTTATCTTCGCTAATTGATGCGCTTCTACTGTAGGCTTCGCGGCGCTGATGGCTAAATAATAAAGAACGGATTTATTCTTTGTTTTCAAGGAAATAGCTTTAAAAAGGCAAGAGGCATGATTCATATGCAGATTGCTATATAAGAAGTGTAAAAGTGGCGTCAAAAGTGCATAAACAAAATTAGTTGTTGCACTCGTACTGAAGTTCAGTGCGGGATTGAGTGGCTTAATTTAGTTTTTTTAACTTACAAGATGATGTGCAAGCTATGTCATATAAACCAGAAAAAAGTGCTGTCGAAAAAGCTAGCGGTGTAATCACTGTTGTAGTGTTCCATTTGGTCATAATTTATGCATTAGCTGTTGGTTTAAACCATGATCCTATGGACATAATCAAGCAACAAATTGATGCGAAAATTATTGAAGAGGAAGCTCCACCTCCAGAAGAGGCACCACCACCACCACCACCAGAGTTCGTTCCTCCGCCGCCTGATTTTGTTCCGCCGCCGGATATTGAATTCACTGCTGAAACTGCTCCTGTAAATAACAATGCAATCACTGTTACCAAACAGGCTCCGGTAGTTGAAGCTCCTAAATCGACACCGCCTCGTATCCCCAAAAAGGGATTGAGTCGTCCTCCATACCCATCATCATCTTTGCGCCTGGGTGAAGAAGGCTTGGTTGGTTTGTCACTTTATATAGCTGAAAGCGGTAAGGTTCAGGAAGGTAAGGTTGCGGTTTCAAGTGGTTTTGAGCGTTTGGATGATGCAGCTCTCAAGCATGCAATTCGTTCCTGGAAATTTGAACCTTGTATGACCGGTGATAAGCCAGTGGCATGTTGGTATCGCATGAACTTCCGTTTCAAAATTTCAGACGAAAAAGGTAGGTAACTTTTAGGCTGATTTCAATTTTAGACCTGATAGTTACAGGGTTCGCTCTGAAATTATCAACAAAATTATGTTCAACACTAGGATATTAAAAATGAAAGCAAAGATTTCCTCATTTTTTGTTTTACAGCTTGCGTTGCTTGTCGGTGCGCAAACATTTGCGACTTCTTCTTTTGCTCAAGATGCAACTGATCCTTCTGCAGTTACCCAGGATGCATCTGTTGCTCCTGATGGTTCGGCTCCAGTAGATGGTATTGCTGATGACACGCTTAACGATCCAGTTGATCCGGCTGCTGCTGATACATCAGTAGATGATGCCTCAAATGCCGCATCAGCTGCTGAATCAGCTACAGCGGAAGCTGCACATGGTTTCGGTTTGAAAGAATTGTGGGCACAAGGTGACCCTGTTGCACGTGGTACTTTGATCATTATGGTGATCATGTCGGCAGCGACCTGGTACGTTTTGGTAACCAAGCTGATTCAACAACAGGTTTTGTTTAACCAGGCAAAATTAACCCGTAAGTTCTGGGACTCAAAAGACCTGAACGATGGCTTGAATACTTACAAACCTAACAGCGCATTTCGTTCTGTTGCTGAAGACGGAATTCTCGCGACTAAGCAGCACGCATCGCGTCAAGGTGAGAAAATTGATTTCCCTGAGTGGCTTGCTGTTCAATTGCAACGTTCAGTAGAGCGCGTTACCGGTCAATTGCAAACAGGCTTGTCGTTGTTGGCAACTGTTGGTTCTACTTCTCCATTCGTAGGTCTTTTCGGTACTGTATGGGGTATTTATAACGCCCTTATCGCAATCGGTTTGTCTGGTCAGGCGAGTATCGATAAAGTTGCTGGTCCTGTAGGTGAAGCTCTTATTATGACCGCAATCGGTCTGGGTGTAGCGGTACCTGCGGTACTTGGTTACAACTGGTTGGTTCGTCGTAACAAAGTAATTGTTGACACTCTGCGTAACTTTGCTGCTGATATCCACGCTCAATTGACCATGGGTGTGCGTGGCGGTCAAAACGATTAATTATATTTTGATTTAACTTTGTTTATTGCATCCAAGTGTTTTTACTTGGATGCAATAAGTAACTCAAATAAAGCGAGCAATATCATGGGTATGAATATATCGTCTGGTGATGGTGATGACCAGCTCAACTCAACGATCAATACAACCCCGCTTGTAGATGTTATGTTAGTGATGTTGATTATCTTCCTGATCACTATTCCTGTAGTAATCAAGACGGTTCCGGTAGCTCTACCTAATGTCTCCAACACACCGACAATAACCAAGCCTGAAAATATTGTAATTGCCGTTACTAAAGACGGTGAATACTACTGGAATGATTCAAGGTTGTCTGACAAGGCAGCTCTACTTGCACAATTGAAAACTATTACAATGATGCGTCCTCAGCCAGAAGTTCATATTCGTGGTGATTTGAACGGACGTTATGAACATGTAGGTCGTTTGGTATTGTATTGTCAACGCGCCGGGATTAGTAAAATAGGTTTTATTACTGAACCTACACGTTAATCTGAAATCTTACTAATACCTGAGGTGATATAACATGGGTATGAATGTTGGTAATTCATCAAATGATGACGTAATGGTGGAAATGAATACCACCCCACTCATCGATGTGATGCTTGTTCTAATTGTTATGTTAATTATCACACTGCCAGTTCAAACTCACGCAGTGAAAATGGATTTGCCTGTTACCACTTCTCCACCTCCAACTGAGAAACCGGTAATTGTGTCTATTGAAATTGATTTTGACGGAGTTATTCGCTGGGATGGTAATGTTGTTCGCGATGGTAATATGCTTAGAAATTATATGTTACATGCTGCGAGTGCCGAGCCAAGACCTGAAATTCATTTGAAGCCACACAAGCTCGCGAAATACAATGTTGTTGCCCAGGTGCTTGCAACTGCACAGCGTTTAGGCTTGGATAACATTGGTATCATAGGCAACGAAAAATTTGAGTAAGCGGTTTTGTGCTTTCAATTTTGTTAATAGTTACTTCAACGGATAAATATGTTTATGTACGTTACTAAGCATTTTCGCACTTTTTTACAGGTTGGCTTAATTAGCATTTGTTCATACGCTGTCGTTTCGGTTAGTGGTTCGGCTCCTGCTTATGCTGCTAAAGCCGCAGAAACTCAGCAAGTAAGCGCAAAAGTGGGTAAGCCACTGAAAAAAGCAAGAGAATTAATGGCTGCTAAAAAATGGAAAGAGGCGCTTGCCCAGACCAAAGAAGCAGCTGCAATTCCTGGGAAAACCCCCGCTGAAGACGCAATTATTAATGAAATGCTTGCGTACTGCATGATGAATCTGAAAGATTATGCCGGCGCAGCGGCGACTTACGAAACCATGCTGGCATCGAATCAATTCAAAGCTGAAGAAGTGCCTAAGCGGTTGTTGACTATCTCTCAATTATATTTTTCATTGAAAAATTACGCTAAAACTGTTCAATATAGTGAGCGTTATTTGAAAGATAACCCTAATGATCTGGAAGTAATGCGTCAGCTAGCTGAAGCATATTATTTGCAAAATAATTTTGCCAAGTCTGAGCAAACTATCCAGTCTCTTATCAAGACTGCTAAAGCTAAAAATACCGCTGTTAAAGAAGATTGGCTCAAATTGCTGCTGAGTGCTCAGTACAATCAGAATAAGGAAAAAGAAATAATTACGACATTGGAAGCGTTGTTAACTAGTTTTCCATCTGACCAGTACTGGTCAAATATGTTTAAATATGCATCAGACTCTTCTTTTAGTGATCGTCAAATTATTATGTATTTGCGTTTATTGCACGCTAGAGGGTTGATGGGGCAGAGCGAATACATCGAAGTATCTGAATTGGCTCTCGCTACTACTAACCCTGGTGATGCCAAGTTCTTCCTGGAAGACGGCTTTGCAAAAGGTAAATTGGGTGTAGGTGCGACTAAAGATCGTGAAGTAAAGCTTCTCGCTCTTGCCAAGAAACAGGCAGCTGAAGACGTGGCATTATTGCCATCGCTTGAAAAAGAAGCATTAGGTAAGCCAAATGGTGAAGCGCTTGTGAAGATCGGTGAAGCATATTTGGGGCACGGCCAATATCAAAATGCGGTAAATGCATTTACTAAAGGCTTGGCAAAAGGTGGCATTAAGATTCAGGATGACGTGAATATCAATTTAGGTATTGCTTACTTGGGTCTGAAGAATAAAGATGAGGCTATTAAAGCATTTAAGAAAGTTCCAGCTTCATCCAAACTTGCATTGATGTCTCGTCTATGGGTTATTCATGCTGGCAGTGTTAAATAATATTTAAAAAAGTTATTTAGGTAACATTTAAATAATAAGCGCCCATGCAATCTTGATTGCATGGGCGTTTTTGGTTTCTGCTGTTAAATTCTCTTCTCTCCTTGTAATCCTCTGTTATTCCTCTTGGTTTTAAATGTGTGTTTATATGCCAAGGTGTCACATCACTTTTCGCAGGTTTTCTGCTTGCGGGTGATAATTTAACTGAGGTGTTGCATGAGCTACATTCCCAAAAAAACTCGTCTATATGAATTGCTGGGGCAAATAGTTGTTTCATTCAGAGCATTGGAGCAGGGGATTGATGGGCTGATTTTAGGCGGCCTGGATTCACCTATGGTGCAAGGTCTCACCTTATTAAATGGCATGACGTTCGAGCAAAAAGTCCCTGCCATGAATAATTTAATACGTAGGTCGCATAGTTTTCAGGAGTTGGGGGTATTAGACCAAACTTTGCATGCTTTGGTTGAGCGCTGTTTGGCATGTGAGCGGGAGCGTAACGATTGGATTTGTTCCTATTGGGTGCCAGAAGCAGAAAGTGAGGATGGCCTCATTATGCGGTTAAGGGACTCAACTGATTCGAATGGGCTAGTTCTCCAATCGGTGGATATTTCCGACCTGGAAAGTTTTGTTGTCGTGCTAAACGCAACAGCGGCTTACTTATATAGGTTCCATCGAAAGCTATCAAACAATTTCAAACGTATACGATCTATTGAATTGGTGGATGCTTTTCTAAAAGGAACGTGTTAGCTGTCCAGGATTAATGCACATGCCTAAACAGCTAGTATCGATATTTGAGTTATTTGTCCACGTTTGTTGCGTGCAGGCCGCATTCTTTCTTTGTGGCCTCTTCCCACCACCAGCGACCTTCGCGTTCATGTTGCCCCGGTGCGACGGGGCGGGTGCATGGTTCACAACCAATTGAGATAAATCCGCGTTCATGCAACTCGTTATAAGGAACCTCGCACAAGCGAATGTAATCCCACACTTCTTTGGATGACCAATTTGAGAGCGGATTAAATTTGGTTAGCTTGGCACCCGGACGAGCAAATAATTTATCGTCTTGAATGACAGGGATTTCGGTGCGGGTAGGGCTTTGATCTTTACGTTGTCCGGTAATCCATGCATCCAACGTTAATAATTTTTTGCGTAATGGTTCTATCTTTCGAATGCCGCAGCATTCTTTATGGTCATCTTCATAAAAACTGAACAATCCCTTTTCTTGTACGAGTGCACGCACAGTATCGCCGTTGGGTGATAGCACATCAATTTTGATACCGTAATGCTTCCGCACTTTTTCAATAAACCGATATGTTTCTGGATGTAAGCGGCCAGTATCCAGGCAGAATACCTGTATATCCGGGCGATAATTACGGGCCATTTCAATTAATGCCACATCCTCAGCTCCACTGAAGGAAATGGCGATATTGTCGAACTGGTTTAGCGCATATTTAATGACTTTTTGTGGACTTTCCTGTTGGAGTTTAGCATCCAGGTCGATGAGGTTGATTAGGTGTTCGGTCATTTCAGCTGCTCACGGTAATTCTATATAAGTATGCTGGTCAGGATACCAGAGGAGGGCTTCCAGCCCAAGCAGACGAGCTTGCACGGGTTTGCTTTAGCTGTTCAAAACAGGTAGATTGCCGCCACTCTTTTTGGCTTGAACGCCTTATTATTAACCGTTTTGGAGGTCGCTGTGGAAATTGCATGCCTGGATTTGGAAGGGGTATTGGTACCTGAGATTTGGATTGAATTTGCGAAAGCCACTGGTATCGAAGAACTCAAAGCTACCACTCGCGATATTCCTGATTATGACGTACTAATGAAACAGCGTCTGCGCATATTGGAACAACACAATCTCGGATTGAAAGAAATTCAAGACGTAATCGCGACCCTTAAACCATTAGATGGTGCAGTTGAGTTTGTAGATTGGCTGCGTGAGCGTTTTCAGGTAATTATTCTATCTGATACGTTTTATGAATTCTCTCAGCCATTGATGCGTCAATTAGGTTTTCCGACGTTACTGTGTCACCGTCTCAATGTAGATGAGCGTGGTATGGTGGTAGGTTACACCTTGCGTCAGCGCGATCCAAAACGTCAATCAGTGTTGGCATTGCAGACTCTCTATTATCGCATTATTGCAGCGGGCGACTCATATAATGACACGACTATGCTGGCTGAAGCGGATCAGGGAATTCTATTCCATGCGCCGCAAAATGTGATTGACCAATTTCCACAATTCCCGGCTGTTCACACTTACGAAGATTTGAAAACAGAATTTATCAAAGCTAGCAATCGTCAACTCTCTTTATAATTTTCGATGCAAATTTTGGTGTTGGAAAAGGGCCGATTATTCGGCCCTTTTTTATTCTGGCCTATTTGCGCTAGTTCGATTTTTGGTAGCACCAGGATTATCCCTTTCCTATTTTTATCCATAACGCCTTGTCACCATAAAAAATAATAAGTCGTTGGACTTATTTTGCCCACTTTAATGATGTTGTCCTCCTCAAAACCTTTATAAATCAATTAATTAAAAGCGAGTCGCTTTTCTGTCGAAACTGAGCCGGAGCATTTTATGTACGGCGCCAAAGTGAAGCGACGGGGTGGTTCGCTTGGGCGACTATTGCTCCACTGGTATCTGAAAAGATATTCAATCAGGTCGGATCAGTACACGAAGAGGCCCTGGTTTAGAGAGATTTACGAAGGACGCTGACCCGTCTCAATGGACGAGCCATCTACATTGGAAAGACATCCAAATGTTTGGTTGAGGGGTTCAAGTGCAAGACCACGCTACCCACGAGAAATATAACTAACTAGAAATAAAAGTCCGAGGAGGACGTTGTTATGTTCATAAAATCAAAAATGTCGTTGGCGGTGGTTGCAGCCATGACCTCGACCCTGATGCTGGGGAGCGCACATGCGGCCGAAACAGACGCCGATGAAAAGCTGGAAGAAATTGTTGTTACCGGTATTGCTGCGAGCTTGGCGCGCGCTATTGATAAGAAGCGTACGTCTGATTTGGTATCAGACAGCATCACAGCAGAAGATTTGGGTAAATTTCCTGATAACAACGTCGCCGACTCGCTGCAACGTATCCCCGGTGTAGCGATTGATCGCTCCGGTGGTGAGGGGCGTTTTGTGAGTATTCGTGGCCTTGGCCCGGATTTTACTGCGGTGTCGATCAACGGCCGTTCACCGGCAACTGAAAACGAGGACCGCGCATTCAGTTTCGATACGCTCGCATCTGAATTGGTGCGCACGGTTGATGTATTCAAAACCTCCAATGCTGGTCTTAAAGAGGGTGGTTTGGGCGGTACTATTAATATCGTTACTGCGCGTCCTTTTGATTTTGATGGTTTTCACGCAGCAGGTAGTATCAAAGGTATTTACGAAGAGAATAGTGAGGACACTAGCCCACAGGGTTCCTTGGTTATCAGCAATACGTTCAACGATGCCAAGTTCGGCGTGCTGGCATCGTTGACTTACCAAGAGCGCTCCAGTGCTAAATACACCGTTGAAAACGAACATATTTCCAAAACCATCGAAGAGCCATTTTTAAACTTCACCAATCCTTCGCAAGGATGGGCGGGCGGTTACGCATACTCAGGTGATGGTTTGGAAGAAGATACTTACCGCATCCAGAGTTTGTATGCCGGTATCACCAACGAAACGCGTGAGCGTATTGGTGGCAATTTGGTGCTGCAATTACAAGCTACCGATGATCTCGTGCTGACTGCCGATATTATCCATTCGAAGTACGACACTTCCACTTCAAAATATTCAACCGGCTCTTACATGTGGGCGCCGACTTTATCGCCTGTGAATAAGGTTGATGAGCACGGTTACTACAATGTGATCAACCACGGTTACGACGTTGGTTACAACATCACTGGTTACGCGCATTTGTTGACGACCACCGAGCGTCCAACTGAATCAAATGTGGGTGGATTTAATGCAGCTTGGGATATTTCTGACGAATGGAAAATGATCGCGGATATTTCCATGTCCGATGCGATTCTTGATAACCGTGGTCTGGATCGTTTGTACATCGTGGAGTTTTTGGATAGACCCGGTTATATCATGACTTCCAACGGTGGCATTCCTACCCTTGAGTATGCAGATCCGGCTGCTATTACACCTGAAATGGGCAGCGTGAATATGAAAGATTTGCGTGCGCGTATTAATTCGAATGATGGTATTTACAATAAAGCTAAAAACCATGAGTTCAAGGTTGATTTCGAGTGGTCTCCAATTGACTCATTTCTCTCGCAAGTAAAGTTTGGTGCTAACAATGCCGTTGCAGAAAAAACTACCGAATACTGGTCAACACCTGATTTGATTCGTCGTATGTATCACGGTTTGGCAACACAACAAGTAATGGATACCGATTCCATTATTAAGGGTGTTTTAAAACCGGGTAACGTATTTGGTGGCCTGAACGGTGATGTTTATATGATTGACCCGGTTGCCTATCGCAACTGGATGGCAGAAAACATTGATGGTCGTACCCGCGCGGATACACCTGCCGGCATCGCATCAAAAGCAGCGTTCATTGCTAACGGAAATAGTTGGGATGCGGTTAAATCCAACGACTCTTCCACTATTGAAGAAGACGTTACCTCTTTCTATTTAGATGTTGCAGCTGATACTGAAGTTTTCGCAATGCCGTTGCATTTGTCGGGTGGCGTGCGTTACACCGATACCGCGTTGACATCTTCAGGTACTACACAAGTATTGGTCGGCCTTGAGCGTGAAGCTGCTGAACCAGGCAGACCACCATCGCCCTGGTTGGTGCAGCAATTCGCAGATGAAGCCGGTACCGCTGTTGCGATGAAAAATGATTACGACAATTGGTTACCATCACTTAATGCGCGCCTTGAAGTCACTGATGATTTTTATGTTCGCGCTGCATTCAGCGAGACATTAACTCGCCCAACATTGACTGCGTTGGCTCCATATACGTCATATCAGACAACGACTACCTCAGTCCGCACGGCGCGCGGTAACAACCCGAATCTCAAACCATTTTTATCGCAAAACCTGGACTTGTCATTTGAGTACTACTACGGCGATGCAAATATGTTTGCTATCGCTTTGTACAAAAAAGAGATTGATGATTATATCGTGACCATGAGTTTGCCGGAAACGTTTGAAAGCATTGTTACCGTTGAAGATCCTGATTGGAGAAATTTTACTGTTACACGCCCACAAAACGGTGAAACGGCCACTATTGAAGGTGCTGAAATTAACTGGACTCATGTGTTTGATAACGGTTTTGGTTTCTCAGGTAATTACACCTTTGTGAACAGCAATGCATCACTGAGCGCAGCAGGAGCAATCCAAACATTTGCGTTGCCAGGCATCAGTGATACCGGAAACGCTACGGTTTTCTACGATAAAGATGGTCTGCAATTGCGTGTTGCCTATAACTACCGGACCGAATTTCTCGGCCGTGTATCTAACGGACCAAGCAGCGAACCTGTCCATTATGACGCTTACGGGGCGTTCGATGTCAGTGCGAGCTACGACCTGACAGAACAATTTACCGTGTTTGTCGAGGGCAGCAACGTCACCGGTGAAACAGTCAACAAATATGGCCGCTACAAAAACCAGTTCATCGGTTTTGAAGATACCGGCGCGTTGTACACATTTGGCGTTCGTGCCAAATTCTAAAAGTCTCTCGTCGTGACTCCCGTTTGCCCGGCTTCGGCCGGGCCTTTTTACCCTTTTGTATGAAATTTGTATTGAACAGGATTTGCTGCGTAATGGACCACATCTTTGCTGTAGATAAAGGCAAGCACACAATAATTTTTTTGCTTATCCGATAAAGGTGTCATATGAAAAACTTACTCGCTGCTTCTTTTATAAAAATATCTTTTCTATTTATCGCTGCTTTTTTCCTGAGTAATTTTGCAAGTGCCCAACAAACATGTAATGCGTTTGTAGGCGGTAGCTGTACACAAATTAATGCAATGTACGTCAAGCTGGATTCAACCAGCCGAATTGCCGGTGTGTTAGGCAATACCACTGCAGAAAATGCAATGCTCAAATTCGCGCGCGACAATGGGATTAACTATCTCATTATGTATGACCTGCAAGGGTTGGTCGCTAACTCGACTCGTGCTACCCAATTGGCATCGCTCATTTCGCGCGCTAAAACCCAGTATGGTGTGCAACAGATTGGTGCTGCATTAGCTGAATCGCATTTTGCAGACAATATTGTTGCTTACAACAATAGCCATGTTGCTAATGAAAGAATTGATGTGTTGAATGTTGAACGTGAGTTTTGGCGCTCCACTACCAATCGCGCGGCCGAATTCGATGCGACCATTAATATCCTTAACTATTTTAAAACTGTCGCCATCGCTAATAATTTAATTACTGAGATTTATATCGGCTGGATTACCGCAACGGAAGGTGTTCGCCTTGGCGATGCGGTTGATCGTGTGCTGGTTCATTATTATCGCCAGACAGATACGGACATCATTAATTACGGTATAGAGCGTTTGCAATATCTCGCCGGTGCGAGTCGCAAAGTCAAAGTGATACCCATTTTTTCCAATGAAGGCCCATCGACAACTGATGATGCAGAAACTTATTTTATGGGCAATTGGTTGGCAACTAATCCCAACGACAAAGCCTATAAAAGCTGGCTTGCGGGCTATAACGCCATTACGGCTAATTGGAAAAATAATATTGAGGTGATTGGTTCCAACTGGTTTCTCTATAACCACTTTCCGGCAATCTACGCTTCAAGACCCAATCACATTACCAGCAATCCCGCTAACCAAACTGCATGTGTCGGCCAGACAAAAACCTTTACGGTAGCCAGCTCGGCAACCAATAAAAATTACTGCTGGCTTAAAAATGGCAAATGCCTGGTAAATGGCGGAAATATATCGGGTGCGCGCACTGCCTCATTGGTTATATCCAATATCACTGCGCAGGATTTTGCAAATTACGCGGCACGGGTTATTAGTTATGACACTGCTAATCCCACCAGCTTCACCTCAACGGCTGCGAATTTAACATCAGCTACAAGTTGCAGTGGTTCAATAAATCTTGCGCTAGGAAAACCAGTTACCGCTTCATCATTTATTGCGGCGGGATATGAGCCAGCAAAAGTTGTCGATGGCAATACCACTACAACCCGTTGGGCAAGTGCATATTCGGGCTCGCAATGGATTCAAGTAGATTTGGGATCGGTAGCTGCAATTTCCCGCGTGAAGCTGACGTGGGATCCTGCTTACGCTACCGATTATCAAATATTGATTTCCAATAATGGCAACACTTGGACGACGCTGCGCTCCTATACGGGTAATACCAGTCTTGTGAATGATCACACCGGCTTAAATACATCTGCTCGCTACGTCAGGATTAATGGCACTGGCAAAGCGTTGCCTCAATGGGGATTTTCTTTGTACGAGTTTGAAGTCTATTGATTCCATATTTAATCAATGCCGCTTTTTTTGATTTGCTCCATTGCGGAGCTGTTGTAGAGGTAAAAGAAGAATGTTGAAAAAATATATGTTATGCATGGGGCTTGCTCTATCTGCTGGCCCTGTATTCGCTGATCTATCATCCAGTGATCTTAAAAACTTTGGTAATAGTGCTGAGTTGCGCTTCGGGGTTGTGAGCAATTTCGGTCAGGAAGGTGTGTTTAAAGCGCTGGTTACCGTTAATAACAATTCTTCCGTTGCACTGCCGAAAGGAAAATCCAATTGGAAAATCTATATCCATTCGGTCAAGCGCGTTTTATCGACAGCTTCCACTGAATTAACCTTTAAGCGTTTGCAAGGGGATCTTTACGAAATTGCACCTACCGATAAATTCCCAGGCTTGGCAGTCGGGAGTTCATTGCAATTTCCATACACTGCGCGTGGTCACATTGTCAGTTACAGCGATTTTATGCCGCGTGCTTTTATCGCTAATACGGCAGGTGATTCAGCCGTATTTGCTAATACTGATACCGAAGAGCTTGTAAAGTTTGTCGATCCATTTATTAAGCCGGAACAATTTTTACGTTTTGATATTCCCAGGGATCTTTACCCTGTAGTAACGACCAAAAGCCGTTATCAAGATAATATGGTGATTAATCAGTTGGGATTGAGTAGTGACCAAGTAAAAATCGTTCCCACCCCGAAAAACGTAACTTATAGCAAGGGCAGTGCACAACTTGATAGTCATTGGGCGATTGTTGAAGTTGGCGGGCTTGCATTTGAAGCGAATTATTTGCAGCAGCGGTTACGCGAGTCGGGCCTGATACTGGAGAGTAGTGTCGCCAATAGTAGCTCCAAAAAACAACTTATTGAGCTGAGCATTGATAAAAAAATTACCAATCCTGAAGCTTACGAGTTGAACATAACCAGCGAAAAAGTATTCATTTCTGCCGGCACGCCAACGGGAATTTTCTACGGAGTGCAAAGCTTCCTGAGCTTGCTGCCTGCCGAAAAATCAGTTGCGCAATCCATTCCCGCTTTGCGTGTTTTCGATGAGCCTCGTGCCCAGTGGCGTGGCATGCACTACGATATCGCGCGTAACTTTCACGGCAAAGACTCGGTGCTTGCGCTTGTTGAACAGATGGGACGTTACAAGCTGAATAAACTTCATTTGCATGCTACCGAAGATGAAGGCTGGCGAATTGAAATTCCCGGTTTGCCAGAATTGACTGAAGTAGGGGCATTTCGCTGTTTTGATCCAACGGAAACAAAATGCTTGATGCCGCAATTGGGTAATGGTCCAAATAAAACATCGGTTGGTAATGGGTATTTAACCGCTGCAGATGTTACCGAAATCGTTAAGTTTGCTGCACAGCGCCATATTGAAGTTGTTCCTGAAATTGATATGCCGGGTCACTCGCGCGCTGCAATTAAATCGATGGAAGCGCGCTACAAAAAGTTTATGGCTGCAGGTAATAAAGAAGCCGCAGAGCAATATTTATTGAGCGATCCGCAAGATAAATCCCAGTACATGACAGTACAAAGTTATGCCGATAATTCAGTCAATGTGTGTTTGCCATCTACCTATACCTTCATCGAGAAGGTGACTTATGAACTACAGCAAATGTACCGCAAAGCCGGTCAGAAGCTGGATGTGTTTCATATGGGTGGCGATGAAGTTGGTGTAGGTTCATGGACTGCATCGCCCGCATGTGACCGATTGTTCGCTAACAATGATCGAGGTGTTACCGGTGTTGCTGATCTCAAACCTTATTTTGTGCAGCGTATTTCAGAAATTACCAACAAACGCGGCCTCGATATTATGGGATGGGAAGATGGGTTGATGTATGACCCGAACAACACTTTTAATCGCGAGCAATTACAGAATAAACGTGTGATCGCTAATGCATGGGATAATATTTGGGAAGCTGGTGTGGCTGATCGCGCGCACCGTTTAGCTAACAATGGTTACGACGTTGTTATTTCCGGTGCGACCCATTTGTATTTTGACCATCCACACGAAGCGAGTGCAGGGGAGCGCGGCTATCATTGGGCAACACGTTATACCGACCTCGCAAAAGTATTTGGTTTTATGCCAGATAATTTGTATGCCAATGCGGATAGGACATTTACCGGCGCTGAGATTACCAACCTGGATGGTTTGGTCGGCCGCATTTTGCCTCCTCTTAAAAAACCTGAACATGTTCTTGGGATGCAAGGTCAGGTGTGGACTGAAACGATTAGAACCAAAGAGCAATTGCAGACCATGGTTTTCCCACGAGTAATGGTGTTGGCAGAGCGTGCATGGTTTAAGGCGGGCTGGGAAGGTGATACTCCGAATACGGAAAAACGCACAGCCGAGTGGAGGGATTTTTCTTCGGTACTGGTTACAAAAGAATTACCAAAGTTGGAACAAGCAGGCGCTAAATTCTATTTACCTCCACCGGGTGGGTTAAGAACCAACGGAAAACTTAGTGCAAACAGTTCATTGCCTGGACTTGCAATTGAATACAGCACCAATGGTGGTAAGTCATGGTTTACTTATCAATCTGAAGTGGATGTCGGTAGCTCGCCGGTGCTCCTGCGTAGCCGGGTTGCCTCAGTTGTCAGTGAGACCGCTACTTTGGATTAATAATTTATTTATTACTTATTTTAAAACTGTAAGCATAAACATTAAGGTTATACACAATGTTACGCAATTTATTTATATTCAGTGCTTTTTTAACTTTGGCCGCATGCGGTGGTGGTTCCGCTGCGGTCAAAAATAACAGTAGCAGTTATGTACCTGCGAACTCATCCAGCGCTGCACCCAGTTCGGTAGCCTCGTCAGTTATTTCATCTACCGGATCTTCAATCGCATCATCAATCTCAAGTCAACCAGATATTGCCGCTGAAAATATTTATGGTTTATATGTGTCGCTCCACATGGGGCGTACTGACCAGCTTTTGGGTAATGCCCAACGTGAAGAGCAATTCCTGAAATTTGTTCGTGACGGTGGTTTCACCTACCTGATTTTTTACGAATTGGAAGGTCTTAATCCAACGTCAGTAAAAGCACAGCAGTTCGCATCACTTGTTAATCGCGCTAAATCGACGGCGGGTGTTAAGCAAATTGGCGCCGCTTTGGGTGATGCCAGTGAGGCAGAAACCGTTGTTGCTTACAATAATGGTCGTCCGGAATCTGAACGCATTAATGTGTTAAATGTTGAATATGAATTCTGGAACAAAACTGATCGTAAAACAGAATTTGCCAAAACCATTTCAATGCTGGAGCGGTTTAACACGGTTGCTATGGCAAACCAGTTAATGACAGAAATCTACATTGGTTGGATAGAGGCAACGGAAGCGGTAACTCTGGCTAACGTGACAGATCGGATTTTGGTTCATTACTACATGCAAACGGATACCACTATTATTAATTTCGGTCTTGAACGTCTCGAGTGGTTTTCTGCCGCAAGTCGCAAGGTAAAAATCGCTCCTATTTTTTCTAATGAGGGTCCAAAAAATACTAATGATTTACCGTTTATGGGTTGTTGGTTAGAGAAAAACCCACATCAGCAGGCTTATCAATCCTGGAAGGCCCAGTACGATGCGCTTGATAAACCCTGGAAAGCGAATATTGAGGTCATAGGTTCAACCTGGTTCGTTTATGATAAGTTCCTGGACGTAGGTACCAACGGAACCGGCTGTGCCAAGTAATTTTTAATCGATCCTTTGGGTAATACAAAAGTATGACCGCGATAGCAAGTCAGCATGAACAGGAACTAATACAGGATTCCGCAAGGGTTGCGCTAATCAAGGGCAATTATCAGGAAGCTTATGGGATGTTAACCAAAGCTGTTAACCAGTATCCCGATGATGCTGGCTTCTATTTTTTGTTAAGCCGGATTGCGTACGATTTCAAAAGCTATATCAAAGAAGTTGAGATGCTGACAAAAGCAAATCGACTTGAGCCAGATAATCCGGTATTTGCTGTTTATCTGGCGCGAGCACACATTTTGGCGGGTAACAGTGTTGAGGCTGTTAATTTGCTTTCCCATGCCGAGCAAATATTAAATCATACCGCCGAATCTTTTGATGTAATGGGCGGCACTTACAATCGCCTTTGTATGTATCAACAAGCCGCGAATGCGTTTGAAAAGTCCATCAAACTTGATCAGCGAAACCATGGTGTATTTTTTAACCTGGCGTCATCATTAAAATTCTGTGGTGATTTTGCAGGTGCGCGAGCAGCTTACGAACGCGCGATTGCTTTAAAACCTGACTACTTTAAAGCGCATGCTGCGCTGACCAGCTTGGGCGGAATTACTCTTGAGTCCAATCATGTTGATCGTTTACGTGAACTGTTAGATGTTGCATCATCTTCAGATGATCTTTTGGCTATTGCACACGCTTTATCCAAAGAGTTGGAGGCGTTAAAGCAATACGATGAGTCAATCGCTGTGCTTACCAAAGCCAAACGGCAAAAAAGCCACACACTTGGTTATCAATTTGAGCGTGACGCGATAATATTTTCACAACTACAACAGTATTACTCTGAAAAACCGGCGGACGATAAACCGGGCTGCGATAATGAGCGCGCTATTTTTGTCGTGGGCATGCCGCGTACAGGAACTACATTGGTTGAGCGCATACTCACCAACCATCACCAAGTTGCCTCCAGCGGCGAGCTGCATAATTTTTCCATTGCATTAAAACGTCAAATCAAGTCTACCAGCCGCGAGTTTATTGATGCAGCGTTTGTTGATGCCTTTCCAAATATTGACTTTACGCAATTGGGTGAGGATTACATCAACACTACTGATTATTTAACCGGCGATAAGAAATTCCTTGTCGATAAGCTGCCGCTTAATATTCTCTATGCCGGTTTGATTCCGAGAGCCCTTCCAAAAGCAAAGATTGTGTGTCTGGACCGAAATCCGCTGGATACGATTACCAGTAACTATCGCCAATTATTCAGCTTTCAGGATGCGACTTTCGGCTACTCGCTCGATCTGGAAAACGCTGCATGTTACTACGTCGAGTTCAGGCGGTTGGTGAATTTACTGCAGGAAAAATTTGCGAGTAATTTTTATCTCGTCAATTACGAAGCACTTGCTACTAATCCCGATGTCGAGATCCGGAAATTACTGCAATTTTGTGGGTTAGATTGGGATGAAGCATGTTTGCATGTAGAGCAGAATGATAAGCCGGTTGCCACTGCCAGTGCTGTGCAAGTCAGGAAGCCTATATCCACTTCCAGTATTGGGCAGTGGAAGCATTACTGTGCTTATCTTGAGCCTGTCAAAAAAATCCTCACGCAAGCAGGCATTGCTATTTCCGAGTAACGCTTTTATTCATTCCCGTTCGGCCGCTATTGCGGCCGCTCTACCGAGAAGTGTTTGCGCAGGGCCTCGCGGCGAAACTCGGTGGGTGATATTCCGGTTAAACGTTTAAAGAAACGCTGGAATGCCGATTTGCTGTTGAATCCCGACTCTAACAAAATATCCATGATGGTCATGTCTTTGTATTTTTCGTCAGAAAGGTAACGCTTGGATTCTTCAATCCGATACGAATTAATGAATTCAAAAAAATTGGTGCCAAAGGCTTTGTTAATGGCAAAGGAAACGTCGCGGTAGGGGACGCCAATCTTTGCCGAAAATTGTTCGACGTTCAGGCTTTGGTTGAGATAAAGCTTTTGATTGACAATCCCGTCCATAATTTTTCCAATAGTGGAATCCAGTGGCTTGGTATCTACAGGTGCTGAGGATTTTTCTTTTGGATCTTCAAACTCTTCTTCTTCCTTGGTGGTGGTGAGGTTTTGTGCATGTGAAATACTGTAGTAGAACAGCGCGATCAATAAAATGAAATTCAGGTAGTTATCCGTAACACCAAATGGCAATCGATAAAAGTACGCTAGTATGCTCAACAACAGTGTCCATGCGCCAGCCAATACAAATCCCAGTGTTAAATAATATAACCACCAAAGCGCAGCCTCATTAACTTCCGAGTGCTGTTGGCGCAGCATTTTATGGTAGCGCCATACTGTGTAAGTAGCGGCGATAAAATATCCCAGCGGAATAATTTTAAGTGAATACCAAAGATTATCTATGACTTGATAGAGCAGTGCATCAATACCAAATGTATCGAGTTTCATCTGATTCATATCAATATCGAAACTACTGATTATCACCATTACGGAAAATGTAGGAAGCAGGTGTAAAAGATGAATTCGCTTTAATTGAAAATTTTCTTCAGTAATACTGCGCACATACAGGAGGAGTAAAGGAGCCTTTAACAACATGGCACCACAGTAAAAATAGGGTACAAGAGTGGTGCTAAGTGCAGCTTGTGGAATGTATTCATTCCATATGAGCATAACGCCAATATCCGATAGCGTAAGGCAGAGAAAAAACCCCGCTAACAAGGCTTTGGTAAGTGGTTTTTTGGCAGGCAGAATCGGTTGGAATAACGCCAGGATTAAACTCAAACCAATCGCTAGAATGAGAATAATATCGTTTAAATTAAAAATGGGAGTAAGCATTAATAATTGGCCTGGCACAGCAGCTAATAGTAATCGAGCCACCATAGTACATCAGGTAGTGGCTTCAAAAACATCCCTTTCCGTAGGATGTTTATGGTCGTTGTACACCTTATTATTTTTAATGGGATTAGCACTTGAATAGTGCAAAAAATTAATGACCGAAAATGCAATAACTAAAAATTCGGTTCATTACTATTAATCCACTTTACTCCCGGCAATTGGTTTTATGTCCACTTATTCACTTCATCCCTATCAGCGTTGCAATGCCTAACAAAATAAACAGTACGCATGCAGCTTTATGCGCGAAGCCAAGTGGCAATTTATCCATTAACCATTTGCCTGCAAAAATGACGGGTACATTGGCAATCAACATGCCAAGCGTTGTGCCTGCAATAACAGCGCAAGTCATCCATATATCAGCACTGAATTTTGCGGCAAGGATGACGGTGGCGATTTGGGTTTTATCGCCAATTTCGGCGAGAAAAAATAGTACGAGTGTCGCGACGAAGGGACCGTATTGAGCGAAGCGCCCCATATCCTCATCTTCTTTGTCGGGAATCAATAGCCAGAGGGCGATGGCGAAGAAGCTGCCACTGATAATCCACTTGATCCATTCCGGCGGTATGAAATCAACAAGCACGGCACCGAGCCAGGCTGACAGCGCATGATTGACGAGCGTGGCGACTAAAACGCCGAGGCTAATGAGATAAGGCCGGCCATAGCGCGCAGCGAGGAACAGGGCAAGCAACTGGGTTTTATCGCCTATTTCTGCAATGGCGACAGCAAACGTTGAACTTAGGAAGGCTTCCATAAAAATAACCTGGGCGGGATAGACAGCATGAGATACAACCGCAGTCCCGCCGGGGCTACAGTAGTATCTCAGGTCTCATCAATCCGGTGAGTGCTGTAAAGCACATCAAAGGACGCTTTTGCCATGCCCCATTCTCTGGTCAGGAATGTTGCAAGTATGTTGACAAAAGCGCTCAGCGATAAGGATGCAAGCATCGATTTGCTGGAGCAGATTACTCCCCCGAGAGAGTGCGCGCATTATAGGGATCCATGATTAATGCGACAAGCGCAATTTGCCTGGGCAGCCAATAGTTTGACTTTGGCAGCGTCTGGGTCTCGCTAACACGCTGAATTATAAACAATAAATATCTTGGCATTCACCTTGCAATTACCCCTGTAAGTTCGCTTTTTAAGACTTTTCTCCGCTGTTTTATTGACGGTAGGGGTTCTGGATTGGGAAGTAGTTGTCGAGACGGGGTTTTTATGACGCAAGCAGTTTCCAATGTAATCAAGGTCACCAGTACGACCAAGGCGCGTGCCGGGATATTGGCTGCCAATTCAGAAGAGCCGATTGTTGCTCCCCTGATTGATAAAGGTATTGCCGAGAAAGGCCAGGATCTGCGTAGCGCATTTGAATTGTTTAACCAGATGTCCGAGCAACTGGCCGATTCGTACCATCTTCTGGAAAACCGCGTTGCTGAGTTGAACGAAGAATTATCTACGCTAAGCAATCGCCGTTTGGCTGAGCTGGCGGAAAAAGAGAAGCTGGCTAACCGTCTTGAAAGTTTACTGAATTTCTTGCCGGGTGGTGTAGTGGTACTGGATTCTTCCGGCCGCGTCTCCGAATCCAACCCTGCTGCAACTGACTTGCTCGGCGAGCCTCTACAAGGCGAATTGTGGCGTGATGTTATCGCGCGTAGTTTTGCTCCGCGTCAGGATGATGGTCATGAGGTCTCATTGCGTGACGGTCGTCGTATCAGTATCCAGACCCGTAACCTGGGAGCGGACGGACAAATTATTTTGCTGACTGACCAAACCGAAACCCGTCGTTTGCAAAGTGAGTTAAGTCGCCATGAACGTTTATCTGCCTTGGGCAAAATGATGGGTGCGCTCGCACATCAAATCCGCACACCATTGTCGTCCGCCATTTTGTATGCCGGTCATTTATGCAATGGCAAATTAGACGGTGAGCGTCGTCAACAATTTTCCGAAAAAATTCTTGGGCGATTGAATAATATCGAGCGCCAAGTACAAGATATGTTGTTTTACGTGAAGGGTGAGTTGGCGTTGAACGATGTCATTAGCGTTGCGCAATTGCAGGCGGATTTGGCCGAGGCGATGGAGGTGCCGTTAATGACCAGTGAATCGTGTTGCGAGTGGGTTATTAATTGCCGCGAACAATATATCCAGTGTAATCGCGATGCATTGATCGGTGCGTTATTGAATCTGGTGAACAACGCAATTCAGGCAGTAGATCGCAAAGCAGTATTGCGGATTGAATTTAATACCTATCCACAAGCATTGAATGATCCAAAACTCAACTCCGAAGAGCCGCATTTGTGGATTCGCGTGTGCGACAAAGGGCCGGGAATGCCAGCTGAACTACTCTCGTCGGTCGGTGATTTATTTGTCACCACCAAAGCCCAAGGGACAGGTTTGGGATTAAGTGTGGTGAAAGCGGTTGTGCGCGCGCATCACGGAAAATTTTTATTGCAATCAACGGTAGGTAAGGGCACTTGTGCAAGTTTGCTTTTACCTTTCGCGACTTTTACATCCTAGGGGAATAATCATGGCTTTAGCATTGCAACAAGCTGAATTTGAAAATGCGATCAAGGTGCTGGTTGTTGAAGATGACAACAATCTCCGCGAGGCATTAACAGACACGCTGCAACTGGCAGATTATTCCGTGATTGCCGTGAATAGCGGCGAAGAGGCGCTTAAACAACTGGCGTTATTCAGTGATATTCGCATGATCGTTTCTGACGTGAATATGGGCGGCATGACCGGCCATGATTTGTTGCGCAATGTGAAGCAGGATTATCCGCAAATTCCAATGATGTTGATTACCGCTTATGCCAGCATCAGTGAATCAGTTGATGCAATGAAACAGGGCGCGGTTGATTATCTGGTTAAACCTTTTGCACCGCAAACCCTGGTAGAAACCGTAGCGCGTCATTTGGGTGTGGCACAATTCTCAGGCGACGAACCCGTTGCTATGGCGCCATCCAGTAAACAACTGTTGCAGTTGGCGCAGCGCGTTGCGCAATCAGATTCTACTGTACTTGTGGTAGGCGAATCGGGTACCGGTAAAGAAGTGCTGGCGCGCTATATTCACGACCATTCACCGCGTCGCAACCAACCTTTTATTGCGATTAACTGTGCAGCAATTCCCGAGAATATGCTGGAAGCCATGTTGTTTGGTCACGAAAAAGGCGCGTACACCGGGGCACACACCAGCAGCCCGGGTAAATTCGAGCAGGCCAATGGCGGCACCTTGTTACTCGATGAAATTTCAGAAATGGATATCGGCCTACAGGCAAAATTATTGCGCGTATTGCAAGAGCGTGAAGTAGAACGTTTGGGTGGGCGCAAAACGATTAAATTGAACGTGCGTGTTATTGCGACATCCAACCGCGATATGCGCAATGAAGTTGTCGCCGGAAAATTCCGTGAAGACTTGTATTACCGTTTAAGTGTATTACCACTGCAATGGGCGCCATTGCGCGACCGTATGGAGGATATTATTCCGCTTGCTGAGAAACTCCTGCAAAAACATGCGCACAAACAAAATCGTCGCGGGGTGAATTTGTCAGTATCGGCGCAGCAAATGTTGCTCGCTTATCCATGGCCCGGCAATGTGCGTGAGCTGGATAATATTATGCAACGTGCGCTGATTTTGCAGGCGGGGAAATCAATCCAGGCAGAAGATTTGGGCTTGGGCGCAAATGGGCCTTATTCGCAAAGCCCGGTACATTACAGTCAAAAACCGAATTTATTAGAGGCAGCACAGGCGATTAATCCGGTGGCGGAATTTGAGCCGACTTATGATCCCCAGCCGTCATTTGCAGCGCAAGCATTTGCCAATGCCAGCTATCGCGCCAGTCAATTTTCTGTCGGTAATGTGGTGGCGGATAATATCGCACTGATCAGCGGTCAGCCGGTGCAACATTCATCGCTGAATAATCCAGCCTTGGGCAATGACCTCAAACAGCGCGAGTATGAAATTATTATGAACACCTTGCGTAACGAACGTGGTAGCCGCAAAAATACCGCCGAGCGCTTGGGGATCAGTGCACGTACCTTGCGTTACAAAATTGCGCGCTTGCGTGAAGAAGGATATGAAATTACGGAGTGATACAATGCGCTCGGCTTGCACGGGCGAATAAACTGTAGGGGCGCTGCTTGCTGCGCCCGATTTACCGGATAAAAGAAAACCCTGGGCGCGGCAAGCAGCGCCCCTACGTTCAATTGCGCTGGCAGTTTAATGCAGATAGTCGAATTCGTATTCGCAGGTTTCCCGTCTTAATTTTTTCTCTTCCCGCTTTTCTTCCAATTTGCGGCGACATTCCATGTTTCGGCGGATTTGCTGTTTCTTGCTTTTTGATACGACTACATCGGCAATAAAACTCGCCATCGCATTCTCAATCAACTCCAACTCACTTGGCATATTCAATTCGTTCACGGGGGAAGCTCCTTAATGTGGGTGGACTGGCTGGATATTAGTGATACTGAATGACAATGCGGTTAAAGATCTGCGACAAATTGATTAAGGTTCATGCGTGTTTGGGGCAAGTTTTTGCCGTGCGGCAAGGGTTGGCCTGCTTTGTGCAAAATCTCCTGCAAAGATAGATTTGGTCCTATTTAATGCCAAATTATTGTCACTGTGAATTACGTAAATGAAATTGCTTTTTGGAGAGCCACATCATGACTGAGCGCGTAGATATCAATCGCTTGTTGGGCGATATGCGTAGTTTGAAGGCGCAAACTCAAGTATTTCAGCGCCCACAAGGTGTGGGCGATACTCCTGCCGGTATGCGCAGCCTCGGCGCTCTGCCGGTAGAAGGTACAACTAAAGCTCCAACTTTCGGCGATTTAATGACGCAAGCAGTGAATAAAGTGAATGACGTACAGAAGACTTCCAGCGCTATGGCGGAAGCTTATGAAAAAGGTGTTGCCGGTGTGGACATTACCGACGTAATGATCGCCTCGCAAAAAGCATCGGTTTCGTTTCAGGCGATGGTGCAAGTGCGCAATAAATTAATTGATGCTTATCGCGATGTGATGAATATGCCGATTTAATCTTTGCTGATTATTTGTCGCTGTACAACCGGTTAATTGCTTTCAAATATTTCGTTTAAGGTGTTGTGATTATGGCTACGACCGCCAATCCTGAATCAGATAATCTGCCAGCCAAAACAAAAGTGGGTGGGGATTTTTTAGAAGGTTTAAGCAACCTGAATTTGCTGCGCCAGGTTGGCTTGATGATCACACTTGCCGCGAGCGTTGCGATTGGTTTTGCTATCGTAATGTGGATGCAAGGGGATGATTATCGCCCGCTCTACGGCCGTATGGATAATCTGGATGCTGGCAACGTGGTGGATGTGCTTGAGCAGAACCGGATTAAATTTAAAGTCGATCAAAACAGCGGCGCAATTTTGGTTGCGAGCGAAGACGTGCATATGGCGCGTTTGAAACTTGCTGAATTTGGTTTGCCATCAAGTCCTAACAAGGGTTTTGAGTTGATGGACAAAGAGCAGCCACTGGGCACCAGTCAGTTCGTGGAAAATACCCGCTACCAGCGCAGTATTGAAGGCGAGTTGGCTCGCACCATCACCAGTATTACCAGCATTCGCAGTGCACGTGTGCATTTGGCAATTCCAAAGAAAACTGTTTTTGTACGCGATGCCGCCAACCCCACTGCTTCTGTATTTGTAGAAGTATTTGCCGGTAGAAGTGTTGATCCTTCGCAAGTAAAAGCCATTATGAATCTGGTTGCATCGTCTGTTCCCGGTATGAAAATGGCGGACGTGACTGTGGTAGACCAACACGGCAATTTAATTTCGACTGGTGAGGAAAGCACCGATTTATTGATGGCAGCCAAACAGCACCAATATTCAAAAGAAGTTGAAAGCAGTGTTATCAAACGTATCAACGGCATTCTGGAGCCTGTTGTTGGCGGCGGTAAGTTCCGTGCAGAAGTGAGCGCTGATATTGATTTCACCGCGGTAGAGCAAGCGGCAGAAACATTTAACCCTGATTTGCCTGCAATTCGCTCCGAGCAAACATTGAATGAAACCCGCCGCGCTGGCGATGTTGCTGCGGGTATTCCCGGTGCGCTGACTAATCAGCCACCGGGCACTGCCGCAGCACCTGAGCAAATTGACCCTGCGACAGGTCAGCCGGTTGCAGCACCACAGCCGACCAATAATCGTGAACAGGCGACCCGTAACTATGAATTGGACCGCACCGTCAGTTACACCAAACATCAGCAAGGCAGTTTGAAGCGCTTGACGGTTGCGGTAGTTGTTGATGATAAAGTAGTCAGAAATGCCGATGGTACAGAAACTCATGTACCCTGGACCGAGAATGAACTGGAACGCTTGTCTATACTGGTACGGGATGCAGTAGGTTTCAGTGCTGTGCGGGGCGATAGCGTCAATGTATTGAATTCTCCCTTTGCCAATCGCGTCGAAGATCCGAATGTGGGAATGAATGAAATTCCCTGGTGGGAGCAGTGGATTGTTCCCAATATGAAATATATTGCCAGTGTGCTGGTAATTTTACTGATCGTATTTGGCCTATTGCGCCCGATGTTTAAAAGCCTGTCCAAGCAAGGAGGTGCCTTGGCTGAGGAGGAAGAGGCGCGCCAATTAGCGGCTCTGGAAGCGGCAGGCGCAGCCGGTTTGGATGGCATGTCGGATGAAACCGTAACCCTGACTGGCGGACACGCACTGTTATTGCCTGGGCCCGAACAAGGTTACGAAGAGCAAATTAACGCAATTAAAGGTTTGATTGCCGACGATCCGGGCCGTGTTGCCCAGGTTGTGAAAAAGTGGATAAATCGCGATGACTGATGCCAACGATAAAGCGGTCGCTACCAAGCCCGCACTAAAAATGCGCTATGTAGATCAAGCGGCGATTTTGTTAATGTCGCTGGGTGAATCCGACGCTGCAGAGATTCTCAAGCACATGGGGCCAAAAGAAGTGCAGCGCATTGGTGCTGCGATGACCCAATTGCAAAATGTGCAGCAGTCTGAAGTGCAGGCTGTGTTGGGAAATTTTCTTGACGAAGTGCGCACCCTGACAGGTTTGGGTGTGGGAGCCGACAATTACATTCGCAAAATGCTGGTTACCGCATTGGGCGAAGATAAAGCGAACAGTTTGATCGATCGTATTTTGATTGGTGGCAACACTACCGGTTTGGACACGCTTAAATGGATGGAAGCGCGTTCAGTTGCCGATATTATTCGTAACGAACACCCGCAGATCCAGGCAATTGTTATCGCTTATCTGGATTCAGACCAATCAGCTGAAATCCTTGGTTATTTCCCGGAAAAAGTGCGTCTTGATATCATGATGCGCGTCGCTTCTTTGGATACCGTTCAACCAAGTGCGTTGCAGGAATTAAACGATATCCTGGAAAAACAATTCTCCGGTAATGCTGCATCGCAAACCAAAGCTATGGGCGGTTATAAAGTGGCGGCGGAAATTATGAATAACCTGGATGGTTCAATCGAAGCCGAGTTGATGGAAGGTATTAAAGAAATCGATGAGGATATGGGGAATCAAATCCAGGACCTTATGTTTGTATTTGAAAACCTTAAAGAAGTGGACGACCGCGGCATTCAATCGCTGTTACGCGAAGTATCTTCCGATGTATTGGTTATCGCACTCAAAGGTGCGGATGATGAATTGAAAGAAAAAATATTCAAGAATATGTCCAAACGTGCGGCGGAGTTGTTGCGCGACGATTTGGAAACCAAACCACCTATGCGCTTGGCGGATGTGGAAGCGGCGCAGAAAGAAATCCTTATTACTGCACGCCGCATGGCCGACGCTGGCGAAATTATGTTGGGCGGTGGCGGCGACCAAATGGTTTAATCAAATCTCCTGTTTCGCTTGAGAAAAGGCCATGTCGGATAATCCCTTAAATAAACGCATCCCGGCCGAGGCGGTTGAAAACGCCTCGACCTGGGTAATCCCTCCGCTTACTGATCACGGAAAAATCCTGTCGTCTGCAGAAAAAGAAGCGCGCGAACGTCGTGAGCGTATGCTGCGCCGCGAAAAAGAAACCATCGAAACCGTTGAAATTCCCGAGCCGGAACAGCCCGTACAATTGGGTATGACTGCAGAGGAAATGCAGGCAATTTTTGACACTGCTGAAAAAGATGGTTTTGAACAAGGGCACAAAGAAGGTTTCACTAAAGGAAACGCTGAGGGTTACGAGGCCGGGCGCCAGCAAGGTTTGATGGAAATGCGCGCGCAGTTGGTGGCAGAACAACAGCGATTCCAGGTATTAGCCCAGGCTTTACTTGAGCCGGTTAACGCGCAAGATGATGACATTGAGCATTTATTGTTGGATGTAATTTGCACCCTGACACAAAGTGTTGTGCAGCGTGAACTTTTAACGGATTCATCGCACATTGTTAGTCTGGTTAAAAGCGCAGTAGATGCATTACCTGTCGGTAGTAAAAATATCCGCGTCAGTTTAAATCCTGATGATTTAGCTGCTGTCGAAACCTATGCGGCGGAGCAGCAATTGGGTTGGACTTTTTTTGGCAGCAGCGAATTGTTACCCGGTGGCTGCCGCATCGAAACGCCAGAAAGTCGCGTCGATTTTTCTGTATCCACCCGTTTGCAAACCGTGCTGGAACAATTTATTTCCAAGCAGTTGGCCGGTGGTGACGATGATCAATCGGATGAAGATTCTTTTTCCCCGGCAGACGAATATGGTCACGCTGATTCCGATAATAAAAAACGCTCTGATGAAAATAGTGGAGCCTGATGATGTCAGAACGAAAATCCATCAGTGCACGCTTACGCCGTTACGCTCCGCGCAAACTGGTGGTTGTCGATCCGCAAGCAGAAGGGCGAATTACCCGGTCAGTCGGTTTGACGCTGGAAGCGGTTGGCTTAAATGTTTCTGTCGGTCGTCAGTGCGAAATTATCAATAGTGACAATCGTCGCATTGAAGCTGAAGTCGTCGGTTTTGCGGGCGATAAAGTTTTTCTCATGCCGATCAAACAAGTAGAGGGCCTGCAACCTGGTGCCCGCGTAGTGCCTGTTTCGTCCCAGATGGGAATGCGTGTTGGGCCGCAATTATTAGGTCGAGTAGTGAATGGCATTGGTCAACCACTGGACGGTAAAGGTCCACTTATCGGCGATGAATTCCTCGATTTTCATCCGAGCGCAATCAATCCGTTGCAGCGTCATCCGATTAGCGAACCGCTGGATGTCGGCGTGCGCGCAATCAATGCGTTAATCACCGTCGGGCGCGGCCAACGTTTGGGTTTGATGGCGGGCTCCGGAGTGGGTAAAAGTGTGTTGATGGGCATGATGACCCGCTTTACCACTGCCGATGTTGTAGTTGTCGGTCTGATCGGCGAGCGCGGCCGTGAAGTAAAAGAATTCATCGATCATATTTTGGGCGAAGAAGGGCTGCGCCGCGCCGTAGTTGTGGCATCGCCAGCGGATGATGCCCCTTTGATGCGTCTGCGCGCATCCCAGCTTTCCAGTCGTATCGCGGAGTATTACCGCGACCAGGGACTCAATGTTCTCTTACTAATGGATTCGATCACCCGTTTTGCCCAGGCGCAACGTGAAATAGCGCTGGCAATTGGCGAGCCGCCAGCAACCAAAGGTTATCCGCCATCGGTATTCGCTAAAATCCCGCAATTAGTGGAGCGGGCCGGTAACGCAGCTGAAGGTGGAGGATCGATTACTGCCTTTTATACTGTGCTAACCGAGGGCGACGATTTGCAAGATCCGATTGCCGACTCGGCGCGGGCAATTTTGGATGGCCATGTGGTGCTGTCGCGCCGTTTGGCGGAAGAGGGCGTTTATCCCGCCATTGATGTGGAGGCCTCAATTAGCCGCGCCATGCAAAACATCGTCGATGATGAGCATTTGAAAATGATGCAGCGCTTCAAGCAATTGCTGGCGCGGTATCAACAGAACCGCGATTTGATCGCTATTGGTGCCTACACACCCGGAGCCGATCCTGATACTGATATGGCAATCGAACGTTTTCCCCATTTGCGGGCATTTATCCAGCAAGGTATCAAGCAGGGGGTTCATTTACCGGAGTCTATCGCTAATTTGCGCTCCCTGTTAAAACCGCCCGCCAATTCCAAAGCCAATAGTCCATTGGCTGCACAGCATCGCCAAAAGTAGGTTACTCCTTGCAATCTGTTGGTAATGTGAGACTTCCAAATGGCTGAATCCCGCGCTAAACGTATGCAAGTGGTGCTAACCCTGGCGGTACGGCAAGAGGACGATGCTGCTAAAAAAGTAGGGGAAGTACGCGATCAGGTCGCTAAAGAAGAGCGACAACTTGCCGATTTACGGGATTATGCGGCGCAATATTTGCAAGCTCAAAGTACATTGCGGGAAGGTGTCCTTGCTCATGAGCTGATTAATTACAGCAGCTTTATCAACCGTTTGAACGAGGCATGTGGCGAGCAGGAGGCGAAGGTCAAACGTTATCAGGCGACCCTGGAATCCGTGCAAAAACAATGGCGTATTCTGCATCAAAAGCGTAAATCGATTGAAGACCTGATCACACGCTTGCAACACGAAGATAACATCCTGCTCGATAAACGCTTGCAGAAGGAGCTGGATGAATTAAGCTCCCAGCAGTTCCGGCACCGGTTGGATAACGAGCACTAAATGCGCATTGAATTGGTAATAGTTAATGTAAATTGGTCATTTGGGGCGGTTTTATCGCTTACTGACCATACTTGCGCGAAGTCGCCAGCAAGTCCGAGTTTATAGGCTATCCTTAGGTTGTGCTGGCGAGGGGTATCCCTTGCGTACTTGTTTTAAGAATGTTCAGAAGTTTTTTGATGAGGTAAGACATGGCGATCACGTCAACAGTTTCCCCTGATGGCAATCAAGTCACGATTTATATACAGGGCCGCTTCGATTTCAGTTCCCATCAGGAATTTCGCGGAGCTTACGAAAAACTGCCCCAGACCCCTACGCATTACCGGGTTGATTTGCAAGGCACTTCTTATCTGGATAGTTCTGCGTTGGGAATGTTATTGCTACTGCGTGATTATGCGGGCGGTGAACAATCCAGCATCCAGATCGTGAATTGTGCCCCCGATGTTAAAAAGATTTTATTAATCTCCAATTTTGAGCAATTGTTTGACATTCAATAGGTGAAGAGCTGGTTCGGTTGCGTGTTGAGGGATGTCTGGAAGCGAATTTATGAATGATGTACGTCGTTTAAAAATTTTGGTCGCTGATGATACTGACACCGACAGGCTTATACTTGAAAGCATTGTTCGAAAAGAGGGACATCATGTCATTTGTGCTTGTAATGGGCTTGAAGCAATTGAAGTTTATTCTACTGAAAAGCCGGATATTGTACTGCTCGATGCATTAATGCCCGAACTTGATGGTTTCGGTGCAGCACGCAAAATTAAAGAACTCGCCGGCGACGAATTAGTCCCTATTATTTTTCTGACTTCGCTTTCTGATACCGAATCCCTGGTTCAGTGCCTGGATGCAGGTGGCGATGACTTCCTCTCCAAGCCTTACAACCGCATTATCCTCCAAGCCAAAATCAAATCGTTTAACCGCATGCGCGAATTGCACAGCACCATGCTTACGCAACGCAATCAAATCGTGCAATACAACAATCGTCTATTGCAAGAACAAACTGTTGCCAAACACGTATTTGATAATGTTGCGCACAGTGGTTGCTTGAACGCGAGTAATGTCCGCTACTTTCTTTCATCACTCGCGGTATTTAACGGTGATGTGCTGGTAGCGGCGATGCGGCCGAACGGCAGTATGATGGTGCTGCTAGGTGATTTTACCGGGCATGGTTTGCCCGCTGCGATTGGCGCTATGCCACTGGCATCGACCTTTTATGGCATGGTGCCAAAAGGTTTTTCCATGACGGATATTCTGCGCGAAATTAATGGCAAGCTGAAAAATATTTTGCCGGTGGGAATCTTTTGTTGCGCCGCTATGATGGATATCAATTTCCGCAAAAAGAAGTTGAAAATCTGGAATGGTGGTCTGCCCGATTGTTTTGTTTATCACAACAAAAATGGCAATGTTACCGCCGTTAAATCCACTCATTTACCGCTCGGTGTTTTATCCAATCGCGCCTTCAAAGATAACTGCGAATATTTTGAGTTGGAGCAAGAGGACAGAATTTTTGTTTGGTCCGATGGAATTCATGAAGCGCGTAATTCTAATGGCGAAATGTTTGGTGAGGAGCGCTTACAGCAAGTTTTTAGCCGCAACCGTGAGCCGGATCGCCTATTCAATGACATTATTGAAGGGGTGCAGCAGTTCGTTGGTAATGGGGAAAAGGATGATGATTTATCCTTGCTGGAAATTCGTATGGATGAACCAGTGCGCGTGAATAGTTTTTCCAAGGAGGCCAGTGATCGTTTTGGTAACTCCGAAATCGAATGGACTATGAGTTTTGAAGTAAAACCCACCAGTTTTAAGGTCTTTGACCCATTACCCATGCTGTTAAATGTGTTGATGGAAGTACCCAGTCTGCGCGCTTTCAGCAGCACGCTTTACACTATCCTTGCCGAGTTATACACCAATGCTTTGGAACACGGTGTGCTAAAACTGGATTCGGAACTCAAGCGCACACCCGATGGCTTCTCGGAATATTACGTATTACGCGAGCAGCGGATTAAAGAGGTTAGCGAGGGATTTGTCCGTATTTATATCGCCCACAAAACCAATGAGAATGGCGGTCTGTTGAAGGTGCGAATCGAAGACAGTGGCGATGGTTTTGATCATCAATCTCGCTCGACTGATAATCTGGCATCTTTTGGTTATAGCGGACGCGGTATTGCACTGGTGGAAAAACTTTGTGGTACCGTAACCTATCTCGGTTGCGGTAATATCGTTGAAGTCGCCTTTTCCTGGGTGAATGATGACTGAGTGGACGATAAGTATTTATAAATAGTGATGAGATACCAATCAATGGAACATCTGGATTACGAGACCTTAAAAACACTTAAAGACGTGATGGAAGATGATTTTGCATTGTTAATTGATACTTTCATCCAGGATTCCACCGAGCGTATTCGTATCCTGCATGAAGTTATTCAGGGCACAGATGCAGATTTGATCCGTCGCGCTGCCCATAGTTTTAAAGGAAGCAGTAGCAATATTGGTGCGCCGCAGTTATCAGCCCTATGTTCTGCAATGGAAAAAAAGGCATTGGCCGGTAATTTCGACGGCTTGGCTGATGATCTTTCCTGTGTCGAACAAGAATTTGCCCAAGTGCAGACGTTACTGCGGGCACTTTAACTCAAGTCATTTATTCGTTATCCCTTCTGGCATCTTCCAATCATTTCCAGCTCATTTCGTGAATTGGCACTTGCTTTGCAAATACTCTCCTGAACCTAAACATTGACTGATTGAGCGGCAATCCCTTGCCGTGAGTCATAGCAGGAACAGCAGATGAATAATGGTAATCTCTTAAATACGTTAATGGGTGCAGTCAGCGCAAATACAGCGGCGGTAAAAACAACCGCTGCCAACACTCGCGCAGAGACGGGTGAGAAGTTCCAGCAAGCGCTTGAGCAAGCTCGGCCAGAAGTTGCCGCTCGTAAACCAATATCCCGTAAAGAGGCGACTCCTGCAGAGCGCTCTGACGCTGCTCGTCCGGCGTCAAAAACAGCTACTCAGCGCCCATCTCAACAAGAGACCCGTGGAGCGGAAGGTGCGAAAAAGTCACCGGTTGCAGATCGAAAAGTCGCAGAGAATGCCGTTAAAAGTCATTTGTCCACACGCGATGTAAAGGCAGATAAGCTTATCGATGCGCCACAAGATGATACTCAAGCGGTTGCTGCAGCCTCTGTGACCGGAAATTGGTTATTGGTAGATCCTGCCGTTGTTATTGATAGTGAGCTATCCGAACTTCCGTTATCGCTGGATGTTTTATCCGGGTTGCCTGTGGATTCATTGTTAACATCTGATACCGGCGATAAAGACCTCACTGACGTGGAGGATGCCAGCTTATTGGCGGGAGTATTGTCGGTAGTGCCATCAGATTTACCTGAAGTCGAAAATGCCGGGTTATCTCCACTGGAGGCATCTACCCAAGCGGGACTTGCGCAAGCAATTACTGGATTATCAGTCAATGCCCAGGCAAATGATGCTCAAATATCCACGGCACAATTAATCAGTGGAAGCTTGTCGGGCAAAGCGCTTGATGGACTGTCCATTGATACGGCAGCAGATACACCTACTGGAGAAGGCGAGACCATCGTTGATATTGATGCAGGAAAAAATCCGGATTTTCTACTGTTGAACGCGAAAGCAGCGCTGGATAAGCTGACAGAGACTAATATGGCTGCCTTGGACAAATCCACCCCGGCAGCCGATCTGGCAAAGCCGGCTGCAGCTAGCGCAGCAATTGAAACTCTTACACGTTTGACCGAGGCACAGTCGCCTGCCACGCGGGCATTTGTCGTGCAAACAGGCGTTCCCGTAACTGTGGGTACTGCGCAATGGAGTCAGGCTGTTGGGGATAAAGTCCTCTGGCTTGCTGCGCAAAATGTCAGTTCCGCCGAAATACGGTTAGACCCGCCTGAACTCGGTCCTATGCAAGTGAAAGTGAGTGTCAATCAGGATCAAGCCAGCATTACCTTCACCAGTCCGCATCATGTAGTGCGTGAGGCATTGGATCAGCAATTGAGTCGCCTGCGTGAAATGTTCGCGGAGCAAGGTTTGAACCTAGCGCACGTGGATGTCTCTGACAAGTCGTTCGCTCAACAGGAACGCGAACAGGACGAAGCAAACAAAGGTCAAGCTAATTCTGGCGTGGATGATGAAGAAGTAGCGCCAGTGGCAATGACCCAGGCTATCTCTATACGCCTTGTTGATCATTACGCCTAACGCGTTTAAGTACCACAGTCACTCCCGACATTGGCGAGAACCTGATCAATTTGGTCGGGTTCTCTACGCCATTGTTTTGTATCAGATTTCTTTTCTATTTATCCCTTCTCCTCCTCGCAAACCCTTCATCCGCTGCTAAGCTTTCAAGGGCGATACTGGCATAGGTATTGCTGAAACCCATTTAGCCTCTGAAAGTGACGGAGTTTTGACATGGCGGCAGCCCCAAAAGCGAAAAATGATGCAGGCAGTCCGGATGCCGCACCTAAAAAGAAAAAGCTGTTTTTAATGATTGGCATCGCAGTAGCGCTGATTGCAGTGTCTATTGGCGGTACCGTTGTAGCATTAAAAGTGTTATCGCCGATACCGGAAGCAGGCAAAGCCGTAGAAGCGGAGGGGCATGCCAAAGAGAATCTTGCGCCCGCTATTTATTATGCAATGACGCCCAACTTTACGATTAATTTTAATGTAAATGGCCGTCAACGTTATTTGCAGGCGGCAATTACCTTGATGTATCGCGATCCGCTATTGGAGAGTCTATTGAAATTGCACATGCCCGCCATCCGCAACGGGTTGGTCATGTTATTGAGCACGAAAAATTTTGATGAGTTACAAACCAGTGAAGGCAAGGAAAAGTTGCGTGAAGAAGCACTGGAAATTATTCGCAACTATGTGCAAAAAGAACAAGAGGTGCTCGGTGCTGCAGGTAAAAAAGAGGCTTCCTCTGCAAATGTCGAACAAGTGTTGTTTACCAATTTTGTAATGCAATAAGGAAACATCTGTGCAAGATCTTCTCTCGCAAGACGAAATTGACGCGCTCCTCCATGGCGTCGATGACGGTGACATAGATACCGAAGCGGACATAGAGCCCGGTGCGGTTAAAACGTATGATCTCACCAGTCAAGATCGAATTGTGCGTGGGCGTATGCCTACGCTGGAAATGATCAATGAACGTTTTGCGCGCTATACCCGCATCAGTATGTTTAACCTGCTTCGCCGGACGGCGGATGTTTCTGTCGGTGGTGTGCAGATTCAAAAATTTGGTGAGTACGTTCACACGCTTTATGTTCCTACGAGCTTGAATATGGTGAAGTTCCGGCCACTGCGCGGGACCGCATTAATTATTCTTGACGCGCGTTTGGTATTTAAATTGGTTGATAATTTTTTTGGTGGTGATGGTCGCCATGCAAAAATTGAAGGCCGTGAATTTACGCCGACAGAATTGCGTGTTGTACAAATGGTATTGAACCAGGCATTTATCGATTTAACCGAAGCCTGGAAAGCGGTATTTCCGATCAATTTTGAATACGTTCATTCAGAAGTAAACCCCTCCCTTGCGAATATTGTCAGCCCCAGTGAAGTGGTGGTTGTCAGTACCTTTCATATCGAACTCGATGGTGGTGGTGGCGAGATGCACATCACTGTTCCTTATTCGATGATCGAGCCGATTCGTGAAGTGTTGGATGCGGGTTTGCAAAGCGATAGTGATGAACACGATGAGCGTTGGGAAAAAGCCCTGCGTGAAGATGTACTCTCAGCCAGCGTGGAGTTGGAATGCGATATTGTTCGCCGCGATATTACCCTGCGTGATATTGTCGATTTAAAGGAAGGCGATATTATTCCAATTGAATTCCCTGATTATCATGTATTAACCGCGAACGGTGTTCCTATGTTTCGAACACAGCTCGGACAAACCAATGGTTTTTTAAGTTTAAAAATCCGTGAGTTTATTGACCGTAGCAGTGCCTACAACATTACCGGCACCAAAAGTGACGCTACAAAAGCCGGTGCTGGTGGCAATGACGAAAGCATGAATGCAAATAAAGGTGGAAAAAATGGCAAATGATGATGTTGATCAAGACTCAATGGCAGACGATTGGGCGGCTGCTATGGCGGAACAGGCTGATGTTGAGGAAGCCATGGCCAGTGCGGTGTCTTTTGATGAATTAAAAAATGAAGTATTGAAACAGCCAGCAGGCAGCCCCGACCTGGATGTCATTCTGGATATTCCGGTATCGATATCAATGGAAGTAGGGCGCACATCGATTACGATTCGCAATTTATTACAACTTAATCAAGGTTCGGTTATTGAATTGGATCGTCTTGCGGGTGAGCCGCTGGATGTGTTGGTCAATGGCACATTGATCGCGCATGGTGAAGTGGTTGTGGTGAATGAAAAATTTGGTATACGTATGACGGATGTTATCAGCCCGGCAGAACGCATTAAAAAATTGCGCTAGGAATTTTTAAGAATGCAGTCACGATCAAAAGTTTCCTTGGTTTTCACAACTTGTCGATGGTTGACGTTTGCAGGTCTGCTAATTTCACTTTCTACGGTTCATGCAGAAACACCTACTACAAATAATGTTGAGTCTTCAGTTGCGGCAGTTCAGCAAGAGAGAGTAGTTTCTTCGTTAGCAGCCGGTGTCCAATCGCCAACAACAGAAATAACGACTGAGGCAAATACTGAAGCCGTTCCTCCTTTTTACCAAAAAACAGATTCACAGCAAAACGCGGCAAAAACACCTCCTAAAATCGGGAGTAGTGGGCATTTACTCAATGTTGCATTGGGTTTGATAGCGATTATCGGGCTTATTTTTGCATTGTCCCATTTTGTTAAACGATTTGGTCCAGCGACTTTGTCGGGCAGTTCCCAACTTAAAATTTTATCGTCCATGCCGCTGGGAACGCGGGAGCGCATTGTGTTGATTGATGCCGGTGGCCAGCAGTTACTATTGGGAATTACACCTACCGCCATCAATACGTTACATGTATTTGCAGATCCAATCGTTATTGATAATCAGCCTGAAGTTCAATCGGATTTTAGTCGGAAATTGATGGCAATTTTGCAGCAGAAACCGTCCAGCCTTTCCCCTAATGACAAAAACGATTCCGCTTCGCAGGGATAACTATGACCAACTTTCTGATAGCTAAACAACGCATTCTTTTACGTACGTTGTCCGTAATAGTGTTGATGTTAAGTACAGTCTTTGCATTTGGGCAGACGACACCCTCCACTGTGGCAGATCCCGCCGGGAATAGTTTACCGCTTACACAAACTGCACCTTCCAATCTTGGCAGCTTGCCTGCGATTCCGGGGTTGCCGGCATTAACGGTTAAGACTAATGCCGACGGTACACAGGAATATACAGTAACACTACAAATTCTTGCGATCATGACTGCGCTGACGTTTTTGCCCGCGCTGTTGATGATGATGACGTCGTTCACTCGCATTATTATTGTGTTTTCTATTTTGCGGCAGGCATTGGGTTTGCAGCAGTCACCATCAAACCAGATATTAATTGGTCTCGCGTTATTTTTAACGTTATTTATTATGCAGCCGGTAATCAATAAAGTGAATGAAGATGCATTGCAGCCTTATATCAATCAACAAATTGGTGCGCAGGAAGCGTTAGCAAAAACGGCGGCTCCATTTCACGCCTTTATGTTGGCGCAAACGCGTGAATCAGACATCGCTTTATTTGTGGGGATTGCCAAGCACCCCCCTATTGCATTACCAGAAGAGACACCGTTCAGTATTTTGGTGCCCGCCTTTATTATCAGTGAATTAAAAACGGCATTTCAGATTGGATTTATTATTTTCATTCCTTTCCTGGTAATTGATATCGTCGTATCCAGTGTGCTTATGGCAATGGGTATGATGATGCTGTCGCCACTGATTATTTCTCTGCCATTCAAGATCATGCTGTTTGTATTGGTGGATGGCTGGGCGATGATTGTCGGCACGCTCGCTGCCAGTTACGGTATATGACGGAGATTTTTCTATGATGACACCCGAAGTCGTAATGGATTTATTTGCGGAAGCCTTTTTCCTGGTGATCATGATGCTACTGGTTATTATCGGCCCAGGTTTGATCGTAGGTTTGATCGTGAGTATGTTTCAAGCCGCGACCCAGATTAACGAACAAACGCTTAGTTTTTTGCCGCGTTTGATTGTCACTCTGATTACCTTGATGATAGCGGGTCCTTGGTTGTTAACCAGGTTTATGGATTTGTTTGATCGCCTCTACTCGAGTGTGCCTACCTTGATCGGGTAGGTAATCATCAAGGTAGATATTGGCGATGCAAGAACTCATCATCAGCGAAGAGCAGCTTATGCAGTTTATTGGCCAGTACCTTTGGCCGCTCCTGCGTATTGGCGCTTTCTATTTTGCTGTGCCTATTATTGGTGCCCGCACCGTGCCCGCCCGCGTTCGCATTATACTCACCTTGTTTACCGCTATTATGATTGCCCCGGTATTACCACCAGCGCCGGTGATTTCATTTTTATCTGCCCAAGCGTTTGTGATGATTATTCAAGAGGTATTGATAGGCCTTGCCCTGGGTTTTGCCATGCAAGTAGTAATGCATGTGTTTATTTTAGCCGGGCAATTTATGGCGATGAAAATGGGCTTGGGTTTTGCGGCAATGAACGATCCCTCAAGCGGTGTAAGCGTGACTATTTTGTCGCAATTTTATTTGCTGCTATCGACGTTATTATTTTTAAGTAGTAATGCCCATCTGGTTGTTTTGCAATTAATGATCGATAGTTTTACTACTTTTCCCATTGGTGGAGCAGGAATGAACATCGCTCATTTTATGACGATTGTTGACATGGGTTCCTGGTTATTCAGCACCGGTTTATTAATTACATTGCCACTGTTTACATCACTGCTGATCGTGAATATGTCGTTTGGTGTGATGAGTCGGTCTGCTCCGCAAATGAACGTATTTACGGTGGGCTTTCCCATCACATTGATCTTTGGTTTTATCCTCATGTGGTTTACATTTGCCAATTTCCTTCCGGTTTATTTTGAAATTATGGAAGAGGGCATAGGTATCTTACGGACGTTGGCCTTAACACCCTAGAGTGTAGTTATGTCTGAAGAAGGCGATAGCAGTCAGGAAAAGACGGAAGAGGCCAGTGCGCGAAAGATTGAGAAAGCGCGCGAAGAAGGCCAGGTTCCCCGTTCGCGCGATTTAACGACCACTGCAGTGTTGATGCTGGCGGCACTGGGGATTTATTTTTTTGCAGAATTCATGGGCAAGAAGTTGATTGGCCTTACCCGTGAAAATTTTATTCTCAATCGCGCCACTATTTATGATCCAACTGCGATGATCGCGCATTTGGCCAGTGCCATTTACGACGGACTCTTTAGTATTGCGCCGTTAATGGCAATTTTACTGATTGCTTCAATTGTTGGTCCGATTGCACTGGGTGGATGGAATGTCAGTGGCAAAGCCATGGAACCAAAATTAAGCCGTATGGATCCATTGGCTGGCCTCAAACGCATGTTCTCGGTGAAATCCCTGATTGAATTATTGAAATCATTGGGAAAGGTTTTAATTATTCTTGGTGCAACTATTTGGCTGCTCAAACTCTATGCGCAAGATATGTTTCGTCTTGTCGACGAAAATGTTGAGAAGGCCATTATCCATTCGTTGGAAATTTCCATTTTTGCCACCATTGCGCTGGCAACGACGACCATTATCATTGCTGCGATTGATGTGCCGCTGCAAATTTATGAATACAATAAAAAATTGAAAATGTCGCGGCAGGATCAAAAAGACGAATCCAAAGATACCGAGGGTAAACCGGAAGTGAAGGGGCGTATTCGCCAATTACAACGGGAAATGGCACAGCGTCGCATGATGTCGAATGTGCCGCAAGCGGATGTGATTATTACTAACCCGGAGCACTTTTCGGTTGCCTTGCAGTACGATCCGGAGAATATGGACACACCGCGAATGATCGCCAAAGGTGGCGACCATACAGCATTGAAAATCCGCGAGATTGCCAACGCGCACAAGATCGAGATTATCCAATCGCCAGTGTTGGCGCGGGCTATTTACTACACCACAGACGTAGATCAGGAAATCCCTTCAGGTTTGTATATGGCTGTTGCACAGGTATTGGCTTACGTATTCCAGTTGCGCAACTACCGCAAAGGTAAGGGCGACCGACCAACCTATCCGCGCAATATCAATGTGCCCCGTGACATGCGTTACGATGCCTCGGGTAAGGTGGATTAATCGCTATCCCGTCAAAATCCGACAATCAGTAAATTGATTGCCGCCAGGATTTCATAGCGAAAATCACGCAGGTTATAAACCTCTTCCATCAAAAGTCGTTTACTGACACCTGCCATTTGTGGAGTCAGCAAAAATAAGGCTTCGCCGTTGATTTCCACTTTGGGCGTAAGAGTCGATATCCCACTACCTTTGAAACTGGATTCCCTAATCAAAGGAATAACCATGCGTGTTTCCAGTCCCGTCAGTAACTCATCCTGAACATCAAGCAAATAAGGGATGTGCTCGCTGCTGGCGCCGGGGTTTTTATAGACGCGGAATTGGCTCATTAGAAACTCCGCAGTGTGTCGCTGAAATTGCCATTTTGTTCGGTATAGGTGTTGTATTCATCAATGGCGCTTTTATTGGCTGAAAGCCAAAGTTCCTGCTGGCGCTGCTTTACTTTTTCTACCAATGCCAGTTCAAGTGTGGCAGACAGGTTGATTTCAAATTCTTTAGCTTTGCGCAGTAACTCACTGTTAATACTGAGATTAGTGGGTTTTTTGGGCGCGCTGGGGTCATAAATACTATTCATATCAGGTGCCTATAACGATGCTTGGTTCATATGCGCATACACTATGCGCATTTTTGTTTTTGGTCAAACAATAATCTATTTTTTCGACTTGATGTAAGTGAGCAATAAATCGGTACGCTTCTTGCGATAACCCCGAAAACTGGCCTCCACCGTCAAGAATCCGTACTTATGGCATTACCTACATTCAACCAGTTCAACAGCGTTAATAACCGGGCTGCATTAGGCTCCCTTAAGGGATTGTGGCGCGGGAATCTGGGTATTCCACTCCTACTCATGATGCTGTTGGCAATGATCATTTTGCCAATCCCTCCGTTGCTGTTGGACGTTTTCTTTACCTTCAATATCGCGCTTTCGCTGGTGGTATTGCTGGTGTCTATTTATGCCATGCGGCCATTGGACTTCGCAGCTTTCCCGACGATCTTGTTGATTGCAACCTTGCTGCGCCTCGGTTTGAACGTGGCGTCGACCCGTGTGGTGCTATTGGAAGGTCATAACGGTGGCGATGCTGCCGGTAAGGTAATCGAGGCCTTCGGCCATGTGGTGATCGGCGGTAATCTGGCGGTCGGTATTGTTGTGTTCATCATTTTGATGATCATTAACTTCGTGGTGGTGACCAAGGGTGCTGGGCGTATTTCTGAGGTAAGCGCGCGTTTCACCCTGGATGCGATGCCCGGCAAACAAATGGCGATTGATGCCGATTTGAATGCCGGTTTGATCGACCAGGATCAAGCGCGTACCCGTCGTCAGGAAGTGTCATCCGAAGCTGACTTCTACGGTGCGATGGACGGTGCGAGCAAGTTTGTGCGTGGCGATGCGGTCGCGGGCATCATGATTATGTTCATCAATATTTTTGGTGGTCTGGCGATCGGGATGATGCAGCATGACCTGGAGTTTGGTGACGCTTTCGAAAAGTACACCATTCTCACCATTGGTGATGGCCTTGTTGCCCAGATTCCCGGTTTACTGTTGTCAGTCGCTGCGGCCATTTTGGTCACCCGTGTGAACAGCTCGGAAGATATGGGTAAGCTTGTTGTTAGCCAGATGTTTACTTCACCTAAAGCATTAGCAGTTGCCGCTATCATGTTGATTATTATGGGCTCTGTGCCCGGTATGCCGCATATCGCCTTTATGGGGCTGGGGCTGTTGTGTGCGGGGCTTGCTTACTACATCCATTGGCGTAAGCACCAACCCGCCGTGGTGGAAGACAACTCCTTTATTCCTGCAGGTACACGCGTGGCGGCTGATTCGCCGTCATCGGGTAGTGGCGGCAGTGGCGCAAATCTCGCGCCGCAGCGTTCAGCTCCGGCACTTCCGCCGGGTGCAGCTGAATCACCGGAATTAGGTTGGGATGATGTACAACCTGTCGATGTGATCGGCCTGGAAGTTGGCTATCGCCTGATCCCTATGGTAGATAAAAACCAGGGTGGGGAATTGCTTGGTCGTATAAAAGGGGTGCGCAAAAAGCTATCGCAGGAGATGGGCTTTTTAATTCCATCAGTTCACATTCGCGACAATCTGGATCTTAACCCCACTGGCTACCGCTTGAGTCTGATGGGTGTGTCCATGGCCGAAGCAGATGTATATCCGGACCGCGAATTGGCAATCAACCCGGGGCAGGTTTTCGGCACTCTCGACGGTATTAAAACCAAAGATCCAGCGTTTGGCCTGGATGCAATCTGGATCAGCCCTAATCAGCGCGAGCAAGCTCAGACTTTGGGGTACACCGTTGTCGATCCGAGCACTGTGGTGGCGACTCATCTCAATCAAATTTTGCAACAACACACCTTTGAGCTACTTGGTCATGAAGATGTGCAAAAGCTGCTGGATATGTTGGCCAAGACATCGCCGAAATTGGTTGATGAATTAGTGCCTAATACCATCAGTATCAATGTGTTGCTCAAGGTGTTGCAGAACTTGTTGCGTGAACGTGTACCTATTCGCGATATCCGCTCCATCGCCGAAGCCTTGGCGGGAGCAGGCATAAAGAGTCAAGATCCCGCCGCTCTTACAGCATTAGCGCGGGTAGCATTGAGTCGTCAAATTGTTCAAAACATCATTGGAAACGAGCGAAACCTGCCTGTTGTCACGCTTGAGCCGAGTTTGGAACAGTTGTTGCTAAATACCGTTCAACAGGCACAAAAAGCTGGCGCTGATGACAGTGCGTTTATTGAACCTGGGCTTGCAGATCGCTTGCAGCAATCACTGATTAGCGCAGCGCAGAAACAAGAGTTGTCCGGTAAGCCGTTGGTATTGTTAGTCGCTGCGCCACTCAGGCCAATGCTGTCGCGCTTTGTACGTCACAGCGTTCCCGATATGCGCGTGCTGGCTTACAACGAAATACCGGATAACAAACAAATCAGTATCGACGCGAGCGTTGGTGCTGACAAAAAGTAACTGATTAATTCACTTTGATATGGTCGCCCGCCAGGGCAGGAGTTGAGTATGCAAGTCAAACGTTTCGTAGCAGCTGATATGCGTCGTGCGTTGGAATTGGTTCGCCAGGAATTGGGGCCAGATGCAATTATTCTCTCCAGCAACCGCATCCCCGAAGGGGTGGAGTTGCTGACAACCATGGGTTCGGATTTGGAATTGAAGCAACTGCAAAACCGTCCGTTTGCTGAGTCAACTTTTGCGGCGAGCGAGCCGCTGCTGAGCGATGGCGATATCTCTCCACGCGCATTGGGCAACAACCAGCCGCGCAAAATAGCGCCCGTCATTAGCCAAGTCGCCACGAGCCACCGGAATGCCGGCCACCAGAATGCCGGCCACCCCAATGCTGGTAAAACCGGTGCGCAATTGGCAGACGATATTGAAAAGGCGCGCTTACGCATGATTGCATCGCGTAAGGCGGAAGAATCTGCCAAAGAATTTTTAGTGGGAAAAAATACCGTTGTGAATGCCGGTATTCCGCGTCACACATCTGCTGCTGCGCAAAAGCCGATAAAGGGTATGAGTGCCGCTGACAAATATCCGTTGGTTGATACAGCACCTGCGGCAACCAACGCAGTTTCATTCAAAGAGGCACTCCAGCAAGAGGCGCAGGCGAAACAATCGTTTGCCGCAATCCCTGAAACATCTGATCACGCTTCGCAATTAAATGACTTGCAAGCGGAAATCGCCGATATGCGCTTCTTGCTTGAGCAACAATTGGATCGCCTTACCGGCCAGCAATCGGCACCGATTGATTCACCTATTTTAGCCAGTGTCGCGCGTCGCCTTGAGCGATTGAACTTGCCGAAGGATGTGATTGCCAAGGTTATTGGCTCGTGCAGCAAAACCAAAACCTTGAGTGATGCATGGCCGGATGCGCTGGCAAATCTTGCGCACCAGCTACCGATTAGTGGCCGCGACATCGTTGATGAAGGTGGCGTATTTGCATTTGTCGGTCCAACCGGTGTGGGCAAAACCACCACCATCGGCAAATTGGCTGCACGTTATGTATTGCAACACGGCGCCGATAAAGTGGCGCTGATTACTACTGATACTTATCGGATTGCAGCCCATGACCAACTGCGCTCACTCGCACGTATCTTGCGCGTACCGGTTCGTGTTGTTGACGAAGCGAATCCACTCGATAGCGTATTGCGCAGCTTGCGTCATTGCTCGTTGGTATTGATTGATACCGCCGGTTTCCGTCATGGCGATCCGCATTTAAAAGCACAGCTCAAAGCATTGGCGGATCAACCACAAGTGAAAACCTGTTTGGTGATGTCGTGCAACAGCCAGGCGCAAATGTTGAAAGCATCGATCCACGCTTATGGTGCCGCGCGTTTACAAGGTTGCGTACTGACTAAACTGGATGAGACCGCGAGCATCGGTGAGGCGTTAGGCGTAGTGATGCAAAATCGTTTGCCGATTGCCTATACCACTGACGGTCAGGACATCCCCAGGAATTTGGAGGTGGCGCGCGCGCATCATTTGGTATCAAAAGCGGTCGCCTTGCTTAAAGCTAATCCGGCGACGGCGGTTTCTTAAGCAGTAAACAGTTATAACCACGGAAATTTGCCGGTGAAACTGAAATTAGTCGGATGAATCACCAATCCCTATCTATACTCAGTTCACCATTGGTGTGCCCTGGCTAGGTTGAGCGCAAAATTGCGACTCTCAGGCGCACAACTCGAAGAACAAGGTTTGGAGTTATGTGTAGATGAGCCAAATGCGACCCGTACAAGTGATCGCGGTATCCGGCGGCAAGGGCGGGGTAGGTAAGAGCAACATTTCCGTCAATCTCAGCATTGCCTTGGCAGAATTGCGCCGTCGCGTGGTGTTATTGGACGCCGATCTTGGATTAGCCAATGTCGATGTACTTCTCGGTATCCGCGCAACGCACACCTTGGCCGATGTATTGGCAGGCACGCACAGTTTGACGGATGTTTTGGTCACTGGTCCTGCCGGTATGAAAATTGTCCCTGCGTCCTCCGGCGTTCAGCGTATGGCAGAGTTGAGTTCGGCGGAACACGCCGGCCTGATCAATGCGTTCAATGATCTTTCCGATCAGGTCGATATTCTTGTTATCGATACCGCTGCCGGCATTTCCGATACCGTTGTCAGTTTTGTGCGCGCCGCCAATGAAGTCATTATCGTGGTGTGCGATGAACCATCTTCTATTACCGATTCCTACGCGCTGATCAAATTGCTCAATAAAGAGTACGGTATGCAGCGCTTCCGCGTGGTCGCAAATATGACGCGCACACCGCAGGAAGGGATCAATATGTTTAACAAATTAAATACGGTCTGCGAGCGCTTCCTGGATGTGACCTTGCAGTTTGTCGGTCAAATTCCATTTGATGAAAATGTGCGTAAATCAGTGCAAAAACAAAAAGCGCTGCTTGAGTTTGCGCCTACCTCCAAAGCGGCGGTGGCAATTCGCGCATTAGCCCAAGCAGTGGATAAGTGGCCTTTGCCCAATTCACCGACGGGTCGTCTGGAATTTTTTGTAGAGCGTTTATTGCAGGCAGCGAATGCGCGTTAGCTTACCGCCCTATGCCGAAAAAAGTATGGATGTAAAAGGGCGTATTACCGAATTAACGGTGATACATCCTGTTGTTGCTGAACAGAAGGTGCTCGATGGCCGCAGTCAATGGTTTAGCCATGTACGATAAAAAAACCTTACTTGATGCGCAGATCAAAATCGAAGACTACGCACCTTTGGTCAAGCGTATCGCCTATCACATGATGATGCGTATGCCTGCGAGCGTGCAGGTAGACGATCTTATTCAGGCCGGCATGATCGGCCTTATCGAAGCCTCCCAAAAATACGATGCCTCCCGTGGTGCCAGTTTTGAAACCTATGCAGGTATTCGCATCCGCGGTGCAATTGTCGATGAAATGCGCAGGGGCGATTGGGTACCTCGCTCGGTGCATCGCAACGCCCGCCGTGTATCGCAAGCGGTGGCAGCGGTTGAAGCCCGCACTGGTCGAGATGCCAGCGATGTAGAAGTTGCTGCAGAGTTGGGTGTTGACCTTGATGAGTACTATGTCATGTTGCAGGACTCTAACGGCAGCCGATTATTCAGTTACGAAGAAACCTTCGGCGAAGAAGATAGCAATATAGATGCATCAGAACACAGCAGCGCTTTTGTCAGTCCCCTCGAAGGCATCCAGCGCGACAGCCTTAAAAAAGCACTGGTAGATGCAATAGCGCTCCTACCGGAACGCGAGCGGATGGTGCTAGCCCTCTATTATGATCAGGAATTAAACCTGAAAGAGATCGGCATGGTGCTTGGCGTAAGCGAATCCCGCGTAAGCCAGATCCATAGCCAGGCAGCGGCGCGCTTGCGCAACAAGCTGTCCGATTGGCAATCCGCATAATCACTGTTTAAATAGCAAACGAATCAGGCGAAAAGTCTTTTTCGATGATTGATATTTGGCCGAATACCCAGCGTTATCAGCAATTTGGGCTATGATTCGAATTAAAAGTTGAAGATTTCTGCGCCGGAACTGGCCGAAGCTTCAACTCCTACTAGACTATGAGTAAATGAAAATCCCATCAGGGTGAGTGGAGGTTGCGTTGGATAAGAATATGAAAATCCTGATTGTTGACGACTTTTCAACAATGCGTCGGATTATTAAAAATTTGCTGCGGGATTTGGGTTTTTCCAATACCCACGAAGCAGATGATGGTGTGACTGCATTACCAATGCTGAAAAGCGGTGATTTCCAATTTCTGGTAACGGATTGGAATATGCCCGGTATGACCGGTATTGATTTACTAAAAGCGGTACGTGCCGATGAAAAGTTGCGCACGCTCCCCGTATTAATGGTGACGGCGGAAGCCAAGCGCGACCAGATTATTGAGGCAGCGCAAGCCGGTGTTAATGGTTATGTTGTTAAACCATTTACCGCACAAGCACTCAAGGAAAAAATCGAGAAAATTTTTGATCGCGTCGGTTAATGTTAGCTCGATCAAATAATAAATAAGGCGTTGTCATGGCATCTGAACTCCAAACATCCTTCAATGACGAATTTGTTATCGAATTGAAAGTGTGCGCCAAGTTGCTCACAGAAAAATTGCAAAGCAATGAATTCGAAGAAGCATCGGTGTTAATTCACACTATCACCCAGGCGCGTGATCGGCATATCTTTCAATCAGTGGGACGATTAACCCGTGGATTGCATAATGCCATTGTCAATTTCAATGTCGATGCAGATTTAACGAAAGAACCACCGAAGATTGCCAATTCAGATATTCATGATGCATCCAATCGTCTGAATTATGTCATCGAACTCACGCAAAAAGCGGCCGAAAAAACTATGGACGTAGTCGATGAAGCTGCGCCCATTGCAATGAACCTCGGACAGGAAGCCAACAGTTTACGCAATGAGTGGGCACGCCTAAAACGCCGCGAAATGGGCCCCGATGAATTCCGCCAACTTTACGAGCGTATGGATGGTTTTCTCAGCCAAATGGTGACAGGTACAGAGCAGCTTAATAAAAACTTGCAAGATATTGTCTTGGAACAAGGCTTTCAGGATCTGACTGGTCAAGTATTAAAACGCGTGATTGGTTTAATCAACGATGTTGAAAAAGACCTGGTAAGCCTTGTACGTATCGCAGGTCAGGTTGAAGAGATTGCCGGCCTTTCAAATAATGCCGAAACAGTCGAGCACGATATGGAAATAATGCAAAAACGTAAGACCGAAGCCGAGGGACCACAAATTAATAAAGAGCGGGCAGATGTAGTTTCCGGACAAGATGATGTCGATGATTTGTTATCGAGTCTCGGATTTTAAATTATTAAGTTTCCAGGTTTGCGGGTCAGGTGAGGATCGTTGAATGAGTTTTGGTGATGACGAGGATATTCTCCAGGATTTCCTGGTAGAGGCGGGAGAAATCCTGGAGCGCCTCAGCCAGCAATTGGTTGATCTGGAGCAGCGCCCTGAAGATAAAGATCTGCTTAATGCAATCTTTCGTGGCTTTCACACTGTAAAAGGTGGCGCAGGGTTCCTGGCATTAACCCCTATGGTTGAATGCTGTCATTTGACTGAAAATCTATTTGATATTTTACGCAATGGTAAGCGTGCCGTTACCTCTGAACTAATGGATGTCGTTTTACAAGCGCTGGATTTGGTAAATGAACAATTTGAATTAGTTTCCCAGCGCGAAGAGTTGCCTCCGGTAGATCATTCACTGATTGCTGCATTGGAGCGCCTTGTTTCTTGCGATGATCTTAATGAAGCCGAAAATGCGGCAGAAATTGCAGAGGCTGATAATGCTGTTGTACAAGACGCGGTGGATGCCCCAAGTGGTGATATTACCGATGAAGAATTTGAGCAATTATTGGATGCCATTGCCGGTCAACCAGCAGCAACCAGTGCTGCGCCTACTGTTTCCGTAGCAAGCTCATCCAACGTTCCAACTTCCGGTGGTGGCGATGAAATAACGGAAGATGAATTTGATGCACTACTCGATCAATTGCATGGTAAAGGTGGAGCGCCGGGTTTAGCTGCTGCGGTGACTGCGCCTGCCCCCGTTGTTGCGTCTACATCCAGTAGCGATGAAATTACAGAAGATGAATTTGAAGCATTGCTTGATCAATTGCATGGCAAAGGTAAAGCACCTGGACCAAGCGCTGTTCAAGCAGCATCTGTTGCGCCCGTTGCACCACCACCCATTGCTGCCGGTTCCGGTGGCGAACTTATCAGTGACGATGAATTTGACGCGCTGCTTGATCAGTTGCATGGCAAGGGCAAAGGTCCCGGCGTAGGTGCAACATCTGCTCCCCCCGTTGCTGCACCTGTCGCGAAAGCGGCGCCTGTAGTGAAACCTGCTGCTGCCGCAAAACCTGCGCCGGTTGCGGCTAAAAAGGTTGAACCTGCTAAGCCAGTGGCAGCGCCCGTTGCGGCACCATCACCTGCCAATGAAAAAGATGCGCCGCAAGTTGAAACAACTGTTCGTGTAGATACCCAGCGTCTCGATGACATTATGAACATGGTCGGCGAGCTGGTATTGGTACGCAATCGCCTGGTGCGGCTGGGAAATAATTCTGCCAACGAAGCCTTAGTAAAAGCGGTTGCAAATCTCGATGTGGTGACTGCCGATTTGCAAACATCGGTGATGAAAACCCGCATGCAGCCGATCAAAAAAGTATTTGGTCGCTTCCCGCGGGTGGTGCGCGATTTGGCGCGTAGCCTGCGCAAAGAAATCAATCTGGAATTGGTTGGTGAAGAAACCGATCTCGATAAAAACCTGGTCGAGGCATTAGCGGATCCGCTAGTGCATTTGGTGCGCAACTCCGTCGATCACGGTATTGAGTTTCCGGAGATCCGTGAAGCAGCAGGTAAGCCGCGTATTGGTCAGGTAGTACTTTCTGCAGAGCAAGAGGGCGATCATATCCTGTTGTCGATTAGCGACGATGGTGCAGGTATGGACCCAGTCCGCTTGCGTAATATCGCTGTTGAGAAAGGCCTTTTTGATGAAGATACGGCTAATCGCTTGTCGGATACCGAAGCATACAATTTAATTTTTGCGCCGGGTTTTTCCACCAAAAAAGAAATTTCCGATGTGTCAGGCCGCGGTGTCGGAATGGATGTGGTGAAAACAAAAATCACCCAACTTAACGGCACAGTGGAAATTAAATCCGAGCTGGGTAAAGGCACGCGTTTTATTATCAAAGTGCCACTGACATTGGCGATTATGCCGACCTTGATGTTTATGCTCGGACAACAAACGTTTGCGTTTCCGTTGGTCAGTGTTAATGAAATATTCCATATGGATCTGCGTAAGAGCCATATCGTTGACGGTCAGGACTGCGTCGCTATTCGCGATCAGGCAATCCCATTGTTCTACATGAAAGACTGGCTGGTAAAAAATTCATTTGGTGAGCGACCTGACAATGCCCACGTGGTAATTGTCACTGTCGGCACTCGTCGCGTTGGCTTTGTAGTTGATCAATTAATTGGCCAGGAAGAAGTTGTTATCAAGCCGCTTGGCAAAATGTTGCAAGGTACTCCCGGTATGGCGGGTGCAACCATCACTGGTGACGGCACCATTGCATTGATTTTGGATATTCCCAGTTTATTACGTCGCTACGCAAAAGGATCGACCAGTTGGGGGCACAATTAGTTGTCAGCAGGTTGTTGGCGCTATGCATGCTTTCAATATTATTCAATACATTTTTCCAGAGCAGTTGCGGCTGCGGAGTAAGTTAGATGCCTGTCCGGGTATTAGTAGTTGATGATTCAAATTTCTTTCAGCATCGCCTGAAAGATATTATTAATGAGCATCCGGATTTGAAAGTAATTGGCATCGCCAGCAATGGCCGCGAAGCGGTAGAAAAAGCAGAAGAATTAAAGCCCGATATCATCACCATGGATTTTGAAATGCCGGTGATGGACGGTGTAACTGCCATTAAACTGATTATGGCGAACCGCAAGGTGCCCATCCTGATGTTTTCTTCGCTCACCTATGAAGGTGCGAAGGTTACTCTGGATGCACTCGCTGCCGGTGCGCTTGATTTTATTCCCAAAGATTTTGCCGAAGTATCGCGCAGTTCGGAAGCACTCAAAAAGAAATTGCATGAGCGTTTAATCACCTTGGCAGGCGTTTCTGCACGCATAAATGCAGCTCCAATTGCTGATTCAAAACCTACGTCATTGTCTGCTCCCTCCAGTTTGCGTGCACCTGTTTCTCCCGCTGCGCCTCAACCAATGCGTGCGCCTGCACATTCGCCGCAAAATGACTCCGCAAAAGCAGCAGGTCCGGATAATTACCGGTTAAAAAAGCAACCCAGGCTATTAGTGATTGGAGCATCAACCGGTGGACCGGTAGCGCTCGCAGAAGTACTTATTACCTTGCCTGCCAACTTTCCATTGCCCATCGTGTTGGTTCAACACATGCCGGAAAATTTTACCAAGGCGTTTGCGGAGCGTTTGAATAAGCAGTGTAATATTCGCGTTCGTGAAGCGGTAGACGGTGATCAACTGCAGCCCGGTTTGGCATTGCTTGCTCCGGGCGGTAAACAACTTATGCTGGATAAACGCAATGGCGGTTCAGTGCGAATCCTGCCAGATGATGAACGGGTGAATTACAAACCTTCTTTGGATATCACCTTTGGTTCAGCGGCAAATACTTATGCTGATAAAGTGTTAGGTATAGTGTTAACCGGAATGGGATCGGATGGTTGCAACGGCGCAAGATTATTAAAAGATGCAGGCTCCTCATTGTGGTCACAAGATGAAGCCAGTTGTGTTATTTACGGTATGCCCATGGCAGTAGCGCGCGCCGGCTTGACTGACAAGGTGCTCAGCTTGAAAGAGATTGGGCCGCGTTTGGTGCGAGAGGTAATGTAATGGATGTTCTTAGCATCATCGGCGTTATTATCGCGTTTGCTGCAATCATTGGTGGTAATTTTTTAGAGGGCGGCGGCATAGGCACGTTGCTTAACGGTTCTGCTGCAGTAATTGTGGTTGGCGGTACTTTGGGTGCTGCAGTGTTGCAAACTTCAAAAAATAGTTTGCGTCGCGCGCTAAGAATTATCAGCTGGGTTTTCAAACCACCCTATGTGCCGTTTAAACAAGGTGTTGCCAATATTGTGCGTTGGGCTGCAGCAGCGCGTAAAGATGGCTTGTTAGGTCTCGAAGCAATATCCGAACGTGAAAAAGATAAATTCGCCAAAAAAGGTTTGCAGTTGTTGGTGGATGGCAACGAGCCTGAAGTCATTCGCCGCATCATGGAAACAGATTTAATCGTGGATGAGCAGCGCGATTTTGATGCGATAAAATTTTACGAATCGATGGGTGGTTATGCACCGACTATCGGCATTATTGGTGCAGTAATGGGATTGATTCACGTAATGAATAACCTTGCTGATCCGGCTACACTTGGCCCCGGGATTGCGATTGCGTTTGTTGCAACTATCTACGGTGTGGCCTTGGCGAATTTAGTGTTCATCCCAATTTCCAATAAGTTGCGCATGTGCGTGAACGAGAATTCGCAATATCGTGAGCTGATTATCGAGGGTATTATCGCAATCGCCGACGGTGAAAACCCACGCTCGATTGAAATGAAGTTAAACGGTTACCTGCATCCACATTGATGGGGGTAAATATTTTTATTGCCGGTAGTCAATAAAGTAGTGTTTTTTTATGGTGCGTCGCAGACGAGAAGATATTCACGTCAATCACGAGCGTTGGCTAATTTCTTATGCCGACTTCATCACGCTATTGTTCGCATTTTTCGTCGTGATGTATTCCATCTCCCAAGTAAATGACAGTAAGTACCGTGTGCTGTCTGATACGTTTATCGAGGCGTTTAATCAGCCTGCCAATACGCAAACCAGTGTTAAACCGCAGGATAATCCCTCACCATCAAGTGAGGTCATTGCACCTATTGATACGGTTAAAACAACGGCGACGCAAGCCGGGCAGATGTCGGAACCCACTGACAACTCTACCAACACTGTTTTTCCTGTTCCTGAACAAGAGGAACCGGTTAAAACCAGCGATGAGTTAACGCAGATTTCTGATTTAGTCACCGAAAAATTTACCCAATTAATTAATGATCAGATGATTCAGGTATCCAGCAATGAACTCTGGTTACAGATCGAATTAAAGGACAGTATTTTGTTTTCATCTGGCAGCGCTGATACCAGTGATCAAGCGCAAAAAATATTTGATGAAATTGCAGGTATTCTAAAAAATTACTCCAATCCTGTTCAGGTCGAAGGCTTTACCGACAATATCCCGATCAAGAGCGTGAAATATCCTACCAACTGGGAATTATCGACAGCGCGTGCCAGTGCAATCGTAAAATATCTTGCCAGTAAAGGTGTGGCTCCCGAACGTTTATCCGCAGTGGGTTATGGTGAATATCAGCCGGTTGCCGCGAACGATACTGATCAGGGTAGGGCGCAGAATCGCCGCGTCGCGATCATGATTGCCAAGCGCAAAATGGATCGACCCAAGGTTAATGTTGCACCGCCTTCAACTCTCTCCCCACCTGCGCCTGTTTCCTCGGGTATAAACTAATCTGCTTGTTGCGATGATCAAATTCCGCGTGACAAAGAACTTGGGCAGAACCATTACATATCATTCATATTCTGTTTCCGGATTTCCTTTTCTCTCCGCTAAATTTTAGTCAAAAAATGCCGATAGCTTGAAGTTCCCTTGGACTGGGTAATAATTACCTTCCAACTGATCAAAAACCAAGCGGCTTTGCCGAATTGTCGTGATGTTTAAAAGTCTACACAATTTTCAGTGTTGATAAATGCGCCAATAACCAGCAAAGTATAAAGGTGATAATCCCTAACGCTTGCTCGAATGGGCATAGAGCTTGCTTTGGTTGTGTTAATGGCAAAAATGTCTGGTGTTTGACGCCAGCGAGGACTCAATGTGCGCGTTATCGCAATAGCAAACCAGAAAGGTGGGGTAGGTAAAACTACCACTAGCGTCTCCCTTGGAGGGTTAATTGCCGATTCCGGGAAGCGTGTGCTATTGCTGGATATCGACCCCCATGGTTCCCTATCGACCTACTTCCGTCAGGATCCTGACACCCAAACCCTCAGCAGTTATACCTTGTTCCAGGAGCGCAAAGAGCTTTCGCGCGATTCGATCCGGCGTTTAATTATTGAAACTGATTATCCCAACCTTCATGTGCTTCCATCCACCACGGCATTGGCCACGCTTGAACGCCAAGCTATAGGGCAAGATGGAATGGGATTGGTTTTGAACAGGGCGCTTACGCATCTTATTGATGACTATGATTACGTCTTAATCGATACACCACCCTTGCTCGGTGTATTAATGGTTAACGCATTGGCCGCTTGCCAATATTTGGTAATTCCGGTGCAGACTGAATTTCTCGCGCTCAAAGGTTTGGAGCGCATGGTAAACACGCTGAAAATGATGTCGCGTTCACGCAAGAAGGCCTTGGCTTATACGATTGTTCCGGTGATGTTTGACCGACGCACCCAGGCATCCGTGACGAGCTTGCGCACTATCCGCAATACTTACCCGGAGCAGGCATGGCCCGGTCATATTCCGATTGACACGCGTTTTCGCGATGCAAGCAAAGCCGGAGTGCCGCCACATATATTTGATCCAGCCAGTCGTGGTGCAGAGGCTTATTTATCGCTTTGGTATTGGTTGGAAAAGGCGATTCGTAACGATGAATTAAAAACGGATGTTGCTCCAATGGCTGTTGCCAGTAAATCCGGAGTGGTGTTGTGAGTAAACGCAAAGACAGCGGCGATGGAATTAGACCGCCAGATGATAGCCTGAGCAATTACTTTGATGATTTGCTGGGCGGTGAAGATTTGCTTGATCATGTTTTCGCGACAATAGACGAACGTCCAATGTCTCTTGCTGTCGGTTCTGGTGGTGGTGCGCGCGTTGTTTCCTTGCCGACCAAAAAGAATCTTGAAGAGCAGCCTAAAAAGACGACTTTACGCGCTGAGCCGAAACCCAAATCAGGGTCCAGGCCTGTTGCCGCTTTTGTCGAGCCTGAACCGGTACAAACCCTTGAGCAAAAACTCAAACTTGAAAAACTCCTGCAATCTGTACGACCCCAATTATTGGTTGAAACTCCGGTAGAGACGGAAATTGCGGTAGAAGTAAAAACGGCGTTTGTTGGCGATCCCCAAGAAATCCAGGATTGGGTGATCGAGACACCGGTGGTTGAGGTTGTGCCGCCCGAGGTAATTGAGGAGATTCAAGTTGAGGCTACAACCCAGCCCTCGCCTTATCAGATTGATGGCTTGGAGTGGTTGGAAAATGGGCTTCCCCAATGGGCGCAATCACGTTTTGATGTGCTTCTGTTCAAAGTGTCAGGCCTTACTCTTGCCGTGCCGTTGATATCTTTAGGGCAAATTCAGCCGCTTACCGATGAATTGACCCCGCTCTTTGGCCAAGCTGATTGGTTTATGGGGTTGCAACCAACACCGGCCGGTAAAATCCGCACTGTGAATACCGCCAAGTTTGTCATGCCGGAACGCTACAATGAGTCCTTCCTGCAGACAGCTAGATATGTAGTTTCCATTAACGGCGTACCTTGGGGCCTGGCCGTAGATTCGGTTAATCAACCTATCACATTGCAGCCCGACGACGTTAAATGGCGCGGTGATCGCAGTAAGCGCCCCTGGCTTGCCGGCACAGTAAAAGAGCATATGTGCGCATTGCTGGATATCCCGCGAATTGGCCAAATGCTGATTGAAGCAGACAAAAACTTTATGCGCGGGTAAGCCTGCTTAAACCGTGCTATTTGCCCGATTCTTTCCGGCTAATCCTGGCAATCAAACAAAAGTGGCATAGGAAAAGTCCTCGGCTATAGTTATAACGACATTTATGTGATTTGCCGCTTATCGGGGCGGCTTCAGAGGAATTAGACGATGGCAACAGACGTAGCAAAAAATAAAAGTACTGATGACCCGGTATTGCAATGGGTGACCTTTCGCCTTGACGGTGAAACCTACGGCATCAATGTAATGCAAGTGCAGGAAGTGCTGCGCTATTCCGAGATAGCGCCGGTGCCAGGTGCACCATCTTACGTATTGGGGATTATCAACCTGCGCGGCAATGTGGTGACGGTAATTGATACCCGCCACCGTTTTAATTTGTCCAGCGGTGAAATTACTGACAATACCCGAATCGTAATTATCGAGACCGATCGCCACGTCATCGGTATTTTGGTAGATAGCGTTGCCGAAGTGGTTTACTTGCGTCAATCGGAAATCGAAATGGCCCCGAATGTGGGCAATGAAGAAAGCGCCAAGTTCATTCAGGGCGTTTGCCATAAAAACAATGAGTTGCTGATCCTGATTGATTTGAATAAGTTGTTGACCAGCGAAGAATGGTCCGAACTGGAAGATGTTTGATTCGTCAGGCAACCCAAGGTAGGCTTGTCGCAAATGATGGAATCAGGCGCAGAGAAATATTCATGACATTATTGGAGATAGGTTTAGCAGTTTGTGCAGCAGTGAGTGTGCTGGCATTGGTGGTTGCCGCCATCAGTTTGCAGCGCGTGCGGAGGCAGGCGGCTGAGAATGAAAAACTGATCCAGAAATTAATGCGTGAAGTGGCCGCATCCAGTAGCGGTTCTGTCGGTATGGGGCAGCGGTTATTAGCGATGGAAAAACGGTTGCAAGCCAGTGCCACCAAACAGCCGGAAAAAATTGATTACTACAACGATGATGAGTTTCAACCTTATTCGCAGGCCGCTCAAATGTTCAAGATGGGAATGGATTGTGATGAAGTGGCGCGGCGTTGTGGTTTGTCACGCGCAGAAGCCTCGTTGTTGGAGATGATGCAAAAAAGCAGCCGTTAAATTTTAACTTTTGAATAAAAAAGGAGATCAATTGATCTCCTTTTTATTGTGTGAATGTTGTGCGAATTATTGCTGATAATGAAATGCCTGTCCGCTAATACCGATTGAATCATCACTTAATAAATACACATACGAAGGCATCAGTGCTTCGGGTGCTTTTACCGTTTCAGGATCTTCTGCAGGGTAGGCAGAAGCACGCATGGCAGTTCGTGTTGCACCCGGGTTGATGCTATTGGCGCGGATACGTGTTGCGCCTTCGAGTTCGTCGTGCAGTGTTTGCATAAAATTTTCAGTTGCTGCTTTGGATGCAGCATAAGCGCCCCAGAAAGCACGACCTTTAAATGCCACACTTGAACTGGTAAAAAGAATACTCGCATTTTCGGAGCGCTCTAACAGCGGTAGCAATGCCTGCGTCATCATAAAAGGTGCGTGCACATTAACTTGCATACAGCGCAACCAGGCACCAACAGAATAATTACTTATTGGTGTACGTTCGCCCAGATCGGCGGCATTAAATAGAATGCCATCAACGCGACCGAACGTATCTTCCAGAGCATTGCACATATCGTCGTAATCTTTCTCTACCGCGCTTTCAAAGTTGATTGGATAGATTGCCGGTTGTGGATGACCTGCTGCTTCAATCTCATCGTACACTTCTTCTAATTTGCTCATGGTGCGGCCACATAGAATGACTGTTGCGCCGCAGGCGGCAAACGTTTTTGCTGCAGTTTTACCAATGCCAGCGCCAGCGCCGGTAACGATGATAATTTTACCGCGTAAAGCATCAGTCTTAATGCTGTAGTCATTTGGAATTTGCATAGCTACGTCTTCAATTAATGGTCGGGGTTAAGGGAAAATCCGACGGGTTACAAATACTTTTCAACAATGGGCCAGATTTCATCAACATGGTTTACGCAGTAATCTGCATTCCAGCTAGCCGGATTTTCATCTTTGTCTACATAGCCGTAGGCAGCGGCGATAGTAATGCTGCCGGCGCCTTTGCCGCAGTCGATGTCGCGCTTATGATCACCGATATAAATAATTTCATCCGGCGTGCAACCCAATTGTTTGCTTGCAAGAAATAACGACTCCGGATCAGGCTTGCTGCGTGCGACATGGTCAGGGCAAATAATACTGAGCGGGGCAGGTTGCATATCCAGCGCGGCCATAAGTGGCAATGTATAGGTTGCCGGTTTGTTTGTGGCTATTCCCCAGGCAATATTGTTGTCAGCCAACTTGTCGAGCAGCGAATTAATGCCGGGAAATGGTGCCGTAAAAACAGCGATATGGGCTAGGTACAATTCCAGTAAGCGATGACGCAAAGGTTCAAATCGCTCATTGGTTTCTTCGATTCCGAACGCCAGTTTAATCAGCGCTTTTGAACCATTCGATACGCTTGTCCGGATAACATCCGGCGCAAGTGTTGGGCGTTGTTGTTCGCTAAGCAATTGGTTAACTACAACGATAAAATCGGGCGCGGTATCCAGCAAGGTTCCGTCAAGGTCAAACATTACTGCACGGATAGGTTTTGCCATTAGTCGCTCACTTTTTTTGCATGCAAAAGATAATTAACGCTGACGTCATGAGGGTCGAGCTTATAATGTTTGGTGAGCGGGTTGTAGGTCATGCCGCTAATCGATTGCAACTCCAAACCAGCTGTACGCAGCCATTTCGCCAATTCAGATGGGCGAATAAATTTGCTGTAGTCATGCGTACCTTTCGGAAGCAGCTTCAAAACATATTCCGCTCCTAAAATCGCAAAGGCATAGGCTTTTGGGTTACGGTTAATGGTAGAGAAATATACGTCGCCACCCTCTTTAACCAGTTGCGCACAAGCGCGTACGACTGAGGATGGATCAGGGACATGCTCCAACATTTCCATGCAGGTAACTATGTCGAACTCGCTCGGCATTTGCGTGGCTTTTTCTTCAGCAGTAATTTGTTCATAAGTTAATTCAACGCCGCTTTCAAGTGCATGCAAGCGCGCAACCGAGAGTGGTGCTTCGCCCATGTCGATGCCGGTTACTATCGCGCCTCGCTGTGCAAGTGACTCTGCCAGTATGCCGCCGCCGCAGCCAACATCGATGAGTTTTTTCTGTGCGACTGGTGAGCGCTCATCAATAAAATTGGCGCGCAGGGGATTAATATCATGCAGCGGTTTGAATTCGCTATTTTTGTCCCACCAGCGGCTGGCGAGCGCTTCAAATTTTGCAATTTCCGCGGTATCAACATTGGCCATAATATTTTCCATTTCGTAAATTTAGTGAGTAGCTATTTGTTTCCGCCACCAATTGGCTTTACCTAAAATTTCACGCTCATCAAGGGTTTGCAGTTGGCGGTTTAGCAGGAGGGCTTTACCTTGCACCCACACATGGGATACACCTTGACCTGAGTGGGTGTAAACCAGTTGCGATGCCGGGTTGTAGAGTGGCTGGGTTCCCACACCACTCAAGTCGATCGCAACAAGGTCGGCTAATTTTCCTGCCTCAAGGCTGCCGATTTTTTCATCCATTCCCAACGCCTTGGCGCCATTGAGTGTTGCCATGCGTAGCGCGGTGTGCGCATCAAGTGCTGCGGCATCGCCAGCAACGGCTTTCGCAAGCAGTGCAGCTGTTTTTAATTCGCTGAATAAATCAAGATCATTGTTGCTTGCCGCTCCATCGGTGCCGAGTGCAACATTAATTCCCGCTTTCATCAATTTATCGATCGGGCAAAAGCCACTCGCTAACTTCAAATTTGATTCCGGGCAATGGATCACGTGCGCACCGGTTTGTTGTAATAGCGCTATATCTGTATCGGTAATTTGCGTCATGTGGACACATTGAGTGAGCGGCGATAACAAGCCTAATTCCATCAAGCGCTGGGTTGGGCGTTTGCCGTATTGTTTGATCGACTCTTCCACTTCGTATGCTGTTTCGTGAAGGTGGATCTGCACCGGCATATCCATTTCTTGCGCGAGAACGGCAATCTTTTGCAGCGGACCATCCGATACCGTATAGGGAGCATGAGGGCCAAACGCGATGCTCACCAGGTCGGTAGCGCGCAAGCTGTCATGCAGTGCAAGTCCTTTATTAAAATAGTCATCAGCTCCCACGCCCCAGGAGGTGGCGAAATCAAAAATAGGGAAGCTGACCTGGCTGCGCATTTTTGCATCAAGGCAAACCCGGGCGGCTTGCTCGGGATAGAAATACATATCCGCAAAGCAGGTAGTGCCGGTCTTAATCATTTCTGCCATGGCGAGCTGGGTACCGTCGCGTACAAATTCCTCGCCCACCCAACGGTTTTCAGTCGGCCAAATGTGATCATTGAGCCATGTGTGCAGCGGCTGATCGTCGGCATAGCCACGCAGCAACGACATGGCGGCATGTCCATGCGCATTGACCAGCCCGGGGATAAGCGCGTGATTATCGAGGTTGATTGTCTCGGTGGCAGTAAAACGGCGTGCTGCCTCATCGTTGGGCACCAGTGCGATAATTCGGCCTTTATCGATTGCCACTGCGCAGTCTTCAAGTACGCGATTTTCGGGTACGACAGGGATAATCCAGCGGGCTTTAATGATTAAATCGATTGAATGTTGCTCAATTGTGGTCGTCGACATAGGCGTAACAAGCTGCATCGGGCGCAAAAAGGGACGCCCAGTATACTGCAAAGCCCCGGATCGGCCATGGCGGATTTACAAGCTCGCCTCTCGCTTCTGATGTTTTGCTTTTATTGGCAAATTTGACTGTATTTTCATGGCGATACGGAACAGCCAACTGCCTATCCAATAGATTTTATGCTACCATCGCGCCCCTGAATTAAGCGTTAGATGCATTTTTAGCCAGCGTCTTGTCTGGCAAGTAGTAGGGTAGCGGTTTTTGCCTCTATTTGATTGGTGCGCAAAACAGGCGCTCTAAGTCTAATCGCTTGTAATCGCAGTCACCAAAACCAATGCTTTAATAAGCCATAGCTTTATAAGCCCGTAGCTTTAAATAAGAAAGGAAAGCTGTATTCCCATGGTCGAATTCGCCAAAGAAATATCACCAGTAAGTATCGAAGACGAACTCAAACAATCCTATCTTGATTACGCAATGAGCGTAATCGTAGGCCGCGCCTTACCCGATGTGCGCGATGGTTTGAAGCCCGTGCATCGTCGCGTGCTGTTTGCGATGAGCGAACTTAACAACGATTGGAATAAGCCTTATAAAAAATCTGCCCGTGTGGTGGGTGATGTAATCGGTAAATATCACCCGCACGGTGATACAGCGGTATACGACACTATCGTCCGTATGGCGCAACCTTTCTCTCTGCGCTACATGTTAGTAGATGGCCAAGGTAACTTCGGTTCGGTAGACGGCGACCGCGCAGCGGCAATGCGTTATACCGAAATCCGCATGGCGAAAATCGCCCACGATTTGCTGGCGGATTTGGATAAAGAAACGGTCGACTTCGTACCAAACTACGATGGCACCGAACAAATTCCGGCAGTTATGCCAACCCGTATTCCCAACCTGCTGGTCAATGGTTCCTCCGGCATCGCCGTAGGTATGGCGACCAATATTCCGCCGCACAACTTAAAAGAAGTAGTGCAGGGCTGTCTTGAATTGATCAGCAACCCGGATATTACTATCGAAGAGTTGATGGAGTTTATTCCTGGGCCAGATTTCCCTACCGGTGCAATCATCAATGGCCGCGCAGGTATTGTGCAGGCTTATCGTACTGGTCGTGGCAGCATTATTGTGCGCGCCAAGGCCGATATTGAGCGCGATGAAAAAACTGGCCGCGAAACAATCATCGTTCATGAAATTCCTTATCAGTTGAACAAGGCGCGTTTGATTGAACGTATCGCCGAGCTGGTAAAAGAAAAGAAAATCGAAGGCATTAGCGAACTGCGCGATGAGTCTGATAAAGACGGAATGCGTATCGTTATTGAAGTTAAGCGCAACGAATCCGGCGATGTATTGCTGAACAATCTTTTTTCGCAAACCCAATTGCAAACCACCTTCGGCGTTAACATTGTCGCGCTTGATGATGGCCAGCCCAAAATTCTCAACCTTAAACAATTGCTTGAAGCTTTTGTTAAGCATCGCCGTGAAGTTGTCACACGTCGAACTGTTTATTTGTTACGCAAAGCGCGTGAACGCGGTCATTTATTGGAAGGTTTGGCAGTTGCGATTTCCAATATCGATGAAGTCATTGCGCTCATCAAAAACTCTGCGTCTCCTGCCGAGGCAAAAGATAGTTTAATGGGGCGCGGTTGGAATGCCGCTGAAATGGCACCTTACCTTGAGCGTGCAGGTGAAGATGCCTGCCGCCCGGAAGATTTGGGCGCTGAGTTCGGCATGCGCGATGGTCACTACTATCTGTCGGCTGCGCAAGCACAAGCAATCCTTGAGTTGCGTCTGCATCGCTTGACCGGTATGGAGCACGACAAACTACTTGCTGAATACGATGAAAAACTCATCCAGATTGCTGAATTCCTTGAAATTCTCGGCAATGCTGTGCGTTTGATGGAAGTTATCCGCGAAGAATTGACGCAAGTTATCAACGACTACGGCGATAAACGTCGCACTGAAATTGTTGCTTCAAGTATGGATCTGACCAACGAAGATTTAATCAACGTTGAAGATCGCGTAGTGACTATTTCTCACGGCGGTTATGCGAAGAGCCAGCCCCTTGATGATTACCAGGCGCAACGTCGCGGCGGTATGGGCAAATCTGCAACAGCAGTGAAAGACGAAGATTATGTCCAGCATTTATTGATCGCCAGCACCCACGATACTGTGTTGTTATTTACCAACGCCGGTAAAGTGTATTGGTTGAAGGTTTATATGATTCCTGTTGCAGGGCGTCAATCACGCGGCCGACCAGTAATCAATTTGTTGCCATCATTGGAAGAAGGTGAGCGCATTACGTCGATCCTGCCAGTGAAATCATACGACGATGACAAATTTATTTTCATGACCACCGCTAACGGTACTGTGAAAAAAACTGCGCTCACGCAATTCTCCCGTCAACGCAGTGTTGGTTTACGTGCGATTGAACTGGACGAAGGCGATACTCTGGTAGGCACTGCTATCACCAATGGTTCATGCGATGTAATTCTGTTTTCAAGCTCCGGTAAGGCAGCACGATTCCGTGAATCGCAAGTTCGCGCAATGGGCCGTACTTCACGTGGCGTACGCGGTATCCGTTTGGCCGAAGGTCAGCGCGTAGTCGGTATGGTTATCCCGATGGAAAATGGTCAAGTACTCACGGTCAGTGAAAATGGCTACGGCAAGCGCACTGAGGTTGGCGATTTCCCGGCTAAAGGGCGTGGCTCTCAAGGCGTTATTGGTATGCAAACAACTGAACGTAACGGCCAATTGGTCGGTGCCGTCCAGGTATTTGATGGCGAAGAAATCATGTTGATCTCTGATCAAGGCACAATGGTTCGCACCCGTGTCGATGAAGTCTCCGTGCTAAGCCGTAATACGCAAGGTGTGCGCCTGATTAAGTTGAAAGAAGGCGAGCGCATGCAGGGCTTGGAGCGCATTGAAGAAAATGTTGAAGAAAATGCCAAGCGTGAATTGGCGCATGCTGAAGCGGCCGAAGGCGAAGAAGCGCTTGAAGATGATGTAGTCGCCGATGATGTGGCGGACGATATTGTCGATGACGCTGCAGATGAAGCAAGCGATGAATAAGTAATTGAGTAAGCACATGAGCACTGATCAAACTGAAGCAGAAAAGCTGCTTGCATTGCGCAATAAAATCGATGCGATCGATGAACAAATCGGTCGTTTGATTTCAGCGCGCGCTGAATGTGCGCAGGAAGTTGCGGATGTGAAAAAAGCAAATCTGCCTGAGGATGCGAAAATTCTGTTTTATCGCCCGGAACGTGAAGCACAAGTGCTGCGCAAGGCGATGGAGCGGAATAACGGCCCGCTAAGCAATGAAGAAGTTGCACGTTTGTTCCGTGAAATAATGTCGGCTTGTTTAGCGCTGGAAAATCCGATTAAGGTTGCCTATCTCGGTCCTGAGGGAACATTTACTCAACAGGCATCATTAAAACACTTTGGTCATTCTGCGGTGGTGCTACCGTTTTCGGCTATCGATGAAGTATTTCGTGAAGTGGAAGCAGGTGCGGTGAATTACGGTGTGGTTCCGGTCGAGAATTCTACTGAAGGTGTGGTGAACCATACACTCGATAACTTTATGGGGTCCAACCTGAAAATTTGTGGCGAAGTGGAGCTACGCATTCATCACAACCTGATGGTTTCCGATGTAACAAATACCAACAGTATTACGCGCATTTATTCTCACTCTCAATCCTTGGCACAGTGCCGTAAATGGTTGGATGCTCATTATCCCAATGCCGAACGTATTGCAGTAAGCAGTAATGCTGAAGCGGCAAAACGCTTGAAAGGTGAGTGGAATGCGGCGGCTATCGCCGGTTCAATGGCGGCAGAGTTGTACGGTTTGAAAATGATCGCCGAGAAAATTGAAGATCAACCGGATAACTCAACTCGTTTTTTAATTATTGGTAAACAGGCTGTTCCGCAAAGCGGTGTCGATAAGACCTCTATTGTTGTAGCCATGCGCAACGAGCCAGGCGCATTACATAAATTGTTGGAGCCTTTTCATCGCCACAATATTGATCTGACGCGAGTAGAGACTCGTCCATCACGCACAGGTGCATGGACTTACGTTTTCTTTATCGATTTTGCCGGTCATGTTGATGAACCATTGATAAATGATGTGATGAAAGAAGTTGCCAGTCGTTGCGCCGATTTAAAGTTGCTCGGCTCTTATCCTAAAGCGGTGTTGTGATTATCTATGTCCCAACCCTTGATCAATAAATTTGTTGTTGTTGGTATAGGTTTAATTGGCGGCAGTCTTGCTACCGGTTTGAAGCAACGTGGCGCTTGCGTCGAAGTAATTGGTATTGCACGCAAAACGGATACTTGTACTGAAGCCGTGAAACACGCTGTCGTTGATCGCGCTTATACTTCGTTGCAGGAAGTGGCGGGCGAATTAGGGCAGGGCGATGTTATTTTTATTGCGGTACCGACACTTTCTGTGCATGCCGTGTTCGAGGAAATCAAGCATTACATTCCTGATACCGTGACAATTACTGACGGTGCGAGTGTAAAAGGCAGTGTGCAGCGTGCTGCAGAATCTGTTTTTGGTGTAACACCCTCGCAGCTTGTGCTTGGACATCCTATCGCTGGCTCGGAAAAAAGCGGTGTTACCGCAGCAAATCCTAATCTATATGAAAACCACCGTGTCATTCTCACACCGCTGGAAAATACTTCTCGCGATCACCTCGAATTGGTCAGCCGGATGTGGCAAGCAGTGGGTGCCGAAGTATTAAGTATGTCTGTTGCCGAGCATGATGAAGTTCTTGGTGCGACCAGTCATCTACCCCATGTGATTGCCTATTCTTTGGTGGACACTCTGGCGCAGGACATTAAAAATCCCAATATTTTCCGTTACGCAGCAGGCGGTTTTCGCGATTTTACCCGTATTGCATCCAGTGATCCGGTAATGTGGCACGACATTATGCGTGCTAACAAAGAGGCGATTTTGCAGTCGATGGATTTGTTTATCGATAATCTTTCCCGTCTGCGCAGCAGTATTGAACATGAAGACAGTGACTATTTACTGAATGTATTTAGTCGTGCAAAAGAGGCGCGTGATGAATTCACCGTTATGCTGGCCAAACGTCACGCACCGCCGAAAGAAGATTGATCTGTAAGTATCCAAACTTACAGGAATAGACTTGGAAGTATTTAATCATTAAACCTTGCGTTCAAGCTCCTATATAATGACTGCTGTTTTTCCAACACCCGCATTAACTGCTAACGCTGTTCTTAATCTGGTAACTATTGAATGTCAAACTACAACTTGACTCACCTCAAGCAGCTTGAAGCTGAAAGTATTCATATCATCCGCGAAGTGGCTGCAGAATTTGATAAGCCGGTAATGCTTTATTCTGTAGGTAAAGATTCCGCCGTGATGATGCACCTTACTATGAAAGCATTTTTTCCTGGTAAACCACCGTTTCCCATGATGCACGTGGATACCACGTGGAAATTTCGCGAAATGATTGAGTTTCGTGATCAGCGCATCAAGGATTTGGGCTGGGATCTGATTGTGCATATCAATCAGGAAGGTGTGGATATGGGGATTAGCCCTTTTGTGCATGGCAGCGCCAAACATACCGATATCATGAAAACCCAAAGCTTGAAACAAGCGCTGAATAAATACGGTTTTGATGCAGCATTTGGCGGTGCTCGTCGCGATGAAGAAAAATCGCGTGCGAAAGAGCGGGTTTATTCTTTCCGCGATAAGAACCATCGGTGGGACCCGAAAAATCAACGCCCGGAATTGTGGAATATCTACAATGGCCGCGTGGACAAAGGCGAAAGTATTCGTGTATTCCCCTTGTCAAACTGGACCGAGCTGGATATCTGGCAATACATTCACTTGGAAAACATCCCCATTGTACCGCTTTATTTTGCAGCCAAGCGTCCAGTGGTTGAGCGCGATGGGACTTTAATTATGGTCGATGATGACCGTATGCCTATCGGTCCTAATGATAAAATCGAAGAAAAAATGGTGCGTTTCCGTACTCTTGGCTGTTATCCATTAACAGGCGCTGTGGAATCCGAAGCGACCACGCTGCCTGAGATTATTCAAGAAATGCTGTTAACGACAACCTCGGAGCGCCAAGGCAGAGTCATTGATCATGACAGCTCAGGTTCTATGGAAAAGAAAAAGCAAGAAGGCTATTTCTAAATTTTCCTGATATAAATTTATTACACATCTTACTGATTGCAAAGAGACCTTTATGAGTCATCAGTCCGAATTAATTGCTCAGGATATCAACGCATATCTTGCGCAACATGAACAGAAAGAATTGCTGCGTTTTTTAACCTGCGGCAGTGTTGATGATGGAAAGAGCACGCTAATTGGCCGTCTACTGCATGACTCCAAAATGATTTATGAAGATCAATTGGATGCAATACGTTCCGACAGTGTAAAGCACGGTACTACCGGTGAAAAAATCGATTTGGCTTTGCTGGTGGATGGCTTGCAAGCAGAACGCGAGCAGGGCATTACTATCGATGTTGCCTATCGTTATTTCTCGACTGCAAAACGCAAATTTATTATTGCAGATACTCCAGGGCATGAGCAGTACACCCGCAATATGGCGACAGGTGCATCGACTTGTGACCTCGCGATTATCCTGATTGATGCCCGCTACGGTGTTGTTACTCAAACCCGTCGTCATAGTTACATCGCTTCACTACTCGGGATTAAGCACATTGTTGTTGCTGTCAATAAAATGGATTTGTTAGGTTTTGATCAAACCGTGTTTGAAAAGATCAAACAAGATTACTTTGATTTCTCTGAAAAACTCGGCATGACCAATGTGATGTTTGTGCCTATTTCGGCACTTGACGGCGACAACGTCGTTAATCGCTCTAAAAGATCGCCCTGGTATCAAGGTCAAACCTTGATGGAAATTTTTGAGACAGTACCTATTGCCGGCGATAAAAATTACTCGGATTTCCGTTTCCCTGTGCAATATGTCAATCGTCCTAATCTCGATTTCCGTGGTTTCTGCGGTAACGTTGCTTCCGGCATTGTTAAAGTGGGTGATGAGGTTCGCGTGTTGCCATCGGGTAAAACCAGTTATGTAAAGTCTATCGTGACTTACGATGGTAATTTACCAGAGGCATTTACTGGCCAAGCGGTAACACTAACCCTGACAACTGAAGTGGATGTCAGTCGTGGTGATGTTTTGGTATTGGCAAAAGACTCGGTTCCATTATCAAATCACCTCAAAGCACATATTGTTTGGATGACTGAAAAAGCAACGCAAGCGCAATCTGAATATTTATTCAAATTTGCCAGCAAAGTGGTAAGTGGTGTCATCGAGTCAATCGACTATCGCATTGATGTAAATACTCAAGAGCATTCGAGCGTCAATCAATTGCAATTGAATGATATTGCTGTGGTAAATGTCCTGCTCACTCAATCAGTAGTAGCTGACAAATACAAAAATAATCGTGCAACCGGTGCATTTATTGTAATTGATCGCCTGACCAATATTACTGTTGGCGCCGGTATGGTTGTTGAACAATTGGAGGCTAAGAAAGATACCTTGGCTAATTACAGCGAGTTTGAGCTTGAGCTAAATGCGTTAATTCGCAAACATTTCCCCCATTGGAATGCAGCGGATCTCAAAACACTGCTTAAGTAAGTTGTTTAAAAAGATGAAAAAGCCCTGAGTGTGAACCAGGGCTTTTTTTTGCCTTAAATTTGTAAGAAAAGTCGCACAACTAATTTGGTAGTTATCGTCTTTAAGGATATGCAACAGTGTCATATTCTGACCGGGTACGCGGAGTTGCGTACAATTATTCAACCTATATCAAGGAGATGTATATGAAATTTGCTTTATCTTTACTTTCTGCTGTTGTTCTGCTCCTGGGGACATCATCACTGGCTTTTGCAGCTGAAGTACCTACTGCAAAAGCTCCGGTGGCTAAAGCTGAAGTTGTTGCTCCACAGAAAGGTATTAACATTAATACCGCCGATGTGCAGGAATTGACCAAGCTGAAAGGAATTGGTGAGAAGAAAGCAGAGGCAATTATTGCTTGGCGAAAAGAAAATGGAGATTTCAAAACTGTGGATCAGTTAATGGAAGTGAAAGGAATCGGTGAGGCAACACTTGATGCTAATCGTGAAAATATCCGTATTTAGATAACTGTTAACACCTGCCAAGGTGGTAACGAATGAATTTTGCATTAATTTTTGTTTTAATGAGAGCCTGAGTTTAACGACTCAGGCTTTTTTTCTTTTACGAGGTCATTATATGTCCGTACAGGGTCCAAGAATTGTTGTCGCCATGGATTATGACAATGCTGATCAATGCTTGGCTATGGCAAAGCGGTTGTCTCCGGTAGACTGCCGTCTCAAAGTGGGTAAAGAGCTATTTACTGCTTGTGGTCCAAAGATTGTTGAGCAATTGATGGCCTTGGGGTTTGAGATATTTCTCGATCTAAAATTTCACGATATTCCAAATACTACAAATAAAGCTGTAAAAGCTGCAGCGGAATTGGGTGTGTGGATGGTAAATGTGCATGCCTCCGGTGGCGAGCGAATGATGGTTGCGGCTCGCGATGCGTTGGAGCAGTATGAATCTCGTCCTTTGTTAATTGCAGTGACTGTACTCACGAGCATGGAGGCTGCTGATTTATCTGCTGTGGGAATTGAACGTAGTCCGCAAGAGCAAGTGATGAAGCTGGCCAAGTTGACGCATTCATGTGGGCTGGATGGTATTGTCTGCTCGGCGCAAGAAGCTGAATTAATGCGCTCTCAGTTCGGACCTTCTTTCTGTTTAGTGACGCCGGGAATACGTCTTGATAGTTCTCCTGCTGATGATCAGCGGCGTACGCTGACACCGGCGGCGGCAATTGCTGCAGGTAGCAGTTATTTGGTGATTGGTCGACCGATTACTCAATCACTTAATCCTGTAGATACTTGTCGATCTATTATCCAAACATTGGCCTGATATTGGCCAACTTCAATTCAAAGATCTTTGGTTTTCGCTATGAACGTTGCAGCTCCTGTTATCACAATTGACGGACCTAGCGGCTCCGGTAAAGGAACGCTTAGCCAAATGTTAGCACGCCATCTGGGATATCATTTGCTGGATAGTGGTGCGCTTTATCGATTGGTTGCACTGTCATCCATAAAAAAAGGAATAGATTTGCGCCAGGAGCAAGAGGTCAGCCAGATAGCATCGACGTTAGATGTGATGTTTAGCCTGAAAAATGAAAAAGCGGCGCAGATTTTGCTGGAAGGTGAAGAGGTGACCAATGCAATTAGGCAGGAGTTGGTAAGCATGGGGGCATCACAGGTTGCTGCTTACCCGGGCGTTAGGGAGGCACTACTTGAGCGCCAACGTGCTTTTGCTGTGGCTCCGGGCCTGATTGCCGATGGCAGGGACATGGGTACAACTGTATTTCCTTTTGCGAACACTAAGTTGTTTTTGACTGCAAGTGCCGAGGCTCGTGCTGAGCGGCGATACAAGCAACTGCTTTCCAAAGGCGAGTCCGTCGATATTGATGAATTGATCAAAGACATCAGTGAACGCGATGAGCGAGACTCTAACCGTGCCATCTCACCTCTTAAACCGGCTAGTGATGCAATTATTATTGATAGTACGGCTATGACGATCGATGAGGTATTTACCAGGATGTTATCAGCAATCAAATGATTGGCATGTAGCATCAAGTTTGTGTCAACAAACGGTAAGAATGCTCATTTAACTTGCAATAGTTGTTCTCTTGATAACAAGTTTTTTTAACACAGCATCGGGCTACAAGATTACTTTCACTCAAGATGAGATTAAGACATGACGTTAACTTGTTTTAAAGCCTACGACATTCGCGGAAAGTTGGGTGAGGAACTCAATGAAGATATTGTTTACCGTATTGGACGCGCCTATGCACAATTTCTCCAACCTAAAAGTGTTGTAGTAGGTGGCGACGTCCGCTTGACAAGTAAAGCATTAAAAACTGCTTTAAGTAATGGATTGCGCGATGAAGGTGTAGATGTCATCGACATAGGAATGGCTGGAACAGAAGAGATTTATTTTGCCACCAGTTATTTGAAAACTGATGGTGGAATTGAGATTACCGCTAGTCACAATCCAATTGACTACAACGGTATGAAATTGGTTCGTGCCAACTCAAAACCTATCAGTGGTGATACCGGTCTCAATGACATCCGTCGTCTTGCAGAAGAAAATAATTTTGCGCCAGTAAATTTTTCAGCTCGCGGTGATATTCGCGAAATCAGCACTTTGGATGCTTACGTCCAACATTTGTTGTCATATGTCGATGTCAGTCAGCTTAAACCACTTCGTTTAGTAGTGAACGCGGGAAATGGTGCGGCAGGGCATGTAATTGATGCTATAGAAAAATATCTTCCTTTTGAATTTATAAAAATTAACCATGAACCGGACGGTACTTTTCCTAACGGTATTCCGAATCCCTTATTGGTGGAAAACCGTGCGTCGACAACCCAGGCGGTAATCGAGCATAAAGCGGATATGGGTATTGCATGGGATGGTGATTTTGATCGCTGTTTCCTGTTTGACGAAACCGGTGCGTTTACCGAGGGTTACTATATTGTTGGCTTGTTGGCAGAAGCTTTCTTGCTTAAAAATCCCGGTGCAAAAGTCATTCATGATCCACGATTGACATGGAATACACTTGATATCGCCCAGAAGAATGGTGGTTTGGCTATCCAATCAAAAACGGGCCATGCCTTTATTAAAGAACGGATGCGTGAAGAGGACGCGGTTTATGGCGGTGAAATGAGTGCACACCATTATTTCCGTGATTTCTTTTATTGCGATAGTGGCATGATTCCCTGGTTATTAGTGTGCGAGTTACTGTGTCGTAAACAGCAGACCTTGTCGAGCATGCTCGAAGACCGTATCGCGAAATTTCCTTCGCCTGGTGAAATTAATAGCCATGTAGAAGATCCGAAATTGGCAATTGAAAAGGTGTTTAATCACTACTCTGCAGATGCAATCCTTATCGACAAAACAGATGGTATTAGTCTTGAGTTTGACAATTGGCGATTTAATTTACGCATGTCGAACACTGAGCCTGTTGTGCGTTTAAATGTAGAGAGTCGCAATGACCAGCTATTAGTTGATCAAAAAACCACAGAAGTATTGAATTTACTTAACAACTAATAAACACACAATTTACAAGGAAACAATTATGCAAGTTAAGAAAGCGGTGATTCCGGTTGCAGGTCTTGGAACACGTATGTTGCCTGCTACAAAAGCAATTCCCAAGGAAATGTTGCCGGTGGTAGATAAGCCGCTAATTCAGTACGTGATTGAAGAAGCTGCCGCTGCAGGAATTAAAGAGATCGTTTTGGTGACTCATGCGAGTAAAAATGCCATTGAAAACCATTTTGATACCAGTTTTGAGTTGGAGGCCCAACTTGAGTCGCGACTAAAACGCTCGCTTCTTGCTGAAGTTCGTTCAATAACCCCACCTGGACTCACGGTGATTTCTGTGCGCCAAGCTGAGGCAAAAGGTTTGGGGCATGCAATTTTGTGTGCAAAATCAGTTGTAGGTGACGAGCCTTTTGCAGTGCTGTTGCCTGATGTAATCGTCGATAACGCTGAATGCAATCTTCGACAAGATAACCTTGCCGGAATGACAAAACGTTTCCATGAAACAGGCAACAGTCAGATTCTTGTTGAGCAAGTACCTCATGATCAAGTTGATAAATATGGCGTTGTTGATTGCTCAGGCATCGAAATTCCGGCTGGAAAAACTGCTGTTATCAAGGCGATGGTAGAAAAACCACCTGTTGATGAAGCTCCATCGAACATGGCTATTGTCGGGCGTTATGTATTGTCTAAAACCGTGTGGGATCTCCTGGCGAAAACGCATCCCGGTGCTGGTGGCGAAATTCAGCTAACTGATGCGTTGGACTCATTGTTGGCACAAGAGACAGTTGAGGCTTATCAATTAATCGGTCGCAGCCACGATTGTGGTACAAAAATTGGATACTTAATGGCAAATGTTATTTATGGTGAGAGGCACGGTGAGGTTGGCAGTAAATTTAAATCTTTCCTCAAGGATCGTTACTCGAAGTAATTTAGCTGAAAGATTTCTTGATGGGTGAGTAGTCACATTATCTATTCATATAGCATTAGGTTTAGCACTTGCATTAAGGAGAATTAATTGATTATTCCTGTAATACTCGCTGGTGGTTCAGGCACGCGACTTTGGCCTTTGTCGCGCAAACACTATCCTAAGCAACTGTTAAAGTTGTTTGGCGACACTACTATGTTGCAGCAAACATTATTGCGGCTTCAAGGGTTGCCAGATCTTGCACCACCAATAGTGGTTTGCAATGAAGAGCACCGGTTTATGGTTGCTGAACAATTGCACGAAATTGGGCAGAGTAAATCATCAATTATTCTGGAGCCTATCGCTCGCAACACTGCACCTGCTTTAGCGATTGCAGCAATTCATGCCCAAACATTGGGCGATAATCCCACACTGCTTGTGCTTTCTGCGGATCATATGATCCGTGATGTTGATATATTTCAAGCCGCTGTTGCAGATGCGATTCAGGCGGCGCAGATTGGACATCTGGCCACTTTTGGTGTTCATCCAACATGTCCTGAAACCGGTTATGGTTACATAAAAACACGTCGTGGAGTTGATGTGCAAGAGAGCGCATTCTTCCCAGTGTTGGAGTTTGTAGAAAAACCGGATTTGGTGACCGCAGAAAAATATCTTGCTGAGGGATGCTATTACTGGAATAGCGGGATGTTTGTGTTCAAAACAGAAATTTTTCTAAAGGATTTAAAAGAGCAGAGTCCTGATGTTGTTACTGCAGCTGAGCTGGCGAAGCTGTCAGCTGTCGAGGATTTGGATTTTATTCGGTTAGATCGTGACGCGTTTTCTCAAGCACCTAATATTTCGATTGATTACGCTCTTATGGAAAAAAGCCGCAATGTGGTTTGTGTTCCACTTGATGCGGGCTGGAGCGATGTTGGTGATTGGAAATCTTTTGGTGATTTATCAGTTAAGGATGATGCTGGAAACAGTTTGATCGGCGATACCATCGACATAGGGTCGACCAATACCCTTGTTTTCTCGAAAGATAAATTGGTCGCTACTTTGGGTGTTAATAATTTGATGATTATTAACACTCCTGATGCGGTATTGATTGCGGATAAATCACAAGCGCAACAAGTTAAATCAGTCATCACTCAAATTGAAAAGCAGAAACGTTCAGAGCATTTGCAGCACCGTGAAATTTATCGTCCGTGGGGTTGTTACGACGCAATTGATACAGGTGATCGTTATCAGGTCAACCGTATTCGTGTGAAACCTGGTGGTAGCTTATCGCTACAAGTTCATCATCATAGGGCAGAGCATTGGATTGTTGTAAAAGGAACTGCTTTAGTGCAGAAGGGTGATGACACAGTGCTGCTTTCTGAAAATGAATCAACTTATATTCCAATTGGAACCAAGCATCGCTTGAGTAATCCAGGAAAAATTCCGCTGGAAATAGTTGAGGTTCAATCTGGACCCTATCTGGAAGATGATGATGTTATTCGTTACGAAGATAGTTATGGTCGCTCTTAATTTTTAACAGGCTAGGGAGTTTCTAATGAAGGTAACAGTCTTCGGTACAGGCTATGTTGGTTTGGTGACCGGCACCTGTTTGGCGGATGTGGGTCATGACGTGTTATGCGTGGATATTGACCAAAAAAAAGTAGACAACCTTAATGCGGGTATCATCCCGATCTATGAGCCAGGTTTGGAGTCCATTGTTAAGCAAGCCGTACAGCACGGGCTGCTGAATTTCACCACGGATATGGATAAGGCCACCCAACATGGAGAGCTGCAGTTTATTGCAGTAGGAACACCTTCAGGAGAAGACGGTTCCGCTGATTTACAATATGTTGTTGCTGTCGCTAAAACAATTGGTCAGCGGATCAACGATTATAAAGTTATTGTGAATAAATCTACGGTACCTATTGGGACGGCGGAAATAGTCACCAAGGCCCTCGCCGAGGAACTGCAAAAACGTGACTTAAACATTCCCTTTGATGTGGTGTCGAATCCTGAATTTCTTAAGGAGGGGGCTGCTGTAAATGACTTTATGAAGCCTGATCGGATTGTGGTTGGCACTAACAGTGAACGGGCTGAGAACTTGTTGCGAGAGCTGTATGCCCCTTTTAATCGCAATCATGATCGTATGATTTTTATGGATGTACGTTCAGCTGAGCTTACCAAATATGCTGCCAACGCAATGCTCGCTACAAAAATCAGCTTTATAAATGAAATGGCTAACTTGGCCGAGTTATTAGGTGCTGATATCGAAAAAGTGCGAAATGGTATAGGCGCTGACCCCCGTATTGGTTATCACTTTATTTATCCTGGCTGTGGCTATGGCGGATCCTGTTTTCCGAAGGATGTTAAGGCGCTGATTAATATAGCTCATGGCGTTGATTATACCGCCGGCCTGATGGAGGCGGTTGACAGGGTTAATCAGCTACAAAAAGATAAGCTGTTCTCTTATATTTCACGCCACTTTGGTTCAGATCTTAAAGGCAAGGTTTTTGCGCTTTGGGGGCTTTCTTTCAAGCCCAACACTGATGATATGCGTGAAGCTCCAAGCCGGGTATTAATGGAGGCGCTTTGGGCTGCCGGTGCGAAGGTGCAAGCTTATGATCCTGTGGCTATGGATGAAACACAGCATATCTATGGATTAAGGGATGATCTTAAGCTGGTCGGAACGAAAGAAGCTGCATTAGAGCGTGCAGACGCATTGATAATATGTACCGAATGGAAGAATTTCCGTGCTCCTAACTTCGATCAAATCATTGCCACCTTGCGCAATCCAGTCATTTTTGACGGTCGTAATCTTTACGAGCCTGAAAGAATGGCTAATTTAGGCTTTCAATATTATGCAGTGGGGCGTGGCTTAAGCGTTACCAAGCACTAATCCCAATTAAAAATTGATCGGACTCTTGGTCGCAAGAGTCCCTTGATCAACTCCTCTTTTGCATCGTCCCTAATTATTCTTCTTACACCTGGTTGACAATCCTAACCTATTGAAAAATAAAGGGCATTCTGCTAATCTGCCGCACCTACCAATTTTGACTGTTTTTTTGTTGCTCGGCAGCAGAATTAGTAGCAGTGAATACCGTCAAACCCAGCCTGAGGGGGTTTTCACTTTACTTTAATTGACCCGTGTGACTGGCCATGCGGAATAGGTAGGGTGTGTGTTTAACGCCTGTACCTCTAATCTATAGGTAATACCATGAGTATGAACGAAAGTTTTGCAGAGTTGTTTGAAGAGAGTTTAAAGACTGTAGATATGGTTCCTGGCACCATCGTTACTGGTGTAGTAATCGATATTGATAAAGATTGGGTTACAGTGCACGCAGGCCTTAAGTCTGAAGGTGTTATCCCCGCAGAACAATTCCGTAACGAACTGGGTGAGTTGAATCTCCAGATCGGTGACGAAGTACAAGTAGCTCTGGAAAGCGTTGAAGACGGTTTCGGTGAAACCAAACTGTCACGTGAAAAAGCCAAACGCGCTGAAGCCTGGAAAATTCTCGAAGCTGCACACGTTGCTGAAGAAGTTATTAAAGGTGTTATTAACGGCAAAGTTAAAGGTGGTTTCACCGTTGATGTTGCTGGTATCCGTGCCTTCCTTCCTGGTTCATTGGTAGATGTTCGCCCTGTGCGCGAAACTACCCATCTTGAAGGCAAAGAGCTGGAATTCAAAGTTATCAAGCTCGACCAAAAGCGCAACAACGTCGTTGTTTCCCGTCGTGCTGTACTTGAACAAGCTAACTCTGTTGAGCGCGATGAATTGCTGGCTACCTTGCAAGAAGGTCAGGCAGTTAAAGGTATTGTTAAAAACCTCACTGACTACGGTGCATTCGTTGACTTGGGCGGTGTTGATGGTCTGTTGCACATCACCGACATGGCCTGGAAACGTATCAAGCACCCGGGTGAGATCGTAAATGTTGGTGATGAAATCGACGTTAAAGTATTGAAGTTCGATCGTGAGCGTAACCGTGTATCTCTGGGCCTGAAGCAATTGGGTGAAGATCCGTGGATACAAATCACCAAGCGTTACCCTGAAGGCGCTCGTGTGAAAGCAAAAGTAACCAATTTGACTGATTACGGCTGCTTTGCAGAGTTGGAAGAAGGTGTTGAAGGTTTGATCCACGTTTCAGAAATGGATTGGACTAACAAGAACATTCATCCTTCAAAAGTTGTTCAATTGGGCGACGAAATCGAAGTGATGGTTCTGGATATCGACGAAGAGCGTCGTCGTATCTCTCTCGGTTTGAAGCAATGCCAGGAAAATCCATGGGATGCATTTGCTCGTACTTGCGCCAAAGGCGACAAGATCAGCGGCAAAATCAAGTCAATCACTGATTTCGGTATCTTCATCGGTTTGGATGGTGGTATTGACGGTCTGGTTCACTTGTCAGACATCTCCTGGCATGAAGCTGGTGAAGAAGCAGTTCGCAAGTACAAGAAAGGTGACGAACTGGAAACCGTGGTATTGGCCATCGATCCAGAGCGCGAGCGCATTTCCTTGGGCATCAAACAACTCGAAACCGATCCTTTCTCAGAATACGTTTCTGTGAATGACAAAGGTGCTGTAGTTAAGGGTATCGTTAAGGAAGTTGAAGCTAAAGCTGCTGTAATCACCTTGGCAGATGACGTTGAAGCTGTTCTCAAGGCCTCTGAATTGAGCCGTGAGAAAGTAGAAGATGCGCGCAACCTGCTGAAAGTAGGTGATGAAGTTGAAGCCAAGATTATTGCAGTAGATCGCAAAAATCGTAGCATCAACCTATCAGTGAAGTCTAAAGATGTAGAAGACGAGAAAGCTGCAATGAAAGAGCTTTCCAGTAAGCAGTCAGATCAGGCATCTCCAACAACGTTGGGTGATTTGATCAAGGCTCAAATGCAGAGCAAAGAGTAATTTTTGTTATGCAACAGCGACCAGCTAAGCTGGTCGCTGTTTTTTTGATTTATTTTCCTCCGCGCTTAGTGATGCTGTTTTATCTGGTTGTGTTGCTTGAAGGTTTTTTAATAACAGAGAGCAGGTTATGACAAAGTCAGAATTAATCGAATATATTACTGAAAAACAAAATCAGTTAACCATCAAAGATGTCGAGATGTCAGTAAAGCTTCTGCTTGATTATATGTCCGATATCCTCGCATCCGGTGAGCGCATCGAAATTCGTGGTTTTGGAAGTTTTTCGTTACATTACCGCGCTCCGCGCACAGGAAGAAATCCGAAAACAGGTGATGCGGTAGTCCTTGAAGGTAAATATGTCCCGCACTTCAAGCCAGGAAAGGAAATGCGTGATCGTGTTAATGAGAGTATTTCGAAATAATAACTTATCATTGATGTGTAGAAAGGGATTGCTGGATTTTCCCTGCGACTATTATCTTCCTTTCAATATTTATGAAATATCGCCTTCGTTTATTTGAGTTACTAGTGGCAGCATTGGGTTTGGTGAGCCTGATGAAATGCATGCTTGGTTATTGTGCGACAAAAAAGTGTATAGCTGCATCCACGATAAAAATGCCAAGTATTATTAGCCAAGCCGCAACAAGATTATTATTTTCTCCCACATTTTTATCGCTAACAATCCAACCCACGCCCCAGACAAAAACTGCCGGAATCCCTCATAAAAAGTTTTGCTTCGGGGAAGCCTCCAATATAAATATCACACGCACCTGCTGAAAATTATCATTAAATGTAGTGCATCTGTGGCCGTATTTTTAATCGAATAAATTACTCCCCCGCTAATACAGTAATAGCTGAGCTATTGGCGGTTCATTCCATTTTTTGCACCAATGTTGATCAAAAAATATTGATGGGCATTTTTGTGGTGCAATATTTATCTGCGTAAACTAACTATAACTTCATATCTCTTTGAAAAATAGATAATAAATTTTATTGGTTTAGAATTTGCTTTAGGCTGGTTCATTTTTGTTTTTACAGGTTTTATCTGGATTTTGTGCTCCGATAGTGTGCGAATATTTTTTGATCTGAAGGATATTTCCTATACTTCATGCATTCTACAAATAATAACCGTATCAAAATGGGGCGGTTATTTAAGCCGATAAAGACATTAGTCAGCAAACTAAAATAATCATTGTCATGGGGTTACTATGAAGAAAGTAAGTTTCACACTACAAACGGCAATTGGGAGCCTGCTTGCAGTCTGCGGCCAGACTGCTTTGGCACAGGAGCCGACTATTAATGGCGCCAATACGGCTTGGATTCTGACCTCTACCGCGCTGGTATTGTTTATGACTCTGCCGGGGTTGGCTCTGTTTTATGGCGGTTTGGTTCGAGTTAAAAATATTCTCTCAGTGCTTATGCAATGCTTCACGATTGCATGTTTGGTATCTATCCTCTGGTTAATTGCGGGTTACAGCTTGGCTTTCGGTACCGGTAATGCCTGGATCGGCGATTTTAGTATGGTATTTATGGCGAGCATCACTGAAGACGCTTTATCTGGTGATATACCTCTCAGTTTGCATGCTATGTATCAAATGACATTTGCGATTATCACTCCTGCTTTGATTGTTGGAGCATTTGCAGAGCGGATGAAGTTTTCTTCAATGCTTATTTTTTCTGCCCTCTGGTTGTTTGCCGTTTATATTCCTGTGTGCCATTGGGTTTGGTCTGGATCAGGTTGGCTGTATGCCAAAGGTCTGCTGGATTTTGCCGGCGGCACTGTTGTGCATATCACAGCAGGTGTTGCTGCACTGGTAGCGGCAGTTGTTATTGGTAAGCGTGACGGTTTTCCAACAACAGCAATGCCACCCCACAACATGACGATGACTGTTACTGGCGCCGGCATGCTTTGGGTGGGCTGGTTTGGATTTAATGCCGGAAGTGCATTGGCTGCCAATGGTAATGCGGCGATGGCGATGTTGGCTACGCATATCTCTGCAGCAGCGGGTGCGCTGGCCTGGATGACGATTGAATGGATGCGTTTCAGGAAGCCAAGTGTATTGGGGATTGTTACTGGTATGGTCGCGGGCCTCGGAACAATTACCCCTGCTTCAGGCTATGTTGGACCTGGCGGTGCATTGATTATCGGTTTATTGGCTGGGGTAATCTGCTTCGTGATGACTCAACTGGTAAAACGCGTGTGGAAAATTGATGACTCACTTGATGTATTTCCGGTTCATGGTATTGGCGGTGTGTTGGGTACAATTCTCGCTGGAGTGTTTGCTTCAACAGAGCTTGGCGCGTTCAGTGGCCAGGGTTTCGCCAGCGGAATTGAATCCATGAGCGAGCAATTAGGTGTGCAGTTGTTGGGTGTAGTGGTCACTTTTGCTTACACCGCTGTAGTAACTTATATTCTGTTAAAAATTACTGGTGTCTTTACCTCTGGCTTACGCGTCACTAAAGAAGAGGAAACCATCGGTCTGGATTTAAGTTTGCACGAAGAAGATGGTTATAAGTTGTAAAAGCTTTTGACCTGGATAATAAAAAAGAGGAGCTATTGCTCTTCTTTTTTATTTGGGATCTTGAAAAAATATAACGTGATCAGCGAAATGCAATCAGGGCTGCGGTAACGGCGACATTAAGTGACTCTACACCATTGTTCATTGGTATGTAGACTTGCTCGTTGCAAAGTCGGGTCACTTCATTTGAAACACCTTCTGACTCATTGCCCAGCACATAAATACATGCTGACTTTGGGTTAAACTTTTTTAACGCTATTGTGGCGTGCGATGAAAGGGCGCAAATAACTGCACCATCGGCTTTAAAATCTTGCAAGGCTTGAGTCAAGTCTTTACAACGTAGCAACGGTGCTCGAAAAACGGTTCCTGCACTAGCTTTAATAACAAGCGGATCAATTTGAGCATTTCCTTTTTGTGGTAACAATATCCCGTCAATATTTCCTGCGCATGCTGAGCGAATTATCATTCCCAAATTCTGGGGGTTTTGAACCCCGTCAAGCGCAAGTAGTGTGTAATTTTTCCCACTATTTTCGGCAAGGAACTCGTCGTAAATTTTATAGCCACGCAGCTGCAGGTCCGCTGCAACCCCTTGATCCTGGGATGTATTTTTAGAAATGCGCGATAAAGCCTGACGGTCATGGTAAATAATCTCGGCACCCTTTTGCTTCGCAAGCGAAATTATATTGTCGAGGATATCAGCTGGCTTATTGCTAGTGGCCAAATGTAAACGATAAATAAATGTGGACGGATCTTGCAGTGCCTCGAGTACAGTTTTACGACCATAGACTGTCATTAGTGAATCAAAAAAGCGTTTTTTTTCCAGATAAGCGGGGCTATCATCACGTGGTTTATTCATGCTGATTTACTTGGATAAAGTAGGGGGAGATGTATGGAATTCCCAATCGAATAATTAGTTGCAGAGCTTTTTGTAAGCGTGCACTGCGTTAGTTAATCCCATTGCGATGGCATCAACGACTAATGCGTGACCAATTGATACCTCAAGCAATGAAGGAACCTGACGAAAGTGCGCGAGATTTTCAAGATTAAGATCGTGCCCGGCATTTAAACCAATACCAATTTTTTGCGCATGGATTGCTGCATCCATATAATTTTGGAACAGTGCATCAAGGTTAGTGCTATTGAGCCTGTGAGCCTCTGCATAGGGACCGGTATACAGTTCAATTCTGTCCGCACCTATTTCTTTTGCCAAACTTATCTGCTCAATATCCGGATCCATAAATAAACTGACACGCACACCGTTATCTTGTAATTCGCGAATTAACGGGCGCAGTTTTTCTCCGCTAACGTTTAAATTAAATCCGTGATCAGAGGTGAGTTGTTCATTTGTGTCTGGAACCAGGGTGCATTGATGCGGACGAACATCATTGACCAATTTAATAAAGCCGGGAAAATCTTCCAGGGATTCTGCGTAAGGGTTTCCTTCGATATTAAACTCAATACCGGGATGACCTTTTACCAGTTCGCTCAGTTCATAAACATCGTGTGGGCGAATATGACGTTGATCCGGGCGGGGATGAACAGTCAAGCCATCAGCGCCAGACGCAATACAGATTTCACCGTGACTAACTACATTTGGATAATTGCCCGGCCGCGAGTTTCGGATCAGCGCAATTTTATTGAGATTAACACTAAGGGCGGTACTGTTATGGTTGGTCATTAATGGGTACCAATGCATCTTTGAACGCGGATGGTTTTGACGCATTTTGCGATTCCAGCAAGTTGCGCAAAGCGGCTGCATCAACACGTGATGTGCTCAATATACGTATGATGTAATTGGGGGCTTCAGGTAGCATTTTTAACCTTCCCCGTGGAGATTGTGCAATTTTTTCAAGCACTTCAATACCCACAATTACCTTTCCAAATACGGTGTATCCGGGCTTGGTCTGTGTTGCATTGAATTCCGGATTACTTTTCAAATTCACATAAAATTGTGCGGTAGCGCTATTCGGATTTTTCTCTCTTGCCATTGCAATACTTTTATAATCGTTTTTAAGTCCATGTATGGATTCATTGATTATTGGATCGCGTGTGGGCTTTTCGACAAAATCAGAAGTAATACCTCCACCTTGAACAAGAAAGCCAGGGATGATGCGGTGAAAAATAGTGTTGTCGTAAAAGTTGGTATCGACATAACCTAAAAAATTCTTCACCGTCTCGGGCGCGGCATCCGGATAAGTCTCTACGACGAAAACACCTAAATCGGTTTTTACGGCTACCATAATGTTTTCATCGGCATGTAAATCAGTCGTTACAATCAGACAAAAACCTAAAGCTACTTGAATAAAGCGATTCAGCATGATCAATAACTCTTAGCGCCACTCTGATCTACGTTTACGGCGACCAAATGCTTGCAAGATAAAAGAAAGTAGAACACCGCCAAACACCAAGCCGCCACCATAAACCCAGTGATTGAAACGGTCAGTGTTTTTTAGTTTTTCGTTCTCTGCCTTAATTACATCCGCATGGGTTTGCAATAATTGATTTTCCTTCAGCATATGTTGATGCTCTTCTTCCAGGTTAAATGCGGTAGCAGCAGCTTGGCGCATATCTTCCGTGTCAGCGAGTAATTGTTGATGCTCTTGCTGGATTTTTTCGAGTTGCGATTTGAGTTGGGTATTTTCAGTTTGCAATGCGACTACATCACGTGAAGAGCCTGACAATGCAGCCAATTGCAGTGCCGCAGTTGGTTTGTCGGTGAGATTTTGGCTTCGAACCCAGCCCTCGGTGCCATCGGGTGTGGTGACGAGGGACCAAAGGTTATTATCACTTCCGGTCTCCTCACGAATAAAATTGAGCTTGGTTCCGCTTGCTACGCCTTGTTGCAAAATACTGGCTTGAGGAGCTTTATCGCTACGCACCGGAATGTAAATGACATCAGACACATATTTATCAGCGGCAATACTGGGTACGTTAATTAGTGACAAAGTGAAAATCGATAACGTACAACCAAGGAGGGAAATTTTTTTCACAGTTGCTCCAATCTTTAAAAATAAAAAGAAAAATTAAGGCAAAACTTTCTTAAAGGGTTTTACGACAACCTTGGCGTAAACACCAGCAGCGATGTAGGGGTCAGCATCTGCCCACAATTGCGCTTGCTCCAGCGAGGTGAACTCAGCAATTACCAAACTGCCGGTAAAGCCTGCATCACCCGGATCGTTGTTATCGATAGCAGGATGTGGGCCAGCAACAAAAAGCCGGCCTTCATCATTTAATTGCTGTAATCGTGCGAGATGAGCGGGGCGCGCAATTTTGCGTTTTTCAAGGCTATTAGATACATCTTCACTAATAATGGCGTAAAGCATGAAGCACTCTCTTGGATAAAATCAATTGCGGACTTAATGCGACAAAAATGACGCAAAATAATTAATTGTCACTGCCGTCATTAATCACTTCTTCCAGCGTTAAATGTGTAAGCAAGCGAATACTGCGAAACACATAAAACAATGTACCCATCATGATGATCATCATCGGCAGGGCAATTATGGGATAGCTAAGGGCGGTCATTTTACCTAATTCTGCGTTGAATTCTGTGGTTCCAGGCTGACTGACAAGAATAATTTTCGCTAATACGTAATTTAATATTGATGATAAAAAGAAAGAGGTGGCAATCATCAAAGAGGCATTGGTTAAGGTGCGTTCAAAGTGCTTTTGTGTTCCATGCTCCTGGAGGGCAATATCCACTTTGTGAATTTTCAGCACTTTATCGTTATAAATAAAGGTCTTTACCAAGGGGTAGCGCGTTTTGATAGAGAAAAGCGTGACCAAGCCTAAAATGCCGGGAATTGCTGCTTCTTTAATAGCAAAATATTCTGGAGCCAAATGCAAAAGACTGAGTCCACCTGTGAGTAGCACACTCACAATTCCCAGCGCGGAAAACACATTAATTTTCCGGTTAATTAGAAAATCGCGCAGACCATAAGTGATTGGAAAGGCGAGGGCAACAATTAATCCCCATGTCGCTCCCAGGTAATCGTCGCCGCTGAGCTTGGTCAAAATCAGCGTCGGAATCACGATGTTCATCAGGAGATTGGCCAAAAAACTTTCTTTTTTCAGTTTTGGCCGCGAATTTGTGGGTTCTGCTGTTGGTTTATCAGCTAACATGCTCACATTCTTTTCAGTGCTATTGTCGGTCATGACCAATCCTGGTGATGTACTTGCCACGTGGAGTTTGAGTGATTTTTGATCTGCATTGCCATACCCATTTTTCTGACGGGCTACTTAGTCCCGAGGCTGTGATCGCGCGCGCGAAAGCGCACGGTGTTTCGGTGCTGGCGATTACGGATCACGATACCATAGCTGGTATCGGGATTGCACAAAAAGCCGCATTGGAATCAGGTATCACCTTGATAAATGGCATCGAGTTTTCCAGTCAATGGGGCAAAGGCGGTGTGCACATTGTCGGTCTGGGAGTTGATATCTCTTCGCCTGCGTTGATTGCTGCGATTGAAGTTCAGGAGCTGGCACGCAATGCACGTGCTGTCGCAATTGCAGATCGTTTATCCAAAGCCGGTTTTCCCGGCGCTTTGGTGGGAGCGCAAGAAATTGCCGGTAACGCAACCTTGGGGCGACCGCACTTTGCGCAGTATCTGGTGGCGATTGGCGCAGTAAAGAATATCAATGCGGCATTCAAAAAATACCTGGGTGCTGGTAAACCTGCCGATGTGAAGTACCAATGGCCGATGATGGATCAGGTAATCGACTGGATTCATGCGGCGGGTGGTGTTGCCGTGCTCGCCCATCCCGCCAAATATGAGCTGACGCGCACCAGGATGTGCGCGCTTATTAGTTCATTTGCCGCGGCGGGTGGCGATGCGCTAGAAGTAATCAGCGGGTTGCAGCCCTCAGCATTGACAGAGGATTTGCTGCGCATCGCAAGTAGTTATTCCTTGCATGCCTCTTGTGGTTCCGATTTCCATATTCCTGATCAGCCATGGCAAGAACTGGGAAGCTTCGGTCGCTTGCCGGAACACGCAAAACCTGTATGGGAACTACTGGGTTATGCCCAATAATATTAATAAGACATTCTCTGTTCTTACCTGTCTTAAATATATGAACAGGTAGATTGTTGTAAGGAGCAAAATTATGGCCCAATTCTTCCAAATTCATGCAGAAAATCCCCAGCATCGCCTGATTGTCCAGGCTGCCGATATCATCCGTAAAGGTGGTGTAGTGGTGTATCCAACCGATTCTGCTTACGCCCTCGGCTGTCATATTGGCGATAAAGACGCGCTTGAGCGGATTCGTACGTTACGGAAACTTGATAAAAATCATAACTTTACCCTGATGTGTCGAGACCTTTCCGAGCTTGCAACCTATGCTCGGGTCGATAACCAAGCTTTTAGGCTGATTAAAAATCACACTCCTGGTGCTTATACATTTATTCTCGAAGCGACTGCTGAAGTACCGCGTCGCTTGCTTCACCCAAAACGTAAGACCATCGGTCTTCGCGTACCTGATAATCCAATTGCTCTGGCCCTGCTCGAAGAGCTGGGCGAGCCGCTGATGACCAGTAGCTTGCTTATGCCGGGCGAGGAGCTTCCCATGACGGATCCCTATGATATCCGCGATACCCTTGAACATTTTGTCGAGTTGGTAATCGATGGTGGATACTGCGGGCTAGAGCCGACTACCGTTATTGACCTGACTGATCAGCTTCCGCAGTTAGTGCGGCAAGGTAAAGGGGATTTCTCTCCTTTTGACCCTAACTAGCTGATGTATAAAGAAGTGTTTGATGTGTAGGCGCGCTGTCCGGCGCCGTCCGAAATGGCTATAATGCCGCCCTTGTTCAATGCTGCCCCACACTGAGCATTCTATTTACCAACTTGTGAGTTATCTTGAGTGAGTGAAACCCTCGAAACTGCCGTATCGGAATCTCCGGATATTGCCTCCCCGCAGGAGGCAGTGCCGGATGTTGCTATAACTGCCGAGAGTGAAAAGGTTACTGCTCACCAGTCAAAAGGGCCGCAGCAAGGCGAAATGCCATTTGCAGTAGTGCACGGTAAGGCTTACACCCAATTGCCGCAGGACTTATATATCCCGCCAGATGCACTTGAGGTATTTCTTGAGGCGTTTGAAGGGCCGCTGGATTTATTGCTCTACCTGATTCGTCGCCAAAATATCGATATCCTGGATATTAATGTCTCGGAAATTACCTCCCAGTACATGGCTTACGTTGAGTTGATGGAAGCTCATCAATTTGAATTGGCCGCCGAGTATTTGGTGATGGCCGCAATGCTCGCCGAGATCAAATCACGTATGTTGCTTCCACGTTCGTCGGAAGAACATGAAGAAGAGGAAGATCCTCGTGCGTCATTGATACGACGCCTGCAGGAGTATGAGCGGTTCAAGCAAGCTGCGGTCGATTTGGATCAGGTTCCACGCGTAGCGCGTGATGTTTTTCCGGTCACTGCTGCTGGTCCGGATCGCAGTCTCACGCGTCTTGATCCTGATGTTGAATTGCAAGAGCTGTTGCTGGCGCTGTCAGAGGTTTTGCGTCGCGCAGATATGTTTGAGAGTCATCATGTATCCAAAGAAAAGCTCTCCACCCGCGAGCGTATGGCGCAAGTACTGGATACGTTGGCGCATCAACATTTTGTACCTTTTGTTAGTTTGTTCAAGGCGGAAGAAGGACGCCTTGGCGTGGTCGTCACCTTTCTCGCGGTGATGGAATTGATTAAGGAATCGCTGGTGGAAATTGTTCAGAGCGAATCGTTTGCACCTATTCATGTTAAAGCCAGAACACAATGACAAACGAAATTGATATCACTGAAGATTCTCTCGACGAGGACATGAATTCATCAACCGAAGTTGGCGAAGAGCTTCGCCTATTCCGTGAAGAGTCTGACACTGAGGAATCGGCAACTGTACCTGTGACACAGATGCCGGTCGACGCAGAATTACTGCGCAGGATTATCGAAGGCGCCATATTGGCAGCTGGTCAGCCGATGACCATTGCGCGCTTGCTGGAATTGTTCGATGAGGCAGTGGCGCCAAGTAAAGACGAGATTGTAGCGGCCTTGGTTGATATCCAGGCGGCCAGTGCTGAGCGTGGTTTTGAGTTAAAAGAGGTCGCCTCCGGTTGGCGTTTTCAAGTGCGCGATAATCTTGCTCCCTGGGTTAATCGCTTGTGGGAAGAAAAACCGCAAAAATATTCGCGCGCGCTGCTCGAAACCCTTGCCCTTGTTGCTTATCGTCAACCGATTACCCGTGGTGATATTGAAGAGATTCGCGGTGTTGCGGTCAGCTCGCACATTATGAAAACCTTGTTAGAGCGCGATTGGGTGAAAGTCGTTGGGCATCGCGATGTTCCCGGTCGCCCATCGCTCTTTGCAACTACGCGTCAGTTTCTCGATTATTTTAATCTGAAGAGTCTGGACGAATTACCGTCACTCAGTGAAATTCGCGATCTGGATGAATTAAATCCAGTGTTGGATTTGGGTGAAGCAGGATTAGGTGAGAAAGATACTGATCCACCCATTCCCGATGAAAATCCTGCTGTGAATACTGACGATACTGAAGCCGCACCAGTGGATTCAGGGACCGCCCTTTACGAAGACGGTTTTGTCGATGGCGAAGATGCTTTTGTCGATGCAGATGAAGAAGTAAGTTCAGCGGATTCTGCGGCTGCGCCGACAACAGATGTTGAAGAAGAACCCCGCGGCGATTAGCTGCTCAATACCTATGGTGAAGAAAATCAAGCAGGATAAACCTGAAAAACCTACCAGGGCTGTGAAGCCAGTAGTTGCCGGTAAACCAAAGTCTGCAGAAAAAAAAGCAGCTTTTGGCAAATCAGCAAAAGACAATTCGACTAAAAAACGTGATGCAAGCGATAATAGATCTGCTAGCGATCATTCGTCTGGTACCCGATCAGCGAAGCCTGCAGGAAAGCCTTCTCAAAAGTCTGCTCCGTCACCCAAGCAAAAAGTTGCTCAGGATGCCGATGCGAAGACAATCGCCTCTGGCACGCCAAGTGATGAAAAATTGCAGAAAGTGCTAGCTCGTGCAGGCATAGGTTCGCGCCGGGAAATGGAGCGGGCCATTGAAGCCGGGCAAGTAAAAGTGAATGACAAAATCGCCAGCTTGGGCGATAGAGTCACATCGCAAGATAAAATTTTTGTAAACGGTCAGCGCGTGGTTTTGCGTAGTGAGCTCACTCGTCGCCGCGTTATTTTATATAACAAGCCGGAAGGTGAAATTTGTTCGCGTTCTGACCCGGAAGGTCGCCCAACTGTTTACGATCATTTGCCTGCGTTGAAAGGTGAGCGTTGGATTTCGGTCGGTCGCCTCGATTTTAATACCAGTGGCCTATTGTTGTTTACCAATGACGGTGAATTGGCAAATAAACTCATGCATCCATCGTCAGTGATTGATCGCGAATATTTAGTCCGTATCCAAGGTGAAGTGACGGATGAAATGCGCGCAAACCTGTTAAAAGGTGTGGTGTTGGATGATGGCATTGCGCGTTTTACCGATATTGTTGACGGTGCTGGTGAAGGCAAGAATCGCTGGTTCTATTGTGTGGTGATGGAAGGCCGTAACCGTGAAGTGCGTCGCTTGTGGGAATCGCAAGGCGTAAAAGTGAGCCGCTTGAAGCGTGTTCGCTATGCGAATATTTTTATTCCTTCGCATGTGCGTGTTGGTCAGTGGACGGATCTCACCGAGCGTGAAATTCAGGATCTGTGCATGACTGCAGGTTTTGATAGTTCAACCTATACTCGCATGATGGAGCCAACGCGTGATGAAGCTGCGCAACGTGAACGTCACGATAAAAAGTTGCGCGCAGCATCAGCAGCTCCGCGCCGTACTAAAGCTCCTGCGCGTAAACGTCCGCCAATAGTGGAATAAGGTTGCCGCGCGCCCGTGGCCCGCAAATAAGAAAACCACGCGATTAAGCGTGGTTTTTTTATGGAGTTCGAGTATTTCTTCAAGATTGTATTAGTAGTTCATCACTGCTAATGACACGATTCCGGCCTGACTCTTTTGCCACATACAATGCTTTATCGGCGCGCTCGAATAAATCGTTGATGTGTTCCTTTTCGTTGCTGTGACGAGTGGCTATGCCGATGCTCACGGTAGCGCTAATGGTTTTGCCGTTATAAGTAATATGGGTTTCCGCAACTTGTTGGCGAATGCGTTCTGCAATTGTTTTTGCGCCTTCGGCATCGGTTTTACCTAAGACGACTACAAATTCTTCACCACCGTAGCGGAAGGTGATGTCAGAGCCTCTACACGCCGATTGAATTACTTTGGCAACTTCACATAACACCAAATCGCCGCGGTGATGACCGTGCTCGTCATTAATTTTTTTGAAGAAGTCCACATCTACCATCAATAATGACAGTTCATGTTGATGGCGTTCCGCCATCTGCAATTCGCGATGAAGGGCCGAGTCCAGTGCTGCGCGATTGCCGAGCAATGTTAGAGGATCTAACAGCGCTAAACGCATAGCAGTTTGATAGCGAACTGAATTGCGTAACGGATAAATTAGCGAGGCAAGCAAAAACTCTAACGTGATTAATTCTGTTTCCGCAAAGCGTTTGCTGCGGCTGAATATTATCTCACCGAGGTAACCTTCATCTGTTGTTAAACGGTAATCGCAATGATGCAAGCACTCGCGTCCGATTTTAAGATCATTGGAGTCATTACCAAATTTAAAGATCAGTCCGGACACGCTGACAAGAGTCTGGATGTGCTTATAGAACAGGCTCAGTACTTCACCAGGGTCAAGACTCATTTGCAGCGCTTGCGCCAAACGGACGCGGGTTGCGAGCTCCTGTTCCGGTGTTAGTGGGTGGAGGGGGATGCTGCCTGCGCCATTGGCCTTGTGGGCACTGGTCACCATAGTCATGTCCCGCATAATCTGTACCTGTCAGGTTGAAATGTTATTCGTCGCCTAATTGCCGCTTTTGCATATTTAAGCGTCTGTGACAGACATTTAGCGAAATCCATGCCATCTACTTTTTTAATTTAAAATCTTATAGTAATCAATGAGATGTAATAACTGGCTAAAGTTAATTGCCGATTTTTCCGTCAGAAAATTCGCAGTAAATTTCGGTCAAAGCGGAAAGGATTTGCCGCCAGTCAAAAGATTGTCGGCAAATCAATGAATAGATGAGGGGGAGATTTGCTATTAAATAATGATTAAGAAGGATTTAGCTTTTAATTTGTGGCAGCAGTATGCCCAAGCTTAGGCCTCCTTCAGGACGATTCTCTGCCCAGATACGCCCCTGATGTAAGGACACACTGCGCTGTGCAATCGCCAAGCCCAAACCGTATCCGCCGCTTTCGCGCGCGCGCGCCTGATCTGTTCGAAAGAAAGGCTGGAAGATATCTTCAAGTGCATCATCAGGTACCCCGGGGCCTTGATCCATGATTTCCACTCGATACTGCTCGCCATCGCCCGTTTCGCTTAAGGCGATACAGATTTCTGAGTTTTCCGGGGTATAGAGCAGGGCATTGCGCAACGTATTTTCAAAAACGCCAACCAACATATTGCCATGGGTCGCCACTAGCGCTTCTTCGAGTGAGCATCTGAAGCGAATATTGACATTTTTTTCGTAGGCCTCGGCTTGGTAATTGTCCATCAGCGTTTGCATCAGGCTTACCAAATCCAACACGTCGTCCAGCACCCAGCTATCCTGGCCCTGTACTGGCAAGGTGAGAATATCGGTGATGATGTCGTTGAGGTAATCGGCTGCTTGCTTGATACGCGCCAGTTCGTTATCGACCAATCCATTACTGCGTTGCCGTGCCAATGCCAGTGCAATCTGCAAACGTGCAAGCGGCGTACGCAATTCGTGCGATACGTCTTTAATCAAACGCTTCTGCTCTTGCATCGCTTTTTCAAGGCGCTCGGTCATGTGGTCAAAATCGCGACCAAGTGCTGCAATCTCATCGTTGCGACCACGGAATTGTTCGCTAATGCGTACGCTCAAATCGCCGCGCGCAATTTGATGGGTGGCTTTCTGCAAAGTGTTGATGCTGCGGGTGAAGTGTCGCGCAAGAAAAAAACACGCCGAGCCGCTGACCAAGATTGATACGAGTAACAATGGCCAAATGTTGTCGAGAAACAATTCCCAAATAATATCGCGATCTTGTCCTTCGTCACGTCCAGCAGAAATCGTAATCAATTTCACACTATTGCCATCGTTCAGTGTGATATAGCGGCCAAACAGTTTGCGGTTGCGATCCTGCACTTTATCGAAGGGATGTTTAAAAGTCAGGCGGGGAGCGAGAAACATTACACCGGGAGGAAGCGGGCGATCCAATAAATCGCGGTTTTCTTTATCGATCGCATATACAAAGCGGGTTGACCAGGTTGGCATTGCGCGCAAATCCTGAATCAATTGGCGAGTATTGCGATTAACGGCATTGCCCACCAATTGAAACAGCAAACGCTTGGCTGGATCATCATCATTTGCGCTGCTGCTATGCTGCAAATTGCCATCCGGCGTCATGTCGAACCAATGCACAACAATATTGGTGCCGATAATAATCGCTACCGTAATCAACCAGAATGTAAAAAAGATTTTTAAATAAAGACGCGTCATTAATTTACGGATTCATCATCATTCATGGTCAGCATATATCCAGCGCCGCGCACATTAATGATCAAATCCTTTGAGGAGCCGGCCGCGGTAATTTTTTTACGGATGTTGCTTACATGCACATCAATACTGCGATCATAGGGCGTGAGTTTGCGGTTGAGCGCTTGCTCCGTCATATCGTCTTTGCTGATTACTTGGCCGGCACGACGAACAAGAATTTCAAGCACACTAAACTCTGTGCCGGTCAGAGGAACTTCTTGATTATCCCAGGTTGTTGTACGCGTGCCTAAATGCAACGATAGTTTTCCTGTTACCAAGCGCTCAATACTGCTGGGAGTAACTTCTTTTTGATTGGCACGACGCAAAATCGCGCGAATACGAGCCACTAATTCGCGTGGGTCGCAAGGCTTGGACAAGTAATCGTCAGCACCGATTTCCAAACCAATTACGCGATCAACGGTATCGCCTTTAGCGGTGAGCATGATGACGGGGGTTTGGCTGTGCTGGCGCAAATTTTTCAGCACATCAAAACCATTGCGGATTGGCAGCATCACATCCAAAACAATGGCGGAATAGGGATGTTTCAACGCGAGCTCAAGTGCAGTTTGGCCATCATAGGCCGTATCAATAGCGAAGCCTTCTGTCTGCAAATATTCACTCAGTAATTGACTGAGTTCTTTGTCGTCGTCGATGAGAAGAACTTTAAGCATAGCGTTTTACAGTCCCCTGTGATGGAAGGCGGTGAGTGTGCACCAGCCCCGGATGAGAGTCATGATTCTTTGGTTTTCATTAACCAATCTTAACATTATAGCCACCATAATGAATTCACTGGCTCTGATTCCGGAGTCTGCAACTGACCACCGTAATTAGTGAGTCCATTACATCCAGAGGAACATGATATGAAATCGAACAAATTTTTAGCGACCAGCATTTTATTGTTAAGTATTGCCAGTATAGCGATGCCAACCCTGGCAGGCGATGGTGACAAGAGTCGTGACGGCAGACACCATGCATGGGCAGGGCAAGAGGGCTTTGGTGGGCCTGATTTTAGGCATATCGGTAAAGCACTTGAATTAACCGATGTCCAAAAAGAAACCTTGAAAGCCCAGCGCGAAGCAGGCAAAACTGCCCGCGAGGCGCTCCACACCAAACTGTTTGAGGCGCGTGAAGCCTTGGCAATCGCTGTTAGCGCCGGGGCAAACGATGCAGAACTCAATGCATTGGCCGATACGTTGGGCAAGCTGCATGCAGAACAAGTATTAGCTGGCGCTAAAGCGCAGAAAGCTTTTCTCGCAGTACTGACAGCGGAGCAGAAGCAGACCCTGGTTGAACTTAAGGCCAAGCGTCAGGATCGTAAAGCTGCGCGCGAATCTGCACAACGCTAATCCCTGATCCTTCTGCTTTAACGATAACCCCGGCATGCCGGGGTTATTTGTTTGCAGCTATCTGCTTTGTGGGCTTGCCTGGAAAGCCTAATCTTGGGAGAATCCGCGCCGTTTTTATCCATCCTGATTTTTCCTGCATCCCGAGGTTATTGTGGCCCAGATAGGTCTGTTTTTTGGTAGTGACGAAGGTAATACCGAGCGTGTCGCATATCGTATTCAGCAGCGTTTTGGCGCAGATATCGTCGATGTGCGCGATATTGCCGATGTGACCCAGTTGGATTTCGCCAACTATGACAAAATTATCCTAGGGATTCCTACATGGGATTTCGGCCAAATACAGTCGGATTGGGAGGAGTTTTGGGATGATATCGCCGCGGTAGATTTCTCCGGTAAACAAGTTGCGCTATTTGGTTTGGGCGATCAATTCGGTTACGGTGATTATTTCCTCGATGCCATGGGCATGTTGCACGATGTGATTATCCAAACCGGCCCGGAAATTGTGGGGCACTGGTCTACCGAAGGTTATGAATTCGAAGCGTCAAAAGCAGAAATTCCCGGAGCGGCAATGTTTGTTGGTTTGGCATTGGATGAAGATCAACAGGAAAATCTCAGTGCGGCACGTTTAAACCAGTGGTGCACCCAAATCCATGTAGAATTTGGCTTGGATTCTCCGCTTAAGATGCTGGATGATTAGAGATAAGCAAACAAAGGCGCTTAATTCGCTCCTTTGTTTTGCTTATCAAGCTTCTGCGACAAACACCGCCCGAATGGGCGCAGGATGGCCTTCGGCAGTTAGTGATGGATCGTCTGAATGTAAAAACTCCGGGAGTGAATGAAAGCGCATCCATTCAGTTGCGCGCTGCTCTTCTGTCGTAGTGGGGCTTACATCAACAACGCGGGGATTGCTAAATCCCATTTTGCGCAACCAGGACAACATGGTCTCGCAGCTCGGTAAAAACCAAACGTTGTTCATCATGCCATAGCGGCCTTCCGGTACTAATACATCGCCGAGTTTCCCTTCAATCACCAAGGTTTCCAAAACCAATTGCCCGCCTGGGCGCAGGGCATTTTTTAACTCCAGTAAATGATCCATCGGCGAGCGGCGATGATAAAAAACGCCCATGGAAAAAACGGTATCAAACGCCTGTAATTTTTCTGGTACATCTTCAATCCCAACAGGCAATACATCGATTGGATAATCTGCACCGGCAAAATGTTTGATCATGTGGAATTGCACAATAAAACGCGGTGATGGATCTATCCCGATTACCCGTTTTGCGCCAGCCCCCAACATCCGCCAACAGTGATAGCCGTTGCCGCAACCCACATCGAGAATCAGGCGATCTTTTAACGGCGCGAGGTGCGGTAATACGCGATCCCATTTCCAATCCGAGCGCCATTCGGTATCTATATGAGTACCGTGAATAAAGTAGGGGCCTTTGCGCCAGGGAATTAATTCCTGCAAAACACTGCGAATTGTTGCACGGATTTCTTCAGTGCAATCGCTGCTGTCACCGATGCGCACCTCGTCGGTAAATGCAACGTTGGTGGTATTAACCTGCGGTAATTTTTCGAGAGACGTTTTCCAACCGGGCAGATCGCCATAGCGCTTCTCACAAAGTCCCGCTGCAATTTGTTTTGGAAGTTGCTCGGCCCAACTCGCCAAAGGTGAATCCTTCAAGGCATCAAGCAATTGATCGTAATTAAGTCGTGACACAGCGTTTTCCTGAATTATTTAATTGCAATCAATGATGCAAAATTAAAGCATTGAAACCAAACATCGACACTGCTGAATCCTGCTTGCCGTAACCGTTGGCGGTGTGCGTCGAGAGTTTCGGGGATAAGATAGTTTTCAATGGCGGCACGTTTTTGGGCAATTTCCAAATCGCTGTAACCATTAGCGCGCTTAAAGTTGTGATGCAGCTCAGTCATTAATTGCTGGTGCGGCTCATCATCAAATGCGACTTTTTCCGAGATGATTAATACTCCGCCGGTATTTAATCCCTCGCAAATATTGCACAACATTTCCAATCGTTCATCGACCGGAATAAACTGCAACGTGAAATTCAGTACAGCCATGGACGCATTTTGTAATTGCACATCCTGAATTCTGGCTTCAATTAACTCAACCGGCACTTCGCCGCTATCGGCAGCTACCACTTGCTGGCAGCGAGCGATCATTGCAGCGGAGTTATCCACGCCAATAATTTTGCAATCAGCTGCCTGGATGCGATGGCGCATTGCCAGTGTGGCTGCACCTAGTGAGCAGCCCAAATCATAGCAATGGCTATTTGCCTGAGCATAACGCTCGGCAAGATTACCAATCATGTTAATAATCGTGGCGTATCCCGGTACCGAGCGTTTGATCATATCGGGGAAAACGTCGACCACTCGCTCATCGAATGCAAAGCGGCTGACCTCTGCCAGAGGATTGGCATAAATGGTATCGGGGTTGGTATGGTGCATATTCGTGACTGGTTAATGGCGAATTGGGCGAGGAATACAAGTGCGCGCATTGTAACTCTCATTGATTGTCACAACAAATTGAGAAATTCATAAGACTGTCATATTTCCGCAGGAATATTCAGCCTATATCCCAAAAGTCGATATTGAAGTTGCTATTTTATGTCTTTGCAGAGCCCTGTATTTAACCAAATCCCCCTGCAAAAGGAATTACGTCGCTTGATTGAGTTCAAGCTTTTGACCCCGGTATTCCAGCCCATAGTTGCTGTGGAAAATCCACGGATTATTGGCTATGAAGCCTTGATTCGCGGCCCCGCTGATAGCCCCTTGCATAAGCCGGATGCGCTGTTTACGGTCGCGCGCGAATCCCGTTTGCTTGCATTGCTTGAATTTGCATGCCGGGAAGTTTCCTGCGAGCGATTTGCGACATTAAATCTTCCCGGAAAATTATTTCTTAATATGAGTCCTATCAGTTTTACTGATAGCCAATATCGCGATGGTGTGACGCGTGAAATTTTACAGCGCGTCGGCCTGAGTGCAGAACGCCTGGTATTTGAGTTGACCGAAAGCCAGCCGCTTGATGAGCTGGATTTGTTGCGCGTTGCTTCTGACCATTTTCAGCGGCAAGGCTTTGCGGTAGCACTGGATGACCTGGGCGCTGGTTACGCCGGTTTGCGCGTATGGAGCGAGCTGTGCCCGGATTACGTAAAGATTGATCGACATTTTATTTCCGGCATCGATAAAGATCCGGTCAAGCGGGAGTTTGTACGCGCAATGTTGGACATTGCCCACCGCATGGGGAACAAGGCCATTGCCGAAGGAATTGAAACCGCGGCAGAATTCAATACGTTAATTACCATGGGGATTGAATACGCGCAGGGTTATTTTATTGCGTATCCTCAAGCGTTACCCTCAACTGAAGTACCTGCGGCAGTAACTAACGTGACCGGAAATTCGGGGCGACGTTATCAAGATCATTTCACTCACACCGTGGATGAAATTGTAGTGGATTCAGCCTCTGTTTCACCCAATATGCGTGCAGAGACTGTGGTAAAAATGTTTCGCGCTGATGTGCGTCTCGCTTGTGTACCCGTCGTGGACGGTGATGTTCCTTTGGGAATGATCAGTCGCGCCGAAATTCTCAATGTTTTTTCCCAGCGCTTTGCGCATGAATTACACGCGCAAAAACCCATTCGGGAATTTATTAGTCCCTCATCGATTATTGTTGATATCAACACTGACCTTAAAGTGGTCGGCCAACTGATCAGTGAAGATCCGCAGCAAAACCTGAGTGTCGATTTTATTGTATGCGATAACGACCGTTATCGCGGTGTTGGCAAGGTGCGTGACCTGCTGCGCTCCATAACCGAAGAAAAGCTGCGCATTGCCCGGCATAGCAATCCACTCACCCAGTTGCCGGGTAATGTACCTCTGTATGAATGTATTGACCATTTATTGTTGCATCGAAAAGAATTTGTTGTGGCTTACTGCGATATTAATCATTTCAAGCCGTTTAATGATGCATTTGGATACAGCGCTGGCGATGAGGCGATCTTGAGCCTTAGTCAAATTTTGTGCAGTAGTGTCGATATGCAAAAGGATTTTGTCGGCCATGTCGGCGGCGACGACTTTATCCTGGTGCTGTGCAGTGCTGATTGGGAGCAGCGTTGCGAGCACATCCTGCAGCGCTTTGCGGAGGCAAGCCGAACATTGCTTCCACCTGAATCTACCGAGTACTGGAGTGTTGATCGGCAAGGGCAACGCCAAAAGTTTGGAGCACTGACGTTGGCGATAGGTTGCGTAGCACCGGATGTTGAGTTCTGTACCACCCATCATCAGGTATCGCAACTGCTTGCCGAAGCGAAACACAGCGCAAAAAGCCAGGGCGGCAACCATCTTTTTCAATCGCGTCGCCGTAAACCATATTTGGCTCCCGCAGATTAAATGTCAGTAAAGCAAGCCTTAAAGAAAGGGAAGCAGTAGCAGCCTGAAAATCCTGGTCTATCCTTAGTCTACTTTCCAGATGGAGATAGACCAATGGCTGATCTTGGCTACTACAAGATGCACGCGCTAATTGTTGATGATTTTGAGAATTTCCGTGCGACTCTTTATAAGATGCTCATGGATTTGGGAATCGGCAATGCTGATTCGGCGGCGAGCGGCGAAGAAGCGCTGCGTTTTTGCAAAGCCCGCAGTTATGATTTAATCCTCTGCGATAACAATCTCGGCAAGGGAAAAAGCGGCCAGCAAGTGCTTGAGGAACTGCGCACTACCAATAATCCCTGTTCCGATAGTCTGTTTATTCTCGTTTCTGCCGAGAGTAGTAAAGGCATTATTTTGGCTGCTTATGACTATGAGCCAGATGCCTATCTCGCCAAACCGATTAATCCCAAAGCATTGGATCAGCGCCTCAGTCGCCTTATCGAGCAGCGCGTCGAATTAAAAGCAGTTCGTGCCGCTCAAAAAGCAGGTGATGATGAATTGGCAATCGCCCTGTCCAAAGAGTTGGTGGCAAAAGGCAGCCGTTATGCAAATACTTGCCAGAAATTATTGGGGCAATTGTATCTCGCAAAAAATGATGTGGCGGCAGCTGAAGATGTTTACCGCGCGGTGCTTGAAAACCGCGAACTCGAATGGGCACAATTGGGGATGGTTAAAACCAGGTTGGCACAAAATGATCTAATCGGTGCACAACAGTGGCTGGAAAATATTTTGCAGGCCAATCCACTGTGTATGAAAGCCTATGATTTGCAAGCGGATTTATTCAAGTTGCAAAACGATACCGAAAAATTGCAAAACATCCTGCAAAAAGCCACTGATATTTCGCCGTTATCCATACTTCGTCAACAAGCGCTGGGAAATATTGCACAACAAAATAACGATTTGGTGACTGCAGCCAATGCACTTAAGCGCGCCGTAAAATTGGGCGAGCACTCCTGCTTTGATAAAGCCGATGTGCATTCCCTTTTTGCCCAGACGACCATTGACTTGTATTCAATTGACAAAGAACTGGCAAAACCTTTAATTCGCGAGGCAATTAGCTGCGTCAATAATCTGGAAGAGAACTTTGGTAAAGGCAATTTGCGCAAAGTCGAATCCCTGTTACTGGAGAGTCAGCTGCAGGTATGCGCTGGCGATCAACGTCGGGCACAAGAGACCTTAACGAATGCCCAATCATTGTTGGGGGATAATAAGGATGATGCAGCCTTGCCAATCCAGATTGAAATGGTACGCACACTTCGTTTACTGGGTAAAGACAATGAAGCACAACAACAATTAAATGATTTGTTGCAGCGTTATGCCGGTAATGAAAATCAACTGCAGCAACTGGATGTGCTTTTGGATGAGCCACGCAGTGAGAAAAATAAACTGATGGTGGCGGAGATCAATAAAAAGGGAATCGCCTCTTACAATGCAAAAGATTTTTCGGCAGCAGCAGATGCATTCAAAACCGCACTGCAAAAGCTACCTAATCATATTGGTCTCCGCTTGAATTATGTGCAGGCAATGATTGATAAATTAAAAATCCGTTTTGATATCAGTGTTAATGAAAAAATCCAGCAAACCTTTACTAAAACAACCGCGATCATTTCTCCGCAGCATCCGCAGTTTCAACGTTATCGCCAGCTGAACGATGTATACAATAGTCTGGTTCGGGCTTACGAAAAAGACAAACGAGGTTAATTGTGAATCCTTCAATCAAACCAAAGGGTGATAATCCGGAATACAGCCATGTACCTATTGATTTTTCATTTGTCCTTGCATCCAGCGTGCACGACATGAAAAATTCGTTGGGAATGCTGTTAACTACCTTATCTGCCATGATGGAAAACTCTCCGCCCGGAGATGCAGAGCAAGCGCGTTTTTTTTCAACGCTCGAGTACGAGGCAGCGCGTATTAATGGTGAATTAGTACAGTTATTATCGCTGTACCGCATGGATGAGCAAACGATGATGGTGGTGATCGATGAACACCATGCAATCGATATTATTGAAGAGCAAATTGCCCGTAATGATAGTTTGCTCAAGTCGCGCCATATTGAAATTCAGGTTGATTGTGATAGTGATTTGATTTGGTATTTTGACAGCGAATTAGTGGGTGGTGTGTTAAATAATTTGATCGTCAATTGCGCGCGTTACTGTCGCAAGCAATTGTTGGTAAGTGCGATTGAGGAGAACGGCTTTCTCTGCATCTCCGTCGCTGACGATGGGCAGGGTTACCCGGACAATATGTTACTTGGCCCGCTACCGCAAACAGCTGTTTCATTCAGCTCCGGCAATACCCGTCTCGGGTTATTGTTTGCACGCAAGGTGCTGGAATTGCACAAGTCAAAAAGAGGGCAAGGCTTTATGACAATTGCAAACGATGGGCCACTGGGCGGCGGCGTGCTGAAACTTTATTTGCCGTGATCGGAAGAGTCTGATTGAAGTGTTGAAATCACTGGATACCTATTGCATTATCACAGCCCACTTCGGTTTTTGTCGTCAGGTCAAATTTTATGCTTAAAATCCGCTTTAAAGATAATAAATACAATGCGGTATGGTTGGTAGAACCCCGAATTACCATTGGCCGTTCAGCCACCAATGCGCTGGTTATCGATGATCCACTTGCCAGTGATGTCCATATGGAAGTACTTGTTGATAATGAACATCTTACGCTGCGCAATCTTATTCCCACCCAGCCGATAATTGTTAACGGCCAAACAGTAAGCGGCGCTTGTGAACTTAAACCTGATGATCAAATAACCTTGGGCAGGGTTGAGCTGATCGTTATAGATCCAAAGCGTGAAGCCAAAATCATTGCGGAAGAGTCGGTTAACGTCACCCAGCTACGTGCGCCGAAAGCAACAGGTTGGTCGCTGAAGGCGAATCACACCGCATTGGCGAATCGGGTTTTTCCGTTGAAGGAAATTAATATTGTCGGACGTGCACACGAGTGCGATATCAGCTTGGCAGCTGCGCATTTGTCACGTCGCCACGCACAATTGCAGATTATTGATGGAATGTTGTTTGTGAAAGACCTGGACTCTGCCAATGGCACGTTTCTAAACGGCAAACGGGTCGCTGAGGCGCGCGTAAAACGCGGTGATGAGTTGCGCTTCGATGCGCTCACATTTGGTGTTATGGGACCATCAGACGACATGGCTAAAACTACCGTGCGCCCGGTGACCGCAAAAGTTGAAGCGCCAGAAGCAAAGCCAAAACCAGTAGTCCGTGACAAAGCCGTAGCTCCCACACGAGCCTCATCGCCAAATCGATCTATCCCCGGTCCTAAAGCCAAGCCTGCGTCCGAGGCTCACTCCAAGGGGAAATTCGGGCTGATATTCCTCGGAATTTTGGCCGTCGTGGTTATAACAACACTCATTTTAACGCGCAAATAAGTATTTAAGCTTTGCGGAAACCGGTCGATAACCTGTGATGCAACAGACAGGTATTGCCGCCCAAAGGTAAATTTATGAATATTTCGTCGCTTAATAATCCCTCTGTTAATAATCAAACGATTAGCAGCAATCTGCCGTCCCAAGCAAATAGCACTAATACGGCCACTCAGGGAGGCACGGGTAAAGCGCCTGAAGTGACCCGTACGGATCCATCTACCCCACAGGACAAGCGCCAAGCGGCACTGCAGATTGTTAATCGTACTCTGACGGCAGCTTATGAAAAAATTGCCTCGCGTGGCCAAGCTGCCAGCGCCGAGTATGAAAACTTTGAACCGTTAACATCGGAAAAAGTGGCGAATAACATCCTCGGTTTTATTGAGCGGCGCTTACAGATGGATGTCGCTGAAGGTGCAACACAAGAGCAACTACAAGCTCGTCTTGAGGCCGGTTTGGCGGGATTTAAAAAAGGTTTTGCCGAAGCCAGCGAAAAGCTTGAAGCCTTGAGCCTGCTCTCACCGGAAATTAAAACCGATATACGTAAGACCTATGACCTGGTGTTGGAAGGGGTAGATGAACTACGTGCTAAATTTATCCAGTCTACCCAACCGCCAGAGGAAACGCCTAAAACAGCTCCATCAACTACCGATGTTATTAAAACAACGGATAGCAAAAAAACAGCGTCCAAATTGGATGTGCCGAGTTTTATTCCCGCCACCAGCAGTTACCTTGGCTACGGTAATTACGAATATGGTCGCGCGCGCGCATTCAGCTTTGAGCTAACCACCAAAGAAGGCGATAAAATCACCATCAAAGCAAGCTCCAGTGAAGGTTTGGCATTAGAGGCAGGACGGGCAGGGCGCGGTAATAATTCGGCTGGCGCACTTAACGCCAGTTACAGCTCCAGCCAATCATTCTCCCTTTCGATTGAAGGCGATTTGAATGAGGATGAGCTAACTGCAATTAACGATTTGCTCGGTCGAGTGAATGATCTGGCTGGTCAATTCTTTAATGGTAATTTGGATGCTGCATTCAACCATGCTATGAGTATGGGTTACGACGCTGAACAAATCGGCAGTTTCTCACTGAATCTGGCGCAAGTAGAAATCAGGCAGGTCACCCAGGCTTATCAAACCTTCGAGCCTAATCGCTCAGGCGGCAGTTCTGATGTGCCTAAATTGTTGGCTGATCAATTGCTGCCACTTGGCAATTTTATCAAAGATTTGCTCGATAGCCTGGATCGTGCGTCAGCGTTTAACGAGCCGCAATCGCTGCTGACCAATATGGCGGAAAAAATTACTGGCGAGACAGAAATTGATCAAGCTCAAGGCAAGCGTTTCCGCGATTTTATGGAAGAGATGTTTGCATTGGAATTGCGTTAATTTTTCCGTGAAGTTGCTGCTGCAGAGCTGATACACTGCCGTTTTTTTCAGGCAGCAATTCATGAAATCGATTTATCTCTACTCAACCCCTGGCTGTCATTTATGCGAGATGGCCAGGGATATTGTCTCTCCTTTATTGAACCACTATTCATTGCATCTTGAAGAGATTGACATAGCCGAATCAGATGAACTGATTGAGCGCTATGGTGTAAGAATTCCGGTATTAAAATCCCCTCACCATCTTGAAGAGTTAGGCTGGCCGTTTGATTCAAAACAGGCTGACGATTTTCTTCTGCGTATCAGCTGTTAGCTCTCGCCATATTTTTACCTGGCTAACCTATTTATCTGATTGACTTATGCCAAGAGTATTCATTGTTTCGGCAACCCAATGCAGTGAGTTTACGTAAATTTCTGCCATTTTTTCCGGCGTCAAACCTATTTCAGCAAGATGATCCCAATCGATTTCCTGCCAGTGGCCCTGCTCATGGGCTTGCACTATCTGTAATACCATTCCCTCGGGACCAGAGTGATTTAACATCGCTTGATTGAGCGCTTCGCTAAGCGATAAAGTACCCAGCAACTCTTCCAGTGGAGAGTCAAGAAACGCATCCAGTGTCGATAGCAATCCAACGGTGAAATAGGAATCGGGGCGGCTGCGTTGATTAATTTCGGCGGCGATCATTTCGCACATCCGCGCACGTGTAAGTGCAGCGATACTTAATTCATGCGGTTTGCCGCTCAAGTTCGACAAGGCCAGCAAGTTAACCCAATTACGCAGTTTATTTAAACCCAACAACATAATCGCCTGACGCAACGACTCAACGTTGCGCGATAAACCAAACGCAGCCGAATTGACCAGGCGCAGTAATTTAAAGCTCAACAGCGTATCGCGCGCGATCATGCGTTCGATTTTATCGATAGGTGTGTCGGGATCGTGCAATGCTGACAGCAATTGCAGTACCGATTGTTTATTTTCGGAAATTTTTCGCCCGGTAATTACGCGCGGCTTCGCCAAAAAGTAGCCCTGAAATAAATCGAATCCCAATGCTTTGCATTGCTCAAACATCTCATAGGTTTCAACTTTCTCCGCGATCAGCGTCACGCCGAATGGCTTGAGGTAAGCGATATGGTGCTGCAATTTTTCAGGTGAAAGAGCCAATACATCCAGTTTGATAATATCGGCATAGGCCACCAGATTTTGGCTGTTATCATCCAGCTCAAAATCGTCTAAGGCAATGGTGTATCCCTGTTCGCGAAGTTGTTTCAGCGAGTGCAGCATTGCAGCATCAACACGCTGTCCTTCAAGTACTTCGATCACCAGCTTTTGGCGATTAAAGGGCGGCGGTGAACTGAGTAATGTGCGGGTGAAGTTAACAAAGGCTTTATGTTTGCCAACGACTTGTTCAATCGATAATTCTGTAAATGCGTTGAGCAAAACCTGTGAACTGGCGGCATCCCCATCGGTAGTGGAGATAAATTTCAGGTCGTTGTTCCGACAGAGTAATTCGTAGGCAACAACTTGCATGTTGCCATTAAAAATAGGCTGCCGAGCGAGAAGAGGAATGGCTTCGGTCATAAAGTAAACGGATTGATTAATAGTTGTGTTTAGGATGATCCGCTTTCAGAAAAATCTGCGTATGCAGTCAGTGTAGCTGGCAACGGCCAGCTTACAACCGCAATCCTGCGCTTCGATTACATCTTTACCGGGAATTCTCGGTCCCTTGCCAAATATTGCCTATACTCATAGTGTTTTTAAGCAGGTTTCCCGCTGGAAGCCGTGAAAATCGATGGTGCAGTATGTCAAAACTATTAGATTCTATTGATCAACGCACTCGTTTGGTGGGCGAAAACCGCCTTGAGTTACTGATGTTCCGCTTGGGCGGCCGCCAGTTATTTGCGATCAACGTATTTAAAGTGCAAGAAGTCGTGAAGGTTCCAACCTTACGCCATGTTCCACACAGTCATCCGCATATTCGCGGCGTGGCACATTTGCGTGGCCAAGCGGTGCCGGTAATTGACCTGCGCGCAGCGATCGGCATGAGTGAACTGAAGGAAGTGGATAACGCGAATTTGATTGTTGCGGAATATAACCGATCAGTGCAGGCATTTTTAATTGGTGCGGTGGATCGGATTATAAACCTTAATTGGGAACTTATTTTGCCGCCGCCGAAAGGCACCGGACGCAGCCATTTTTTGACAGCAATTACTCGCGTTGATGACCAGTTGGTAGAGATTCTGGATGTTGAGCGGGTGCTGGCCGATATAATTCCTTACAATACGACTGTCTCTGACGAAGTACTGGATTCCGAGTTGGCGGCAGAGGCGCGGAGACGTAAGATCAGGGTGTTATTGGCCGAGGATTCACCCACCGCAGTTAAACAAGTGCGGGAAACCTTAAGTAATATCGGAGTAGAGGTTTTATTTGTTCAGGATGGCCTGCAAGCACTGACAATTTTACGTCAGTGGGCTGCCTCGGGCCGCAAGGTGACCGATGAAATCCTGATGCTGGTAACTGATGCAGAAATGCCGGAAATGGATGGCTATCGCCTAACCGCCGAGGTCAGAAAAGATCCTGCGTTGGCAGATTTGTATGTGGTTTTGCATACATCTCTCAGCGGCAGTTTTAATAAGGCGATGGTAGAGAAGGTGGGCTGTAACGATTTCCTGTCAAAATTCCAACCCGATGAATTAGCAGCAGTTGTACAGAAGCGACTGCGTGAATATCTACATAAATAAACTCTATTGAATTATAAAAAAACCGCACCTGATTTGCAGGTGCGGTTTTTTTATCGCGCTTTATTTTTATAACTGTCGATTGGCTTCCGCCTGAGTCACAAAACTGGTTTCTTCGCCCAGGCGATAGGCATAAATTACTGAAAAAGAAAGTACATTTTGTACGTAACCGCGAGTTTCCTTGTAAGGGATAGTCTCGATCCATACATCGTATGGCAACTGCATACCTTTCTCTTTGTTTAGCCATTTTTTCACGCGTGTTGGGCCAGCGTTATAGGCCGCTGCTGCGAGAATGCGGTTACCATCAAACACACCGAGCAGATGATTCAGGTAACGGCTACCCAAAGCGATATTTTTCTCTGGCAAGATTAAGTCCTGCACATTAAAACTCAAGCCATTTTTCTGCGCAGTTTGCTTTGCCGTCGCCGGCATTAATTGCATTAAACCCAGTGCGCCAGCAGGGGATTTGGCATCGTGCATAAAAGCACTTTCTTGTCTTGCGACCGCAAAAATCAGTAGCGGATTAACCGACGTTTGCTTTGCGGCTTTATTTACATGTTCTTTATAAACAACAGGGAAGCGCACTTGCAAGTCATCCCAATATTGCGCATCCGCCATTACTTGAATACCAAGGCGGTACCAACCCAGTTTCTCGGCAAGACGCCCGGCAATAACCATTTGTTCCATAGTCATGCGGCGAGTCGTGTGAAAATATTCGCGGTTGGCAGCGGCAATTTCACCGCGCAAATAAAATTCACGCGCACGTAAAATACCTTGCGCATTCTCGACTTCGTGGACTTGTTTTTCGGTAAAGGTAAGCGGGCGATCCAGGAGATGGTAATTGATACCGGTTTTATCCGCTGCGAGGAATCCATAGAAACTGCGTGCCGGTGCAACGCTGTTATAAATGCTAGCAGCTGTTTCGCCATTAATTTCCTTGATCTTTAGCTCTTCCATGGTACGCGCTTGCCAATAGCGCCACCGTTCGGTTTGGCGTGTTTCATCGGGTAAACGTGTCAACCATTCGTTCACACGCTCCCAATCCTGTTTGCGCAATGATTCGCGCAGTAACCACTCCAGTAGATCGGCGCGTGTCAGGTTAGGTGTTGATGCAACCAGTTTTTCCGCATCAACTTCATGATTTTGGTAAAGCAGGCGTAATGCAATTTGATACTTGATGTTGATTCTATCTTCATCGCTGAACAGCTGTTGCGCGTCATAGGTATGCCATAACGCGAGTGCATCTTTGGCATCGGTGCGCGCCATTTTTTCCAGACCATACAAAATGATATCCTTCATTTTAGTGGTTTGTTTTGAGAAATTACTGGATTGTTTCAACAAACGCGGATTGGCATCAACTTGCTGTAGCAATAACGCCATAGGGCGATCACCCGCAGGCAGTTGGTTGGTTAAATAACTCACCATCCCTTTATTGCCCGCCTTGACTGCTTTTTGGTGTCGCTCCCAGATTAATTCCGGAGTCATCAATCCGGCTTTTCTCCAATCATCGAAAACCGGATCGCAGGCTTTGGATTGCGCTTTATCGATATTCCAGAGCGGCGCTACATCAACAAGTGCGGTTTTGTCACCGGTCATCAGGCGTGCGCGCAAATTAAGGCAAGCGAGCTCAGGATCGGTCAGGCGCTTGTCGTAAAACTCGCGATAGTCCGCCCAGCGCTCACGTTGGGCGAGAGTACGTAACCAGCGGTGCATCAAACGCTCGGATAAAAAGGACTCGGGGTAATGCTTGAAAAAATCCTGCACTTCCTTTTTCGGCAGCGTAATCAAGCGATTGGATAATTCCTGATACTCCAGATAGGGCAGCAACGGATAATCCTTCAACTGCTTCACCAGTTGCGAATACTCGGTCATATTTTTGGCGTTGAGTGCCTTTTGCGCCTGATCGTACTTTTGCCGTTCAAGTTGACGAGGTGAGGGTTTGGTCGTGGTTATTGCTGTTGTATTTGTCGCAGCTTGGACGCTAGCCAAGGTTGTACTGCCGACAAATACACTGGCGCCAAAGACTAAAGGCCAAAGTATTTTCGAAAACCTCATGGATACCTCAAATTATTATCAAACCCTGCGGGTTGGTTATGTCTTTCTGGTGGGATATGATGCGGCACTTTTTGCGCTTGCCGATCGAGCGCCGGATGAATGTCGACAGTCACATGAAACATTTTAGCTGTCCGCTAAATCTACTTTGAGAATACCAGCCCATTGGTGCTTCTGCCAGTATCATTTTCGTTGCAAAACTACCTGAATTATTCCTTATTATGTCTTTGATAAAAATTGAAAAAGCCGGATTAAGTTACGGTCTCCAAGTCCTTCTTGATGGTGTTGAACTGACAATTGAGCGCGGCCAACGCCTGTGTTTGATCGGGCGCAACGGAACCGGCAAATCCAGTTTGCTAAAAGTAATCGATGGTGAAGTCGATCTGGACAAAGGCGAGGTAGTTCGCCAGACCGGTATTCGCATCGCCCGTCTCGAACAGGATTTGCCGGAAGCCGATGATCGTCTTGTATTTGATGCCGTTGCCGCTGGCGCAAAAGGTGTAGGTGATTTGTTGGCGGAATACCGCTTACTTTCCCATGCGCAGGATATTAGCGATGAACAATTAGCCCGCATGGCGCAGCTACAACACGAAATTGAAGCCAACGATGGCTGGGCATTACAACAACAAGTGGATGAAATCATTTCCCGCCTGGATCTGCCTGCCGAGCGCTATATGCGTGAGCTTTCCGGCGGATGGAGGAGGCGCGTCGCCCTAGCCCGGGCACTGGTCATTGAGCCGGATGTGTTGTTGCTCGATGAACCGACTAACCATTTGGATATCGCCGCAATCGAATGGCTGGAAAAACAATTACTGAGCTTCAATGGTGCCCTGGTTTTTATCACCCATGACCGCTCACTTTTGCAGGCCCTGGCAACACATATTGCCGAGCTTGATCGCGGGCATTTACGTTATTGGGCCGGGGATTACGCCAGCTTTTTGGTCTATCGCGAACAAGCCTTGGCTGAAGAAGCGCGCCACAATGAGTTATTTGATAAGCGTCTTGCGCAAGAAGAGGTTTGGATTCGTCAGGGCATTAAAGCCCGGCGGACGCGCAATGAAGGACGTGTGCGAGCACTGAAAGCATTGCGCGAAGTTCGCTCGGAGCGACGCGAGGTCGTCGGCAAAGCGAATTTTACTCTGGCGACGGGCGGCGACTCGGGAAAATTAGTTGCCGATTTGGTTGACGTTTCCTATTCCTACGGCGACAAAAAAATCGTCAACCAATTTTCCACGCGCATTATGCGCGGTGATCGAATTGGTTTGGTCGGCGCTAATGGCGCAGGAAAAAGTACGCTGCTCAAATTGATTCTTGGCGAGCTGCAACCGCAAGCGGGTAGTGTAAAGTTGGGTACCAATCTGGAAGTGGCTTATTTTGACCAATTGCGCGACCAGTTGGATCTTGATAAAAATGCGGTCGACAATATTGCTGGCGGTCGCGAATTTATCGATATTGACGGCAAGTCAAAACATATTTTTTCCTACCTGAGCGATTTCCTGTTCAGCGGTGAGCGCGCGCGTACACCATTGCGCGCGTTGTCCGGTGGTGAGCGCAATCGCGTGTTGCTTGCAAAATTGTTTAGTAAATCTGCCAACCTGTTGGTGTTGGACGAACCTACCAATGATTTGGACGTGGAAACCCTGGAACTGCTCGAAGATATTCTCACCGAATACTCCGGTACGCTCTTATTGGTAAGCCATGATCGTGCGTTCCTGAACAATATTGTATCCAGCGTGATTGCCTTTGAAGGGCGCGGCAACGTGCTCGAATACGTAGGCGGTTATGACGATTGGATTCGCCAGGGCGGCAAGTGGACACAGGCAGATGAACTACCTTCAGTGATCGACAACGCACAGATTAGTGAACCCAAAAAGATCGAACCTGCTGCGGTAGTGAATGCCAAAGCGCCAGTGAAAGTTAAAAAACTGAGCTACAAATTTCAAAAGGAATTTGATGAACTTCCGCAAAAAATCGAGTTGCTTGAAAAACAATTGGAAACACTTAATGCCATTACTGCCGGCGCTGACTTTTACACTCGGAGCGCATCAGTTGTAGAGCAGCAATTACAGGAACTGGCTCAAGTACAACAACAACTTGATGATTGTTTTGAGCGCTGGGCAGAGCTGGAGGATATGCAGCAAGAATAGCAGTACCGCTAATCAAGCAGTACTGCTGATGGTTAGATATCGGTCGCTTGTTTCTTTACCAGCACGGCTAATACATCGCAGGTTGCGCCATGTAAAACGCTGTTGGGGGTCGATCCAAGTAATAGCGCAAAACCTTTGCGGCCATGGCTCCCAACAACGATTAAATCGGCAGATTCCTGCTCTGCAAGATAATGCAATTCTGCTGCGGGTTGACCAACCAAAACATGTTGCTGCTGGATAGGGTAATTGGTTGTTTTTACGAGTTGGGCCAGATCCGCCTCTGCCTTCTGTACTTGCTGCTCCTGGATGCCAGTCAGATCTACTGGCATATCGCCTCCGTAAGCAAACGCAATGGGTTCAAGTACGTGGGCGAGAGTCAATTTTGCATTGCATGCCTGAGCGATAGCCGCTGCACGATGAATTACGGGTGGACAATCTTCCGAAAGGTCCACTCCCACAATGATATGTTTGTAGCTAATGGATTCTGTCATGGCTTCCGTCCTCATCAAAAGTGATATGTTTTCTACAGATATAGAGTAGTAGTTGTCTATCAAAGTTTTAGGGATTCAAATGAATATTTGGTTTTTTATTATCTTAATAGTCGCATTCGCCCTGGTTATCGGGCCAATTGGTATGCTTAGGCCAAATCCGGCCCAGCGAAGGAAAGAGACTTTACGGCTACACGCCAGTAAACATGGCTTGCGTTTTAGTATGCGCCGATTGCCTTTGTTGAAAACCGATATGAATCAATCATCACCTATGCCGGTGTATTACTTGCCACCGAAAGACAAATCGCGCCCAGCTCCTGAGTGGATACTGGTTCGTACCAGCTATGAGCACGAGGGAAACTTTTATCGCGAGTGGGATTGGCAAAGCGATGTTCGCCCGCCCGCGAATATCTGCGACGTGTTAAAACGCCATCTACCCGAATTGCCTGTCTCTGTTCCCGCTATCAGCCAGGGTGGATTAGGCACTTGCGTGTTTTGGTCAGAGAAAGAGGGTGTAGAAACTCTGGATCTGATTATCAAAATACTGAATGAGATTTATCAGGCGAGTAGTGAATAAAGGGCTCTAGCCCAAGCTTATTGCCGAAGGGGAAGGGTCGCGCAAATCACGGCTTAAACCTACGCGGGCACCGTCTACCATTTCGCTCAACTCTTTAATCATCTTCAAGCGGCGGGGGTCCTGATGCATAGATTCCATCAGTAGCTGCTGCGCTTTGCGATAGAAGGCCTGGGCAGAAAAACGATCGCTGATTGCCATGGATTTATCGCCTTGGCCAATGTAAGACATGACCGATACCATCAAATAAGCCCAGCGAAGCTCAACCAGGTAAGCATCCAGTTCAACCTCATTAATAGTACCTTGCGCCGCCAATTGAGTGACGAGGTGCATGGCTTCGTTGATGTATAACTGCGTTTTGGCAATCTGGGCATCGCTTTCCCGTTGATAGCTAATGCTTTGACGATTCTTGGGATTAATCAACTCTTCCGAATAAAGCTCACTTTTTTGGATTGCGGCTTCGATGTGCTCAGGATGCTTATCCTCCAGCACCAACATTTGCTGTTGCAGAGAAATTATCATGTCGTTGATATGTTTGGTGATGGTCCGGTTTGGAAGCGTCTGCTCTAAACAGGCAACCACCTCAATCAACTCTTCAGCCTGAATACGCAATCGACGCTGCTGCAACCGGTGCTCGCGTTGGCGCTGTTGAATGTGGCTGATCACACTGACGGAGAAAAGTGTTATCAACATCAAAAAAACGAGAATCACAATCAGGGTCATGCGGAAATCTGCTTGGCAAAGTAAGTTAAGTTTAGGATTTTTATCAATTTCTTCTCCCTAAGCTTTTTTAAAAATAAAACTCTTTTAAAAACATGCAATTAAGCACTTTATTTAAAGTGGCTTCCAAGCTATTGAAAAGGTATTTTTTGCACATGGAGTGCAGCTCTACTATAAGACATGCTGGAAATTATAGCTTGACCCTTCGGGATTCAAGACTTATATATGCGCACCTTCGCAACTAGTTTACCCCGTCTCGGGAACGATGTTGTAGCCATTTGGCGCATTTTTCAGCTTTTATGCAGCCTCCCTTATATAGAGATATTTCTAACCACCATGGGTAAATCCTTAGTTATCGTTGAGTCGCCGGCCAAGGCGAAAACAATCAATAAATATTTGGGTAACGATTTTATCGTCAAATCCAGTATCGGCCATATTCGTGATTTACCCACCAGCGGGGGCGCCAAACCAATCGATGCAAAGGAGCGCGCCAAGCAAGCGGCAGCCACTCGCAAGATGTCGGCCGAGGATAAAGCTGTCTATCAGGCGAAGAAAAGTAAAAGCCAGCTTATTAACCGCATGGGTATAGATCCTGAGAATGGTTGGGAGGCGCAATATGAGATTCTTCCCGGTAAAGAGAAGGTAGTTGATGAGCTGAAAAAGCTCGCGGAGAAGGCCGATATGGTCTATCTCGCAACCGACTTGGATAGAGAGGGGGAAGCAATTGCCTGGCATTTGCGCGAATCGATTGGTGGTGATGAATCACGCTATCGTCGTGTAGTGTTTAACGAAATCACCAAAACAGCTATTCAAAACGCTTTTAAAACCCCGGGGCCGATTGACCAAAACCGTGTTGACGCCCAACAAGCACGCCGTTTTCTGGATCGCGTTGTGGGATACATGGTATCGCCTTTGCTGTGGGAAAAAGTTGCACGTGGGCTGTCGGCGGGCCGTGTACAGTCGGTTGCGGTACGTCTGGTTGTTGAGCGCGAACGCGAAATTCGCGCATTTGTACCCGAAGAATATTGGACGTTGTTTGCTGACTTACAGGCCGACAAAAGTCAAATTGCCGCCTTTGAAGTTAAAAAGCACGGTGATGAAGCCTTTAAGCCAATCAATGAAAGCCAGGCAATGGCAGCGGTCAAAACCTTGCAAGGTGCGACTTATAGAGTTATCAGCCGCGAAGATAAGCCCACCCAATCCAAAGCTTCTGCCCCCTTCATCACATCCACTTTGCAGCAAGCTGCCAGCACCCGCTTGGGATTTGGTGTGAAGAAAACCATGATGATGGCACAGCGCTTGTATGAAGCTGGCTACATCACCTACATGCGTACCGATTCGACCAATTTGAGCAAAGAAGCTGTCGAGTCATGTCGTGAATATATTCTTGAAAATTTCGGTAAGCGCTATTTGCCGGAATCGCCAACACTTTACTCCAGCAAAGATGGGGCACAGGAAGCGCATGAGGCGATTCGCCCATCCAACGTCAGTGCATTGCCTAATCAATTAAGCGGTATGGAGCGCGACGCGGAGCGTTTGTACGGTTTGATCTGGCAACAGTTCGTGGCCTGCCAAATGACTCCTGCGGAGTACACCAGCACCAGTGTTGTGGTAACCGCCGGCGATTATGAGCTGCGCACTCGCGGTCGTGTAATCCGTTTTGACGGTTACACCAAAGTGAGTCCGCAAACCGCCAAAAAAGATGAAGATGTTGTATTGCCGGACATGAAAGTTGGCCAGGTATTGCCTTTGGTAAAACTTAACCCGCAGCAACATTTCACCAAACCAACAGCACGTTACACCGAAGCCAGTTTGGTAAAAGAATTGGAGAAACGTGCCATCGGTCGTCCTTCGACTTACGCCTCTATCATTTCAACGATTCAAGAGCGCGGTTATGTTCGTCAGGAAAATCGTCGCTTTTATGCTGAAAAGATGGGTGACATAGTCACCGAGCGGTTGGTTGAAAGTTTTGATGATCTGATGGACTACGGCTTCACCGCCAGCATGGAAGAAGCGCTCGATGTCGTTGCGCAAGGTGGTAAAAACTGGCGTGCTTTGCTTGATGAGTTTTATGCAGGTTTCAGTAAAAAACTGGCCTTGGCATCCAGTAGTGCGAAAGGTATGCGCGCCAATGATCCAACCGACACGGATATCGCATGCAGCTTGTGTGGCCGGCATATGCAAATCCGCACCGGCAGCACCGGAGTTTTCCTTGGCTGTTCAGGTTATGCACTACCCCCTAAAGAGCGCTGTAAACATACGATGAATCTTGTATCAGGCGACGAGGTCATCGACGCTGATGCAGATGAAGAGGCGGAATCTCGCCAATTGCGTTCCAAGCATCGTTGCAAGATTTGTAATTCAGCCATGGATTCCTATCTGCTTGATGAAAGCCGCAAATTACACATATGCGGTAATAACCCAGATTGCGCTGGCTACGAAGTGGAGCAGGGTAGCTATCGCTTGAAAGGCTATGAAGGTCCGACAATCGAGTGCGATAAATGCGGTAGCGAGATGCAATTGAAGACCGGGCGCTTCGGAAAATATTTTGGCTGCACCAACAGCGAATGTAAAAATACCCGCAAGCTTCTCAAAAGTGGTGAGGCTGCGCCTCCGAAAGTTGATCCTATCGTAATGCAGGAATTGCGTTGCGAAAAAGTGGATGATCATTACGTATTGCGTGATGGTGCTGCTGGATTATTTCTGGCAGCAAGCCAGTTCCCCAAAAATAGGGAAACTCGCGCACCATTGGTGGAGGAACTGCTACCGTATAAAGATCAAATTGATCCTAAATACCACTTTCTGTTATCTGCACCAGTAAAAGATCCTGAGGGCAATAAAGCAATTATCCGTTTTAGCCGCAAAACCAAAGAGCAATATGTACAAACTGAAGTCAACGGTAAAGCGACTGGCTGGAAAGCGTTTTACGAAGGCGGTAAGTGGAAAGTTCAAAAATAAACTCCTGGGATCGGCTATCGCAAGATGGCCGATCCTATTCTCCCTTCATATATTTAATCAGCAAACTATGTCTATCAGTCATCTGCAACTGGTCAATCAGAAACTGGCATTTGCCAACTCCATTATCACTGGCCTTGCATCACATTCTGACAACCTCACGACAACTCAAAAGCTGCAGCAGCAAGCGTTGAAAGATTCTGCGGTATTTCATTTGGCAGCCGCTTTGCACTTTTATGCGCGCGAACTGGCCCAATTGCATCGCGTATCGAATGTGCAAGCAATCAATTCGATTGATGATTTGGCCGTTGCCCTTAATAAGCTTGATAAAGTTTCATCAGAAGTAGCGGAGCTGGTGGAGTTGGAACACACCTCAAACTCATGGCTAAATCAGCTAACCTGTTATTACAGCCAATTGTTTCACTCTCCCGAGAAAGCAAAAGAGAAAAAAGCATTCGGTCAAGAAAACTCAATTGACTTTATTGAATTGACTGAGGTTGATGATGTGGCCCAGTTCGAATTGACCGCTGAATTATTAGCAGCTTGGCTGGCCAATTTCCGCACACTGATTACTCGTCAGCGCGAAACAAGCGCAGAGTATTGATAAAAGGTTGAACCTGAAAAATAGCTGTGGCACAATCTGCACCCTTCGCGCCATGGCACTATTGATGTCCTCGAAAAACAATAAAAATCAATAAGTTAAAGCTTGTGCGATTAAAGTCAGCGTCTTCAGAAAGATTACGAAGACAACAAAAAAGCGGACGTGGTGAAATTGGTAGACACACCAGGTTTAGGTTCTGGCGCCGTGAGGTGTGAGAGTTCGAGTCTCTCCGTCCGCACCATATAAAAAAAGAGGCTTATAACTAAGCCTCTTTTTTTCGCCCAATTTTCACTTTCGATTTTTAAAATCAGAAATCAGCCCCGATAAACGAAATAATTCAGATAGAGATGGTCTCGTTTTTTTAAAGCAATTTATTTAGGAGAGATATCTGATTTTGGAAAGTGTTTCAATCATGTAGGGAAAGTTCTCGAAGTAGGTATCCGAATTGCAGGCATCCTGAACATCCTTCATAGTTTTAAGCAGCTCATCTGCTTTTTCTGGCTGTTCGCTCGCAAAGTTGGGATTGCTGAAAATGAACTTTCTTTTCGCTTCGTACCAGCTAATAAGTGGAGGGCATCCACTAAATGTGTTTTTTAGGTAATTACTGTTCATTAGCTTTAGATAATTGTTACATTCAGTTGAGTTGATTCCTTTCATTTTTCGCACTTCAAGTACATTATCACAACGCAACCCCATCTCATTTACGTAAGTTAGCCTGGCCTTGAGAGCGCTGACCTTTTTGTTTATGGGTGCGATATCTGTATTCGCAAATGCAACTGTTGAGTGAAGGAGCGCGAGCAGAAGGACTATCTTTTTCATTGCAGTACCACTTGATTCCGGGATTTGTCAGCTTGTTGGCTTTACTAAATAGGTTGTAATAAGTATTACTGTTTAATTGGGTAACAGCAACATAGACCTCATGGTAACGAATGCGCGTAAGGAAATCGGCTTTGCCTATACAGTTTATAAGTGATTGAATCTATACAAAAACTGGCTATTTGAACTGAGGTATGTATCTGTGTATCATTCGCGCCCTGTTTACCTTAGTTTCAACCCTTTATAGAGTGAACTTGAGGCATAGTAGATAGGGCGCGAAAGATATACAAGCTATAAAAATCAATGAGTTATCTACCCTTGTGGTTCTTTTGACTTCTGCGTTTATAGTTCGAATTTCTTAGTCCATACCATATTTTCACGGTATTCTGTCTTCAGGATACTTGTTCAACCGCTACATATTTTCAGTTATTTCACGAGGCATATATGCAGGTTTCACTCGAAACGACTTCTGGACTGGAACGCCGCTTGACAGTAGGCGTACCCGCAGAGCAAGTAGAAAACGAAGTTGAGAATCGCTTGAAGCAAGCGGCGCGCAATGTAAGTCTCAAGGGCTTTCGTAAAGGCAAGGTTCCGATGTCTGTTGTTAAGCAGCGTTTTGGTGCCGGTATTCGCCAGGAAGTGGTTGGTGACGTGATCAGCCGTTCTTTTTACGCGGCCGTACAGAAAGAGAATGTAAAACCAGCAGGCCAACCTTCGATCCAACCAAAGCAGTTGGCGGCTGGCAAAGACCTTGAATACGTTGCCACATTTGAAGTCTATCCAAGTGTTGCGTTGAGCGATTTATCAGCATTTGAAATCACTAACTTCAAAGCGGAAGTAACGGAGACTGACGTAGACAACATGATCGAGGTGCTGCGTAAGCATCAAGCTACATGGTCTGTTGTTGAGCGTGCGGCAGCCGATGGCGACCAAGTCAATATTAACTTTGTTGGCACCAAAGATGGCGTCGAATTTGCCGGCGGCAAAGCCGACAATCACAATTTGGTTATCGGCTCCAAATCAATGATCCCAGGCTTTGAAGAGGGTATTATTGGTGTGAAAGCAGGCGAACAGAAAGTTATTTCGGTGACCTTTCCGGAAGATTATCAAGCTGAAGAGCTGAAAGGCGCATTAGCTGAATTCACAATTACTGTGAATAGTGTTTCTGAAGCTCAACTACCCGAACTGAAGAAGGAGTTCTTCCTGAAGTTTGGTGTAGAGAAAGGCGGCGAGAAACAATTCCGTAAAGAAGTAAAAGCCAATATGGATCGTGAACTCGCTAATGCTCTGAAAGCAAAAGTGAAAGTTCAGGTTATGGATGCACTTCTTGCTTCGCACACCACTGATATACCTAAGGCATTGATAGCTAACGAAATTCAGGTCTTACGCAACCAAATGCTGCAGCGTTTTGGTGGCCAACAGCAGAATTTTGATGTCAAAACATTGCTACCAGACACCATGTTCGAGGATGAGGCTTCACGTCGTGTGACTTTGGGGCTGATTGTTGGCGAGATCGTTAAGGCTGCCAAGCTCAAGCCCGACGCCAAGCGCGTAAAAGCTATGATTGAGGAAATAGCATCTACCTATCAAGAACCAAAAGAAGTTGTTGAATATTACAACAACAATCAGGAATTGATGGGGGGAGTTGAGTCTGCAGTGCTGGAAGATCAAGTTGTTGATCATATTTTGTCTCAAGCCAAGGTTTCTGAAGTAGAAACCAATTACGACGAAATCATCAAGGCCAACGCTCAGCGCTAATCGTTTAAAAAAGCCGCAAAACGCCTGTTTTGCGGCTTTCCCTTCTGTGAATACCGCCCAAAATTCCTCTTTTGACTGGCATATAATCCCATCACGGGTTAAGCTCTCTAGTGTCAAAAATCCCTTGTTTTCAATATTGGCGATGCTATTAGCCCGCTTAAGGACAGAAACGCACGATGTCATACGAACACATGAATTCCCATTTATCTCTTATTAATAGTGGCCTTGTTCCAATGGTCATTGAGCAAACTGCAAGAGGGGAACGCTCATTCGATATATATTCTCGCTTGCTTAAAGAGCGAGTGATATTCCTGGTTGGTCCTGTTGAGGACTACATGGCAAATCTGGTAGTGGCGCAACTCCTGTTTTTGGAGGCGGAAAATCCTGATAAAGATATCCATCTTTATATAAATTCACCCGGTGGATCAGTTACTGCGGGAATGTCTATTTATGACACCATGCAATTTATCAAGCCCGATGTAAGCACCATGTGTATTGGTCAGGCTTGCAGTATGGGGGCCTTTCTATTAAATGCAGGCACTAAAGGGAAGCGTTTTTGCCTACCGAATTCACGTGTCATGATTCACCAACCAAGCGGCGGAGCCCAAGGACAAGCTTCGGATATTCATATCCAGGCGCAGGAAATTTTGAAAATCCGTGCACGCCTGAATGAGCTTATGGCTTTTCATTCAGGTCAGCCCATAGAGAAAATTGAAGTCGACACCGAGCGCGATAACTTTATGTCGGCTCATCAGGCACGCGATTATGGTTTGATTGACGCTGTAATTGAAAAGCGTGTACAACCAGCGAAATAGTGCGTATCAGAATAAAATCAAGCAGGTGATGGCCATTGCGATGCAAGTAGATATGACAAAATACTATTTACTCGCTTGAAATTTGATCTTTTAACCTGACTATTGTTATAGAAATTTAGATGGAGTGGGTTCAATGACTGATCACACCAGTGACGCAAGTGATAAAAACGGAAAGCTACTGTATTGCTCTTTTTGCGGCAAGAGTCAGCATGAGGTACGTAAGTTAATTGCGGGGCCATCTGTTTTTATTTGCGATGAATGCGTTGACCTTTGCAACGATATTATCCGTGAAGAGATTCAGGAGAGCGCTTCTGAAGGCAGCTCGGAAAAGCTACCCAAGCCGCATGAAATTTCTGCGATTCTCGATCAGTATGTGATTGGGCAAAAGCGCGCCAAGAAAGTATTGGCTGTTGCCGTATACAACCATTACAAACGCCTTCGTTTCGGAGAAAAAGGCGGGAAGGATAAAGAGCCAATTGAGTTAGGCAAAAGTAATATTTTACTGGTAGGCCCTACCGGTAGCGGTAAAACTTTGCTCGCCGAAACATTGGCACGCTTACTTGATGTTCCATTTACTATCGCGGATGCAACCACTTTAACTGAGGCGGGATATGTCGGCGAAGATGTTGAAAATATTATTCAGAAACTACTGCAAAAATGTGATTACGACGTTGAAAAAGCGCAGCAAGGCATAGTCTATATTGATGAAATAGATAAGATTTCACGCAAATCTGACAATCCATCCATTACCCGCGATGTATCAGGTGAAGGTGTACAGCAAGCTTTATTGAAGCTGATTGAGGGTACTGTGGCTTCAGTTCCTCCGCAAGGTGGACGCAAGCATCCACAGCAAGAATTCCTGCAAGTTGACACTTCAAATATCCTCTTTATTTGTGGTGGTGCATTTGCCGGCCTGGATAAGGTTATTCGCGATCGCTCAGAAAAAGGTGGTATTGGTTTTAGTGCTGAAGTTAAAAGTAAGGATGAAAAACGTAACTTTGGGCAGACATTGCAGGATTTGGAACCAGAAGATCTTGTACGCTATGGCCTTATTCCAGAATTTGTGGGGCGCTTGCCTGTTATCGCTACGTTAGACGAGCTTGATAAGGCGGCACTAATCCAGATACTAACAGAACCGCGCAACGCGCTTACCAAGCAATATGCAAGATTATTCGAAATGGAAGGCGTCCAAATAGATTTTCGTTCAGATGCATTGGATGCTGTGGCTGAGCGTGCACTTGAGCGTAAAACTGGTGCGCGCGGTTTGCGCTCGATTATGGAATCTGTTTTGCTTGATACCATGTACAAGATTCCATCAGAAGAGCATGTCGTGAAAGTGGTGGTGGATGAATCTGTTATAAAAGGCGAATCTGAACCATTATTAGTTTACGAAAATACTGATAAACCAGCAAAAGCTGCTGCAGAAGACTAATAAATGACCTTGATGAACAAAAAGAGCGCATCAATGCGCTCTTTTTGTTTTTTCTATTCTGATAACTTGTAATTATCCGTTTTAGACCCCAATCTTGTTTTTATGGCAAGGTAGTTGTTGCCTTCTTGAAATAGAGAGGAACCAATGGTCGCTGAAACTCTGCATGATCTTCATATTACTGAAATTCCTTTGTTGCCATTGCGTGATGTAGTTGTCTATCCGCATATGGTTACACCGCTATTTGTCGGTCGAGGCAAGTCAATCGAGGCGCTTGAACGTGCCATGGCGAGCGACAAACAAGTGTTGCTTGTCGCGCAAAGAAATCCACAACAGGACGAGCCGCAAGCCGAAGACCTTTATAATATTGGAACAATCGCATCTATATTGCAGTTGCTAAAATTGCCCGATGGCACCGTAAAAGTCCTCATTGAAGGACGTGAAAGAGCGGGTATTGAGTCAATCGAGGATGCGGGAGGCTTTTTTAAAGCTACCGTCGACGTAATAATCAGCCCGCCCGTGGAAGGGGCAGAGGCTCGCGCTCTAGTTGCCTCAGCAATTGGCCAATTCGAGCAATATGTAAACCTTAGTAAAAAGGTGCCAGTCGAAGTAATTACTTCTCTCTCAGGCATTGATGAGCCGGGGCGATTAGCAGACACTATTGCAGCCCACATGTCGCTTGATCTTCCTAAAAAACAATCCATTCTCGAAATGGCTGACATCCACGAGCGAATTGAACATTTGCTGGATTTAATGGATGCTGAGGTTGATCTGTTTCATGTCGAGAAAAAAATTCGTGGGCGCGTTAAAAAGCAAATGGAAAAAAGCCAGCGCGAGTATTATTTGAATGAACAAATTAAAGCTATTCAAAAAGAGCTTGGTGAATTAGGCGAAGAAGTAAGCGAGTCTGATGAGTTAGAGAGGAAAATAGTTGCAGCGGCAATGCCTAAGGATGCAGAAGAAAAGGCGCGTACAGAGTTAAACAAACTTAAAATGATGTCGCCAATGTCAGCGGAAGCATCTGTATTACGGGCTTATATAGACTGGATGATCAAGGTACCTTGGAGCAAAAGAAGCAAAGTTCGTCATGACCTTATTAAGGCAGAAGAAGTTCTCAATAAAGATCACTTCGGCCTCGAGGAAGTTAAAGAGCGCATTCTTGAATATCTCGCGGTGCAACAACGAGTAAAGAAAGTAAAAGGTCCAATTTTATGTTTGGTGGGGCCGCCGGGCGTAGGTAAAACATCATTGGGCGAATCTATCGCGCGCGCCACTAATCGTGAGTTTGTGCGTATGGCGTTAGGTGGCGTACGTGACGAGGCAGAAATTCGCGGGCATAGAAGAACTTATATCGGGTCACTGCCAGGTAAGCTAATACAGAAAATGGCTAAAGTCGGCGTAAGAAATCCGCTCTTTTTGTTGGACGAAATCGACAAGATGGGAATGGATAATCGCGGTGATCCCGCATCAGCTTTACTGGAGGTGTTGGATCCTGAGCAAAACAGTCATTTTAGCGATCATTACCTCGAAGTGGATTATGACTTGTCGGACGTGATGTTTGTGTGTACATCAAACTCGATGAATATACCTGGCCCTCTATTGGACCGTATGGAAGTCATCCGTATTCCTGGATACACCGAAGACGAGAAATTAAATATTGCAGTGCGTTATTTAATTCCCAAGCAAATGAAAGCAAATGGACTTAAGGAATCGGAAATCAAAGTCAGTCCAGAAGCGATCAAGGATATTATTCGCTATTACACTCGCGAAGCAGGTGTGCGGGGCTTAGAGCGCGAGATTGCAAAAATCTGTCGTAAAGTCGTTACTCGACATGTTAAACGCAACAAGACAAGTGCAGACGTAATAGACCCGGCATCGTTAGAAGATTTGCTTGGGGTTCATAAGTTCGATTTTGGTAAAGCAGAGAGTAAAGATCAGATAGGGCAGGTGACAGGGCTTGCCTGGACTCAAGTGGGTGGAGAGCTGTTAACAATTGAGGCTACGTCAGTAGTTGGTAAAGGGCGCATTATAAAAACCGGCTCCCTTGGCGATGTGATGCAGGAGTCAATTCAGGCAGCATTAACCGTAGTTCGCTCTCGTAGCCAAGCATTAGGTATAGCACCTGATCATCATGAAAAGGTAGATATACATATACATGTTCCTGAGGGAGCAACACCAAAAGATGGTCCCAGTGCGGGTATTGCTATGTGTACAGCCCTGGTATCTGTACAAACCAGTATTCCGGTTCGGGCGGATGTTGCAATGACTGGCGAAATTACTTTAAGGGGGGAGGTATTACGTATTGGTGGCTTGAAGGAAAAGCTGCTTGCTGCACATCGTGGTGGAATAAAAACGGTTATCATACCAGCTGACAATGAGCGTGACTTAAAAGAGATTCCTGACAACATTAAGGAAGATCTCACAATCAGGCCCGTAAAATGGATTGATGAAGTGTTAGCTATTGCGTTGCAATCCAGCCCCAAACCATTAAGCGATGAGGAATACCGAGCACTTGAAAAAGCAGCTCAAAAGTCGACCGAGAGTGATAATCGTCTGAGCACCCATTAGGGCTGAGTGGTCAGGATGCATTTAAAATCCAGCCATTGTCTGTTTTGTGATCAGGGAAAGTGGGGGTTTTGTATAAAGCTGTAAGCTTTCCTTGACCCCCCGAGGCTCTGTTGGTATAAATCGCAATTCATTTGCTGCACGGGTAATGCAAGTTAATAGCGACATTAATTTGTACTGTGTTTTTAAGAAACAAATAATCAAAAGGGGTTAAGTGTGAACAAAACTGAACTGATTGAAGCCATTGCCGCATCTGCGGATATTCCAAAAGCTGCTGCCGGACGTGCCTTGGATGCAGTCGTTGAAAGTATCACAGGTGCCCTAAAAAATGGCGACTCTGTAGTTCTGGTGGGTTTTGGTACTTTTGCAGTGAAAGAGCGTGCTGCACGTACTGGTCGCAACCCCCAGACTGGTGCAGAAATTAAAATTGCTGCCGCAAAAGTTCCTGGATTTAAACCAGGTAAAGCATTAAAAGATGCTGTTAACTAATAAGTGCTTTACGCAGATATTTATCTGATTTTGAAAGCATAAAAAAGGCGCATCTAGGTGCGCCTTTTTTTTAGTGGTAAGTATTTTTAATAAAGTAAGACCAAGAGTCTTACCAAACCTCGAATAATTAAGTATTTAGTTGTCTGTTAGTGCCGATTATCTGCGCAAGGCATCTTTATCCTGCTAGGAGTTTAAAATGTTACAAAACCTCAGAGACAATTCCAGAGGTGTTATCTCTTTTATTTTGATTGGGTTTTTGGTGATCATTTTTGCCCTTACGGGTGTTGAAGCACTATTTAACTGGGATGTATCAGCTAATCAGGCAGCCAAAGTTAATGGTGAAACTGTCACAGAGATGGATGTGTCCAGAGCTATAGGAATGCAAAAGCAACAAATGCTCAATACATACGGCGATCAGATTCCTGCAGAATTTTTGACTGACGAGTATCTGCGCAAACCAGTCATTGACAACCTCGTTCAACGTTTGGTGTTGTCCCAAGCCGCAAAAAATTCAGGAATGTTAGTAGGCAATGCTTACATACATGAACAAATTGCAAGTGCGCCGCAATTTAAAAACGAAACTGGTGCGTTCGATAATAACCGCTATCAGCAAGTATTGAATAGTATGGGCTACACCCATAGCACCTACACAAAAATCCTCTCTGATGAATTGGTAATCAATCAATTGCAAGCCGGTATCAGCGCGACTGCCTTTGCAACGCCGGCACAGCTAAGTGATATTGTTGCATTGAGCTTTCAGGCTCGCGACATTAGCTATGTTGTCCTTCCTGCGGCAAAAGTACGTGAATCTATAGTCGTTGAAGCTGCAGAGACGCAAGCATATTACGAAGCAAATCAAAAGATGTTTACCAGCGAAGAACAGGTTGCGGTTGATTACATCAGCTTGAATGTTACTGATTTAATGAAAGATATATCAGTAACAGAAGAACAAGTGCGTAAACAATTTGAACAAAATTTGTCTGCTTTTGTTGCAGAGTCTGAACGCCAGGCAGCACACATCCTTATTGAGGACGATGATAAAGAAAAAATTAATGCTGTTAGCAAGAAGCTTGCAGCTGGCGAAGATTTCTCCTCGGTTGCTAAAGAGTTTTCGGATGATTTAGGTAGTAAAGAGCAGGGTGGTGATCTTGGTTTTACCAAAGGCGATGCATTCCCGGCTGAATTTGAAGCAGCTCTTGCTCAACTAAAAATAGGCGAGGTTTCTGCAGCGGTGAAAACTGATGCTGGAACACATTTCATTAAACTGTTAGCTGAAAAGGGTTCTGAGCCACCGTCATTTGAAGAGCAAAAAGCAAGCATTGAGGATCAATTGAAGCGTGCAGAAGCTGAGAGCTTCTTTGTTGTTCAATTGGAAAAGTTGCGCGACCTATCATACAACGCAGACTCTTTAGCCAATGTTGCACAAGAATTGGGGCTTAAAGTAGAAAACTCCGGACTGTTTGAGCGCAACAAAGGCAAGGATATAATGGCGAATGCCAAAGTGGTTGCGGCGGCGTTCTCGACGGAAGTTTTGCAAGAGGGGAATAGTAGTGAAGTAATCGAGCTTGATTCAAGTAATGTAGTCGTGCTTAAAAAGACAGATTACAAACCTAGCCAAGTGAAGCCAATAGCTGATGTTCAAGAGCAAATACTAAATACGTTAAAAGATCAAAAAGCCAAATCATTATTGAATGAGCAAGCGGCAAAACTGATTTCTGATTTAAAATCAGGTGCTGATTTTTCTGAAGTAAGCAAAAGTGCAGCTGTCGAACTGAAACAAGTGAAAGCCGCAACGCGCAGCAGTGCTGATATTGATTCTGATGTATTACGCTATGCATTTTCTATGAGCAAGCCAGCTGCTGAAGCATCCACATTTGGGAGCGTTATAACAGCAACAGGTGATTTGGCTGTGGTAGCTGTAGCGTCTGTGACTCCAGGTAGTTATGAAAAAGTAACTCCTGAGCAAAAAACTGCAATAGTGGCTCAGTTGGGTAGTATTTATGGAAAGAATGACTTTTCCAGTTACCAAAAATTCCTGAAAGATGCAGCTGACATTACCCAGTAAAATTTCAGGGTAAGATAAAAAAGGCTCCTTGCGGAGCCTTTTTTATTTATAGATTTTGTGAAAGTTATGGCTGCATCGTGCAGCGATTACGTCCAGATTCTTTTGATTTGTAGAGTGCCTGATCTGCCTTTTCAATCCAATTGCGATGATCATGGATTTGACCAGTTAGTTCTGCTATTCCCAAGCTTACAGTAAACTTAATTTCATGACCTTCAGTGTAAATCGTTAAATGCTCTATTGTGGAACGTAACCGCTCAGCAAAAACACAAGCGCCATCACCATTGGTATTAGTAAGAACAATCCCGAACTCTTCACCACCATAACGTCCTGCTATATCCAGATCACGGACTTGCTCTTTGATCGCACGGCTAACACCACGTATGGCTTCATCACCGATAGTATGGCCATACTTATCATTGATTTTTTTGAAGTGATCGATATCAAGCATAATCAGGCTGGATGGTTGTTCGTATCGATCATAGCGTTTAAATTCCTGGATTAAACGCAGCTCCCAATAACCCCTATTGAAAAGGCCGGTAAGATGGTCCGTGCGGCTAAGATTTTGTAATTGCTTATTGGCTTGCTGCTGCGCGAGTTTGTTAACAGCTGAGTCAGTGACATCATAAATAACGAGGCATATATGACCCACTTCACCTTTGGTATCGATAAGAGGAATAATTGTACTGTTTTGGTACATATATTCTGCAGTGCCGGTGATTGGACGATAATGCGGAAAGCGAAATAAATAGGGGCGCTGTTCCCAAGTCGTAAACGCAGTATTTTGCAAAACAAAAACCGACTTGGATTTATGCCTGAACCATTGCTCCGATAGTTCAGGAAAAACGGTAAAAAGGCTTTTATTAAGGACTTCTTCGGGCGCTTTGCCACTGTGGTTCTGCATGAAGCTGTTCCAGACTTCAATAGTGTAGTCGGGGCTCATCACTACAAGGCCTACATCAATATTTTGCAGAATATCCATCTGCCAGTGGACATCTTTGAACATTCTGCTGAGATCTTCGCTAATTGCCATCGCTATTGTTCAACCTAGTCTAGTAGGTAATTAAGTTTTTCAGTCAGACCGAAAATAGAGTGCTCTGCGACCACTAACAATAAATCACAGTTAATTTTGTGGTTTTCAATGGAGTAATTGATCTCCACCACCAAAGCTTGCTTCCATTTCATATTGTTGTTTTGTAAAAGGTCAGCAATGTTGCAATGCTGACCCAAAAGCATGGGTGGACCAAAACTGAAGTGTGTATCCAGCTGCTCAGCCAAACCTCTCAGGCAAGCGCCATTCAGAACATTAGCCGTATCCATAAGCAGTTCATACTGCGCCTGTTCATCAGGTACACGATCATATTTAAGTAGCTTTGCGAGGTCGTCAAAATCGGTCTCATGGAAGATTAGCATTGCCTCGCCAGCAATTCCCCCGCCAATAAAGCCTTGGCAGACACCATGGACTATATCGTTACGGCTTTCCCGATTTAACGACTGCAGTGCCATCGCGATATCAGTAGGGTTCAATACGCTCACATGTGGAATTGATAAAACAACAAAAACATCAAGCAGGCGCGCCAAATGGGAACCGGCCTGTCCCATTGCGACATTGGTGATTTCCTGAAGGCAATCGCGTTGATCTTCGGTGAGCAAATAATCTCGCATAGTTCAGATCTTGTTATAGGTATTCCAGGGGGGATTTATCTGAAGCTTAGCAGTAATCTGCAGGTTTGGTGGGAAACATCAATCGCAGAATGCAAGTTAGTGATGCAAGTCTGATTATCCTATGCGGAAGTTTGCTCATTGAGTCAGGTAAGTAATTGTAAAATATGGCATTTTAGAATGCTTTGTTTGCCCCCTAAAGTGTACTAACATGCAGCTCCGCCCTATATGAAAACGGGTGGCCGACATCTAATTTATTGATAGGCAGGGGTGATTATGGCGTTTCCTGGTGTTATCTGTGGTCAGTACAAAAGTAATCTTCAACTCAGACCTTCACTGCCAACCTTGCTGCTGCTTGCGTTAGCCCTTCTATTTAATGGGTGTTCCTCAAAGCCATCAGCGTCGGATAAAACAGCTTCAAATATAAGCACCCCCGTTTGGGAAGCAGTTCCAGCAGATCCCGAAGCGGCCAGCTATATCAAAAATTGTCAGAAGGATTATCAGCTAGTTTCAGCTCAATTAGCTGAATTTGGACTTCCGGATAGGAAATACACGCCCCAAGAGTTATTAAAAGCTGTCAATGAGATGGATATCATCCTGGACGGGCAAATGAACCTGGCCAGCCTCTATGCAAACGTCCATCCAAATGCTGAATTGCGCACCAGCGCGGAACAATGTGAACAGAAGTTTGTGGAATTGATTGGCGAAATTAGTTTATCGCGACCGCTTTATAATCATTTGCAACACGTGGACATTGCTGCACTTGATGCTCTCGATCAGCGCTTCGTTGAACATATGCTGCGTGATTTCAAACGCTCAGGTGTTGATAAAGATGATGCCACTCGCAATCGCATCAAAATGCTCAATGAAGAAATAAACCTTATCGGTCAATCATTTGATAAAAATATTCGCGATGGGGCTCGTCAATTAATTTTGAACTCACCCGCCGACCTGAAAGGTCTACCGCAAGATTACATCGAGGCACATAAGCCGAATGAACAAGGAAAAATAGTACTTACCACCGCCTATCCCGACTATATGCCCTTTATGCAATATGCAGAAAGTGATGAATTGCGTCGCAAATTTTATATTATTTTTAGACAGCAAGCTTATCCAGAGAATAAAAAAGTGCTGCATGAGTTAATAAGTAAACGTCATGAGCTAGCCAATCTCCTGGGTTACAAAAATTATGCAGCGTTTATCACCGAAGACAAGATGATTAAGTCGCCGGAAAATGCGCAAACCTTTATTGATAAGGTTTCCGATGTCGCTACGCCGCGCGCGCAAGTGGAATATAACCAGTTATTAAAGCGGCTGAAAAAAATTGACCCGGCAGCAACAAAAGTGGCCGATTGGCAAAAAATCTATCTCGAGGATTTAGTTAAGAAAGAACAATACCAAGTAAATGCACAAGAAGTTAGACAATATTTCCATTATGAAAATGTGCGACAAGGCATCTTTGATCTTACTCAAGCAATGTTTGGAATCACCATAAAACCTTGGGAAACCAAGGTGTGGCATGAGTCGGTTAAGGCATATCAAATTTTCGATGGTAATAAACTGATCGGTCGTTTTTATTTAGATATGCATCCACGTGAAGGAAAATATAAGCATGCTGCGGAATTTTCCATCATCAACGGGATTAATGGCCTGCAGCTACCAGAGGCAGCATTAGTCTGCAATTTTCCTGGTGGTGATGGTAGTTCAGGCTTGATGGAGCACACAGATGTCGAAACTTTTTTACATGAATTTGGGCATCTGCTGCACAATATTTTTGCCGGTACTGATCAACGATGGATGTATTTTTCTGGCATAAAAAATGAGTGGGATTTTGTAGAAGCGCCATCGCAAATGCTGGAGGAATGGGTTTGGGATGCCCAGACGCTGGCAAGTTTTGCTCGCAACGATAAAGGCGAAGTGATTCCTCCCTCGCTGGTTAAAAAAATGGTTGCCGGGCGCGACTTCGGAAAAGCAATGTGGACCAAGCACCAACTATTTTATGCTGCATTGTCATTGGGTGTTTACAACCAGAATCCAGCCTCAATGGAGCTTGATCACATTATGGAAAATATCCAATCTACTTATTCACCGTTCGGCTATGTAGATGACACTTATTTTTACGCAAGCTTTGGGCATTTAAATGGTTACTCTTCGATTTATTACACTTATATGTGGTCTCTTGTGATAGCAGCAGACATGCACAGCGAGTTTGCTAAAAAAGGGTTACGCAATCCTGAAGTTGCACACCATTATCGTAAAACCGTACTTGAACCAGGCGGGAAAAAAGATGCTGCTGATTTAGTGAGGGATTTTTTAGGCAGACCTTATAATTTTGATGCTTTTACTAACGATTTATCCAATAAATAGCCAAGCAAATAACCATGTTATGGCAGTGTTCAATCGTTATCCATGAATTGATTTGGTTTTAATGACATGAAATTAAATAGTCTGTTTTTAGTTGTTATATCTCTTCTGTTGTTTTTGACTGCTTGCGGTGATCGGAAAAAATTAGTTGATATTGGAACCGAACATCAAATAATGCACATTGGAAACGGTACTGAGCCAGCAGAGATAGATCCGCATACTACGACGGGAATGCCGGAGTATCATTTGCAAATGGCATTGTTTGAGGGATTGGTTGCCAAGCATCCGCAAACACTTGAGATTGTTCCTGGCGTAGCCGAGAGCTGGGAAATATCTGAAGATGGGCTTACCTACACATTTAATCTGCGTCATGACGCAAAATGGTCTAATGGGGATTCACTTACCGCCGATGATTTTGTCATGTCTTGGAAGCGGGCTTTATCGCCCGCACTAGGCAATCAGTATGCGGGCTCATTGTATGTTTTAAGAAATGGTGAGGCTTTTTATAAGGGAGAGATTGATGACTTTTCTCAAGTTGGTGTTCGATCATTAAACAACCATACCTTACAGGTAACGCTTGAAAATCCTACTCCCTATTTTCTTCAATTATTAGATCATCATAGTATGTATCCCATACATACCCCTACAATTCTCAAGCATGGGCGAATTGATGAGGCAGCTACTCGCTGGACTCGACCGGAAAATTTTGTTGGAAATGGTCCTTTTATAATAAAAGAGTGGACCCCCGGAAAAGTATTTATTGTAGAGCGCAATAAATACTACTGGGATGCCGGTACCGTCAAGCTAAATGAAATTCATTTCTATCCGATTGATCAAGCGTTGGTAGAGGAGCGAATGTTTAAAGCTCGACAGCTCCATAAAACCGAGACTATGCCAAGCACTAAAATTGCACGTTACAAAGAATCCAAGTCGATGGAATACAGAGGGCATCTTTATTTCGGGACCTATTTCTATTTATTTAATGTCACAGTAAAGCCACTTGATGATGTGCGCGTAAGGAAAGCTCTGGCCTATTCAATTGATCGATCATCAATCACAAAAAATGTCACAAAAGGTGGGCAGGAGCCTACATTCAGCTATACCCCCCCTGATACATTAGGCTATAACACAACAGCGAAAATGGTCTACGACATTCCTCTGGCTAAAAAGCTCTTGGCAGAAGCTGGCTATCCAGATGGTAAAGGATTTCCGAAATTAGAGTTGATTTACAACACAAGTCAAGATCATCAAAAAGTTGCTGTAGCAATACAACAAATGTGGAAAAAAGCCCTCAATATCGATGTGACTTTACAAAACCAGGAATGGAAAGTGTATATAAATAATCAAACTCTCCTTAATTATCAGATATCGCGCAGAGGCTGGATAGGGGATTATTTAGATCCATATACATTTATTGAGTTATTTGTGACTAATGGCGGCAACAATAACACAGGCTGGTCGAATCAGAATTATGATAATTTTGTTAGAAAGTCCACTTCAGCAAAAACAAGAGAGGAGCGCTACGCATATCTTCAAGAGGCAGAAAAAATCCTAATCGAGGAGGTTCCAATTCTTCCAATTTATAATTACACGACAAACTATTTACTGTCTGAAGACGTCAAGGGGTACTATCCCAATATAATGGATTATCATCCATACAAATATATGTACCTAGAGAAAACAAAAGAGGGGCATTAATAATGTTAAGGTTTATATGTGCTCGCCTTTTACAATCTATCCCTGTGCTTTTGTTAGTTGCAACAGTCACTTTTTTTATGGTTCGTGCAGCTCCAGGAGGACCTTTTGATGCAGAGCGAGCAGTTCCCCCCGAGGTTCTTAAACATCTAAATCAACGCTATCATTTGGATGATCCACTTTGGAAACAATATCTCGACTATATGTCCAATCTATTGCAAGGCGATTTTGGCCCTTCGTTTAAGTATCCTACTCATACTGTAAATGATTTAATTTCTGCTGGACTTCCTGCTACTTTAGAGCTTTCTTGCTATGCAATATTATTTGCACTATTTGTGGGTTTGCCCGCAGGTATAGTTGCCGCGCTGAAGCGAAATACACTGCTTGATTATTTTCCTATGTCCACTGCGATGATCGGAATCTGTATGCCGACATTCGTGCTTGGCCCCATCTTACTATTAGTTTTTGGCATTTGGCTTGAATGGCTGCCTGTTGCCGGATGGGGACAAATTACTGGGGATAAAATTTTACCGTCTGTAACACTCGGTTCCGTATATGCAGCTTATATTGCCCGCATAAGTAGGGGAGGTATGTTAGAAATATTGTCACAAGATTACATTCGCACTGCCCATGCCAAAGGACTATCTCATGGGAGGATTATATTTGTACACGCTTTGCGCGGCGGCATAACACCCGTAGTTTCATTTCTTGGTCCCGCGATTGCTGGTCTACTGGCGGGCTCTTTTGTTGTCGAATCTATTTTTCAGATTCCAGGCCTTGGGCGATTCTATGTGATGGCAGCTTTTAATCGCGATTATACGATGATTTTAGGATTGACTATTTTTTTTGCGTTTTTAATTATTCTATTCAACTTAATTGCTGACATCCTGCTTGTTTGGCTGAATCCGAAAGTGCGACAAAGCCTTGCGGGGGGGAAATGATTATGTCGAATAGTATTCCGTCTACACATTTAATAAATGAATATGAGAAAGGTGCATCACTAACACGGGATGCTATGACTCGACTATTCAAAAACAAAATGGCAATGTTAGGCTTGATTGTTTTGATATCTATGATCGGAATTGCTCTGCTAACACCATGGATTGCTCCCTACAGTTATGAAGAGCAAAACCTTGATTTGGGAGCTGTTTCACCATCTGCTGAGCATTGGTTGGGAACGGATGTTTTAGGACGAGACCAATTAACGCGTATTATGTATGGCAGCAGAATTTCACTTACGGTGGGCTTTATTGCAACAGCAGTTGCGTTAACCATTGGAGTGATATGGGGGGCCGTTGCTGGTTTCTTAGGTGGGCGTGTAGATGCAGTTATGATGCGTATTGTTGATGCGCTTTATGCTTTACCTTTCACTATATTTATTATTTTGCTAACTGTAATTTTTGGTAGCAGCATGCTGCTGTTATTTTTAGCGATTGGTGCGGTTGAGTGGCTTACTATGGCTCGTATTGTGCGCGGCCAAGTATTAACCATAAAACGACAAGAGTTTGTTGAGGCTGCAATAACCATGGGATTATCACCCTGGAGAATTATTTCTCGTCATTTGATTCCCAATGTGCTTGGCCCAGTAATCGTATACACCACATTAACAATACCCAGTGTAATTCTACTGGAATCTTTTCTTAGCTTCTTGGGCTTGGGTATTCAGCCACCTGCAAGTTCGTGGGGATCACTAATATCTGGCGGGGTTGAGACCATGGAAGAGTACCCATGGTTACTTATTTTTCCTGGTTTGGTATTAACAATTACCTTGTTCTCTCTCAATTTTTTAGGCGATGGCCTGCGTGATGCCCTCGATCCCAGAGCATCCAAGGATTAAATCATGGCCAACGATAAACTACTCAGTGTTGAAAATTTACGTGTACTTTTTAATACCCGAAATGGCCAAACCATAGCTGTTGAAAATCTAGGTTTTTCGCTTGAGGCAGGTAAAGTTCTGGGTATTGTAGGTGAGTCGGGTTCAGGAAAATCAGTTGCCTGTTATGCGCTTTTAGGATTAATTCCTATGCCGCCCGGCAAGATTGAATCTGGTCGTGCGCTGTTTCGTGGAAAGGATTTGCTGCAAATGCAGGAAGCGGAATTGCGGCATGTGCGTGGGCATAAGATTGCGATGATTTTTCAGGATCCAATGACTTGTCTGAATCCTTATATGCAGATTTCAGATCAGTTGGTTGAAGTGCTCTTGCAGCACAAGAAAATGAATAAAAAAGAAGCTCGTGCAAAAGCAATCGCTTCACTTATCGAAGTCGGTATTAATGATGCTGAAAAAAGAATTGACGACTATCCGCACCAGTTTTCGGGTGGGATGCGCCAACGCGTAATGATTGCGATGGCACTGCTGGCGGAACCCGAAATATTGATCGCCGATGAGCCGACTACCGCATTGGATGTCACCGTCCAGGCGCAGATTCTTGCCCTCATAAAAAAACTGCAAAAGAGTCATAATCTTGCCGTTATTTTTATCACCCATGATTTAGGTGTTGCGGTGCAGATGGCTGATGATGTGTTGGTAATGGAAAAAGGGAAACTGGTAGAGCAGGGCACTACTGATGAAATATTTAAAAACCCGAAACAACCTTATACAAAAAAATTATTGAGCGCAGTACTTACTACTGAAAAGCCGGTTGCCAGTGAAGCAAAACAAAATGAGCTGCCATTGCTTGACATTAAACATCTGCAGGTTGGCTATGCATCTCAATCAGGCTCCCTATTTAATCGTGTAAAACAATTTGCACGGGGAGTAGACGACGTTAGCATTAACATCCAGCGAGGAGAGATTTTAGGGCTCGTGGGTGAGTCCGGATCTGGTAAATCCACCTTGGGTAGAAGTGTTGTTCGTTTGGTTGATGCACAGTCCGGTGAGATCATATTTAACGGGAAAAATTTGCTTGCGCTTTCACCGACCAACTTGAAAGAAATGCGCCGCGATGTGCAAATGATTTTTCAAGATCCCTATGCATCATTAAACCCGCGCATGACAGTATTCGATACACTGGCAGAACCACTTTTAGTCCATGGAATTGCCACTAAGAATAATGTATTGGATCGCGTTAACGAACTAATGGATGACGTAGGTTTGGATCGACGCTTTATCCGCAAATATCCGCATGAATTTTCCGGTGGCCAGCGTCAGCGTATTGCAATTGCTCGTGCGATTGCGTTAAAACCAAAACTAATTATCGCCGACGAGCCTGTATCAGCTTTGGATGTTACGATTCGCGCGCAAATTCTAGCCCTATTGTTAGAGCTTACGCAGAAACATAACTTGACAATGTTATTTATTTCCCACGATATGTCAGTGGTACGATACCTGTGTGACAGAGTGGTAGTTATGCAAAAAGGGAAATTGGTCGAGGAGGGACGTACCGAGCAGCTATTCTCTGCACCCCGGCAAGAATATACCCGCCAATTATTGGCAGCAATTCCGAAGCTGTAATGAAAAAATGGGCACTTTAAAATGCCCATTTTTGATCGTCATATCACACTTATTGCAGAATAATTTTTTCGTAAATTGCTAAATATTCTTTAGCGCTTGCATCCCATGAGAAATCCTGGCTCATCGCATTTAATTGCAATTGCCGCCACAGGTCCTTTTGTTGATAGCTCGAAAGAGCTCTCTGGATTGCTGCAAATAATTCGTCCGCACTGGCTCCGGTAAATATAAAACCGTTGGCCTGTGCAGGAAAATCATTTTGTCCTTGTTCGAGTACTGTATCGCGTAAGCCACCAACCGCATGAACTACGGGTAATGTACCGTAACGTAGACTGTACATTTGATTGAGTCCGCAGGGCTCAAAAATCGAGGGCATCAAAAATATATCGCTGCTTGCTTCAATACGGTGTGCAAACGACTCGTTGTAGCCCAAGGTGACTGAAATTTTGGTTGGATGTTGTTGTGCAATATTTTTTAAGGCTTGTTCGTAATGTGGAAAGCCGCTTCCCAAAATAACCAATTGGCAATCCTGGCCCAGCAATTGGTTCATTTGTGCCAGAATTAAATCGACACCTTTTTGATCCACCAAGCGCCCAACAAATCCGAGCAGGGGAGTTTCCGCGCTAACAGTCAGCCCAAGCTCTGCTTGCAATGCAAGTTTGTTTTTCGTTTTGTTTCCCAGGGTGCGACGGTTGTAGTTACAGGTCAGATGCGGATCGGTACCGGGGTTCCATTCATCGGTATCTATACCATTTAAAATACCGGCAATTGAGTCACTGCGATAGCGAATTAGCCCATCCAGTCCGCAACCAAATTCAGGGTGTTGAATCTCTTGCGCATAACTTGGACTTACAGTTGTAATGTAATCCGCAAATCCCAGACCACCTTTAATAAAGGACATTTGGCCGTAAAATTCCAAGCGTTCATGATGCCAAAATCCTGCGGGAAGATTTAATTCCGCAAACGCCTGGTAAGAAAATAAACCGCGATATGCCAGATTGTGGATAGTAAAAACTGTTGCAGGATGATTGGGGTGCAAAGAAAGCAGGGCAGGAATCAATGCCGTTTGCCAATCGTTGCAATGTACAACCGTTGGCTGCCAATCCAGATTAGCCTGATTTAACGCAATTAATTCCGCTACTTTTGCAAACACATAAAAGCGCTTGTGATTATCATACCAATCGTTGCCGTCCGGGCCGCAATAGGGATTACCAGCCCGCTCAAAAAATTCGGCAATATCGACTAACCATACAATAACGCGTGTGCCAGGCAGACGAGTTTGCTTCAGCGATATCAAATAGCCTTCAATCTCAAGTTTGGCGATTTCCTTTATTCCTGCTTCGGCAGCTTTTTCCAAAACGCTTGCGTAAGCTGGGATCAGGATTTTTACATCCTGCCCGAGCTTTAGCAGTGCGCGGGGCAAGCTCGCGGCGACATCGGCAAGCCCGCCGGTTTTTATCAGTGGGTAAACTTCACTGGTTGCAAATAAAATTTTCTGCATGAGTGATCCTTTTTCCTACATTTACGCAAGTTTTAATATCAGGGCGCCCAAAGGTGGCAGATTAATTTCCAGTGATTGTTGGTGATTCATCCAGGGCACGGGTTGTGAATAAATTGGATTGGAATTGCCCCAATTGCTGCCACCATAAAAACTGGAATCGGAATTCAATACTTCGTGGTAAGCACCGGCAACAGGGATGCCAATACGATAATTAGTGCGAGTTACCGGTGTGAAATTCAAAATCACTATACTGAAATCGGTATCGCTTTTACGGATATAGCTTACGATTGATTGGGTACTATCGTGGCAATCGACCCACTCGAAACCATCGCCGTGGAAATTGCGTTGATAGAGAGAAGGCATACTGGTATAACAATGATTCAAATCTTTTACCAATGCGTGCATACCTTGGTGCGGAGCGTAATCAAAAAGATTCCAATCCAGCGCGCGACTTTGTGCCCATTCGCTCCATTGCGCGAACTCGCTCCCCATAAATAATAATTTGGTGCCGGGATAAGTGAATAAGTAAGTGTAAAGCAGGCGCAGGTTGGCAAATTTTTGCCAATCATCACCGGGCATTTTATTGATCATACTGCCTTTGCCATGCACCACTTCATCGTGTGAAAAAGGCAGCATAAAATTTTCGGTAAAGGCGTACACCATGCCGAAGGTTAATTGATTGTGGTGATACTGACGATGAATTGGATCTTTACTCATGTATTCCAGAGAATCGTGCATCCAACCCATATTCCATTTCATTGAAAAGCCCAAGCCGCCAACCCAGGTCGGGCGAGTGACTTGTGGCCATGCGGTCGATTCTTCGGCAATCACCAAAGCACCGGGATGCTGTCCATGGCAAACCTCATTCAATTTTTGCAAGAAGGTCATCGCTTCCAGATTTTCATTACCGCCATGAATATTGGGAATCCACTCACCGGGCTCGCGCGAATAATCCAGATGCAACATGGACGCCACCGCATCCACACGTAAACCATCAAGGTGATATTCCTTCAGCCAGAACAAAGCGTTTGCCAGCAGGAAGTTTCGTACTTCATTACGGCCATAGTTATAGATCAACGTACCCCAATCGCGATGCTCGCCCAAACGTGGATCTTCATGTTCATAAAGTGCGGAGCCGTCAAAGCGTGCGAGGGCATGGGCATCTTTAGGGAAGTGAGCCGGCACCCAATCGAGGATAATCCCGATGTTGTGGCGATGAAGGTAATCAACAAAATAGCGGAAGTCGTCAGGCGTACCAAAGCGGCTGGTTGGCGCGTAGTAACCGGTGGTTTGATAACCCCAGGAGTCATCCAGTGGATGCTCACTTACGGGCATGATTTCAATATGGGTAAAACCTAGTGGCTTTATGTAATCCACAATCTGATGGGCCAGTTCGCGATAATTCATAAATTCGCCAGCCCAACCCCGACGCCAGGAACCGAGATGCATTTCGTAGACGGAAAGAGGGGAAGATTGCCAATCCCAGTGGGCGCGTCGATTCATCCAATCGCCATCTTGCCACTCATAACGGGAAGGTGCTTCAACGATTGAGCCAGTTTGCGGGCGCAATTCAAACGCTTGGCCATAGGGATCTGATTTAAGGAAAACAGCGCCAGTGACGCGATTGCGGATTTCAAATTTATAGAGCGCCCCAGCCTCAATACCAGGGATGAAAACCTCCCATAAGCCACTGCCACCGCGTACTCGCAATGGATGCTGACGGCCATCCCAGTCATTAAAATCACCGACAACGCTAATGCGCTCTGCATTAGGCGCCCAGGTAGCAAACAGTACGCCCTCGATTCCATCAACTGTGCGTGGATGAGCACCCAAATGTTGATAGATATTCCAATGTTGACCCTCCGCAAACAAGTGCATATCGATCTCGCCCAATTGTGGTGCAAAGGAGTAGGGGTCGAATTCTGTGTGAGTCACATTGTGGCGATCTTGCCACTGGACTAGATAATGTTCCGGCAGTGTCTTTGCCAAACCCTGCCATTCGAAGAAATCAGTGCCCTCGATACGGTTTAAATTATGCTGTTGATCGTTGATTAGTAAGGCTGCAGCACGTGCACCAGGTAGATAGACACGGACAAATGTGTCAGCGCTGGTGGTCGCATTTTCCTCTAAAGGGTGGCGTCCGAGTACTTCAAAGGGATCATGGTGGGTAGCGGTAACTATGCGCAACATCGCGTGGGATAAGGGGTTGTCCTGCTTCACATTCAACATTCAATCGATTCCTGGAGTGATTATTGTGGCACTTGATTTTGCATGTGCGCGATTATGCCCGATTTTGGGCTACATAAAATCGTCATATGATTCGACTCTACTAGCTTAGCTATTATCGGTTTCATTTGATGCACCATTTTTTTGCAAAAAACAATGGCAATAAAAGCCATTTGCAGATTCAATGCCAAACTTGTAGCTACACTTAGCTTTGCATTTAAATTGCGCAGTGGCGCCATATTAAATGCACCATAAAATTTTTGTGTTCTGGTCAGGTTTGAGTCAAATCAATTTATTGGCATTGATATTGCCTTTACACTGCTCATAGCGTTGTAACACAAAATTCATAGTTCAGACACAATAGCCATAAGGAATACGTATTAATGAGTACACCAACATCGGGGCGTTTTGTTAGTCGCCTTACGCGAGAAACGTTGGCGGTAATTCTTGCAGGCGGGCGTGGATCCCGGTTGCATCAATTAACAGACTGGCGTGCAAAACCTGCAGTACATTTCGGTGGTAAATTCCGCATTATCGACTTCCCTCTCTCTAACTGCGTCAACTCCGGAATACGTCGTATCAGCGTGTTAACCCAATATAAATCTCATTCACTCGATCGTCATGTACAGCGCGGCTGGGGCTTTCTCGGTGGTGAGCTGGGTGAATTCGTAGAATTATTACCGGCGCAACAGCGCTTGAGTGAATCATGGTATGCAGGTACTGCCGATGCAGTATTGCAAAATATCGACATTATTCGTCGTCACAATCCCGAGTACGTATTAATTCTTGCGGGTGACCATGTCTATAAAATGGATTACGGCACCATGATCGCTGCTCATGTTGAGCGTGGCGCAGATATCACTGTAGGTTGCATCGAAGTTCCATTGGAAATTGCGCATGCATTTGGTGTGATGGATATAGATAAGGAACATCGAATTGTAAAATTCACAGAGAAGCCTGCAAATCCGGAACCAATGATCGGCAAACCCGATAAAGCATTGGCCTCGATGGGCATCTACGTTTTCAGTACAAAAGCGCTGTTCCGCGAATTGTTAAAGGATCGCGATAATCCAAATTCATCGCATGATTTTGGCAAAGATATCATTCCATCAATGATTAAAACCCATCGGGTGAATGCATTCCCATTCCAGGATCCAGTCTCTGGCGGCGATGCCTACTGGCGAGATGTAGGGACGGTAGACTCGCTGTGGGAAGCCAACCTTGAATTGACTGGCATTACACCGGAACTGGATTTATACGATGCCGCTTGGCCCATCTGGACTTATCAAGAGCAAGTAGCTCCTGCCAAATTTGTTTTTAACGATGAAGGTCGCCGTGGATACGCTGTTGATTCTTTAATTGCTGGTGGTTGCATCATTTCCGGTTCGGCAATAAAACACTCACTACTGTTCCCGCGAGTGCGCGTTCATTCCTATTGCGAAATTGAAGATTCAGTTTTATTTCCCAGTGTAGAAGTAGGGCGTCGCTGCAAAATTCGCAAAGCACTGATTGATCGCCGCTGCAAAATTCCTGAGGGCACAGTGATTGGCTACGATCTTGAAGCAGATAAAAAACGCTTTCATGTGTCGCCAAAAGGCGTAGTGCTGGTTACTCCCGACATGCTAGGACAGGATGAAGTCAATGGTTAATAATGGTAAAACGAAGGTTGTTTTTCTTTGGCACATGCATCAGCCCGATTATCGTGACATTGTAACGGGCGAATATTATTTCCCCTGGACTTACCTTCACGCCATTAAAGATTACGTTGATATGGCTGCGCACATTGAGGCGCAGCCAGCTGCTAAAGCGGTGGTCAATTTTGCACCGATCCTATTGGAGCAGTTGGATGACTATGCGCAGCAGATTGCTGCGCACTTGCAAAATGAAAGCAAAATAAAGGATGCCGTTTTAGCCTCGCTGGTCGAACCAATTTTGCCAGCACCGGGAACTATGGCATTCACTGATCTTGCCAAGAAATACCTGCGCGCCAATCGCGAGCGGATGATTGACCGGTTTCCCGCATATCAGGAACTTGCCAATATCGTAAACACCTTTGACGAAAAGCCGTTTATCAGCCGCTATTTAAATGAGCAGTTTTTAGTGGATTTAGGCGTGTGGTACCACTTGAGCTGGATCGCTGAAATTCCACGTCGTAGCGATGAACGTATCCAGGCGCTGCAAAATAAAGAGCGCAATTACACACTTGATGACCGCCGTGAGTTATTGAAAATAATCGGTGAGTTAATAGCATCAATCGGCCCACGTTACCGTAAGCTCGCAGAGTCAGGCCAAATTGAACTTTGTATGAGCCCTTACGCCCATCCAATTGTTCCTCTGCTTATCGATTTAAATAGCGCTAAAGAAGCCATGCCGGATGTCAGCTTGCCCAACGCCCCATTTTATCCAGATGGACGCAACCGCGCGAAATGGCATCTTAATGAAGGATTCAAAACATTTGAACAATATTTTGGTAAACGTCCGAGAGGGTGCTGGGCCTCGGAAGGTGCACTTAGCGATGAAACATTAAAATTATTGCAAGAAGCAAAATTTGATTGGGCTGCAACAGGCGACTCAGTTTTGCACAATAGTTTACGCGCTCACGAAAATCATGCTGCCGCACATCAGATAAAAATTAATAATCAATCGCCCCATCGCGCTTACGAATTTGCCAACGTCAAGATCAATACTTTTTTTCGCGATGACGGATTGTCGGATCTTATCGGATTTAAATATGCCACATGGCACTCCGATGATGCAGTTGGTGATTTAGTTAATCACATGGTGAATATCGCCAATGCGAGCAAGGATCCAAAAAATACCGTTATCTCTGTGATCATGGATGGTGAAAACGCATGGGAATATTTTCCTGAAAATGCTTACCACTTTTTACACACCTTATACGCACGCTTAACCACCCATCCACAATTGGAATTGTCGACTTACAGTGAAGTGCTGGATAAGCAAAAACCGGTTCCTGTAAAAATGCCGCATCTGGTTGCAGGCAGCTGGGTATACGGTAGTTTTTCCACCTGGATTGGTGACAAGGATAAAAATCGCGGTTGGGATATGTTATGCGATGCGAAGCAACAAGTGGATCATGCACTTAGTAAACGCAGCTTCTCTGCCGCACAATTGACGCAGATCGAAAAACAACTCGCGTTGTGTGAAGGCTCAGATTGGTTCTGGTGGTTCGGTGATTACAACCCTGCACAGAGCGTCAGTGATTTTGAGTATTTATTCCGTCGCCATCTACTTAATTTGTATTCGCTTATTGAGCAACCCGCACCTGCTTATTTGCATCAAGTGATTAGTGTCGGTGGTGGCGATCCAGCGACAGGTGGCGTCATGCGCCAAGGCCATGCAAATTAATAATCCGGTATTACACTAAAAATATCAGCATCTGTTTTATGTAATGTATAAAAAAAGGGAAGGGCATTGATGGCAGACAAATCACCATTATTTCAACGACGCACAGCTGGTGTTTTGTTGCATCCTACATCGTTACCTTGCTCTGAATCCTGTTGGGGTAAAAATAGTAAAAATGCATTCGGCACTTTGGGAAAAGACGCCTATTATTTTATAGATCTTATTGCACAAGCAGGATTGACTATTTGGCAAATGCTGCCGACGGGTCCAACCCAAGCTGATATGTCGCCGTACCAATCTATTTCGGCCCATGCGGGTAATCCCAACCTGATTAGCTTTGATTGGTTACAGGAGAAAGGATGGATAAAAACAGAAGATGTGCAACTAGTTGGTGAAAAATCATTAAATGACGCCCATCAACAGTGCGCGCTTTCATTTTTTAAGCATCTGGAAAGTAATAATGGTTCAGGAACCCGTGACCAATTTCAGATTTTTTGTTCACAACAACATTATTGGTTAGATGATTTTGCACTTTTCTGTGCATTGCGATCCGAATATAAAGGCGCATCCTGGGTTACTTGGCCAAAAGAATTGCGGGCACGCGATGAAGCAGCATTGAAAAAAAGTCGTCAGCAGCTTAAAGCAAAAATCGACCTGATTTTATTTGAGCAATTTTCTTTTTTTACCCAATGGCAGGCACTAAAAAGTTATGCCAATCAGAAGGGAATTTATCTGTTTGGGGATATGCCTATTTTTGTCGGGCATGACAGTGCTGATGTCTGGGCGCAACAGCATTATTTTCAGTTGGACGAAGAGGGGAATCCACTTACCGTTGCAGGTGTGCCGCCAGATTATTTCTCCGAAACCGGACAGCATTGGGGGAATCCTCATTACGCATGGAACGCAATGGAAGCTGATGGTTTCCAATGGTGGTTGGCGCGTTTGCGTACGCAATTACAACTGTTTGATTTGATTCGTATCGATCACTTTCGCGGATTTGAAGCCTATTGGGAAATACCGGGTAACAGCCACGATGCCCGCTTGGGGAAATGGGTAAAAGCACCTGGCGAAGCATTTTTAAAAGCGTGTTTCGAGGCTTATCCGGATTTACCGCTGGTAGCGGAAAACCTTGGTGTAATCACTGATGAAGTGGAAGCGCTCCGCAATCAATTTGAATTACCTGGAATGTTGGTGCTGCAGTTTGCATTTGATGGTAATACCGCCAATCCACATTTACCACACAACCACAGCCGTAGCGATGTGATCTACACAGGAACTCACGATAACGATACTACCGTTGGGTGGTATAGCACTTTGACAGATGCGAATCGTCAACAGCTCAAACAATACTGTTTTAATTCTACCGATGAAGTGCCATGGTTATTGATTGAAGCGGCGCTGGCATCCGTAGGGCGCATGGTAATCATTCCCATGCAGGATTTTTTGGAGTTAGACGGAGGGCACAGGATGAATATGCCCGGAACAACGGATAAAAATTGGGTGTGGACGTTTTCGTGGGATCAAGTTGAACCCACACTTGCTGAGCGTATTCGGCAATTGTTAAGAGTCTATCATCGCCTGAACTAGCGTCGATAGAACATTAATCACTCAACTTATTGCAGGAACCGCTATGGAACATAGATGCAGCGCGCGCCATACAGCCGATATTAAAATTCTGATTTACCGTTACGATGTCCCGGTGGCAATTGGCCGCATCAAGAACGGAACTCGACACGGCCTATTTATTGAATCAGATTTGGTTGATGTGAGGCCGTTGCAGCAGTTAGGGATAGAAATTTTGGTTTATCGCAGCTCACAGAAATTACAACGTTATCGGTTTGACTCGATAGTTATACATGCGACCGAGCATGGATTTGGTGTTGAGTTAGATATGCTCACAGAAGAAGCTGGTGATCAGTTGATAGAAATGCTGCGCGCATCACCAGAGACACCACAAGAAAGCGAATTGTTTGATATGGTGGCAAGTGCTTGAAGACACATTTAGATTAGATGTCCAAGCATAACAACGAGGCAGCTTTAATTGGGAATCATTGGACTTGAAGATGGTATAAACGCTGATTGCGCATAATGTATATTATGTTAAATTGTGATTTGTATAGCTATCAAAGGCTTAAGTCTTCCTCCGGAAATAATCCCTGCATTGAAGTTGCCCATCTAAGACCCTACTTGATGGCAACTGCTCTATGAAGCATAAACAACTGTTAGAGCGTTTATACGCTGAAGTCGAAACAGTCATTTTAAGTAAACAGCATCCGGTTACCGGTTTGCTTCCTGCAAGTACCGCTATTAATAATCACGGTGATTACACTGACGCCTGGGTGCGCGATAACGTCTATTCCATTGTTTGTGTGTGGACCTTGGGTATGGCTTTCAAGCATCAAGGTGAAGATCATAAAAGTGATCAACTCCAGCAATCCACTATCAAGCTTATGCGTGGATTGTTGCAGTCCATGATGCGCCAGGCGCACAAGGTTGAGGCTTTCAAACACTCATTGCAAAATGGCGATGCACTCCACGCAAAATACGATACAGCCACTGGCCTTCCTGTTGTTGCTGACGATGCATGGGGTCATTTGCAAATAGATGCAACTTCCTTATTTCTATTGATGCTCGCTCAAATGAGTGCGTCAGGTTTACGCATTATTTGTACGCCTGATGAAGTCGATTTTATCCAGAATCTGGTTTATTACATCGCCAGCGCATACCGCACCCCGGACTACGGTATCTGGGAGCGCGGCAATAAAGTTAATAATGGTAAAACCGAAATCAATGCCAGTTCGGTTGGTATGGCCAAAGCGGCATTGCAAGCGTTGGACGGCTTTAATTTATTTGGCAAACATGGCGATAAAAGGGCGGTTATCCATGTAATTGCCGATGCGATTTCACTCGCTCGCACCACCCTCGCCTCACTATTACCACGCGAATCACTCTCAAAAGAAACAGATAGTGCGCTGCTCAGTATTATCGGTTTCCCCGCATTTGCGGTTGGTAAGGAAACGCTTGCAACGCAAACGCGCGATTCTGTTTTAACAAAACTGGGCGGTAACTACGGTTGCAAACGCTTTCTGTGGGATGGGCATCAAACTGTATTGGAAGAAAGTTCTCGCATTTATTATGAGCACGATGAGCTTGGTAATTTTGCCAATGTGGAATCTGAATGGCCGCTATTCTTTACCTATTTATATATCACCGCATTATTTGATGGTAGTGAAGCAACCGCAAAGCATTATCGTAAAAAACTTGAATCACTTATGGTGCATGTTGATGGTATAGGTTTGCTGCCAGAACTCTATTATTTACCGATTGAAAATGTCGAAGGCGAAAAACAAAATCCTCGCTCGCAAACGCGAGTTCCAAATGAAAACATTCCGCTAGTCTGGGCGCAAAGTTTGTATCTAACGGGCCTGATGCTGGATGAAGGCTTGGTAAGCACCGATGACCTTGACCCACTAAAAATGCGTCGTCGCTCCACTCGATTTATCAAATCCAATATTGCTTTGGTCGTCCTCGCCGAGAACGATACTATTAAGCAACACCTTGCCAAATACGGTGTTATTGCAGAGAGTTTGCAGGATATTAAACCGATGGGGGTGATATCAGCATCAAGCTTAATGGAAACTTATGCCCGTGTTGGTGAAAACAAAGCATTGGGATTATCTGGTCGCCCACGCCGACGCGTACAAAGTTTGGCAACTTCACAGACTTACGAAATCAACAACAAGGTTTATTTGAGCTTATCCTGGCTGCAAAGCGAACGTGAAGATTATCGCCGTTACGATGCACAATGGGTAATAGAAAACCTGACGCAGGAAATTGAGTTTATTTACAAAAACTGGCTCAGTTCAGAAGTTGCTGTATTTACGCTGATGATGGATCATCGCCTTTATAAAGTACCTAATGCTGAATTACTATTTGCAACTCTACGCGATTATCAACTGCGCACGGAACACGAGTATGTTGGTTATGCGTCGGCCAATCTTGCTTATCGAGCATCACATGTAAACAGTTTATCGATCCCCTACTTTCATATCCCCTCGATGAACAACCAAATATTGGCTGCGACATCGGGTGATGACGCCTTACAACCAGCGCAACTGGAACCGGTCGCCGCTGCTTTGCTTGAACATTTTTATACTGAAAGCGACATTATCACTTATCGCAAATTTTCAGTCTACGTAAAAAAGCGCAAGCTTTCCGATAACATCGGCATCAATGGTGCGGCCATAACGGTTAAAGATTTAATTCGCGATATTTTTTATCGGTCGCAAAAGGTTAACTATTGGTTGCTGGCACGCTTTTGCTTTTCACAATTGAGCTACACCTTAACCGATCTGGCTGATAGTTTGACGCTGCTTGCTGCGCGCAATTTAACAATTACTGTGGGCGACAACAATCACACCGAAATTAAAGTTGATCAGTCATTTTCGAACGCCACTTATTTCGAAAGCGTGCGGCAATTATTTCCTGACTTGCTTGAACGAACCTTGGTGCAAGAATTAATTTCAGCTATTGGTTCGTTAATTCGCTCTGAGCCTAAATTATTTGATGGTTTGCATTCCGTGCAATTGCGCAACTTTATGCTGCTATGTGGAATGGATAAAGGTGATGCTGAAGATGTCAGCATGCTGGAGTGGTTGGGTTTGCAGTCACCGGCAAAATTATATAAAAAAATTCGCTCGATTTTGACATCGCGCAAAAAAGTGTTTTCCCAAGGCATCAATCATATTACACCCTATAAAATTCATCACAACGAAAATACTGACGATGAAAATCCAGTGTTGTCAGACGCGATGGATACTGATTGGCTGGAATGGAGAACTGCACGTGGATTAATTACCCATTTCGATGCGAATTTCCTCAAGGATATCTGGCACAGCCTGATGTTCTCGCAATCACTTGTGTTTAGTAATGCAAACGGTGCAAGCTTCAGTCTCGATTGCAAAACTATCCGTCAATCAATGACACCGGGTGAAGAAAGTTTCGCACACCTAATCGACCAATTGACCCATCAGCTCTATCCGGCCTATTACAAAAGTTCGGTAGTAGAAGCCCTCTATGCCTATACTCAGTTTTGTATTAATAATCCGCAAGTTCGCTTCCAAAACCCCGTGGTATTTCGCGAGGTGCTTGAGCGTGCAGCGATACGTTATATGAGTGAGCGCAAGGCACAGATGAACAGTTTGGGCATTGAAACTGACTTAACCGTTTTTATGCAGCAATCACCGCATATTATGAATCTTTATGTAACCCTGATTTATGCGGAGATTACCCAACCTTATTAATGCCCGATGGTCAGGCGGAAGTCAGTACGCCTGACCAGCTAGTTTTATGAAATATATACCGCTCCCCCATAGGCTCCTGCCAACGTAGCGTTTAGAATGCGGCCAAATCCATGGCACATATTCCGGTATAAGTTGAGCATTATGAAACTATTAGGGCCTACGCTGCTGATTTTGGGCGCTATCCTGAATATTCTCGCCTTATTTATGCTGGTTCCCTTGGCTCTGTCCATTACCTATAGCAGTGACAATCAACTCGCTTTTTTTTCGTCTGCGACCATTACCAGTCTTGCCGGGATCGTTTTTTTGCTGATTGGCAAAAAATCCCGGCTGGACTTTATGCAACCAAGACAGGTATTTCTGATTACCACTTGCGCATGGACTGGCGTTTCCCTGTTTAGCACTCTGCCCTTCTTTTTGATGTCGAATCCACTTGGTATCGCTGATGCCGTGTTTGAATCAGTATCAGGTGTCACTGCAACCGGTGGATCGGTAATGGCCGGATTAGATACCAGACCCAAGGATATTTTGCTCTGGCGCTCCATCCTGAACTGGATCGGCGGCGTTGGTATTATCGGGATGGCGATTGCTGTATTGCCTTTTTTACGGGTAGGCGGAATGCGCCTATTCAAAACGGAATCGTCAGACTGGTCAGATAAAGCCATGCCCCGCGCGCGCAGTTTGATGGCGATGATAATTTATTGCTATTTGGGCTTGAGCCTTATCTGCTGCCTGGCTTTTTGGCTTGCGGGGATGGATTTTTTCAATGCACTCAATCACGCCATGGCGACGGTATCGACGGGTGGCTTTTCAACCTCGGACCATTCATTTGCGCAGTTTGATAGCTTGCTGATCCATTGGATTGCTATCCCTTTTATGTTGGCCGGCGCATTTCCATTTGTGCTATTTGTACGCTTTATGATTAGCAGAAAACTTATCGTGTTTAATGACACACAAGTGCGCGCCCTGCTTTGGATTGTGGCAATAACAACGCTGGTCCTGACTGCACAACTAATCCTGACCGAACATATGCCTATCTTTACAGCCTTGACGATGGCCTGTTTTAATTTGGTTTCTGTGATTACCACTACCGGATTTGCGTCGGGCGATTATCAACATTGGGGGCCGTTGGCTGTCGTCATCTTTTTCTTTGTTACGTTTGTTGGTGGATGTTCTGGCTCAACCAGTGGCGGGATCAAAGTGTTTCGCCTGCAAATATTCGCCAGCTTGGTAAAAGAGCAAATTATTACTGCGATTCATCCTCATGCAATTATTAGCCGGCGCTATAACGGACGATTGATCAGCTCAGAGATTATCGCTTCGTCAATTTCCTATATGTTCCTGATGATGGTTTGCTTTGTAGTTATTGCTTCGATCCTATCGCTTACTGGACTGGATTTGATCACCAGCATCACTGGGACTGCATCTTCCCTCATGAATGTAGGACCAGGGCTTGGTCCCATTATTGGCCCTGCAGGAAACTTCTCCAGTTTGAGCGATACTGCAAAATGGGCGCTCTCGGCCGGCATGCTACTTGGTCGGCTGGAATTTTTAACCATCCTGGTGCTTTTTACTCCAGCATTCTGGCGCGCGTGATGAGCATCGAACAACACATCCGAAAATTTGCTTATCCGATAGCAATACTCTTTCCCTGGTTGCTGACGCCGCTTGCATTTCTTATCACCGATTATTTGCCTAACACCAACGTGCAATTATTGTATTTGGTGATGGTGGTTTTTATTTCCATCAACGTGACGGTTGAGCTGGCCATTATTAATGCTCTGTCCAGTTTCTTTGCCTATAGTTTCTTTTTTGCAGAGTCCGATGGTTCGATTCTGATTCATGGGCGGGAAGATATACTTACTATCCTGTTATTTGTGTTTTCAGCCATCATCATCGGTTACGTGGCCACCAAGCAGAAACGCAATGTGCAAAAAATTCGCGAGCGCGAATTTATGACTGATATTGAATTAGAATTGCTGGAAGAACTTCCCAAAGCGCAAAACACCGAAGAAGTTATCGCAGCGATGCGTGATGCACTCAAGCCTTGGCGTGAAAACTGTGTTCTCATCACTGATGCGGATAACTGGGTTACACACCCGATGATTCGCCGCCTGACTAATTTACGCAAAACCTATCTGGAAGAGTTACTGAAGCTACGCCTGACTCCGGAAGTGATCGCAAAAATTCCCGAGTTGGAACAGGAATATGATGTTTATTTCCTCTATAACTCCCAGCAAGTAATTGGCCTATTGCGAATTGCAACTGAGAATATCCAATATTTGCCCAAGGATATTTTTCTCTTGTTATTACGCCAGGTAAATATTTCGCTAGAGAGAACCCGCTTGGCTGCCGATCTTGAAAAAGAAAAAACTGCAAAAGAAAATGAATTGCTGCGCTCTGCCCTGCTCTCATCGGTTTCGCACGATTTCCGCACTCCGCTCACGACTATGATCGGTGCTACTTCGACGGTAATTGAATTCGGCGAGCATTTGGATAAACAGCAAACACGCGAGCTCTTGGATACCGTTTTGGAAGAAGCGCAACGCCTGAACCGGTATACACAAAACCTGCTGGATATGACTCGCCTCGGTTTTGGCCAGCTGCAACTGGAGTGTGATTGGGTGAGCGTGGAAGAGATTATGGGTGTGGTTAAAAAACGCCTGCGCCCCCTGCTCATCCATAATTATTTGAAGGAGGATATAGATCCGGATTTGCCACCACTCTACGTGCACGCAGCACTGTTGGAACAGGCAATTTTTAACGTGGTCGATAATGCGATCAAATTCTCGCCAATAAATGAAAGCATCGATATCCACTGCTCAAAAGAAGAAGGCCGAATGGTCATTACTATTTGTGACCAAGGCACCGGTATTCCGGAAGATGAGCGGCAAAAGGTATTCGAGCGCTTCCATACCGCAGAGAAAGGTGATCGTCGTCGCTCGGGAAGCGGCCTTGGATTAACTATTTGCCAGGGAATGATCATGGCGCATGGTGGCAGTGTTAGTATTCACAGCAACCCGAAACGGTTATGGGATAAATCCAATCCTGGATGTTGCGTAAGGATTGAGCTTCCTGTCAGCATTGCAATAGAGCAAGATATTGGTAAATCCGAAGAATAAAAATTTAACAGGGATATGACACCCGGCCAAATTAGCGGTGATTATACTTCCCCGGAAAAGTGGAGTAACCATGAGCAATATTCTAATTATTGATGACGAACCACAGATTCGTCGTTTCCTGCAAATCGGCCTTACTGCCCAAGGCTATGTTATCCATGAAGCTGATAATGGTAGGCAAGGGTTAGCACTGGCGGCCGAAACGCCTCCCGATTTGATTATTCTCGATATGGGCTTGCCCGATCTTGATGGTCAAGTTGTGCTCAAAAAGCTGCGCGATTTTTTTCACGCCCCCATCATCGTGCTATCCGTTCGTAACCGCGAATCAGAGATAGTTCAGGCGCTGGATACAGGTGCTAATGATTATGTGGTCAAACCCTTCGGTATCCAGGAATTGTTGGCTCGTATTCGCGGGCTTATCAAGGCCTTTGGCCCAAGTGTGGAAACTGTCCAGAAATATCAGGATGAACGCATACTGATCGAATTACAGGAGCGCAAGCTCACAGTTGATGGTGAAGTCATCAAGCTATCGCGCAAAGAATTCGAATTGCTTAAACGCCTGATTAATAACGCCGGTCGATTGGTTACCCAACAACAATTGTTGCGCGAAATTTGGGGTGGCACCCATGTTGAGGATACCCATTACTTGCGCATTTTTATTGCACGCCTTCGCACGAAATTGGGAGATGATCCCTCCAACCCTCGCTATATAGAAACAGAACCTGGTGTGGGTTATCGTTTCTTGCCAAGCGTAGAAAATTAAAACCCCTCATAAAAAAAGCTCGCAACCATAAAGGCTGCGAGCTCGCTTAAAAATACATCCTGGTACACACACATCTGAAATCTGTACTTTAAAAATTTGCTGCCGATAACTCAGCGGCAAATTGCTCCAACATTTTCTACCAATCCTGATGTCGCTTCACTAATGCAACCATGCTTGTTATTAATGAATTGCGCACCTACCATCATGTTATTTACGCAGGATGCATCGTTAGCCAAAATGCCCATGCCGCCCGAACGGGAAATTACTACTCCTGTAAATGTATTCCCGGTAGCTGCAGTACTCGGATCGGTATTCACTTGCGCAAGAAAAATACCGTGTTGCACATTGTCGCGGATATGCAAATTAGTGAATGAATTATCGAGCGAGTCGCGCATAAATATGCCCACAGTTTTATTGTCGGCGATAGTTACATCATAGAATTTGTTGTTATTAAATTTGATATCAGTCGAAATACCGGCAGCTTTATTGCCGTACAAATGAATGCCGGAAAATGTGCTGTCTTCTGTTTCGTAACCTGCAAGGCCATCAAATTCATTGTCGTATGAGGTGTAGTCGCGAATAGTTAAACGGCGGCAACCCAATTCAGTCACTAACCCACCTGACATTGCGCCGTATACTGTTACGGATTGCACCACACAATCAACGCAGCGGCGAATACTAATGCCGTTATTGCGCAGTGGAAACTCCTCACTGCAAGGCCCGCCCATGCATTCAGCTGTTTGATTGACGCGATTACCATCAATTGTCAAATCAGTAACGCGTGCATACCGCACCGCGTAGCTGGGAACGTTTTCAGCAGAACCCATTACAATCACAGGCGCGTTAATATGATCTGCGAGACGCAATAGTGTTGCAGGACCGGCACCACGCAGAGTGACATTATTTTTATCAATGACAATAGGATGAGTGCAAGTATAAATGCCAGCCTGTAGCGTTAACTCTCCACCTTCTGCGGGTAGTTGATTGATTGCTTTTTGAATCGCACTGCACGTTTTTTCTTTGACGGTTTTTGCCGCGTAGGCGGGTATTGAACCGCTAACTAACAATGCTGCGAACAACGCCCAGATAATTTGCGCGCTATGAGTGATTTTCATAGTGTGGCCTCTCTCGAACGCGGGATAACATACTCCGCTTAATTAAAGATTAGCTCTAAAAGGCATCACTACAATGAAAAATGCGCCTTTAGCCTTAAAAAATCTAATTTTCGTCAAATACCAAATTGCGAGCCATATGAAGTGGGTATTCTGGAAACACAAAAGGGACCAAGGGTCCCTTTTGTGTTAATTACTTGATAATTTTCAGCATGTTATTCTGTTTTTGGCATAAGTGGATTGCAGTTTTTAATGGTAACCCTACCCTCTAACAAACTGCCTTTTGAATATTCACTGAAAATGCAGGTATTGGTTTTTGGATTGTAATTTTCAATCCACAAGTTTTCTTCCTTCCAGGTTGCTTGCATATGCATTTGTCCGTCAGGAACGGCAATCGACATTACTCCCCCCAGATTTTTGACGAAATATTGCTCGTAATGAAAGTAATAACTTCCCCAGCCGATAGCCAATATCACCAAGGCGCCAATCAGACCGACTTTCCATTTTAAGTAACGTCCTACACCCCAAAAAACAAAAATAGCGACACTGATAACAGCAAACCAATACAAATAGGTAACCACGGTATATCCCTCTGGGTATAAAAAGTTACTTCCTATTCAACAGGCTTTTACGACCCAGCGCAAGCAAACCCAACATCATCAAGCTGAACAAACCAATACTACCGCCGCCGCCTTTGTCATCTTTTTCGTTAATCAAAGTGTTTTTAGCCGGGGTAAGGTTGGCTGCTGTATCTGGATCAGCATTCAGGATCACGATATTCTGAATAATCATAAAGTGATCACCAGTTACCGGCACATTATTGGTGTTATCAGCTGCAGTGTAATTACGCAGTGGAATGCTGGAAAATGGAGTATCTGTTCCCATATTAAATCGATTTAATGCTGCAATAGCATCAACAATAGCCATGCCATTTCCAGTCACTTGTCCAAAAACAGTAAACCCACCGTTTTGCTTATCAAGATTCGATACGTTGTCGTTACTGAGATTAAAGAACCATTGATTAGTTGCACTGTTTGCATCACTGCCCACTTTAGCCATAGCGATGGTACCGCGCACATTCGAGTAAACAGGTTCATTTACCACTTTGGCATTTTGTGGGATAGCATCCAGACGCGGGCTATTTACATACTTATAGCCACCACCTTGGATAACAAAACCAGGAACTGAACGGTGAACGATTGTATTGGTATAAGCATTAGCTTTCACGTAAGCCAAAAAATTCTCCACGGTTTTAGGCGTGGTTTTATCAAAGAGGTTTACTTCAAAATCGCCCAGTACAGTTTGAAATTGTACGGTCGTTGCAGAAGCGGCTTGGGTCATTACAACGCCCGCACTTAAGCAAGCTGCTGAAATGGTAAGTTTGAGCCATTTAGCCGGGGATACAAACTGGGCGGATGAATGCATGGACGAAAACCTCTAGTTATAAATAGACTGATGTTGTTGCTAACGGAGCCTATAGACCCAGCCAGGATTACCGCATCTTATCCTGACTGGCTGTCGCTCAACATCTGAAATTTGTTGGAATTTGTAATACTTACGCCATCTTATTGAGGTTATTCCTCATCAGTGACTTTCTTCCAGTGGCCGTTAGGTTGTTGTTTAACCTCGTAGCGTGCCCATTGGCGAAATTCTGCACGAAGGCAAATACCCGTTGCATAGCCACCGGCGCCGGCCACAACTTTATATATTACCTGATCTTTGTTGGCGTTTTGATTATCAGCGGCGTCTACGACCTGACGTACGCTCCACAAGTTCCCCAATTTCCCATTGCTGTAGAAGTGTCCGGCTATGATCTGTTCAGGGTGGGTGATGTTTTTCTCGGCATGTTGCTTGGCGAGTTCCAATAACTGGGTCAGGTTTTCAGTGGTGATATCTACATAAGAGTTGAGCTGCTCCATCGCTGCGGAAAAGTCTTCCTGGGTCAATTCAAATTGTCGCTCCGCCGCAGCCGCCGGTTTGGCAAGCTTGCGACGGGTAAGATGGGCGGGATAACGGCGCCAGGAAAATAGCGCGTTGAACGCGATTGCCATCACCATGATGCTGGTGACGTTAATCAGGATGGGCATTAACAGATAGTAATATTCCAGCCGGTAAATCTCCGGGCCACCAATTACTGCTGCCAATGCGGTCGCGCCGCCGGGAGGATGCATGCAACGCAGGTAATGCATTACCCCGACGGCCAAACCTACCGCCAAAGCAGGGGTCCAGGTTTGGTCGGGAAATAATTGCTGGATCGACACTCCGACAAACGCCGAGAGCAAATGCCCGCCGACTACCGACCAGGGTTGGGATAAAGCTCCCTGCGGTACCGCAAACAATAACACCGCACTCGCTCCCATGGAGGTCACCATAATCAAGGTGCCTGCGGTGTGCATGAAGCCGTCGGGGAAACACCAGCGAGTGCCCCAATACACGGCCAATATGCCGAGAAAAGCACCCACGGCGGAAATAATCTTCTCGCCGTGACGGGTGGTATTGCGCTCGATGCCCAAATACAGACGAGCTTCGTGAATTATATGTTTGATCGTCATGGTAAATTCCAACGCACCAATAAAGGGCGGAATCCTAGATGTTTATCGCGCCGACTGCAAATCGCTGCTTGACCTTCCCCTTACGGAAAGGTTTAGTCTTAGACCAAGGTACTCAAGAGGATAGAATGATGTCCACCCAACAGCAGGAATTAGAATTAGCCATCAGTGGGATGAGCTGCGCCTCCTGCGTCGCTCATGTCGAGAAAGCCTTGGCCGCGGTCGATGGCGTCAGTTCTGCCAGCGTCAACCTCGCCACTGAGCGAGCACATCTGTTACTTACGCATCCTGTCGCAGCCGAAGATCTGATTCTCAGCGTTGAGCAAGCTGGCTATAAAGCCTCGCTTGCCAATAACGATGATCGCAACGAACAAGCCGAACGGCGCGAGCAAGAGCGCTTACAACTTAAACAAAAATTCTTTCTGGCATTGATCGCAACTACCCCCGTCTTTGTAATGGAAATGGGCGGTCATTTGATTCCTGCCTTCCATCACTGGTTAATGGCAAATCTCGGAATTTGGAACTGGATTATTCAAGCAGTGTTAACAACCCTGGTGATGTTCGGCCCCGGCCGTGCGTTTTACCAAAAGGGATTGCCTGCCCTCCTACGTTTGCAACCGGATATGAATTCCCTGGTTGCCCTCGGCAGTCTCGCTGCCTGGGGTTATTCACTGGTGGCGACCTTTGCTCCTGCTCTTTTGCCAGCCGGAACGGTAAACGTCTATTTTGAAGCTGCTGCTGTTATAGTCACCCTGATTTTGCTCGGACGATTGATGGAAGCAAACGCACGCGGCCGCACCAGCGACGCCATCGCCCGATTGGTAAAACTTCAGCCGCACGTGGCGACAAGGGTGAAAGGTGAACAGCATGAAACTGTGGATATTGCACTTATCCACGTTGATGACCTACTCCTTGTCCGCCCCGGCGAGCGAATAGCACTGGACGGTGAAATCATTCAGGGAGCCTCTTTTGTCGACGAATCGATGATGACTGGCGAACCTATACCGGTAAGCAAAAGCGCCGGGGCACAAGTGATTGGCGGCACGCTCAACACCAATGGATCTTTTACCTGCAAAGTCACTAAAACCGGTAAAGATACATTGCTCGCCCAAATCATTGACCTGGTTGAATCCGCACAAGGTTCCAAGTTACCCATCCAAGCCCTGGTAGACAAAATCACCCAATGGTTTGTGCCCGTGGTGATACTGATTGCTGTCATCACTTTTCTGGTTTGGCTAATCGCTGGTCCTGAACCCACGCTTGGCTTTGCGCTGGTCAATGCTGTTGCAGTGTTGATTATCGCCTGCCCCTGTGCCATGGGATTGGCAACACCGACATCGATTATGGTCGGTACCGGTCGCGCCGCTAATCTCGGCTTACTGTTTCGTCGCGGCAGCGCGCTGCAAACATTAGCTGAAGTGAAAACAATCGCGTTTGATAAAACCGGCACGCTGACTATCGGTCAACCTACGCTTACGGATTTTATTGTTGCTCCCGGATTTGAAAAGAAAACCGTGCTTGCCCTCGCTGCAACGGCCGAACAGCATTCCGAACACCCAATCGCAAATGCGTTGGTAAAAGCAGCGGAGGCAGAAAAAATTCCACTCGGTAATGTGGAATCATTTGAGGCCATTACTGGTTCCGGTTTAAAAGCAACGGTATCCGGAGAAACAATTTATATCGGTGCGGATCGCTTGTTTACGCAATTCGGTATTCCTTTGGATTCTTTTCTCGATAGCGCACAACAATTGGCGAGCGAAGGAAAAACACCAATATATGTTGCACTCAACAACCAAATTGCTGCCGTGATGGCGCTGGCGGATACAATAAAGCCCGGTACCGCTGAAGCATTGAAATCATTACATGATTTAGGTTTTAAAATCGCCATGATCACCGGTGATAACCAGCGCGCTGCAGATGTGATTGCACGGCAATTAGGAATTGATTTGGTGATCGCTGAAGTGCTACCCAAACAAAAAGTCTCGGCGGTTAAAAAACTGCGCAAACAGCATGGCGCAATTGCATTTGTAGGTGACGGCATTAACGATGCACCCGCACTTGCAGAGTCTGACCTTGGTTTGGCGATTGGAACGGGAACTGATATTGCTATAGAGAGCGCCGATCTTGTATTGGTGAGTGGAGGTATTGACGGAGTCCCGAAAAGTATTGCGCTCGCACGCGCCACCATGCGCAATATCAAACAAAATTTATTCTGGGCATTTGCCTATAACGCCGCATTAATTCCGCTCGCCGCCGGTGTGGCTTATCCGTTATCTGGTGTACTCTTATCACCCATGCTCGCCGCTGGGGCCATGGCATTATCCAGTGTATTTGTAGTAACCAATGCATTGCGGCTTAAAAACTGGCGCTACGAATACGCGACTGAACAAGCAAACTGAAAAAACGATTAGCCAAATGATTGCACGCAAACGCTTACCTATCATTGTGATTGCCCTCTGCCTGTGGCTTCCGCTGCAGGTGGTTGCAGGGCAATGGCTGCATTGCGCGCAAATTGAATCCAGCCTTACGCAACTGGATTCAATAGCTGAGCCCAAAGCCTATATTCCCTGTCACAATTCTATTTCCGATGTGCAATTAACAGCATCTCATTTGCAAATTAATAGCCCGGCAAATACCGATCACAATCCTTCATCACCGGACACTACATCCTGTAACCATTGTCAATTTTCATGCAGCTGGCAATCAGCTTTAGTGCTACGTGAATTCACGCCACCGGGCATTGATTCGAACAGCATCTACATCCAGTTCAAAACTCCCTCACCTGCACAACCTACCTTGGAAACACCACAGCGGCCACCGCAGTTTTACGCATAATTTTCCTTGCGAGAAATATATTGCTCGCAAGGAAATACATCTGTGCATCGATTCTCTTTATCGATTTGATTCAACTATTAACATCAATCGCTTGCCATGTGCTGGCGATAATAGTTAAGGATTTAAAAATGATTACCACCACCCTGCTCACCCGCAGCAGTTTTTTACTTTGCGCGAGCTTGTTACTCAGCGCATGCACCACAACACCGCCTGAAAATTCGGTGATATTGCTAGAGCATCAACTTGGCGAACGATACCCGAACGCCAAGCTCTCTGCGAAAGCGCCGGAACTTTCAACCAAAACACTCGATTTGGACACCGCCGTGCAAATGCTATTAACGCAGTCACCGCAGGTACGATTGGATTTGTCGCAACTGGGCATTGCCAATGCACAACAGTTGCAGGCGGAATTAATCAGCAATCCACATTTTTCGCTCGGTGCGCTGAAGCCTGAAGAAGGCGGACGCTGGCAATTGGATGCAGGGCTAAGCCAACCGCTATTGGAATTATTCACACGTCCATTGCGTCGCCAGCTTGCGCAAGACAATCTGCTGACGGTGCAATTACGTTTGCAAGAACAGTTACAAAGCTTGATTGTTAAAACAGGTAAGGCTTACTACGGCGCGGTTGCTGCACAACAACATTTGCAAGTGCAGCAGCAAATGCTGGCGGCCACCCTCGCCCGCCAGCAACTTGCCAGTAGCCTTTATCGTGCGGGCAATATGTCGGAAAACAGTTTTTTGTATTACGACAATGAGGCGCGCCGTGTGCAGCAACAGGTAAAAAAGCGCGAGCGCAAAGCACAGGAAAAATATCTTGATCTACTCAATCTAATTGGCTTTGATTCAAAAAAGTCAATCATCCTGCCAACTCAATTGCCGGCTTTACCTGCCGAGAAGTTCGCCCACGATGATTTATTTTCACAAGCGAGCATGGATCGCCTGGACATAAAAATCCTGCAGCAGCAATTAATCCAAATGGACAAGCGCCGTACATTTATCCGGCAGGAAAACGGCTGGCGCGATATGAGTATCGGTGTAAATGCAGAGCGTGAATTCGATGGAAAAACGAATGTGGGACCAGAAATCGAATTTGCGCTGCCTATATTCAATCGCAATCAAGGAAAACTTGCGACGATTGATGCACGGCACGAAAAGCTGAAAGCGCAATTACAGCAATTATTACTGGATGCTGACTTCGAAATCGCACAGGCACTCAACCAAATACATTCTGCCCGTGAACAACTGGCACTGATTCACACCAGCCTGCAGATCGCAGAAAAACGCGTAGCGTTGTCCAATCGCGAAGTTAATTTTATGCTCGGCAGCCCATTTGAATTACTCAACATCAAACGTCAGGAAATTCAACTGGCCCACGACTATACCAATGAACTGGCTGCTTACTGGCAAGCCCGCACGCAGCTGGAATTGGCGATTGGCCAGGCAATTCCGCTAGATAAAACAGATCAACAAACAATTAATCATCAAACGACAACTCACCACAATAAGGATCACAGCAAAATGAATCATGCCGATATGGATCGTTCCAGGATGAACCATGTGGAAATGAACCATGGCAGCCATGAAAAATCAGTTGATCACCAACACCATCAAACCGAAAAAACGGCTGGTGAACACGAGGAGCATCACCATGATTAATCGTCGTACCCTTTTACTGGGCAGTGCAGCCGGTTTGGTTGCTACCAGTTTGCCAATGCAGGCTCAGCAGAACCATGCCGAGCATCAACATAATGCTGCACCGAAGGACAATCACAATCATTCCTCCATCGCAAAAAGGGCAGAGAAAACCACTAAAAAAATCCCGGCTGTCAGTACTAAAAAACCGGAACCGACAGCGCAAGGCTACACGCCGGTAATTACACCTAACTGCCGAACACTTTCCTATCGCCTTAACGAGGGAGTGAAAGAGTTCCATTTGATTGCTGAGGAAATTGAACATGAATTTGCACCGGGAACAAAAATAAAAGCCTGGGGCTATAACGGCAGTACACCCGGCCCGACACTTGAAGCCGTTGAAGGCGACCGCGTGCGCATTTACGTTACCAATAGATTACCAGAGCACACCAGCATGCACTGGCACGGGATTTTATTGCCTTGGGGAATGGATGGTGTCAGCGGTTTAACGCAGCCGGCAATAAAACCCGGCGAAACATTTGTATACGAATTTACCTTGGAACAACACGGCACGCACATGTATCACCCGCATGCAGATGAAATGGTGCAAATGGCGATGGGAATGATGGGCATGTTTATCATTCATCCGAAAGTGGCGGTTACTCCAAAAGTTGATCGCGATTACGTTGTACTCCTGCACAATTGGGCGGTTCATCCCGGAACTTACCGACCCGATCCCAGTGTGATGAGCGAATTCGATTTATGGACGATGAATAGCAAAGTATTTCCCGCCATTGAATCTATGGTCGCGCAAACGGGCGAACGCATCAGAATTCGCGTGGGCAATTTATCCATGTGGAATCACCCGATTCATTTACACGGTGTGCAATTTGAGTTGACCGGCTCCGATGGCGGGCGCTGGCCAGAATCGCAGTGGCGTAAAGAAGTCACCGAGATTGTTGGTGTCGGCCAAACACGCGATCTGGAATTTATTGCGGTTCCCGGCGATTGGGCTTTCCATTGTCATATGAGTCACCACACCATGAATGCGATGGGGCACGGCGTACCTAATATGATCGGCGCTAAACAACCTGAATCAATCAGCAAAGTGCTGCCGGGATATATGGCAATGGGCGAAAACGGAATGGCGGAACATCAAGTGCATGTCGATATGGGCCACATGCCCGGCCCGGAAAATACCTTGCCGATGATGATGGGTGAAGGTCGCTATGGGAAACTCGAAATGGGCGGCATGTTTTCCATGATTCGTGTGCGCGATCAATTAGGTGATGACATCGGCTTTTATTCTCCACCTGAGGGAACACAGGCGAAAAAAGTAGCGCATGTACCGGATGGAATTCCCGTTTAATTCTTTTACCAATGCAAGTTGCAGGCATTTCGTTAATCCGGGTGCCTGTAATCGGTTCATCAAGTGTTAATTAATGTTCACGTTCGTCAATTCACGCGCCGCTTTGCCTCAAGCACCCTATAATTCCGACTGACTATAAGACTGTCCAAAGTGACTACAACCATAATTAGCTGTGAGCCATTCATGAAAAAATGCCCGCCTGGAATTCCTTTATCCCGTGTTCTGCTCATCCCCGTTGTCAGCACGCTGATTGTTATCGCCGGTTGTTCAAAAGAAACACCAACGGTAACTGATGCAAATCCACAGCAAGCGAGTGCTGCGTCAAACAGTACAGCGTTGGACATTATCCGCATTACACCGGAAGAAGCTAAACAGGCAGCGCAGGAAATTGAGCCACAAGTACCGCTTACGTTGGCTGAGGGGATTAAAGGCGAGCTTTGGGCATCGGAAAAATTATTGGGCGATACTGTTGCAATCCATGTGGATGGCAAAGGCCGCATTTGGGCAGGCATCACCCAGCGCAGCAATAATTCTGAATTTGACATTCGCGCTTATCCCGATTGGGAACATCCGTCGGTAGCATTTTCGACAGTGGAAGATCGCCGCCAATTTTTACACACCGAACTCGCACCGGAAAAAAGTGCGCAGAATGAACGTATACCCGATCGCAATAATGATGGCAGTCACGACTGGCGCGATCTCGCTGTGGTAAAAGAAAAAGTTGTGCGACTGGAAGATACACAGGGCAGCGGCAAAGCTGATTTTGCGCAGACAGTCGTGGAAGATTTTAACAGCGAAGTCACTGATGTAATCGGCGGTATGTTTTACAACGATCAGACCGATACCCTATTCGTTAACGTTGCACCGGATTTTTGGAGTTTGAAAGACACCAATAATGACGGTGTTATGGATACCAAAGTATCGCTCGCGAATGGTTACGCAGTGCACATTGGTTTTAGCGGCCACGGTCTTTCCGGCGCAACTTTAGGCCCGGATGGAAAAATGTATTACAGCATGGGGGATATCGGTACCAGCATTGTCGATAGCACCGGCAAAAAATGGCATTACCCCAACCAAGGCGTTGTAGTACGCAGCGAAGTAGACGGCAGCGATTTTGAAGTTTTTGCTGCAGGTACGCGCAATGTTTATGAGTTTTCATTTGATAAATTCGGCAATTTTATCAGCGTGGATAACGATGGCGACCACGTTGGGGAATATGAACGCATAGTGCATTTGATCGAGGGTTCTGATACCGGTTGGCGAATCAACTGGCAGTTGGGCAAATACAAAGATCCTAAAAATAATAGCTACAAAGTCTGGATGGATGAGGAATATTACAAGCCACAATTCAAAGGCCAGGCCGCACACGTATTGCCGCCGGTTGCTCCCTATCACTCCGGCCCAGCGGGTATGACGTACAACCCCGGTACCGCGTTTAATGATCAATGGAAAGACCATTTCTTCGTTGTGGAATTTGTTGGATCGGCAACGCGCGCGGGTGTAAATGCATTTACGCTTAAACCCAAAGGCGCAAGTTTTGAATTGGCAAGTGACAAAAATGTTTTCCGCGGTGTGCTTGCAACCGGTTTGGATTTTGGCCCTGACGGTGCACTTTATATGAGTGACTGGATTGAAGGCTGGGGACTGAAACAAAAAGGGCGCGTATGGAAATTGGATACACCTGATACTGCCGGCAATCCAATTCGTAAGGAAACCCAAGTGCTGCTCGGTAGCGATTTACGCAAGGAATCCACCGAAAAATTAGTTGTGTTGTTAAGCCATGCTGACATGCGTGTACGCCAAAAAGCGCAATTTGCATTGGTAGACAATCAGCAAATAAAACCGCTGCAAAATTCAGCCGTTTCCTCAGGCAATCAATTAGCGCGTATCCACGCTATCTGGGGCTTGGGACAGATCTTGCGTAAAAATCCGGTTGAACATGCGGTATTAATTAATTTGCTGCAAGATGCCGATCCTGAAATTCGTGCGCAAGCAGCAAAAGTATTGGGTGATGCCCGGACAAAAGAAGCTACTGGCAAATTACTGCCATTGCTGGCCGACAAACATCCGCGCGTACAACTTTACAGTGCGCAAGCGTTGGGACGTATAGGTGCTGAAGAAGCCATTGCACCACTGGTTGCTATGCTGGCGGCTAACAATGAACAAGATGTTTACCTGCGTCATGCTGGCGCGATTGCACTCGGCCGCATTGGCAATCAGGATGCATTGGGGAAATTATCCACTCATCCCTCTGAAGCCGTGCGCATTGCTGCAGTAGTCGCACTAAAGCAATTGGAAAGCCCTGCCCTCGCTTTATTCTTAAATGATAAAAGCGAATTTGTTGTTACCAACGCTGCACGTGCAATTAATGATGATGCGTTGGTAACCGATGCATTGCCTGCGCTCGCACAACTACTCGACAAACCTCGCTTTACCAACGAACCGTTACTGCGTCGCGCAATTAACGCAAACGTTTATGCTGGTGGTAATACTGTGGAGAACGCCAATCGCCTGATTCAATTTGCCCAGCAAAATAATATTCCCGGTGCATTACGCTCTGAAGCTATCAATGCGGTCGCTGTTTGGGGAAACTCATCTAATTATGACCGTGTAACAGGCATGTATCGCGGCCCATTAACGCATCCACAAGCAGAAGCCATTGCAGCAATTACTAGCGGTTACCCGAAGTTGCTTAGCGATAAAGACGCGAGCGTACGTGAAGCAACGGTGCGGGCGCTCGGTGAATTAAATATCCAAAGTGCTAACAAGCAATTGATCACAATGCTCACACAAAATTCAGCTCCATCGGTGCGCATTGCGGCATTGCATACACTCAAAAAGTTTAACCCTGCCAATATGGGCGATCTGGTATTCTCTGCACTCAACGATAAAAACCAGGCCGTGCGTATGGAAGCGTTGGCAATGGTACCGGAATTAAATCTGCCCGTACAACAAGTAGTGGATATGCATGCGCTGTTGTTAAAGAGCGGCACCACCGGTGAACAACAAGCAGCAATGCTCTCACTTGCCAATGTGAAAGCACCTGAAGCAGAAGCCGTATTCGGCGAACAAATGGCGTTACTTATTGAAGGAAAAGTTGCGCCAGAAGTTCAACTGGAGCTTATTACCGCTGCTGAAAAAATCGGTTCACCTGCACTGAAAGAGCAGCTTGCGATTTATGAAGGCAAGAAAGACCAAAACAATCCACTCGATGTTTACCGCGAAACTATTTACGGTGGCGATGCAGAAAAAGGAGTTGCCCTGTTCCGCTACAGTAATTCAACCCAATGTGTTCGCTGTCATATGGTAGGAACACGTGGCAATCGTGTTGGACCTGAATTAACCACTATTGCCCAACGCATTACCCGCGAGCAAATGCTGGAGGCTTTGGTTGCACCTGCTGCACGCATCGCTCCCGGTTTTGGTCGGATTACAGCGGTGTTAAACAATGGTGAGCGGATCGAAGGTTCTTTTGATGCAGAAACCAAAACCACCATGACGATTACGGCTGCTGATAAGAAACATGAAATTAAACGCGCTGATGTTGCCGCTATCGAAACCGGTGGAATTTCCCCAATGCCCCCGATGGGTTTAGCATTAACCAAAGAAGAACTGCGCGATTTGGTGGCTTATCTGGCGACTTTGAAAGAAGAGGTAAATGAAGGACATTAGTAACACCACATTGCCTGGATAAAAAAACTATTCTACTGGTTGTTAGACGCATGAAATTGGCTAGCCAAATCGACAAACGCACGCAGATAATCAATATTCATATCCGCTTCGCGAATGCCCAGGAAAATATTTTTGTGGATGCCTTGTTTACCTAAACGCAATGGCACTACATCCAATTTGCTTGCATATTCTTCTACCAACCAGCGCGGTAGCGCGGTAACACCGCGACCGCTCGCCACCATTTGCATCATGATGTCGGTAGTTTCAATCGGTTTGTGGCGTTTCGGGTTAATGCCGGCAGGTGATAAAAATTGATTGTAAATATCCAATCGTTCAATCGTTACCGGATAAGTGATCAGTACTTCGCCACTTAATTGTGGCGGTTCTACATAATTAACTTTCGCGAGCGGGTGAACGCTGTTCACAACAAGTACCTGCTCATAATCAAATACCGGCTTGTAATGTAAACCCGGTTTGTAGAGTGGATCTGGTGTTACCAAGAGATCAATTTCATAACCAAACAATGCCCCTAATCCGCCGAACTGGAATTTTTGCTTTACGTCGACATCCACATCCGGCCAAGCTGATAAAAACGGCGAAACCAATTTAAGCAGCCATTGGTAACAGGGGTGGCACTCCATCCCGATCCTCAAAGTGCCGCGCTCGCCCTCAGCATATTGGCGTATACGTTCCTCGGCATAATCCAACTGCGGCAACACACGGTTTGCAACGGCGAGAAGATATTGCCCTGCCTGGGTGAGTTTTAAGCTGCGCCCTTCACGCAGCCAGATATCCGTACCCAGGTTTTGTTCCAATTTTTTGATTGTGTGGCTCAATGCCGATTGGGTCAGGCACAGCACACTCGCCGCCGCCGTTAATGAGCCCTGCCGCTCGACCTCCCGCACTACCGTCAAATGGATTCGTTCCAACATTTTGTGCTCCGGGAATGTTTCACATGAACAAAACTAATCTATTTCTGAAAAAATACCATTTTTAATCATGTTTCGACAAGCCTAGTATGCTTCCAACTTTTGCACATCAGCTAAAGAGAGGCATGCTATGGCACTTTTTCATAATCTGGGTTTTCCCCGTATCGGCGCTAAGCGCGAACTGAAATTCGCACAAGAATCCTATTGGAAAGGCCTCTCATCACGCGATGAACTGAAAGCGCTAGGTGCAGAATTACGCAAGCATCACTGGGCAAATCAGGCAGATTTGGATCTGGTACCGGTAGGCGATTTCTCTTTCTACGACCAAGTGCTGGACACCAGCTTCACCCTGGGCAACTTACCCGAGCGCGTACAAGGTTTTCATGGTGATGTACTCGACAATTACTTCCGTGTTGCGCGCGGTCGCTCTGCACAAAATGAAGAGCATACACCGTGCTGCGGCGGTGTTGCTGCCGGTGAAATGACCAAGTGGTTCGATACCAACTATCACTACATCGTTCCTGAATTTACCGCAGGCACCCAATTCAAATTGGACCCAAGCCGCTTGTTAGAGCACCTGGCTGAAGCCAAAGCACAAGGCGTAAAAGCCAAGCCGGTCATTGTTGGCCCGATCACTTACCTTGCGATTGGTAAAGCAAAAGATGATTCAGACAAGCTTGCGTTGCTCGCTGGCTTGTTGCCGGTTTACGTAGAGTTGTTGAACACATTGGCAGCCCAAGGTGTTGAGTGGATTCAAATCGATGAGCCAATTCTTGTCACCGAGTTAGATAATGATTGGAAAGGTGCATTCAAAACGGCGTACGCCGCATTGAACACCGGCAACGTAAAATTGTTGCTCGCGACTTACTTCGGTCAACTGCAAGATAATCTTGAGTTGGTTACAAGCTTACCTATACAAGGCGTGCATTTGGATGCGATTAATGCGCGCAATGAAGTCGAGTTATTAATTGCAAAATTGCCTGCAACCAGCGTGGCATCACTCGGCGTAATTAACGGCCGCAATATCTGGAAAGCTGATCTGAACAGTGTATTGGATTGGTTGGAACCCATTGCTGCAAAACTGGGAGACCGCTTATGGGTTGCACCATCCTGTTCATTGCTGCACGTACCGGTTGATTTGGCGAGCGAGCAAAAACTGGATGCCGATATTAAATCCTGGTTGGCCTACGCGTTACAAAAACTTGGCGAGCTGAAAATTTTATCCGTTGCGTTGAAGCAAGGTCGCGATGCAGTAAAAAATGAGCTGGCAGAAAATAAAGCCGCTATCGAAGCGCGCCGTAATTCTCCACGCGTTAATAATCCGGCTGTTAAAGCGGCGATCGCACAATTGACTGCACAATTGGGACAACGCAAAAGCGCTTATGCAGTACGCGCGGCAAAACAAGCGGCATTGTTGAGATTGCCAGCTTACCCAACTACTACCATTGGCTCCTTCCCGCAAACGGCAGAAATTCGTCAAGCGCGTAGCCAATTTAAAGCAGGCGAGATAAACGAAGCTGCTTACAAAGATGCAATGCGTGCAGAAATTGCGCGCAGCGTAAAAGAACAAACTGAATTGGAACTGGATGTATTTGTACACGGCGAAGCCGAGCGCAATGACATGGTGGAATATTTCGGCGAACAACTCGACGGTTATGCGTTCAGCCAATTTGGTTGGGTGCAATCCTACGGTTCACGTTGCGTGAAGCCGCCAATCCTGGTCGGTGATATCAGCCGTCCGAAAGCGATGACGGTTGAGTGGACTCAATACGCACAATCGCTTACCGACAAACCAATGAAAGGTATGTTGACTGGTCCGGTGACAATGCTGAACTGGTCTTTTGTTCGCGACGATCAACCGCGTTCAGTATCTTGCTATCAATTGGCACTGGCGATTCGCGAAGAAGTGTTGGACTTGGAAAAGGCGGGCGTGAAAGTAATCCAGATCGACGAAGCCGCATTACGTGAAGGTTTACCGCTGCGTAAAGCCCAATGGCAAGAGTATCTGGATTGGGCGGTTGAATCTTTTCGCATTACGGCGAACGGTGTGGAAGACGAAACGCAAATTCATACCCACATGTGCTATTCCGAGTTCAACGACATCATCAAATCCATCGCCGATATGGATGCCGACGTTATCACTATCGAAACATCACGTTCCGATATGGAATTGCTGGATGCATTTGATAACTTCAATTATCCCAACGGGATTGGCCCGGGTGTTTACGATATTCACTCGCCAAACATTCCAACGGAAGGGCACATGGTGCAGCTTATGCTGAAGGCTGCTGAGCGTATCCCGGCTGCACGTTTATGGGTAAACCCGGATTGCGGTTTGAAAACCCGTCAATGGAATGAAGTAATTCCTGCGCTCACCAACATGGTGTCAGCTGCTAAGAAACTGCGCGCTGCAAGCTAATTAAGGCAATAAAAAAAACCGCTATCAATAATCAGAAATGGTTATTGATAGCGGTTTTTGCTTTTTAAAAATTGAATTAGTGCTTACAGGTTTTTGGATTATCTTTTACAAAATAACTTTTGTAATTCCTGGCCTTTTTATCCATACAGCCCTCCAGATTTAATATCCGAACCTTGCGAAAATCAGTTGGATGGCTCTCTGCTTGCAGGGCGATAAACCCTTTGCCGTTAGGTGTGCGATCATCCCACTGCAAATCCGTATATTCCAAAACTTTTTTGCCATTAATAAAGTGCTCGGCTTTTTCGCTGCCATGTACGATCAACTCGGCAGTAACCCACTGGTCGCCGTGAAAGGTATCACTGCTCGAATTAATAATATGGTCCTCGGTAAATTTGCCGTTGAATACAACATGGGTGCCGGGAGTACAAAGGTTGCCAGTGGTACGAGGATCTTTGCCGTTACCGCCTAATAATTGATACTCCATGCTACCGGGAAAATCTTGCTCAACCGTCATACTTTTTGGATCCTGGGTGTGATACATAATCCCGTTATTGCGATATGCCCACGCCGGACCACCTTTCACCTGGTCGCCGACAAAACGATATTCCACTTGAATTTTGTAATATGAAAACGCCCCGGCATTGGAAAAAATATGCCCAAAGCGATTATCAAAATTACTGTAGTGGTCATAGCGGGCCTGCATGATGCCATTTTTAACTCGAAAGGTATTAAATGCATTTTCACCCAGCGGATAACCACGGATTTTAATCGTCCAATTACTCAGGTCCTTGCCATTAAACAACTCGACCCACTCCTCCTTGTCAGGATTAGTTGCGGCAGATAGAGGTTGGCAAATGGTATTAAATACGAGGGCGGCAAATAAAGCTTTAGCAGAAAAAAGCCTGGTCATATCAGATCATCCTGGTTATTAGTGTTGTGCCACTGAATTTAACCGAATTATCAGATAAACGGGAGGGCCTTTACAAAAACATACTCGCCCGGAATGCAGATCAACACCTGCGCAGGGTCAAATACTTGACCAACTATCACCATAAAGAACCTCATAATGTGGCTCCCTTATGATTTGGCATCCGACACTCTTCAAAAAAATTGTTTGACCTGAAGACAGTTCACATCCGGCATGAACATAAAAGGCTTGCCGAGCGCGCTTGGGAAATGCCTTGAAATATTTGGCTCGCTCGATCAATAACCAACGCAAGAAAATTTCTGATGTATCCAATCCAAGTCCGACGAATAACAAATCATTATTGAACACAATATGCAGCCAGGTATTGCAACCATTCCACTCTCCATTGTTTTTGTCAGAAAATAAACGTTTGGTACCACCTTTATGAATCAGCGCCCTCGCCCGCTCAACCGATCCCATATAGTGGCTCAATCCCAACCGGATACTGCGCGAGTAACGCTTGATTCCGTTAATGTGCCAGATCGCAAACTCCCGCTCGATATTTTCGATTTCACTTTCTGCAAAATAACTTGCCCACGGATAAAAATCGGTAAAACTCACTGCATTGTTATGATGCAATTTCAAACCGGCACAATCCGCTAGGGTTTCATCGAAATTCGTTGTTAATAATGGAGCATTGCGCCGTTTGGCCCACTGGACTATCGCATGATGATGCGGCTTCGCATTCCAGCCGACCAGAAAATTACAGAATTCTTTTTGCAGGTTTTTGGTTTTGAATTTACTGCTTAAATCAAGCGCGTCGTAAAATTCGGTGAGTGATATTCCGAGCGGAATATCTTTTGGATCATCATCGGTATGCTTTATCCATAAATCCAGCAACATCGCATCCCATGAATTGAGATTACCATCGCTGTTATAGCGATTGATACCGTTGCCAACAATCAATGCTAATTGACTGTTGGAATTTTTAAGGATGCTTTTAAGATTCATTGTTATAACTTTACTCAACCAGCACGCGTAGCCAAAATCGCCACAATATCGAGCGGTTCTCGATAAAGCGCAAAATCAGTTTCGCGAGTTTGGATAGCCAGGATAGACATGCGGTCTGCAAGCTCATTGCCTTGCACACCAACGTGACCATTTACATGCAAAACTTGTACTTTCTCTTTCAGAACCTGATGCAGTGAATAAATTTCTTTGATCAGCTCCAGATTTTTAATCTCCCCGCCCTTCTTTTTCCATCCTGCTTTTTCCCAACCAATTGCCCACAAAGTGACGCATTGGATGGAATACTGGGAGTCAGAAAAAACCGCCGCAGTTTTATTCTTGGTAATTTCGTCTTTTGCCAACAACAACCCTTGATGCAATGCATTTAACTCAGCAGTATTGTTCGTTCCCATTGGGTTGTACAAACCGTACCAGAGCTCAGCCAGTTTATTATCGCGATAAACCGACAAACCAGAACCAGCCTCTCCAGGGTTGGGTTCGCAGCCACCGTCCGTAAATATTTTTACATCGACAGGTAATGAATTTACTTCTGCGGCATTGTAGGTTTTGATCTTGGTACCACTTGGTACAGCTCGTCCACTGCCCGCTGTTGGTTTGGCATTTCCAAAAGCGGCTTCGGCTTCTTCCCGAGTTAAAAATGATTTGTAACGCGCACCCACAAATCCGTCTACCTGCTTTTTACAAGTAGCCCAGTCTGTAAAAATCCCCGTCTCACGCCCTGCCCATACCACATAAAATTTTGAAGCCATTGGTAACTCTTGGTTAATTTCTGATTAATAAGGCAACATGACAAAGCATTACCGCCATAAATTACATAAATATAAAGTGGTTTAAAGCTCCCCACCTTGCTTGGTTTCTTTCATCTGCCCAACCAATCTAACCGCTACAAATACCAAAGCGCCAACTGCTGTGAGTAATACAATCCAGAAGAGAATTGTTTTCCAGCTGAAGATGGCTGCATGGCGAGCGAAGGAGCTGATGGATGGATTCAGTTCCTCAAATTTTACTTGCACCCATTTGGCTTCTTTATTACTCAGTAATTGAGAAAAGATTTGGAGATTATTTTGCTGGCTATCAGGAGCAGCCTGACTATCTATCGCAATATTGTAAGGTGCCGCGTTGTTGGCGATAAATTGCAGGTGTTGTGGCTGACGATGGAATACCAGCATTGGCTTCAAGGTTTTACGAACTTGCTCGCTAAACTCAACCCGCCAATAAACTTCGCTAGCACTCTGGAGGCTTATTGGATTGCTGTGCCGCCACTCATTGCCTACTTGTGCATTAAACCAAATTCCCTGATGGACTAATTGCCAGGATTTCTTCTCACTGGAACGTGAAAATACTTTTATGCTATCGCCGTAAGCTGTCGTGCCAAGATTCAAACTGACACCATTGAGCGGAGCTATATCTTCACGGGTAAATTCCCATGCGGCCACGGGAGTGTTTTTGAGATCAGCAGAGCGCAATGCGGAGTCCTGTTCATCTGCAAGTTCACCATTTACGCTCCATATATCTGCTGCAGGTACATTGGGGATTTTATCGGTGTTTTCGACATGCACGTCGGTCAATTCCAGCTTTTCGCCACCACGAGTAAATTTCAAGCGCAGATAAGCATATTGTTTTTCTGCGACATTAAGTGTGATTTTATTGCTGGTAAGCCGCTCACCGTCTTTCTGAAGTTGCGCTAATGTACCTTGGGCAAGAGACGCCCAATTAGTGAGATCATTAGTACCACTCACCTGCACTTCCAGATACTGGTTGGTTTCATTTACTTGCCAATTCACAATCAGTTTATCGGCACGCTCTCTTAATTCGCTCAGGTCTACCACATAAAAATCAATGGGTGCAGTTTGCTCTTGCAATTCGGTGTTGATAGTTTTTTCGGCGCTTACTGAGATTCCGTTGTCATCCAAACGAATAGATGCGCTACTCAATGCCAAAATTATCTCCGGTGGCACACCTACAGCAACCGGAAAAAATCGTACGCTTTTCTGATGGGATTGTTCACTGGTTTGTGTGCTCGGTGGGGTAATGCGATACGGTAATTTGTTACCCTCTTTATCGGTAACTACAACATCGTTTAATTGGATGCTGGATGAATAACGATAAATATCGTGGGTGATAGTAGTTTGTAGATAAGTTTCTGCTGCATCTTTTATTTGATAGACAGGGATAACATCTGCATTCGCCCATGTACCCAAGCTCAATAACAAACCACCAACAGAAAGATATTTATTTACGCATTTCATTCGATATTTACCTCGTAACATTCTTAAACACTCGCAGACAGTTCTCGCTGACCAGAAAAGCGACGCCTATTGGACACTCTCTTCTTCTGCCAGTTTCGCCTTGGCTGGAATTGGTGATAAATAGCCAATCAACAGCATCAAACCGCCTACCGCCATAAACGACGCAATACGCGCGAGCGTACCTGTACCCATAAGGTCTTTGGTGAATAGTTTTACCAATACCAATCCGAGAAGCGCAGCTCCTAACATCCATAAACTGCGATTTTGTAATCGACGGGAAAGATTCATAACAATAAGCGCACAAATCGTCCAAAGAATAGACAGCGCCATTTGCACGACTACAGAATCCCACAGGATCTGAGGAATGTAAGCCACTCCGGTGTAATGGTGGATCGCACGCAGTAAGACTACATTAATCCACACAAAACCCAATGCGCCCATCGCACCATAGCGTAACTCCACCGGCATTTTATCCGCACCGATGAAACCACGTTTAATCACATAGGCAAAAATCAATAGCACTGCTGCTTGCGCAAGATCCAACGGATTCAGAATGGGTAAATAAAATTGATCTGTAATTCCAGAATAGCGACAGGCATAAATAAACCAGAGCAGTAAAAAGAAAATCAGCGGTGCGGGGATTAGATTTTTATAATCAGCCTGATACTGGGCAAGCGGCCAAATAGACTTATTGACAAGATTCAAGAGTGCAATCAATGGAACAACAAGGCATACAAACCACAAAACTGCTGCGCTAGTGCCATACCATTCCAATTCGCGTTGCCAATAACTCGCTTCCCAGTAAACCAGACTAAATAAAAACCATGCCGTTAATATATGGAACACACTCAGCAAACTGCACGAACTACTTTCATGTTGGCGCCAGAGGAATCGGTATTGCACCAGCACAAACGCGAGCAATGCCAATAGCCCCCAACCTTGCGATGGATAGGCATCGTAGCCGATAAAAAGTGATTCGCCGAAATTGCGCATTGCCACTAGTGATGTGAGCGGCAATAACCAAAAACCCAAGCGTGTCAATTGCGGCCATTGGATTTTTAAACCTGGCAATAACACTGCAACGATAGACAGTGCGAAAAACAGGATCAACGATGGGAAATGTTGCTCCCCGGGAATATGTCCCTGAATCTCGTTATACCCTGCAGCTAACCACCATAGCCAACCAATGACTAATGTGAATTGCTGTAGTGGTTTTTCAAAGCGGCTGGTGTGTTCGAGGTGACGAGTTAGCAGATAGGAAATACACAAAGTGGTAGCAGCCAGCATAAGCAAGCCAATAAAATCGCCGCTGATAATCGGCGTGTCTCCTGCATTTACGCCCTTAATAATTAAAGAAAGAGCCGCGGCGATATGCAATAAATAACCGGCAAACCTTGGCAGTAACCGCTGTTGTCGCAAGCCCACCCATATCAACCCGGTTGCTTCCAGGGCCCATGTTGCAGAAGTCCATTGCGCATCCAACGCAAGCGGAATCGTGAGAGTGGCAAAGGTAACCCCAAGCGCAATAAAAGATTCAATCAGCACACGATGAGTGTGTTGGTATTTAGCCCATAATACACGCGCTAGTGCGATATAAATTATCGCAAGAATTAACGCACTGATCGCCAGACCATATTCGGTGTGTTTCAACAATGCGGTTTGCAATCCGAAACCGACAACAGGCAACCCAAATACCAAACTGCCATCTACCAGACCTTTCAAATTGGGTGGCTGCTTAAGCGAAAATAACACCGATACAATTAAGTAGAGCGCAAAGAATGCGAGCAAAAATGGTTGTGTGCTGGCATATAACTGCGGCTCGTACTTAAGTACGCCCCACGTGGAAGTAATTACAAACGTAAAGACAAAACCGACCCAATTCAGTAATCGCCAGGTTTTAAACCAGGCAATTGCAAGAATGCCGATATTAAGTAACAGATAAAAACTGAATAGACCTACATGATTACCGGAACCATCCGAGGTAAGAATGGGAGTGAGAAAACCACCCGCAGTTGCCATCAAGGCAAGTACCTGTGCATTTTGCAGAATCGCCAACGCCGCACCGAGTATTACGATCACAAACATCAAACCAAATGCAGCACCGGTCGGCATAAGTGAATACATTTTTGCGGCGGCAAATACCGTGAGATATAAAGCGGCAATTCCGCCCCCCTGGAGTACCAAACCGTAACCACCCTCTTTCGCGCGGGTTTTCCAACCTAACCCGATCAAGGTGATCGCCACTGCTGCTACCGCAGCCATGCGCAATTCAATCGGCAACATACCTTGATTGGAAGCATATTTAATGAGGAAGCTCAAACCAAAAAACATTACCACCATGCCGATGCGCACAATCGGATTGCCTTCAGTAAAGAAGCGATGGACATAGGCAAGGAATTTTTCAATCGGATTAGGTATTGCAGGTCCTGCGGGAAGAACTGTTTGAGGCTTGTATTGTGTCGCTGCTGGCTGAGGTTGCACTTGCGGTTGCGCAGATTCCATCGCCAGCGCTTCGAGCCCAGCATCGCCTATCGGTAAATCCAAAGGTGCTTTTGGTTGCTCAACAAACGCCGCTTCCGGCGGCAATTCAATGCCGTGGGCTTTTAAGCGCTCTGCCAATGGAATTTTTATATGTGCTGGTTCAGCAGCAGATGTCGCCGGCGTCTGCTTAACCGGTACAGATTCTTGTGCTGTTATTTTAAGTTGTTGCTGTGCTTGTTGCTGCAGCACATGCACATCGCGTTCAAGCCGCTTTATTGTGCTGGTCATTTGGAAAATTTTGGTGATTAAAAAACCGAGCGCACCACCGATAATCCAGCCATTGTTATAAAACACGGCTTCCCCGAGCCCCATACCGACAAGGGTAAAAATAATAACCAACGCCATATAAATTCCTTATTTATTATGTTCACCAGTAATGACCTGAACAGTCTTAAGCGGTTCCAATACCTTCTCGTGCTCCAGTTGCCATCCTACTGAAGCACAGAGCTGTTGCATCATAAACTGCACTTGTTTTTGTGCGATCTCCGGTAGCTCACTTGCCTGCGCTTTTTCTTGCATCAATTTTTTGGCTTCAGCGAGAATTGCTGTGTAATCATCGTTATCAAATTTATTGAGAATGCCTTGATTGATGTCGTAAAACCTGTAATCGGTGTCGATGGAAATAATTTCTGGATCGGCAAAATGTTCGATCACCAATGTGCGATTGGTATGATCGCGGCGAAAACGCATTTTGGAGAAATCGAAACCCACTGATACTTTCGCTTTGGCAACCACCAATGCCTTGCTATGGGTTTTGAAAAGGCCGAAAAAATCCCGTTTTTCATTGTGATCATAAATCTCAGTGAAATAACCTTCGGCCAAAACGATCTTGAATACTCTCTCGATACGCTCCAACAAAATATGCGATTCAACGGCCGTATCATGCTTGGGAGCCTGTAATTTTTTGCTGTGATACCACTTGAATATCTGCCAGGTAGCAACGCCACCCAGGATCATCGCAAGTATAAAAACGAGAGCATCCATTGGAGAATCCTTAACCAGATCGGGTTAAAACAAACGTCGGCCAGCTTAAACGGGCTTGGCATCAAAGTCTATTTGCCGCAGGCCATAGTTGATGAGGTAGAATAGAGCCCCCGTAAAGGCCCTGCCCGACGAGACTCCATGCCTGATTCTAATGCTGACAAACCCCGCATTATTCCACTTGTTTACCAGCCGGATTCCAGCAACTGGTTTGTCGCTGTGCGTCACTTACCCAACGCAATCTGGCTGGATTCAGGCCATCCCGGTAGCAGCTATGGTCGCTTCGATATTATTAGTGCTGCGCCGCAATGCCTGCTGGAGACGCAGGGATCGACTACATCGATTCGCTACCATGATGGGCGGAAAGAAGATTCCCCGCTCGATCCCTTTTTTCTGCTAAAACAACTGCTGCCTGCAAATAAAGGCACTGGAGAACTTCCCTTTAGCGGAGGCGCACTCGGTTATTTTGGCTACGATCTTGGTCGCCGCCTGGAAAAACTTCCCTGTATTGCCCGTGATGATATCGCCCTGCCGGATATGTGCGTTGGCATCTACACCTGGGCGATTGTGCTGGATCACCGCGACCAAAAAGCCTGGTTGGCGATTAACAGTACCTTGAGCGAAAGCCTTGGTGGCGCTTATAACTTTTTTGAAATCGAGCAACTTTGTACTGACAAGTCGAAAACTCAAGCGTTCCACGACGTAAAGTCAAACATCAAGAGTGATGAAAATTCATTTAAAATCAATAGGTTTGAGAGCAATATTAATGTAAGTCAGTATCAAGCGGCATTGGCAAAAATCGAGGATTACATCTACGCAGGTGATTGCTACCAAGTCAATTTTGCCCAGCGTTTCAGTACAGAATTCAGTGGAGATTCCTTTACTGCATATCTGGCATTACGCGATGCACTTCCCTCGCCTTTCTCCGGTTTTATGCAGTTGGAAGGTGGAGCAATCCTGAGTTTGTCACCTGAGCGGTTTATTCAGGCCAATGGTAAACAAGTTGAAACCAAGCCAATCAAAGGCACGATCAAACGCGGCATAAACCCGGCGGAAGATGCGGAAAACGCACAATGGTTGCTAACCAGCCAGAAGAATCGCGCCGAGAATGTAATGATTGTGGATTTATTGCGCAATGATTTAAGCAAGCATTGCAATAATGTCCGTGTACCGGCGCTTTGCGAGTTACAGACATTCGCTAATGTGCATCATTTGGTAAGCACAGTAACGGGCGAATTGAAAAGCGAGGCGACTGCCATCGATGTGTTGCGTGACGCATTCCCTGGCGGCAGCATTACCGGGGCGCCTAAAATCCGTGCGATGGAAATCATCGAAGAATTGGAGCCAACCCGCCGTTCACTCTATTGCGGCAGTCTTGGTTACATTAGTGCCGACGGACAGATGGATACCAGCATTGCCATTCGCACACTGGTTTGCGACGGCAACAAAATTCACTGTTGGGGTGGCGGCGGAATAGTCGCGGACTCGGAAATCGAACAGGAATACCGCGAATCGATTGCAAAAGTAAAAGTGTTAATGGACACGCTCGAGCAAAAATTTAAACGCTAACCAAACACGCACATCTAATCAAAAGCTCATTCAGAGGAGAAAATAATGCTGATTCAGAACCATGAAGTCGATCTGCAGACCCCGACCGGAATTATGCGTTGTTACATATACCACCCCAAAGATACGGCTGAAACGGCCGGCAAAAAATTCCCCGCGATTATTCTCTACTCCGAAATTTTCCAACAAACTTCACCTATTCGCCGCAGCGCACAAATTATGGCGGGACATGGTTTTATTGTGATTGTGCCGGAAGTATTCCATGAGCTAAATCCTATCGGCACCGTTCTCGGTTACGACGATGCCGGCCGCGATAAAGGCAATGCCGATAAAGTCGCCAAAACACTTGAAGCGCACGATACCGATACTCTGGCAATGATTGATTATGCACAAACACTCACCTATTACTCCGGGAAAATCGGCGCAATGGGCTTTTGCCTGGGTGGTGGACTGGCATATCGTGCCGCAATAAATCCGGCTATTTCAGCCACCAGCTGCTTTTACGCAACCGATATTCACTCGGGCTTAACCCCGTCAAATCCAGGCAACGAAAGTTTGACCCGCACTGGCGAAATCAAAGGCGAATTACAGATGATCTGGGGCAAACAAGATCCGCATATTCCACCAGAAGGCCGCGCCAAGGTGTATGCAAATCTGGTTACCAAAGGCGTGAACTTTACCTGGCATGAAGTGAATGGAGTACATGCGTTTATGCGCGATGAAGGTGATCGCTACGATGCAGAATTGCAATTGTGGGGCTACCAAACTGCAATCGGAATGTTTAAGCGCGCGCTTTATTAATAGGCGTCAGTCGAACTATTGGTGCTACAGAAAGTCTGTCACTAACACGAAAGAATCAATCAGGAAATTGCAATGAAAAAATTGATAGTAGTGGGATTAGGAATTGCCTTAGCGTTCAGTGCGGCTTCTTGCTCCAATAACCCGGGTTCCAAAAAGAACACCAGCGGAACACTGATGCTCGGCTCCGGAATTGAGCTTGCCAGTATGGACACCTCCGTCAAACCGCAACAGGATTTTTTCCGCTATGTGAACGGCAAGTGGATCGACAATACACAAATTCCCGCTGACAAAGCGCGCTGGGGAAGTTTTGATGCGCTGAATGAAAACGCCGAAAAGCAAGTGCTGGCACTGATAAAAGAACTGGCGGCAACAACACAGATAAAGGCTTCTGATGAACAGAAAATTGCCGATCTTTTTCAATCTTTTCTTGACGAGCAGCGCGCCGAGGAAAAAGGCTTAACACCACTAACTTCCGAGCTGGCACGAATTGATAATATCAAAACCCATAAAGATCTGAGTGTTTTATGGGGTGACTGGCAGCGTTATATCGTCGCCTCTCCAATTGAGCTGTATGTAGGCCAGGACCAAAAGAAATCGGATCAATATATTACTGGCGCAAACCAAGCTGGCATCGGCTTGCCTGATCGCGATTACTATCTGAAAGACGATGCACGCTCGGTCGAGCTGTTAGCCAAATATCAAGCCTATATTTCCAAGCTATGGACACTTGCCGGTTTAGTAAATGCGGATAAGGTGGCAGCTGATATCATTGCGCTGGAGAAAAAAATTGCGCAAATACATTGGAGCCGCGTACAAAATCGTGATAGAAATGCGACCTACAATAAGTTGAATTTAAATGAACTGAATAAACTCGCGCCCGGTTTTGATTGGAAAGCCTTTTTAACGGCGGCAGATCTTGGTGGCATTACAGAGCTAGTTGTACGTCAGCCGACCTACTTCACCGCCTTTGCAAAACTGCAAGCTCAAACGCCCCTTACACAGTGGAAACAATATCTCAAGTTTCATCTCATCAATAGCAATGCATCTTATTTAAGCAGTGCCTTTGTCGATGCAAATTTTGATTTTTACGGTAAGACACTAAATGGCGTGCAAGAGCAACGGACCCGGGAAAAACGCGCTGCAACTGTGACTGATAGCAACCTTGGCTTTATCGTCGGCAAAAAATATGTAGAGCAGCATTTTAAACCTGAAGCCAAAGCGCGAATGGACAAGATGATCCAAAACTTGCGCGTTGCATTTGATCAGTCAATTGATGAATTAACATGGATGAGTCCTGCCACAAAACAACAAGCGAAAATAAAACTCGCGAAGTTCAACACTAAAATTGGCTATCCCGACAAATGGCAAGACTACAGCTGTGTCAATATCAATGCGGATGATTTAATCGGTAACCTGCGCAGCGCCAGCAACTGCGAATACCAGCGCGTTATCGGACAACTGGGTAAACCGGTTGATCGCACTGAGTGGGGCATGACACCGCAAACAGTAAATGCGTATTACAGCTCGACTATGAACGAAATTGTTTTTCCTGCCGCTATTTTGCAACCACCCTTCTTTAATGTAGACGCTGACGATGCGGTAAATTATGGCGCAATCGGCGCAGTTATTGGCCACGAATTCACCCATGGTTTCGACGATCAAGGTCGCCATTCTGACGGCGATGGCAATTTGCATGACTGGTGGACTGAGCAAGACTCAATTCAATTTAAATCTCGCGCGCAATTGATGGTCGATCAATACAATGCCTTTAAACCGATCGACGATTTACATTTACAGGGTGCATTAGGGCTGGGTGAAAATATTGCCGACCTCGGCGGCGTCACGCTCGCGCATAAAGCCTATACCAATTCCCTGTCAGGCAAATCAGGAAAAACTATCGATGGGTTTACAGCAGATCAACGCTTTTTTATGGGCTGGGCGCAGGTGTGGCGAATCAAATATCGCGATGAAGCCCTGCGGCGACAAGTTATCACTGGCCCACATTCACCTGGAATGTATCGCGTGCTGGGTCCCTTGTCGAATATGCCGGAGTTTTACCGGGCCTACGATGTAAAACCCGGCGATGGAATGTATCGCGATGAGAAGGTAAGAGTGAAAATCTGGTAGGTCGATTAATTGGCTTGAACCGGCTTGTGTGATTGAGCCGGTTCAGAGTTCCCTACCTGGCGTTAATCTTTCAAATACCAATCATCACGGTAGGTTTTCACCATATCGGGATAGAGTACCGTCATCACGGTAGCGATAAGGCCGTTCACAAATCCCTCCGGGAAGGTCATCAATACGAACACAATAAAATGTTCCAGAGTGGTGGTAAGTTGGACTTCACTGCCAGTGACTGCAAACAATAACAACGCGGCGAGGCCCAACCACAAACAACTTACCATCGCACCAAAAAAACCTACTCCCCAAAAGTAGGTGAACGGATTTTTAAATGTCCAGCGATCCACCAACCAAAGCACACACCATGCCCAGCCTACTGGCACAGCCACACTTAAACAAAAATCGACCGGAAACGTAGCGAGGTTGAATTGGGCTACAGCGACATCCCAATCCAGCGTGATGGCGTGAAGTGGTACCTGATAGATCTCTAATGCAACCAACGCCACAGCCCCGATAAGAATCGCAAGACTCCAACCAAATACCATTGTGGTTACGGTCATCAATAGTGGATGGATTGCCAAAGTATCGCGCACCGACACCTGCAATAACCATAAAAGCGCGAGTGAGAGAATCGTTGCGAACAAGGCATGCTGGCGGGATTGGTTGACCAAAACCTGCTTCCAGGGCGCATGGCGAAGAGCCAATAATAAAATAGGGGTACTGATGCAGACAGTTAGCCAAAACAGCAGTGGGTTTGGTGAGATAAGCAGATTCATAGCAGTAATTCCTGGGCGCCATTAATACAGGCGCCCAGGAAAATTAGACCTTGGCCTCGGTGAAGCCCTGATCCTGAAGTACAGCGCGAATTTTTTCCGCCGTTTGCTTCAATATTTCACCATCGGCATTTTTCGCAAAGTCAAAACTGAGATCAGCCATGGAGTCCATCGGCACCAAATGAATGTGTGTATGAGGTACTTCAAGACCAGCGATCATAAAACCAACACGGGTTGCGGGATAAGCCACTTTAAGGGCATTGGCGATTTTATGGCTAACCTGCATCAAGTGGGCAGCAAGATCCAGCGGCAAGTCGCTCCAATGGTCAATCTCTTCGCGTGGGATCACTAGCACATGGCCTTGGCGAATAGGCTGAATCGTCAGGATCGCAATAGCTTTATCATCCTTCCACACAAAATTACCGGGAATCTTTCCTTCCATAATCAAAGTAAACACGCTTGCCATCAGATTTTCCTCATCTCTTTTAAAACGTTAATCGGCTGGGAGAAGTTAATAATTGGGGGGATTAATAAACTGCAACGCCGCGCCGCAATAATTCGCGCGCGAGAATTTCATCGACCTGATGAATATTTTCATTGCTGAACTCGATGTAAGCAACCTTATGCTTTTTGTAGATCACATGTTTTTCCAGCTCACCACTTAATACTGCAGCGCGATTAGTCTCCTGCGTTAATTGGTCGGCCCAGCACTCAATACACAATTCTGCTTCCGGAACATAGAAATCGGCAACAACAGTATCCAAATCCCACAGCAGCCGGTAATCGCGTGCGTGCACTACACGCGCAAGATACAACCAATTGTTAATGCGCCGCTGCACTGCATTATTAACGGAATGGCCATCTAGCGCAGCCTGCCCGCTTAATCCTTCATCGCCGGAAATTTGTAACAAAGAATTAATAATGCCAGGCTCATCCAGAATGGTCTCTGGCCAAGTCACAAAAGGAATACCGGATTCTGCCTCTTGCTGCTGCCCACCCAGATTTTTTCCTTTCACGGTGAGCAACCAGCCGCGAATATGTTTTCTAATTAAACCTTTCTCTGCCAGCAGTAAATTTACCAATCGCGCAGGGATATCCCATTTATGTGCAAGATTGGTCGCACTTAATGGTGCCTCCGGTAGCAGCTTCAATAGATGATGGTGTTGGATGGATTCCGGCCAGGCGATGTATTCGCCAAATTTAGGATGATTCACATAAATACCACCTTCAAACTTACCTTTCTCAGTGAGCTGCCAATGATTGTCCACTTTCACAATCCAGCCGCCGGTGGTAAGCAGGATAAACAACTCTTTGCTTTCTTTATTAATCAGGCGCGCCAGCGCTGTAGTAGAGATATGTCGTTCGGCCATAGTAAGAGTCCTTATTAATGGTGCGAGTGTAAACCCAGCCATTCGCCACGAACAGTCTGTTTGATATCTGCTGCGCCCTTATGCAAATTTGCGCTCCAAATGGACGCGCCTTAGTACAAATTTTCAATCAAATTCAAATTTAACTGGCCTTAAAAGCCGCAACCCCCTATACTTCGCGCACTTTCAGTGACCCCTTCCTTGATCGTGAATGTCTTGCCGGGGTAATGCTGAACAGACTGGATGTCTGAGGGCTGCCCGACCATTTGTTATATGTTTAAACACTTGGTAGATATTGACGCTGATCGATTCTGTTTTTCAAATCTCTTCAGCCTGCCCCCTAGTATGCAATCGGTTATACGAATCGGAATTTGTGGATTGCATAAACGTCTGCTTTGCAGATGACGCGGGAACTCGTTGATTAAATCGCCTTTTACGACTGCACTTGTACACTGACTCTTTGAGTTATTTTCACACGCAGCCGAACCTTGTATGTAGTACATACGCTTAGCGATCAATCATCGCCCCCACTTTATTGTGTTTGCCCATTCACTGTTGCCTTATTTATTGGGCGATGCTTTTCGCAAACACCCATTACAAAACTAATAAGAATCAAACCGTAAAAAACCAGATGCGGCGTTTCGCTGTTATCTCGTCATTTTTTGCGTGCGATTTTTATGTTTAAACACAGGTTATTACATGTCTGAACCCATTATGTTTTCCGATTTAGCCCTTTCTGAACCCGTTATGCGCGCCATCCAAAAAGTTGGCTACGAGCAACCATCACCCATTCAAGCAGCTGCGATTCCAGTATTGCTTGCGGGTGGGGATATTCTCGGCATGGCACAGACCGGCACCGGTAAAACTGCGGCATTTGCTTTGCCTTTGTTGTCACGCATCGACACCAAACAAACAGATCCACAAATTTTGGTACTAGCACCTACGCGCGAACTTGCTATCCAGGTCGCCGAAGCTTTCCAAAAATACGCCAGTGAAATTCCTGGTTTCCATGTGCTGCCGATTTACGGCGGCCAGGAAATGACGACACAATTACGTCAATTAAAACGCGGTGCCCACGTTGTTGTCGGTACCCCTGGCCGCGTGATGGATCACTTGCGTCGAGGTAGCTTGAATCTTAACAACTTAAAGGCTTTGGTACTGGACGAAGCTGATGAAATGTTGCGTATGGGTTTTATCGATGACGTTGAATGGATTTTGGAACACACACCAAAAACCCGCCAGACCGCGTTGTTCTCAGCCACTATGCCGAAAGAAATTCGTCATGTATGCAACAACTATTTGAATAACGCAACTGAAATCAAAATCGCCAGTACCCAATCTACCGATGCCAATATCGAACAGGTTTACTGGATGGTTAGCGGCACCAATAAATTGGACGCGCTGACACGTATTCTGGAAGTCGAACCTTTCGACGGTATGATTATTTTCGTCCGCACCAAAACTGCCACCGTTGAACTCGCCGAAAAACTGGAAGCACGCGGTTACTCGGCTTCTGCGCTCAATGGCGATATGAACCAGCAGTTACGTGAACGCGCAATTGATCGTTTGAAAACCGGAAAGCTTGATATTGTTATTGCTACCGATGTTGCCGCGCGCGGTATTGACGTAGAGCGCGTAAGCCACGTTGTTAACTACGACATCCCTTACGATAGCGAAGCTTATGTTCACCGTATTGGCCGTACCGGTCGTGCTGGCCGCAGCGGTAAAGCCATTTTGTTTGTTGCACCACGCGAAAAGCGCTTGCTTTACACCATCGAAAAGGCAACTAAAAAACCTATCACCTTGATGGAATTGCCAAGCGGCGCAACCGTTACCAAACATCGTATCGACCAATTTACCCAACAAATTACCGATACCTTGCAAGAACAACCTGATCTGACTTTCTTTAATGATTTGCTGGCTGAATACAGCCACGCAAACGATGTATCGCCAGAACAAATTGCTTCTGCCCTCGCCTACCTGTTGCAACGCGAGCGTCCACTGCAAGTGAAATTCACCGATGTAAAACCCGAGCGTGAACGCAGCAGTCGCGATGAGCGTAGCTCACGTGATGATCGTGGCAGCCGTGATGGTGGCCGCGATCGCGGTCCACGCGAAGATCGTCCACGCCGTGAGCGCAACGACGAAAATATGGATCGCTACCGTATTGAAGTAGGTCGCAATCACGAAGCTCGTCCCGGTGATATCGTTGGCGCTATCGCTAATGAAGCAGGTATCGAGAGTCGTTTTATCGGCCACATCAAATTGCACGATGAATTTTCTACTGTCGATTTACCTACCGGTATTTCAAAGGACACTCTCGCCAAACTGAAAAAAGTACGCGTGCGCAACCGACCATTGGAAATTTCTCTGGATACAGGTCCTCGCGGTGGTGATGACTTGGGTCGCGGCAAACCTAAACGTGACTTTGGCCCACGCGAAGGTGGCGGTCGTGACTTTGGCAGCAGAGAGGGTGGCCGTGACAAACCACGCTTCGGTGAACGCGACGGCAAAAAAACCAGCTTCCGTCCGAAGAAAAGTGATTAATTAAACCAGTTTATTGTTAAGTAGACGGATGAATAGTTCGGCTACTTAAATGGTTTTGTAATCGTTTTATAAAATCGCCATAACACGGAAATGTTGATGGCGATTTTTTTATCTATCGTTTTCCTTAAACTCCAGCATCTGGTGAAGCGATCCCTCTACCCTCTCCATCATTTCCTCGCTTTCTGACTTCCCCACACAGGGTGTCATATACCAATTCCTCGGCCCTCCGGTACTTGTTGCACCGGGAGACTTTAGGCAACTGCCATTATCCAGCTCTACAACCATTGCCCCTGAAGGATCGGTATAGGTTTTTGGCCCACCGTCTTCCACCCGTGCAAGCCTGGGTTTATTTGCCTCAATCGTTAACTGTCTTCGCAAACCCGGATGAAATACATTTTTGGCGATAGCGGCTGAATTTCCCGAATCGTGTTGGGCGGGATGCACATCGGTAATTTGCTTCAGTTCTTGTGGAGTAAGAGGTTCAAGCGAGGATGAATATTCGACTCCTTCCGGAAGTGGTATTGAAAACAACAGCGCCTTATTAATTCTGTTGTGGTCGATAGATGGTGCAATAACTTGCGGAGGATCAATATGTTCGTCCACCGGAGAAGCCAGATTTATATATTGCAGCCGCGTACGGGGAGTTTCGACAGACGTTGAAGTAATATTATTAAATCCAAACCATAACACCAGTACATGGAGCGCCACTGAAAACAGCAAGGTTACCCATCGCAGCAGCGTCGGATGTTCCACAACAACGCGCCACAACCGGCAAACGCCAATTGTTGCGTTGAAGTAATGAGAGACTTCAGTTTCCTTTGGAGCAAGAGATGTAGCGAACATACCTGTATTGCCATTGTGAAAAGTTATTACTAGACACAAAGGCACATTGAAAGTTCTGATCGCTATTTTTTATTTTGTGCAGGTGAACTTTTTTCCCTACAACTTACTCATCAAACATCTGAATCATATAACCGTCTTTCAATGCTTCAGCCATTGCCTTATCGGCTGCAACAACTCTGGGGTCACCGGTCAGGTTACTCGGCACGAGTTTGCGATTTTCGATATCAATCTCGGTAAAACCGGCGCGCATTAAGTAGAGCTTGCACAAATGTTCGGCCCCAAATAAATCCTTAAAATTGATATAGACAATAAAGGGAACCATCTGACCTTCTTTAATATCGTCGAATGCGCGTTTGGCGCGGCCATTTGCAGAAAAAATATACATAGTTCTTTACCCTATTAATTGCTCAATCGTGGGTTCAATTTATTGCGCCCTGCTTCATTGCAAGATATTAAATAGTCATTACTACACGTAACGCATCCAACCGAATTTTGGCTTGCGACAAAAAGTGTTGGCTGGCAGTCAAGCGCTGCTGCAAATAATCAATTTCTTCCTGCCGCACATTAGGGTTAACGTCTTTCAGCGCCTTCATGCGTAACAACTCACCAGTCAATTGCTCGCCGACTTTTGCTTGCGCTTCTGCGATTAATTCTTCCTGTTTTGCCACGGTAATTTCTTCGGCTTTTTGTACCATAGTTGTCAAGGTTGGACGAGCGTGACGAACCAGATCCTGCGCATTGTTACGCGGCACTTTTTGAAGCAACTTGCTGAGCTGGTTGATGCCAAGCACCGCAGACAAATCCTTACCCTTATCATCCATCAGTACCCGCAATAACGACTGCGGCATATAACGAAATAATTGCAATTCAGCAGGTGCAGGACAGTGCAATACAAACAATGCTTCCAACAGTAAAGTACCAGGTTTCAAAGGTGGTAATTTCAATGTGCAGAAAGCCGTATTGCCAAACTCACTCAAGGAAATTAAATCCTGTGCACCACGCACCAAAGGATGTTCCCATGTCAGAAATTGCATATCTTCCCGCGATAAGGCTTGCTGGCGATCGTAAGTGACGGTCAATCCATCTTCGGGCAGGCCAGGAAATTGTTCGATGCGCATATGATCGCTCGGATGCAATACCAAACTTTTTTCGCTGTGCTTTTCAAAATCGATACCAAAACTGTCAAACACTTGCTCCATATAAATCGGCAGCACTGTGCTTGCATCATTGTCAGCCAAGGCATCAACCAGTGCTTCAGCTTGGGCAGGCTTGCAGGAATTGAGTTCCAGTAAACGATCGCGCCCCTGCTGTAATTGCGCAACCAATTCGGCAGAAAATACCCGCGTTTCCTCTAACAGTTGCACAAACGTTGAATCATCGCTATTCACCAATGCAGGCAAAAGTGCTTCGGCAAATTTCACATAGGCTGCTTGTCCGATTGCGCAGGTTTTTTCAAATGCATTTAAGCCCTGATGGTACCAATCCATTAATTTTTGCTGTGCAGTATCTTCATAATAAGGGATATGGATATTGACGGTCGCCGTTTGGCCGATACGATCAAGACGACCGATGCGCTGTTCCAACAAATCAGGATTAGTCGGTAAATCAAACAAAACCAAATCTTGTGCAAACTGGAAGTTGCGTCCTTCACTGCCGATTTCCGAACAGACAAGCACTTGGGCACCGTCTTCCGCTTCCGCAAAATAAGCGGCAGCACGGTCACGTTCAATCAGGTTTAAACCTTCATGGAAAACAGCAGTGGTCAAACCTTTCCGGAGACGCAAATACTCTTCGATGGATTGTGCCGAATCAGCATTGGCACAAATCACCAATACTTTTTTGCGTCGATGTTGACGCAGCCACTCGGCAAGCCAAACAACACGCGGATCTTGCAGCCACCAATCAGCATCGGTTTTCTGCTGCCAATATTGTTCAGCACATATTTGCGTTGTTAACGACTGTTCACGTAACGCAATAAGATCATCGTCAGCCAGCTCCAATGCGTGCGCCTGCAATTTCCGCTCTGGGAACCCGCTGACAGAGTTGCGTGTGTTGCGGAACAATACGCGTCCGGTACCGTGGCGATCCAACAAGTAGTGAATAGCAGTATCAATGGCATCGCCCAGACTTTGGGTCTCAGCTTGCGTCTGCAATTCTTTAACAGTTTCTGTTGGCAAATACGCGCTGAGCGATTTAATTAGTGTGGCAGGAATTTTCCCGCTATCTTCACTATGCTCTTGCAACAGCGCTTGCACTAATTCATTGAGCGGCTGATAGGCTTTTTGCTCAGCGATAAATCTTTCCAAATCATAATAGCGATCCGGATCAAGCAAGCGCAGACGGGCAAAGTGGCTTTCCAAACCTAACTGTTCAGGAGTTGCCGTCAGTAGTAATAAACCTTTGGATTTTTTCGCCAAGCCTTCAATGCAGGTATACGCCTTACTCGGCTTTTTCTCGCTCCATTGCAAATGGTGCGCCTCATCGACCAACAATAAATCCCACTCAGCCGCCACTGCTTGCTCATAGCGGTAATTATTTTTGGTGAGGAAATCCAACGAGCAAATAATTAATTGTGCAGTTTCAAATGGATTGCTGATGTCCGCTTGTTGCTCATCCTTTTCCTCAAAGTCGTCTTCAAACTCATCGACGTAATCAATTGATTCTTCAACGCTATCCAAGCCAACCAGTGCATTACAACGCGCCTCATCAAGCAGCGTAAACGCGAGGTTAAAGCGGCGCAGCATTTCTACCAGCCACTGATGCTGCAAACTTGCAGGCACCACGATCAATGCGCGTTGTACGCGGCCGCTCATTAATTGCTGATGCAATATCAAACCGGCTTCAATAGTTTTCCCCAGCCCTACCTCATCAGCTAATAACACGCGAGGCGCATGACGCTGTGACACTTCGCTCGCGATATAAAGTTGGTGCGGCAGCAATTGCACGCGCGGACCAGCCAAACCAAACATCGGGGAGTAGCGATGCAAATTCTGGTAATGCAGGGTTTGGTAGCGCAAAGTGAAATGGTTGTGCTTGTCGATCTGGCCGGCAAATAAACGATCACGCGGCGTGCTGAATTGTACGAAGCTATCGAGTTCGAACTCGGGAATTGAAACCTCTTCGTTTTCTTTAGTGAGGCCGACATACATCAAACAGCCCGCCTGCTCAACGATGCTGGTGATCTGGATTTTGGTTCCATCCTGATGACGAACCTTCTCGCCCACTTCATACCTGACACGGCTAACGGGCGCATTGTCCATCGCATAAGTACGGCGCTCACCCGCTGCGGGGAAACTCAAGGTAAGGCGGCGATTTGCCACATCCAATACAATTCCCAACCCCAAATCTGCTTCTGATTCGCTGATCCAGCGCTGACCGATCACAAAAGGCACTTTACTCACTACCGACTTCTCACTCACTCAAATACCTGCTTTGTCTAAATAAACCGAGCTTTGCTCGGGAAAAATCAAAATTGTCGAAAAGGCGCGCATGATACTGTTTTAAGGCCCACAAAACCAAAAAATTTGGCTGTTAGATTGCAGGCTTTTCTATAGAATCCATCCCATTAGTCACATAAATGGTAGCCTCCATGCACATCAATCCCCCCAATGCTGCAAGCACCCTTCGCCTCGAACAACTCGTCGGCAAGTCCGGTTTCCTGCGCCTCACCACTAGCAATGAGCAATATTCGGATGCCCCCGGCACCGGGCTACCTCTATTGGTGGTAGAAACCAGCTTATGCAGCGCCGTCATCTCTTTGCAGGGCGCCCATCTGCTCGAGTTCAAAACCAAGAGCGGCGACCCGCTGCTGTGGCTCAGCCCCAATTGTGATTTTACCCCCGGTACCGCACTGCGTGGCGGCGTGCCTCTCTGTCTGCCCTGGTTTGGTGTGAACCAGACCGATCCCGCAAAGCCAAAGCATGGTTTTGCCCGCAATAGTTTCTGGGAGTTGGGTAAAGCACAACTGTTAAGCGATGGCATAGCTGAGCTGGAGTTTTTATTTGTCAGCGATGCCAATCAATTGTTCCCTTTCGATTTTTCAGCCGAATTGCGCATGACATTAGGTAATAGCGCAAAGCTCGAACTCACCATCAACAATACCGACACCGATGATTTTGATTGCAGCTGGGCAATGCACAACTACCATCGCATCAGCTCATTAACCGACGTACGTGTAATCGGTTTGGCAGGAAAAAAATACCTGGATAATTTTGAAGGCTACTCCGAAAAGCAGCAACCCGGCGACGTGAACTTCCCCGGCCCTGTAGATCGCGTTTATCCGGCAATTGACAATAGTGTCACGATCAAAGGATCGCCCACGATTGAAATTACACATAGCAACTGTCCAAGTGTTGTTGTTTGGAATCCAGGCGCGGAAGCTGCGGCAAAAATTGCGGATATAGGCGAAGGACAAGAGCAGTTTTATATTTGTGTTGAGCGCGGCGCTGTGCTCGATGAAAAATGGCAGCTGCCTGCGGGTACCAGTAAAAGTGCGTGGATGGAGTTTAAGCAGGTTTAAATTTTGACAACAATAAAGAGGTCGCAGGGAGCAGCCTCTTCGACAACCAAGATTAGAACTGGTAGTTAATACTCAAAGAATACAAATCAAGATCATCATTTAACATGGTGTATTCGAGCTCTGAAAACAGGTTATTAGTAAACTTATAGCCTACACCTACACCACCCGAAAACCCTGATTCACTTTCAGAAACTTTTTCTGATATATCAAGTTCCAAATCATCAAAATTTTCATCGCCTCTTTTTGCACTAAATTTGAATGGGTCACTATTAGCAACATAGGCAGTCAAATCATAGGAATTTGCCCGCACTGTTAAAGTGCTCTTTTCTCGCAAATAACCGGCTTTCGCTTTTATGTACAGGGCTCCACTGGAGCGATACACACCATAAATTGCGGTGGTTTCAATAGTTGCATTCAAACCAAGCCCAATATCTGCTTCAATATAAGGAAACCAACTTTGCGCATCAGCCAAGGTGGCACCTGGATTACGTGAAACAATGTCACTCCACCATTCCTCACTAATATCTATCCCCTCTTCCAAATAGCTGGCAGATGCATCTTTAGTAGATTTTGAATACTGGCCTTCTATGGCAAAATTTTCATTAATTTTATAACCCAACTGGATAAAGCCATTGTTGGCATCACTAAAATTCACTTCTTCAATATCAGGCACTGTGACCTTGCCAAAACCAACACCAGCATAAAACGGGGACGAATCTTGCTGTGCAATAGCATTCATAGAGATAGCTGCTGCGATTAAAGACGAGACACATAACATTTTTTTCATATAGATCATTCCATTTTGACACACTAAAAATACTCACTAACTTATCATCAATGAGCAGAAACTACGCATAAAAAAGACCACTCTATGAGTGGTCCTTTAAAGGCTATAAACTTTAGGCTAACACTTAACCACAGAAAGTTTTGACATGCTTCCCCTGAAGAATCTGTACAACACCTTGATGCAATAATTGTTGAGCTGCTTTTCCATTATTTTTAATTGTAGTCAATTCAACTTTATAAGCAATCATCGAATCCTTTTCCAAATTGAAGGATTCTTTAGTAGCATCAGTACAATTTACCGTAAACTCCAACACAGGCACCACAAAATCACCATCTACCACCTGAAAACCATATCGATCAATAGTAAGCTTCTGCCAGTTTTTTGTCGTCGTACCGTCGTCGTCATTTACCAGGACTGATTCAATGTACTTTCTTATATCAAATTCCGGATTTACTTTTTGAATTGCTGCAGATATGTCCTTCGCTATTCCTTCATCAATAGCAATGCCAATCGCCACGCCAGCACCTCCCAATAGCGAATCCATCATGATACCGGCAGCAGCTCCACGACCGGTGAAATATAAGGCTTCGCGTTCGCCATAGTTGACATCAATGAATGACGCGCGCATTTGAGCACACGAGATCAACAAACAACTAACAAGTGAAAATAAAATAATTCTCATAATCAAACTTAATAATCGATCTGATTATCTAAAGGGCACCCATAATATTCCTTATTGTTAACATGTCGTTTCTCCTCAGGAATGGGAGTTCGAATGATGCCGATACAATAGCGCTGATTTTCATACTTCATGACACTTAAAAAGCCGCCACTTTCCAAGTCCTTATCCCAGAATTTTCGTTTGCCTTTTATTTGCATCCGCACACCACAATCTTTAGCCCATAGATCAAACTGTTGTTCCGTTAGATCAAAGCTGACTGACATAAATGGATAATGGCTTTTATCATCTCCAAATAACCAACGAACATTTTGGGTGTCATCCGGCAGCTTTAAGTCATGCCAATACTCCCCTATTTTGAAACACTTTTCAGAAGATGCAAAAACAATTGAACTAAAAAAAAAGGTTATCAAACCTGCGCCAAAAAAAACTTTATTCATTTTGAGAATTCACTCTTCTATAATATGTATAACTTCTTTGGGTAGATCTTTCATAACTATCAAAATTCTGTACTTTAAATATACGCGATGTTGTAGTTATTACCTGTAATCTAGCCCCATCTCCGGAATCATAAAACATCATATGACCATTTGTAACCATCAAGTCCATTTATTGCGCGGATTCCACTGTTAATCAGGCTCTATAATAAGGAGGGCCTTCAGCAGCTAATTTTCTACAAGCAAAACTATAAAAAGCCCAATCAATCACTCGATGAGGCTTTAGGTTATTTTCGAATTTCTAAGTTGAGATAAGAAACCCCAATATTCGTATCAGTGATACTTTAATATCACTGAAAATTTTTATCAAAATCAGGAAGCTCTAGCTCATTTTTTAGCATTAAATAATCAGCCTCGCCGAATGGCCCTTTAACTATTTCATTTTTGTTCAAAAAGTCGTTGTCTTCCTTTTTGATAAGATAATAATAGAGAATTTCCTTATTTAGAGGATTTTCTCTTTTAGCAACAACAAAATTTTCGTCACTTCCTACAGCAATAACTTTAGCATCCACACGTCCTATAGTACTTGAGTGTTCTTTTAATTTACGACTTAAGGTTAAATTATTGTCTTGATCAACCCAGTTAACTTCATAAAACTCATCTTCCCAAATAACTTTTGAATCACATGCCACAAGGAAAAATGACACAAAAAATACTAATAACTTCATATCTACTACCTCTTAAGTGGAGTTCTCCACTCTATTGTCATATGCAAATCACTTGCTTGTTTTCCTATAGGGACAATTCCATATTCACCTAATTGGCGCCCAAAAAATAATGAATTCGCCCCCATAATATTAGTAACGCTGTAATATACGTATCGACCAGTGACATCAGCTACTCCTCCTCCCCCCCAACTGCCTACTGCTTGCTCTGCCAAATTTCCAGTGCTTAATGCTCTTGGCCAAGTGAATTTGTATCCGTAATCCCTCACCTCCGCGCGATCTGAAGGACTCCCCTGATACTTATCATATACATATTTCTCAAAAGCTTTTGCCCCATCACCTTCACTGAATAATTTTGCCATCTTACTGTCAGGTCCAAAATATAAATGCCCTCCCTTACCACTCGACCAATACGCTACTACTTGTGCCGGCGTCATTTGATTCTGGAGCTCTATCCACTTTCTATATTGCTCTTCGGCTGCGTTTGCCTCTATCTCTCCATTCACCGCCTGCAGTAATGCTGATGAAAAAGCTCCATTCGCAAAGACTGGTCGCCTTGACGCGGTTTTTCCGCCTCAACACTATTTTTTCCAGACGCATCAATCAGTTAAGCCACACTTTTTCACAGTGCCAGGCACTCTAGCAAAAAAATTCCCTTGAAACATTTTTTTGCGTGCAAAGGAATTTTTTGCAGCTGCCGAAGGCGTGCGCAGCTTGCTGCGCATGACTGAGGTAGCCCCGCACGGCGGTAGGGTTTGATGGAGAGGGGAACTTGCCCCGTGCGGAACGCACAGGGCTGGACAGGGGCTAACGCCCCTCGATCAGGTGCATGTATGAGGCGGCAACCGCACAGCCCACGCTGGATGCGCTGGTGAGCATTGCCAAGGCGTTGCATGCCAGTCTGGATAATCTGGTCTTTGGTGATGACAACCGCGGCCCGGATGATGAGCCGCGGTTGCAGTTTGAAGCCTTGCAGAACTTCACGCCGGAAGAGAAACAGGTAGCGCGCAGGTGCTAAAGCCTGATTCTCAAGCATGACTCCGGCCGGTTTAACCGGGCTTCGTAAAGCGGCTAAGACAAAAAACAAAACCCCCGGCCAGCACAACTGGTCGGGGGTTTGGGGTGGGCTTTCTCTGCTATTAGAAACTATTTAGTTTCACCAACCAAATCATCTAAACGAACAAACAAACACTCTCCCTCTCCATACAAGCAGTGCATTTTCTTAACTGGCAATTGCTTGCTAACAGGCGTATTGCCATCATCGGCAATCATTACCCATTTACCATCCAATCCGTAGGGAGAATCCCAGATCATCAAGGCATCATTTTCTGCTTGCAAGCTTGGGCCATAACTATCTTTTGCACACTTGGAAAACGCCGCCTCATAATCTGGGGATAATTCGACTATCAAACTTGATGGAAGCGCCTCTCTACCAATCACTAGCAAATACTCTTGACCAACCATAAGAGAAAACGGAGAAGAAAACTTCAATTCTCCCTGAGTGAGTTTCCCTTTGTATGAATGCAGGATATTTGCAGAATAATTAATACCGCAACTGTCATTTAATTTACCCTCATACACAAAGGCTAGCTCCTTGGCCTCAACAACCCGCACATGAATGATTGATGATGCCTTTGATAACGCCCTTGTTTTTGCAACAAGCGATCTCGTTTCTGTAGCAAACGTAGTCGTCGTTACCAATAACAAAATAAGCAACATTTGGGATAAGGGATTAAAAAATTTCATTGGCTATTCTCCTTGCATAATTATCGGCGGCGCGCTCAGCTCTCGGCGTTTGATAGACTCGGCCTTGCCTTGCATTAATGGCCGCTGTCGAGTGATGGCCATACTCGTGAAGGATTGTTAAAACTGCATCTTCTACAGTGTTAACACTACCGGCGTACATTTGAACCCGGCCATTAACCATGGTTCGGCCAGTTTCAGGATTAGGCAACATTCTTTGAACTGCGCCAGCAGTCGGATGAATTTCGTGGACATATTCAAAGGTTAGGCCGCCGGCCAAACCTTCCGGCATGGCTTCAGGGTTTGCAATGAAATACGCATCTACCAACTGACTTGCATCAGCCATATTCACTTCAGCTTGAGACACAGTAAGCGCCATTCCCTTCTTGGCTTTTGCATCAGTCAAATGCTGCGCACCAGTTTCCGCTTCCTGCGGTTGGTTTTCGGGAGGAGTTTTTTCTGAAGTTTTACCGCCGGGCTGATATTTGGATGCAGCCCAACTCATCGCATAAGAGAATGCAGCCGTCGCCGCCCCGTTCGCAAACTTGCCACCGGTCATTTCCGACACAGTACCGCCAATAATAGTAGCAGCAATAAAACCGTTTAGACCGGGGCCAAACTTGGCACCTGCAGCCCCAAATCCTGCGCTGATAAACCCATGCCCGAATTTGCCGCCCTGCATTACCGACATAGTTCCCCCAACCATGCCCTGCGAAAATCCCCATGCCAATTGCCTACCTGCACTAGCAGAAGCAAATGAACCACCAAAACCTTTTGCAACGCCGCTAAATGCTGCACCAGAAACTGCACCTACAAATGCGCCTTTAAGCAGACCTTGCATGTCAGCACCATTTGCTGCCGCTTGCGCAAAGCCCGATACGCCACCAATCAGTGCAGCGCCTTGCATGCCGCATGTTGGACCGCATATGTAAGTGCCAATAATGGTGACAATAACACCAACAAAACTCCTTAAACTGAAATAACCACTTGGATCAGTTGCATTTAGAGGATTATTAAAAACATACGCGTATCGGTTATAGCTCTGCGTATTCGTTGCAGCCTGGATAAAAGGGTCAGCTTGTAAGAAACGAGCAATTCTTGGATCGTAAATACGGCCATTCATATGGATGATGCCAACCGCATCAACCATTTCATGGCCAGTATAGCCTCGCGTGGCGATTGGTTGAGTAAATCCAGTAAGGCTTAATGAAGCCAACATTTGGCTAAGTGATTGTGGAGACCAATTTTCGCCACTACGCCTCAGTCCCCAGGGATCAAAACTTAACGAATGACGAATGTTTCCAACCGCATCGGTAATGACATCTACAGACCCCAAATGATCCAGATAAATAAAAGCTTTATCCTGTGCTATCAGTTGGTTCGTATCTGAGGTCTTATAGGTAAATAACACGGGACCAGCTCTACGCTTCCATTCAATAGTGTTTGTTCCACTTACCTTTATTCTTTCGATATTTCCAAGATAAATAGTTTCTGTGGCGATTCCGTTTACAGTATCCAAACGTTTCCAGCGTGCGCGATCAGCATCATATTTGAACTCGGAAGAGCTTGCACCTTTGCTGATTCTGCTCGCCATGTCATAGCTGGTGTATTCAAATATACGACTATCACCTGATACGACATTACCATTAGCATCGTACTTGTACTCTGCTCCGGCAACAGAGGTGACCGCATGAGGCCCGGCTTGAATACCTGAATAACCATATTGCCCAACACCGGCTTTGTGGTCGATATTTCCGAACCCATCATAAGTTATATCCTGGGCACCACTGCAATTTGGATTTTCAGTTGCACTATTGGCAATTGTTTTGACCAATCGATTAAGTCCGTCATAACAAAAACTTTCTTTTACGTTTTTATTGCCTGTACCGCCAATGAATGGTGATTGGTTATCCCTGTATTTTAGATTACCCAGGGCATCCCATTTATATCCAATATTCTGGATATTAAATACGTTGCCGATGCCTGCGTGCTGAAACAGTAAATTTCCATTTAATGAATCATAGGTTCTGCTGATTGTTGACCCATTACCTAATGACTCACTTGTTACTTGATTGTTTGCATTAACCGCATTGGCCTTTTGAATAACCGCACCTGAGCCAATATCAATTTGTTTTTCAGGATACCCATAAATGTTATATGCCGTTTGTATACCGCTGACCAATAGGGAGCCATTCTGGCTAATAACATTATCCAGGGCATCAAATTCTTTGCTAACGCGCCCAAATCCATCGTAAAAAATACTGGTTTTGAATTCCTGCGTATTTCCGGGGAAAATTCGAGTGGTGCCTGAAGGCTGGCTATAAACATTAAACTGATAAGCTGTTTTCAAACAATTGCTACTTCCAGCAGCACAAGTCGCAATACCACTAACAAGGGCATTGTTAATTGCTGCTGCCGTGATAGTAGTTGCTGTATTCACTACTACTTCGGTCAATTTACCACTGACACCATTCAGTTGACCGCTGGAATTTTTTTCATAAAACCATTGCGTAAATCCTTCAATAGCTCCGCTTGCAAGAATATCTGTACGCCCAACCATACGACCAAGCGAGTCATAAGACATTTTTGTCGCTTGACCCTTCGCATCCCTTTGCTCAATTAGTTCACCGAAGCCGTTGTATTTATAATGCCACCAGCCAGGTCTACCCCAAGCCACTTGGCTACAGGCTATATTTGAATCTCCTGCTTGGGCCCAGGCCGCGCCTTTATCCGGGTCCAGCATCGCTGTTTTCCTACCAAAACTGTCATAACAAATACGAACGCTAAATTCTTTTGAGCCCGATTTTGTTATGACTTTTGATATATCCCCAAATCCGTTGTACTGGTACTCAATTTCTCCTTGCACGTTGTCCTTAACTTTCGTTAATTGACCTAAGCCATTCCTGGTTTCAGTTTTTGTTTGATTTAAATGATTAGTGATAGTGGTTGCATAACCGCTATAAGCGCTCGTCACCTTTGAGCCATCCGCAGCAACAACTTCTGTTATGCGCCCCAGCTTGTCGTATTTGGTAGTTACCCATGCAGATGCTTTGGTATTCACATCACCAAAGAAAGGATTCGATTTACGCAGCACGCGGCCAAGTCGATCATATTCGATGTCCGTATTCGTCCATTGACCATCCATGCTGACCTTACTACTACGCAAGAGTCTTCCTGATCCATCAAAATATTCAATAGATACTCCGCCGCCGCCAGAACGTTTGGTTTGAAAATATTTAGCTCCAGTTGGACAAGCTGTTATACAAAAGCTTGTTGTGGTGCGAACCCAGGCTCCGGTGTTGTCTTTCCTTAAATACTCCTTACCCATTGCATCGTAAAAGCTTTTGGATTCGATATCGTTGATATCTGTGGCCGAAGTAAGCTGACCCAGTTCATTGTATGAATTTAACTTCAATGACTGATTAAGAGAATTACTAGTTGATTTTAAAAATCTACCATTTGTGTCATATACATTTGATACGGTCCTGCTCTCAAGGTTTACGCCATCTTTATTCGCACTGACCTTCTCGGTAATTTTATTTCCCTTAGCATCATAACCATATTCTTTTATGATTTGATTGGACGTTCCTTCGGCAGTAATTTCTTTATAAATAAGCCCACGATGCGGTGTCGCTGAGTAGTATTCAAATCTAACCGTTTTTTCACTAACGACAATATCGTCCAACGTTATCCGTACAAGGCTATCTTTCAATCGTCCCAGACGCTTATCCCAATCCGTTGGGAAATAACTATTATTGGTGTACTTAATTGTTTTTTTACTACTGCCTTCAGTTGTCACTTTAATAGTGTCAACGTTGCCGAATTCTCCGGCCTCCATCGTGGTTTCAGTGGTAATGGTTTGCAAAGGTGTATTACCAACACTACCATCCGAATTCCAGGCAAATGTTCGCTCCACAGTTTTTGTATTGCGCGGCTGATATCGTTTGCTTCCCGCATTCCCTGATGTATAAACGGTCCAGACATTCGCAGCATCGCTAATAATTTCGCCCGCAGGTGTACGAGTAACCGTAGTTTGAGGTGAACCAATAAATGGCCAGTCCTGCCGATAGCGCGTTTCTGTAGATACACCCGTTTGCAGGTCAACGCTGGCAACATATTCAAATCCAAGTATCCCTTTACCGGCAGCCTGCATCCGCATGTGCTTATAAAAATATTCCACACTCACATCCACAATTGCCGCTTTATTTGCTTCTATTTCTGAGGCCGCTAATGTGCTGTTACTTGCTTTGGTAACAACAGACATTGGGCCAGTTACTTCAAGCACTGGCGCATTGACGAGATTGGCACGATCAATTGCTCCTTCTGATAACGTAGTGTATTCACCAAAGGGATCATTGATCGAACGGTAGTAGGCGTCAGCATTAATGTTATACGTTGTGACTGGCTCGCAGATAGGTTCAACATCATACAAAGTGCCATTGTCATCGACTGCATAATTGGGTCCGCATTGAGTCGCAGTTTGACCTACAACTTTGAAACCACCGATTGGAACATAGTGGTTTGAACGACCAATCGGTTCGTAATTCAGCGAGGTTCGATTACCCAATCCATCGGTAATGCTAGTAATATTACTTTGGGATACAAAACCAGTTGCAGAATAGTTTGAAGCAACTGAAAAACCAGTCAGGTGAATATTGGTTGATGTAGCTTTTCCATATTTTGCCACGGCAACTTTATCAACCCAGGCATCTCCATTTACATCAATGAACTGGTATTGATAATAAGGATCCTGATTTTCTTGCAAAACTTCTGCACTACCAAAACGATTCAAGCTGGAATTCCAATACTTCACGTAAAGCTTAACTTGCTCGTCTACTACAGGAACATCACTTGATTGCGAGGTATCACTCCATGTAGTTTCTCCAGTTGGAACATATTCACTATCGCGCCATACAACATCCTGCATACCGTCATGGTTTATATCAACGAAATCGATATTTTGATTTTTGGATAATTTATCGCCCTGAACAAACAGTTGTTGCGGCACAGAAAAACTGGTTCCACTATTTGTACTGTAATACCATTTTTTTGTATTGAAATCATAGAAAGCAATATCAGGTTTGCCATCACCATTAAAATCTGAAGTTTTTAGCCTCGAATAGGCGACAGAATGATTAAAATAATCACTGTGTGTGAATGTATCCTGAGAGCCATTTACAAACACCTTAAGCGCTGAACTCGTGGAACAAAGACGAGTTGGTGACTCATAAGGGCTATAGTGATGATCCCAACAGCGACCAAAGGTGACCCCTGCAAGAATATCCACCTTCCCATCGCCATTAAAATCTGCTAATTGAAAATCAGCAGCACTGAGGTAAACTTTGGTATCAGGTTCGGTTGTAGGTACGTTCAATCGCTGGTAAGTACCACTTGAAAAACGGTAATAAGTCGAACTTGTGGCTAAGGCACCAGGATTTTTTTCCAACTTGTAGATCATTATTCCCGCTTGTGGGTTATCGGTTGGAATAGATTGGGGAATTCCATTGGTATTATCTTCATAAGCAACTATGACATCTATCAATCCATCGGAATTTACATCCCCTAATTTTAAATCTGCCTCATTACGGAATGGTAATTGAATGCTTGACTTCACCAGTTTCCATGATTGGGCAGTAGGTGTGGATAGATACAAAGTCCACCCAGTGGAAAGACGAACCAGAAGATCGTGATGACCATCGCCGTTGTAATCCAGAGTTTCGAATTTTGGAACTTTATTTTGAGGAAGACCTGACTCAAGAACTCCATCCGGACTATCATTCGACACTCCGATATCAAGACGGTAACGAATGTAGCCTTTGGTATCTGACCAAACATAATCCTGAATACCATTGCCATTGATATCTAAAAAAATCTGGTTACTGACAACAACCTTGCCACTATCCAGCGGAATACTTCCAAGATCTTTTCCAAACACTGCAGGGGAAGTCGGATCAAACCAGCCAAATGTTGTAGCGGGGTAGCAATTGGAGAGGGTCCCCATACATTCTGTAATGGAACTCAATCGGGATTGGGCACCAATTCTTGCTGCAGCATAATTATATCCAACGTCATAAATACGCACCGGTGTCGTTTCGGTGTTATAGGTTTTTATTGTTTTTAATCGTTGCGATTGAACTTGTTCATAACCACCTATAAAAAATCTCGTTACGTCATTGCGAGATTCGTAAATAAATTCTATTTTGGCTTCAGGAGTTGCGCTTGATCCATAAGCATAATGAATTTCCGCGATGCGATGATCTATTAAGTTGCCCGCATAAACATAATTAATCGGATTACCAACACTGTCATTAAATTGCTTAAGGCCCCATAACAAAATTGACGTGCCGGCCAGAACTTCCGAACCATCAGCACCACTACCACCAAAATAGCTGGTAGATCCATCTTTTGCTTCCACCGTAAAATAGTCCGGATTCCCGGCTGAGCCACCGAAAGCAGTAATGATGCTAAGATTATCGATTTCGGTGCGATATTTACTGCCTGCACCACCATAAGTTCCTTCAATCAGCATCAACCGCTGACCATCCATGCAAAATCTATCAGTTGCAGTCCAGTTGATAGGGACAGCAATGCCATCTTGCGAAACTGTTTGACGACAGCGACTTATGCTGCTGATACCAAAAAGACCGCCACCTTTTCCTAACAATCCATTTCCATATTGGCTGTTGTAGGTAATAGCAATAGCAGGCTTGACTCCAGCCACTCCATCGGGAATTGCGATAGGAACTGAATAAGTCGCTGCACCGGTTTCATTAACCCTGAACTCTCCAGCAAGACTACCAACCTGCGTTCCAGTAATTATTGGCCTTGCTGTGGACGGAATAGTTTCAATGTAAGTAGCTGGAATGTAATTATTATTAGCTAAGTAGGCGCCCTCCCCTTGATCACCACCATTACCCACAATCAAATCGATTAGGCCATCGCCATTAATATCAGCAACACGCAGTGCCAAAGAACGGTTATTAATATCCTGGAAGGAGTTGGTTGGATAAACGGCAGCCATCACGGGAAGCGATGCACTACTTGAGCTACGTAAAAGTAATGCAATGTCATTGGAGTTCGTCGGGCGCAATAAAACAGAAGTTTCCCCGCTTCCTGCATGACTCCAGACCAAATAATCCGAACCATACTGCAACAAGCGTAACGTTCCAACTGCAACTCTCTGTGCTATTTGCTCTTTGGATAAGATAAATGTTTGCGGCGAAGAATATCCGCCGGATATACCCATTACAGCAAACCCGTTTAGCTGGACCGGTATAGGGGTAGCTATCTCGCCATGTAAAATAAGGAAAAAGGGTTTTTGTAAAAAATAAAAATCATTATCGCCATCACCATCCAGGTCGCCTAAATAGATGTCATGGTTATCGGCTTTGATCTCCGCTGCAAGAACAGGGGTAGCCAACAAAAACAATCCCAAAATAACGCCAATAATTCTTGTTAAAAAAGCAAACATGACAACTCCATTGGTGTGGTACAACAACCCATGATTTTTATGATTTACAACTTCCAAAACACAAACAAAAACCAGGGGGTCTTTCGACCCCCTGGTTTTTTTAACAAAAGTAAACTTTAAATATTAAGCCGGTAGCAATTCTTTTACTGCATCGCGCTCTTCTTGCAATTCTTTTTCAGTCGCTTGCATGCGCGCACGAGAGAATTCGTTGATTTCCAAACCTTGTACGATTTCCCAATCGCCGTTTTTACAAACAACAGGGAATGAATAAATCAGGCCTTTTTCGATACCGTAAGAACCATCGCTGTATACACCCATGCTGGTCCAATCACCCTCTGGAGTACCCAGCGCCCAGTCGCGGATGTGATTGATTGCAGCGTTGGCAGCAGATGCAGCAGAAGAAGCGCCGCGCGCCGCAATGATCGCAGCACCACGTTGTTGTACGGTTGGGATGTAATCTTCTTCGTACCAGGTTTGGTCAACCAGGCTCAATGCTGGTTTGCCATCAACCAAAGTGTTGTGCAAGTCAGGATACTGGGTAGATGAGTGGTTACCCCAGATCAGTGCCTTGGTGATGTTGTTGATACTGGTGCCGGTTTTGGTAGCCAGCTGAGACAATGCACGGTTGTGATCCAAACGGGTCATCGCAGTGAATTGACGTGGATTGATGTTTGGCGCGTTGCGCTGTGCAATCAGAGAATTGGTGTTAGCCGGGTTGCCCACAACCAATACTTTGATGTTGCGTGATGCGTGATCATCAATCGCCTTACCTTGCACAGAGAAGATCGCGGCGTTAGCAGCCAATAAGTCTTTACGCTCCATGCCTGGGCCACGTGGACGTGCGCCTACCAGCAATGCGTAATCGGTGTCTTTGAAAGCAACTGCAGGATCGTCAGTAGTAACAATACCAGCCAACAGCGGGAACGCACAGTCATCCAATTCCATCGCTACGCCTTGCAGGGCTTTCAGCGCGGGGGTGATTTCCAATAATTGCAGGATTACTGGTTGATCTTTACCCAACATGTCGCCAGCGGCGATACGGAACAACAGGGAATAACTGATTTGGCCAGCGGCGCCGGTGACGGTAACTCTTACAGGTGCTTTCACGATGAGACTCCATTTATACGGGTGATATTGGAAAGGAACAGAGGTTGGGCATTGTGTGCCGGATTTTGTAATTTAGACGGGAGGGCATTATAGGCATTTACAGGGAAAATTCACCCTCTTAATGCGTAAGGATGAGAAAGACTCGCAAATTTACCTTATGAGTCTTTCCCACTTAAAGCAGGTTGGTGATTATTAAACCAATGATTGGAAGTGGTTGTCAGGCGCCGGGGCCGCAATCCAGACAAGCCTCTGGCGAAGGGGCGCCTTTATGCAGCTTGTAATTGAGGTCGCGCAATGCGGTACGTACCCCCTCTTCGAGAACGGGATGATAAAAAGGCAATTCAAGGATCTCGCTCACTGTCATGCGCATCTGTATCACCCAGGCTAGTTGGTGAGCGAGATGTTCTGCGGCAGGGCCGAACATCTCTGCCCCCAATAACAGACCAGTGCCCTGCTCTCCATAAACACGCAGCAAGCCGTGATTTTTATTCATGACGCGAGCGCGCCCCTGGTCTTCAAAGCTGACTTCACCAATTGCATAGCAGTTGCTGCAGTTGCGCCTGATTTCTTCCAGATTCTGTCCAACACTCGCGATCTGCGGATCGGTAAACACAATACTCAATGGTGTTCTGCGCAAACCCGCGCGCACATCATCGGGATTTTTCAATGAGCGTCCGGCATTACTGCCCGCAATACGCCCTTCATCTGCAGCCTCATGTAACAATGGAATATCATTGGAAACATCGCCAGCGATATAAATCGAAGAGGAGCCGCACTGTCCTGTATGCCGGCTATGAAATGGAATACCTTTTTGATCCAATTCCAGATCTGCATTTTCCAAAGCCAGCGCATCAATATTCGGGCGACGCCCGGTTGCAGCAAGCACAAAATCAAAGCGTTCCTCAATCATTCCTTTTTCGCGGTGCCGATATTCAACAATCACCGAATCTTTTTCAGCGCGCACCTTATTAATATCTGCATTCAAGTCCAGACAAAATTCATGATTGAATTCTAAATCCGCATAGCTACTGATCGCAGGATCTTTAATAAACGCAAGTTCACCACTTTTACCAAATACTGCGACGCGCACGCCTAATCGGCTCAGCGCCTGCCCCAGCTCCAATCCAATAACGCCGGGGCCGAAAATTGCAATGGATTCAGGCAGATCATCCAACTCAAACAAGTCATCACTAATCAACACACGCTTACCGACATCTTGAAGGAAGTCGGGAATAACTGGTGCAGAACCCGTAGCGATAACAATACGCTCGGCGCTCATATGCGATACGGAACCATCTGCGCCGGTTAATTCAAGTTCTCGGGTAGAAATAAATTTAGCCTGGGCTTTTACTTTGTGTTCCGCAGGAAAATCATTAATGGAATCAACAACAAAACCAACAAATCTATCGCGTTCGCTTCTGATGCGGTTCAGTACCGCTGGACCATCTATAACAGGTGCTTGATAATCGACACCGAAAACGCCATTTTGACTGGCGTGATGTGCATGGTCAGCAGCCGCAATCAATAATTTACTGGGCATACAACCAACACGTGCGCAGGTTGTTCCGTAGGCATTCCCTTCAATCAGGACCAGGTTATCAGTGTACTTTCGCGCTTCGCGGTAAGCGCTCAAACCAGCAGTGCCCGCTCCAATAATGGCTATATCGACGTGACGTGTTTTCATTTAATCCTCGTAACAGAAAAACGTCACTTACCATATAAATTCACTCCATTTCATTCGGTGCGACAACACACATACCACACCTACCAAGGCGATCAAGCAAGTCAAAACTAAATCCCCATATACGACAAAAGCCGCTTAGCGGCCTTTGAAAACAAAACTCACTTATCGGTCAGATTACTTTATTGCTCATAACGCTTTACTAATGCCTGATATAGTTCATCTTTAAATTCCGGCTTGGTTGTATCGAGGCGTTGCACGGCTTCAACCAAATGCTCGTTATCTTCGCGACCATCGTGCCAATGCTTGCGGTAGCTACCGTCTTTATAGCCGTGATCCTGGCGGAAAAAATTCAATACGTTTTTCCCCACGTAACCGCGATAGAGTTGCTCGAAACTCATATTTACACTAGCCATCAGACGCGCAAATAATCCAATGTGGAATTGGCGGTCGCCAAGCGTGGCGGCGACAAACTTTTCCAGATCGAGGCGGAAATCTTTTTCGTCGGTGGAGATAACCAGCTCTTTTTCTATCTTGGTAATAATGTCATCCAGCGAAGCGCCGGATTGCAGTTGGATACTTAAACCGAAATGCCAGATATCGATTAGCTCAAGCGCAACTTGTTCTGTATCCGGCGATTGTTTTTTCCACCACTTCCAACCGTAATGATCCATCAACTCGGCACACTCAACCCAGATGGCGCGATACCATTCGTAGCCTTGTTGTTGCCAGTTAGCATTCACTTTGTTGTTCATTGCATTTTGCAATTCGAGCATGATTTTTATTTGTTGAGCATTCATGGTGAGGCCTTACCTGTTGGGGCAGTTGTTTGCTGCACCCTGCTTTGTTTAATTTTATGGGCGCAGCAAGCGGCGCCCCTACGGATTAAATGTGTTTTGGGCACGGCGAGTAGCGCCCCTATGGTTTGAATTTTATTTGGGCGCGGCAAGCAGCGCCCCTACATTCAGCCTGGTAAATATTGTTTTGCTTTGTTAAACAAACGATAAAAATTTTCGGTCGTTCTTTCGGCAAGTTCCTCCAGCGGAATGCCACGCACGTCCGCCACGAATTGCGCAACTTCGCGTACGTACTTTGGTTCATTAGGTTTACCGCGATAAGGAATCGGTGCGAGATACGGCGAATCAGTTTCGACCAACAAACGATCCAGCGGCATATTGCGCACCACATCGCGGATTTGCTCGGCGGTTTTAAAGGTAACGATACCGGAAATGGAAATGTAGTAATTCAAATCCAGCGCGGCTTTTGCCATATCCCAATCCTCAGTAAAGCAATGCAACACGCCGCTGTATTCGAGGCTGCCGTGCTCTTTGATCAAGGCTAGCGTATCGGCTTTGGCTTCGCGGGTATGTACAACAACAGGCAAACCGATTTGTTTGCCCACACTTAAATGCAGCGCAAAACTTTCATGTTGGATATCTTTACTTTCGGTCTCGTAGTGATAATCCAGGCCCGTTTCACCCAGCGCAACAACTTTGGGCTGCGCTGCCCAATTGATTAATTGCTCTGCGGTTGCAGCGCCCTCTTTCACATCGCATGGGTGAACGCCAACAGAGGCAACAACACGCGGATGTGCCTGGGCAATATCGATCACGGTTTGGATATTTTCCAAACTAATCCCGATACACAGCATTTGCTGTATGCCACGCTCATGGGCAGCGGAGATAGCAGCACTCAAGTCGCCGTTGTAGGGATCGAGTTTGATTCGATCAAGATGGCAGTGGGAGTCGATTAGCATGGGCACATCCAATAACAAGAGGCAAAAACCGGGTACAGAAATAACAAAGCCAGGCATAACCTGGCTTCGCAGAAACTCAGTGGAGCGGATTTTACATGTTGAACCAGTTACATGGTATGGGTAGGTTTGTCTGAACTCAGCATGCCTGCCAAATAAGTCTCTATCTTGTTAATCGCAGTATTGTCCTGATCACTGAACTGTACGCCAATTCCGGCCGCGCGGTTACCCTGCGCGCCTTTCGGGGTCACCCATACGACTTTACCGGCTACCGGGATTTTTTCCGGCTCATCCATCAGGCTCAACAACATAAACACTTCATCACCCAACTTGTAGCTTTTGTTGGTGGGAATAAACATGCCGCCATTTTTAACAAAGGGCATATAGGCTGCGTAGAGAACAGCTTTATCTTTAATCGTCAGAGAAAGTATGCCGTTACGGGCACCACCGCCAATCGGTTGCATAACAAATCCTGGTTGTTGTTTTATCAGGTCACAATCATGAATGAGGTCGAACACTAATAGATTAGCTGACTAGTGTCCAGACGCCATCGCACGATTCGTGCTGGCGCGCAACAAAGCGCCCCAATCGAGCAATAATTCCTCTAATAACAATTGCTTATTGGGGTTTGCTCCACTTAATAATTGCCTTTTCGAGAGCAGGATTTTTTCGATATAGCGATGCAAAAGCGGCAAATTGAGTTGACTCAAACGCTCGCGCCATTCCACCGGTGCCTGCTCCATTTGCACATCATCGGTACCAACCCGCCAGCGGGCGATGCTGTGCAGCAAACCGAGAAACCACTCCATAAAGCCATGCACATCACCAGTATGCCACTGGGCCGCCAGTTCAATGGCCGATAGTTGGCCCAGGCTTAATCGCACAAACTGGTGCAATACCTGCTCACGCTGCTCCAGGGCATCGCCCTGCAACAGGCCTAAGGCGCTTAATGGCGCGCCGCGTGCAGCGACAAGGAGCGTCTCCGCCCTGGCATTACTACCGACTAATAATGGCGACAACCAATGCAACACCTGCTCGGTGCGTGGCATAGGGAATTTACGCAATTGGCAACGGCTGCGAATAGTAGGTAATACCGAGCTTGGACTGTGGGTAACAAGGATGAGCAAGGTATTAGCCGCAGGCTCTTCGAGCGATTTCAGCAAAGCATTGGCAGAATTACCATTCATCGCCTCTGCCGGCTCAATAATTACCACTTTATAACCGCCCTGCTGTGCGGTTTTGCCGAGCGATTCAGTCAGCTCACGCACCTGATCAACCTTTATCGCCTTACCCTCTTCTTCAGGCTCCAGCCATACCAGGTCAGGATGGGTGTGTGCTTTGTTTAGTTCGCACCCGCGACATTTACTGCAAGGAGTGCCTTCAACAGGCGATTGGCACAACAGCAACTGCGCCAGCGCATCCGCCAGATGACGCTTGCCGATCCCCTTGGGGCCGGCAATCATCATCGCGTGTGGCAGTTTTTGCGCTGCAATCTGCTGCACCAACTGCTGCCATTCACTTAATTGCCAAGGGTATGGATGGGCGGGAAAGTCACTCATGGCATCACTCATTTAGCTCGAACTGAATAAAAGATTGGGCAAGCTTAGCAAATTTGCGATAATCCGCGCCCGCTTAATTCAGCTTCAGGCTCTGTAGATGACCGACTCCCAGCTCGACATTTTATACCTCGACGAGCATTTGCTCATTGCCAACAAGCCTGCGGGATTACTCTGTGTGCCTGGCAAAGGCCCGGATAAACAGGACTGCCTCTATAATCGTGCGCTGAAATTTAACCCTAATGCCCGCGTAGCACATCGCCTCGATCAAGGCACATCAGGCATTGTGATGTTTCCACTCAATTATCTGACACTGAAAAACCTGACCCGCAAATTCGAAGCGAGGGAAATCCATAAGCGCTATATCGCCGTTGTGGATGGACTGGTTGTGGAAAATGGAGGTGAAATCAAGTTGCCGCTGATTTGCGACTGGCCGAATCGCCCGCTGCAGAAAGTCTGTTTCGAGAGCGGCAAAGCGGCCCATACGCGCTATCAGGTGCTGGAAAGGAATGTGGAAAAGAAGACAACCCGCGTACTGTTGGAGCCTGTCAGTGGCCGCACCCATCAACTGCGTGTCCACATGTTAAGCCTTGGCCACCCCATGCTGGGCGACGGCCTCTATGCCCCTGAAGATACACTGGCCAAAGCACCGCGCTTGCTCTTGCATGCCCAGGAGTTGTGGTTGGATCACCCAATTACCGGCGTCGAAGTTCGCGTACAGGCGACACCGGACTTTTAACCGATCAATTGACTCAATACGGTATCGATTTCCGTCTGCACTTCCGCCAGCGTCTTACCCGCATCGACCAACGCATAGCGCTCGGGCGCAGTTTCAGCTCGCTGACGATAAGCCGCACGTACGCGCTCAAAGAATACGATCGCTTCACTTTCGAACCGATCCAACTCGCCGCGCTGGCGGGCGCGATTCAGGCCAAGTTCCACATCAATATCAAGAATCAAGGTTAAATCCGGTCGCAATTCGCCCTGCACCAACTGTTCAAGCTGCTCGATAATAGACTTATTCAGACCCCGCCCCCCCCCCTGATAGGCATAAGTCGCATCGGTAAACCGGTCACTCAATACCCAGGCACCGCGCGCCAGGGCTGGTTTGATAACGCGCGCCAGATGTTGCGCGCGTGCGGCAAACACCAATAACAGCTCCGCGGTTTCATCTACGGCTTCACCACGCTTGCTCAGTAAAAGACCGCGCACCTCTTCCGCCATAGGCGTACCACCGGGTTCGCGGGTCACCACTACTTCAATGCCACGGGCAATCAGCCAATCGCGGACAAACGCCAAATTGGTGCTTTTTCCTACACCTTCAGTGCCTTCAATTGTGAGAAATTTGCCGCGCTGCATAGTCTTCACTTCATCAAAAAATTTAATCGGGTTACGCATTCCTTCCCTAACAGGGAGCGCGTATCATACCTGCTTTTTCCACAAGGGAGACTTGCAATGATCACTCTACATACTAACTACGGCGATATTGTTATCGAACTGGATTTTGAAAAAGCGCCGAAAACTGCCGCTAACTTTAAACAATATGTTGAAGAAGGTTTTTACAACGGCACTATTTTTCATCGCGTTATCGACGGTTTTATGATTCAAGGTGGCGGTTTTACCGAAGACTTTGAACAGAAAGAAACCCGCGACCAAATTGAAAATGAAGCTGATAACGGTTTACAAAATTTGACCGGTACTTTGGCAATGGCGCGCACCAACGATCCTCACAGTGCAACTGCCCAGTTCTTTATCAATGTTAAAGACAACAGCTTTTTGAATCACTCCGGCAAAAATTCGTCTGGTTGGGGTTACTGCGTATTCGGCAAAGTGACCGACGGCATGGATGTAGTGAATAAAATTAAAGCAGTAAAAACTGGCAGCAAAGGTTTCCATCAAGACGTACCAAAAGAAGCTGTCATTATTCAAAGCGCTACGATTGCTTAACAGTTATCGCTTAATATGCAAACACTCTTTATTTCGGATTTACATCTCCACGAATCACGCCCGCAGATCACGCGGGCGTTTTTTCATTTTTTGCATACCCGGGCAATCCATGCTGAAGCGCTTTACATTCTCGGCGATTTTTTCGATGTCTGGATTGGTGATGATGACGACACGCAACTTCTGCAAGACGTCGCCAATGAATTATTTGCGCTGAAAGAAAAAGGGGTGGCGATTTATTACATGCACGGCAATCGCGACTTTTTGCTGGGAAATGACTATGCAAGCAAAGCAGGAATGACGTTAATTCCCGATGGCACTGTTATCGATTTATACGGCACACCCACACTGCTGATGCACGGCGACAGTCTCTGTACCAGTGATGTTGCATACCAACAATTTCGCAACATGGTACGCAGCGCGCCATGGCAAGACCAATTTCTTGCGCAATCAATTACTGCACGACGCGCTATCGCTGCGCAGTTGCGGGAAAAAAGTGAAAGCATGAACAGCATGAAAGCGGATGATATTCTGGATGTCACTCCTGCCGAGGCCCAAAGACAAATGGAAGCTGCTGGCGTAACCCGCCTGATCCACGGCCACACTCATCGACCTGCACGCCATCTGCTCATTACTAACGGCAAACCTGCAGAACGTATTGTTCTCGGTGACTGGCATGACTCTGGCTGGTGCATTCGAGCAGATGAAAACACTATCGAATTGTTTGACTGGAAAATTTAAAAATACAAAACAATTAAACCAAATTATAAAAAGTCGCCGCAGGATTAAGTCTTATGACAATTGAAGGCACTAACGACCAACCCATCACCAATCAACATAGCGCTCAACGGCAAAATATTCACCCCGAAGCCGACAGTCTCTGTCAAATCGCCAGGCAGCAAATAGTTCAGCGTGAATATTCAATGGCAATGGCGTCATTCCAGCAGGCTGTAAAGATTTCACCTGCTTGTATTAGCGCCTTTCTCGGTATGGCTGAATTGTTCAAACTCCATGGAAACTACAATCACGCTCTGCAAGTACTTAGCCATGCATTGAAAATTGAACCGGATAACTCGCTGGTTCGCCGGCAAATGACACCGTTACTAGCCGAATTAACGCCCGCCAGCTTTAGCGTGGAATTGGAGCGGGATTTAATACAGTGCATCAATGAGCCGAATATAGATCACCAGTTACTTGCACGAGTAACAAGTGCTCATTTGAGTAATAAATATCCTGATTCAACACTATTCAATATCACCAATATTACTCCGCAGCTATTGCAATCACTTGCAACTGATCCATTATTTTTATCGTATTTAACCCGCTGTATTAATACTCACGCAGGTATCGAACGCTGGTTGATACAGATTCGCAAGACACTTCTACTGACCAGATTATTGCCCGCAGATAATCACGCCCACAATTATAGCGAGCTCGTATGTGCACTCGCGCTGCAATGTTTTGCTAACGAATATGTATTTGCAGTCAGTGATGACGAAGAGCAACTATTGGCTAGTATCGAAAGGGAAATTCGCACATCGGCTACCCAGACAATATTCACATTGCTGCTAGCATGCATGTATCGTCCGCTGTTTGATTTTGCAGACCAACAGATATCATTTGAGCAACAACCGAATATTTATCTTGAGCTATTAATAAAACGCACCTTGTCAGATCTTCAGCAAGAGCAGCAATATCAAAATAGCTTTCCGTGCATCGGTACAATCGCCAGTAGTAAAAGCACAAGCAGCATTTCGGATAAGGTGCGCAACCAATATGAAGAAAACCCATACCCGCGCTGGCAAGTTCCACCAGCACCGGTACAAATACCGCTAACGCAAATATTGCGACAGCTTCCCGGCATTAAGCATCAAAATTTATCTAACGATAAGATCTCGGTATTGGTTGCGGGTTGCGGCACAGGTTTTGAACCTATTGAACTCGCGCGCATGGACAAAAGTGCACAGATTACAGCATTGGATTTAAGCAGTAAAAGTCTCGCTTACGCCAAACGTATGACCAATGAATTACGAATTTCAAATGTGGACTTTATTCAAGGCAATATTCTGGACGCGGCTCAACTAAATAAAAAATTCGATCTTATTAATAGTACCGGCGTACTGCATCACATGGAAAATCCGCAAACCGGATGGCAGGCATTATGCGGAATTCTGAAACCTGGCGGCGTTATGCGTATCAGTTTGTACAGCGAAATTGCACGCCGCCGCATTGTTCTCGCTCACCAACGCATTAATGAATTACAACTCGGCAACTCCAACAAAGACATTAAAATATTTCGCGATCATGTCTTCTCACAACCTGCAGGATCACCATTAGCCGAGCTTGCCCACAGCGACGATTTTTATAGCCTGAGTGGTTGTCGGGATTTACTTTTTCATGTGCAGGAGCATCGCTTCACATTGCTACAGCTAAAAACGATGATCGCGCAGTTGGGCTTGGCAGTAGTTGGTTTTGATGCCTCCACGTGGGCTCGCCAACAATTCAATCAGCAGCATTCGCAAGCAGAAGCCGCACTCGATTTAGAGAAATGGCACGAATTTGAGATTCAATATCCGGATACGTTTGTTGGCATGTATCAACTTTGGCTGCAAAAAAATTAGCCCCGCAAGTTGAACCTGCGGGGCTAATTTTGACCGACTATTGTTGAGCATCTATGTAATTGCTATCAATTTCGATTACGGCTCGTCATCATGTACAAACCACCGACAATGACAAAAACCGGCCACCAGGTCCAAAAAGACAAATCGAGTAGAAACAACAGCGAAACAAAAATAATTGCCCCTGCCGACACTAACGAGTTGGCAACGGACGCATTGAATCCCTCTTTACGATAAAAACTGAATGCCTGCTGCAATGGGCCTATGGCTGCCAACAAAATAAAAAATGCCCACCAATTATGAAAATCCAAAAAAAACAACTCGAAACCAAGGTTGCGCGCTAACAATAGCCCACCGATCACAACAACAGCCAGCCCCAAAGGCCAGCCGCTTGAGGTGAATCTATTCCTTTTGGTAGTAGATGGTAATAAATCGTTTTCATCAGGGTTGGGCATAACTAACTCCTTGGATTATTGATGCACCTTGTTGGACATCATAAACCGAGGAATAGATTCACGTACATATCAATGTTTTAAAACATCTTCTGCTGCGTTTACCAGGAAGATATAACTTGCCGCCAGATTAACCACGTATTCATTCTCACCCCAGAAGAAAGGCCAGTCTTCGTGATTCTCGGGATAGTCAGGTTTCAAAATCAGGATACCCGGAACAATCCCGCCGGAAATAAACGAAAAATCAGCGCGATTCATCCCATATGCCACTTCTTTGGAGCGAGTTCCTACATTTGATACTAACGACAAGTTGTGCGCAGGATGAGTACCATACAGAAAGTTCAAACCTTGCAACACCGACTCGCGACCAACCAACTCCGGAAATGCTTTATGGATATAGTAATTATTAATTGAATTGCGGATTACCCAACCACTACCCGCCCAACCGCCTTCAGTAATTGGCACCCCAAATGGATTTTTGGATTCTGCCTCAATCAATTCTTTTTGATAGGTTTGCGCCGCCGCTTTTACCCGTTGTTTAAATCCATCCGACATATGTGGCATTGCACGAATAAACCAGGAAGCGGTATAGCCAAACTCTACTGTGGCAAGTAGTTTTTCCACTGCACTCGCGTATTGCGCTTCGCCGGTAGTCATCAGCAACTCTGTCGCCGCTTTTAATTGCTCGTGCTCCAACTTTCCACCGGTGGTATTGCCATAAGAAAACATGCCAGGCTTTGGTTTAGCTTGTTCGTCCTGCCATACTTTTTTCGCTGTAGCCAAACACTCTTGGGCAAGCGCATTGTTGTAGCCTGTAAGTGCACGGCTTGCGGCGGCGAGCGCAGCAGCAGAACCATAATTTAACGACGATGACTTACTGGTAAATGCCCAACGATCATCAAATTTTCCGCTTTTGAAACCATCTGTTTCCAGCTCGGATTTTTTTGGATCGTAAATTAAATTATCGGTTTTGGTGATGCCATCCCCTAAATGGTGGTATTGATCAATATGTGCTTCGACAATTCCCGGAATTGCATGGCCCACCGCACGATGCTGTGCAATTAATGCGAGCGTGCCATGTTCGATTTGTTGCAACACATCAGGCTTGCCATCTTCCGTGTGCAGATCAACAAACTTGCGTGCGTAGTCCACGCTTGTGGTATCGCGCTTCAACTCAAAGGTTTCCCACGCAGTTACCAGCGTATTAACGACATCATATTGGGTTTGGGTGCGAATATCGTAATCACCGGCATCGTACCAACCGCCAATATTTAAACCGGGAATATGCTCGCCGGGTTTGTAAGGCGTATCGGTCGTTGGCCCCTGCGCATAGAGATCAAAATGTTCGTGACTAACCGGCGCTTGCAAAGCATCATCCAAATGCGAAGCACCATGCCATATACGATAAGCTTCATTCACCGTCATATGGTCCATCTGCACCGGTAAATACATATCCAATGTTGGATGCCATGCGCTTTGGTAAACCGATTTGTCGATACGGAAACTGTGGGTATCCTGATCGCCATAGCGAATTAAATACAAACCCGGTTCTTGTATTTTGCTGAAATCAAATTGGCAATATTCGTAACGCAAATATTTTCCCCAGCTTTTGGGTTTTTCACTGAATACCGTTTTGCGTGTGCCATCGGAATTAATTCTTACCAGACTTGCTTTTTGGATTTTTCTATCGCGTGCATCCAATTCAATAACAGCTACTTTTTTCTGCGCAGGATGGTAACCGACTTGCGAGTGGGCAATCATGGGTTCACGCAGCCAATTTTTTTCGGTAGCCGCATCAATTTGCCACTCGATTACCGCTCCGGTTTTATTGGCCGGGATTTTACTGCGCACAACAAACCAGCCGTTCTGTGCCTTGCCACGCCCATCGTAAAGCTCCAGAGGTGAACCATTGGTTTGAATGCTGACACGACGTTTGGAATCTTCTGGCGCGAGCACTAATCTCTGCCCTTGTGCGAGTGCTACAGGGTTCGCTTTATTATTAATTTCTTTTAACCCGGTGGGATAAACAGGAAAACCGCCAGCCTGATCATCCATTAGAAAAGATTTATGAAAATAAGCTGCAGGCAAAAATTCCAGATTAAAACCAGCTTTACCCTCAAGGGATTTGGGCAGCGGTTTTGGCAAATTAACCGTCAGCCGAACACCAGCCGCGTTTTTTATTACCTTAATGGAAAAATCGAATTGTTGCTCGGGGTAATGCAAAAATGCTTCGATGGATTGTTCCGCGTGATTCACTTTGCGCTCTTTGAACATAGGCGTCATATCCCACTGTTCTGGCGTCGCATTCAGGCGCACATCACCATTGGTCACGGTGCGTTCACCGTGGTGAATCAGTTCGACACCACTGGTTTTTGAATCGCTAAACAGTCCATCGTACCAATTACTAAATACCAGCACGTTAAGGCCGGGCTTTTCAAAGTAGTCTTTGTCATTAAGGGCAAGACCATTTTTTGCCTGAACCGGCAGGGTAAGGGAAACAAACAAAATAGCGAGAAAACCTCGCCATTGACCGGGTTGATAAGCCATGTGTAGCTCCTGATTATTATTAGCACAGACTTATAGTCTAATTGCACATAACATACCGGTATACAAGATTTACACTTAATAACGGAGCACAGTGGAGCACTTTTCAACTAAATCTCCACTTATCATTTCCGACTAAATCTACTCCAACCGAACTTTTACCCATTGCAAAAAATAACGCGCACTTTTTGGTGCGCGTTATAAATACAGCCGTTGAAAAATGTGAATTATTTGGTGCGACTGCGCTTACGTAAGCCGACCAAAAACATAAGCGACATCAGTGCCAAGCCTAGTGAGCCAGGTTCAGAAACGCTCGCGGAGGAACGATGCAAAGTCACACTTAATGCATTATTCACCTGATTAAATTCCCAGTTCCAATCACTATCCAAGCCATTAAATAAAAACGTCGAGTAATCAAGACCGATAATCGTAGTCGCATTCAACACACTGAAAACTTGCCCATCAACAAAATTGTTACCGTTAAAATTCAATTGAAAAATACTGGAGTCAAGCAAGGTCAACACTCCATGTATATTTAATAAATCTTGCTCACCGCTATCAAAGAAATCGAGATAAGTTGTACCTGCCAAACTTACATCTGAAAAAAGGTCAAGATTCCCTGCGCTATCGATTGAAGTGCCAATTGACATGCTGGAACCATTCAATAAATGAATCGCATCAGCATGCAAACGACCAATGCCATTTAAATTTTCCAGCGATTGCACACCACCAATTGTCCAGTCACCGCCTTCAATTTGTATTGATTCAAATTCCTTTGTCACGCCAAGTTGGCCAGTACCGGAACCCGCCAAAATTAATTTGTCTTTTCCACTTCCTCCTTTTACAGCGCCTTCTATAACAGATCCGGTTGCAACCACCAAGGTATCGTTACCACCACCCAGATCTATCGCAGTATCACCAGTACGACTGCGAATAGTGCCGGTATTTTGCAGGTAATCATCCCACTCGCCCTGGAACACAACACCGGTAGATTTCGCGTCGATAGTGCCATGATTAATTAACGTGGTTTTACCAAAAGCTGCACCACCCTCACTATCGTCAATCAAAATGCCGCGATCTGAACTGTAAATCGTCGCACCGGCGTAGTTATTGATAATACCGCCGCCCATCGCTACACCATCGGCGCGATTAAAATCGGTAGGACCATCTTTAACACCGCCAGCGCCATTGGCTTCGATACGCCCGTAGTTATCAATACTACCGATGCGATCAATATCCACACCGTCTCCATCACCATTAATAAGTGAAGCATCGAAATTGCCGGAAATAGTGCCGTAATTAATTACACTGCCGGTGTTATCCAAATTAATTCCCGAACCGTTATGGCCGCTAATTAATCCACCTACTGCGTTAATAACATCCACTACGCCATCGCCAGTAATACCATGGCGACCGCCTTCAATAATGCCACCGGTTTGGTTTTGCACCCTGCCACCAAAACTTTGGAAATCGATTGCTTCGCTTGATAAATTCACTGCGCCGGGAACAAGCCCTGCACCACCACCAATAATTTTGCCGTAATTGATTACAGTACCGTTACTGCCAGGACGAATTGCATCGGCATCTTTGCTACTAATCACACCGGTTGCCTTGTTAACAATTTCAACAGTGCCATTTTCAATCGCGTTGAAATCCAGTGCCTGACCGGAAGCAGAATAAATATAACCGGCGTTATCGACGCTTACAGAGCCAACGGTGCCAGATGAAAAATTGATTCGCACTGCATCATTGCCGCCAAGAATCTGGCCCGTTTCAGAATTATGTAAAACCAATGAGCGACCTGCGCCGCCACTACTGCTGGTGTCAATCGCACGACCACCGCTGGTAGTTGCCTGAACCGTACCATGGTTATCAATAGTGACCGTTCCCGCCGTTGCGCCAGACCATGTAATGGTTTTATCTGTCGCATTCAGGTTAGCCCCCTGATTAACCACACCGGATTCATTACCGGTAATTGTTTTTACACCTGTAGCATTAGTATTGGCTGCAATCTCAAAGGGCACCGCCCAACTGGCCGAAGCACAGCCGACCAACATTAGTGAAAGCAGATTCTTTGATAAGGATTTAGGCAAAGAAGCAGGTTTGTTGATGTTTTTCGTCGCGATAGTTTTCATTTGAATCCCCGGCATATTCCACATGAGAAAATAGATGCCAAAGAATCGACAATAATTGTTACAAAACGATGAATTCAGTAATGGAATGTCAAAAATTAGCCATTCGGCGTGATCGAGCAATAACTCGTGCGGGATTTTTTTGTAAATCAAAGAAAACAGGAATTGATATTACGTGTGTTGGGGTTCGCAAGCTCAACCTACGCGGCCCGCACCAACCTACAATTAAGCAACTACCCCCGAGTGGAAACGAAATTCCTCGTCAGCCCCTTCAATCAACGTTTTCTCCACAGCTAAAAACTCCTGCACTCTTGCAGAAATATCAGCGCCTCCGGCAGCGCGTTTGGCGAGGGTTAGATAATCTTCGTAGTGGCGGGATTCAGATTTGAGGAGGGATAAATAAAATTTTTGCAATTCTTCATCGAGATAAGGGGCAACTTTGGCGAAGCGCTCACAAGAACGTGCTTCAATAATTGCGCCGACGATAAGTGTATCTATATAGCGACCAGGCTCCGAGGTGCGAACCAATTTGCGTAGTTCACCGGCATAGCGCCCCGGGGTTATTTGATCGTAAGCAACTCCCCTTGCCTTCATAATTGCCATCACTTGTTCATAGTGACGCAGTTCTTCACGTGCGAGGCGAGACATTTTGTTCATCATGTCGAAATCCCCTACATAGCGGAACATCAAATTAACTGCAGTGGATGCAGCCTTTTTTTCGCAGTTGGCGTGATCCAGTAATAACAGTGCCTGGTTGTCCAAGGCATTTTTCACCCAGGCATCCGGGGTTTCACAATGGAGGAATTGCTGGATTTTGGCGAGAGCATTCATAAGGTAAAAGCTATTTGTGTTGTTCGAGGGTTTCAGTGGTAACAAAGCACGGCGATATATAGCGTTCGTAATGCGCGCAAGAAAGTGCATAAAAATCTTTGTCGATGTTATCGCGTATCACTGTTAAAGGCGTGCCTGTCCATTTGACTTGCAGGGAGAGCCCATATAATGAGAGATCCTGAATCTGACTTGCGCCAGCACGCAGCAAATCAAATACCCAGCAATAAGGGTTCTGCTCGGGCTTGAATTGGATTTGCTGATGCTTAATTTGCGTGAGCAGTAATTTTTCATCGTTGACTTGAATCATATTCTGCACGATTTGCGTGAGAAAGTTTTCCAACCGCCGGGCAATCAACAAGCGCTGCTCATGGGTATAACTGTTCCAATCAATAACTTCATGGCCGAAGCGTTTGCAACCACGGCAAACACTATCGCCAATACCGGTGGAACAAATGCCCACGCATGGAGTTTTTACGGGTTTTAATACAAGCATAAAATGATTTTTTAACACGAGTCATCATCAGGATGGAGATGACTCGCTGGTTTAAATAAAACGGGTCAGTACGCAGAACCAGTGATTGCCAAATCAATTTTCCACAGCGAGCCAGCGCCGGTCAGGAACAGTGTTTTACCTTCCACACCACCAAAAGCGGCGTTGGTGAGATTCGCATCGGTAGTGGCTTGTGCAATTTGTTCGCCTGCCGGGGTATACACACGCAAGGTGCGCGCAAGATGTTCGGTCACATAAATATTGCCGAGACAATCTACTGCCATACCATCTGGAATAACGAGACTGGTTACCAAATCTTTTCCAGCTTGAGGCACGCCATTTACGACGGGATATGCGCGCAACAAACCTTGCTCACCACCACCGTTAACATAAAGCACGTCTTCCGCTGGCGATAACGCAATACCGTTTGGATTGCTGATGGTGTCATCAACCAATGTTACAGTGCCGTCGATAGCGACACGATACACACCGGTTTTTTCCTGTCCACCGGGCGCTGCATCGCGTTGGAAATCAGGATCGGTAAAGTAAATAGTACCGTCTTTGGCGATAGCAATATCATTAGGTGAATTGAACACATTGCCATTATATTGCTCGACTATCGAACTGCGCTCGCCCGTTGCTGGATTAAAACGGGAAAGGCCTTTGTATTTGTGCGTACCTGCCACTAACAAACCGTTGTTGTCTACCGCGAGACCGTTGCTGCCTGAATCATCAATCGCTGTTGTCACAGCGCCGTTGGTATCCAGTTTTTGAATACGCGATGAAAAACCGTTAGTGAAGACGAAATCGGAAAAATACAGCGAATTATTGATCCACACTGGACCTTCAAATAATCCTGGCTCGGTGCGGGTGGTATTCGCCGCTTCGATACGCACGGGAATAAGATCGCCCGCTGGCGCTGTGCCCTCACAAGCTGCAACAGCGGTTGTAGCTGGAGCGTCTGCCGATGCTACTGACGCATCGTTATTGACTGGGGTTTCTGCGGCTTTTTTATCGCAGCCAGCCAGAGTTGCCAGTAATCCGACCATCACGCCGGACAGGAACAGTTTTTTTGGTATTGCTTTCATAAATGCCTCATTCTTATTGCCTATGCCGCTTTATCGTTGCCGTAAGGGTTATATCGAGTCTCCAAATAAGGTCGCCACCTTATCACAATCGACATCAATATCGGCCTTAAAAACCGCTGCGTTTACGCCGCGCGCATTAACAGCCCGCGCCGCTTGAGGTATACTCTGCACCCGATTTACCGCTCTCTTGCGAGCATCTTTAAGAGCGCTTAATTTTTGAACGCTCTTAGTCATCCATGAAGGCCATGGATAGTCTCCGGAAGCAGAGATCCTGCCGAGGGAGTAAACTCCACACTAATGAGGATAAAACCGTGCTTGAAGCCTATCGTAAACAGGTCGCAGAACGCGCCGCTGAAGGTATTCCACCAAAACCGCTTAACGCCGAACAAGTTGCAGGATTGGTCGAGCTATTAAAGAATCCCCCCGCTGGTGAAGCTGAAGTATTACTCGATTTGATCACCAACCGCGTTCCTCCCGGCGTCGATGAAGCCGCCTATGTTAAAGCCGCTTTCCTAAGCGCGATTTTGAAAGACGAAGCCTCTTCTCCCCTGATCGATAAGCCTCTCGCGATTAAACTGCTCGGCATGATGCTCGGCGGTTACAACATAGAAACCCTGGTTAATTTGCTTGATGACGCGACATTGGCGCCCTTGGCTGCCAAAGAACTCAAGCACACCCTGTTGATGTTTGATGCATTCCACGATGTGGAAGAGAAAGTGAAAGCAGGCAACCCGCACGCGCAAGAGCTGATGCAGTCCTGGGCCGATGCCGAGTGGTTCACCAGCAAGCCTAAAGTTCCCGAGAGCACCAAGCTCACCGTATTCAAAGTCACCGGCGAAACCAATACCGATGACCTGTCACCAGCACCAGATGCATGGTCACGCCCTGATATCCCTCTACACGCACTCGCCATGTTCAAAATGACGCGTGACGGTATCACTCCTGACGAGCCAGGCAAAATCGGTCCGATCAAGCAACTTGAAGAACTGAAAACCAAAGGTTATCCACTGGTATTTGTGGGCGATGTCGTCGGTACCGGTTCTTCACGTAAATCAGCAACCAACTCCGTGCTTTGGTTCATCGGTGAAGATATCCCCGGTGTACCTAACAAGCGTACTGGCGGTGTGTGTATCGGCAGCAAAGTCGCGCCGATTTTCTACAACACCATGGAAGATGCTGGCGCCCTGGTATTTGAAGCACCGGTTGATGACCTGAACATGGGTGATGTGATTGAGATCCGTCCTTACGAGGGCAAAATCCTTAACGGCACCACGGGTGCTGTGATCTCTGAATTCAGCCTCAAATCAGACGTATTACTGGACGAAGTCCAAGCTGGCGGTCGTATCCCGCTAATCATCGGTCGCGGCCTGACCACCAAAGCTCGTGCATCATTGGGCTTGCCTGCAAGCACCTTGTTCCGCTTGCCAGAAGCACCGGCAGATAGCGGCAAAGGCTATACCCTCGCACAAAAAATGGTAGGTAAGGCGTGCGGTGTAACCGGTATTCGCCCTGGCACCTACTGCGAACCCTACATGACTACCGTAGGTTCACAGGACACCACCGGTCCAATGACCCGCGACGAATTGAAAGACCTGGCGTGCCTTGGCTTCTCTGCCGACCTGACCATGCAGTCTTTCTGCCACACCGCTGCTTATCCGAAGCCGGTTGATATCGAAACCCAACATACCCTGCCCGACTTCATTATGACCCGCGGCGGTGTTTCCCTGCGTCCAGGCGACGGTATCATCCACAGCTGGTTGAACCGTATGCTGCTGCCTGACACCGTAGGTACCGGTGGTGATTCGCATACCCGTTTCCCGATCGGTATTTCCTTCCCGGCCGGTTCCGGTCTGGTAGCCTTTGCTGCAGCGACCGGCGTTATGCCACTGGATATGCCTGAATCAGTTCTGGTTCGCTTTAAAGGCGAATTGCAACCGGGCATCACCTTGCGTGATCTGGTAAATGCCATTCCTCTGTACGCGATCAAAGCCGGTTTATTGACTGTTGAGAAAAAGGGCAAGAAAAACATTTTCTCTGGCCGCATCCTTGAAGTGGAAGGCTTGCCTGATCTGAAAGTAGAGCAAGCCTTTGAAATTTCTGACGCATCAGCTGAGCGTTCAGCTGCCGGTTGTACTATCAAGTTGGACAAAGCGCCAATCATCGAATACATGACATCCAACATCACCATGCTGCGCTGGATGATCGAACAAGGTTACGGCGACATCCGCACCCTTGAGCGCCGCGCGCAGAAGATGGAAGCCTGGATTGCCAACCCTGAGTTGATGGAAGCGGATGCCGATGCCGAATACGCGGCGGTTATCGACATCGACCTGGCCGATATCAAAGAGCCAATCCTCGCCTGCCCTAACGATCCGGATGATGTGAAAATATTGTCTGACGTTGCCGGCGCCAAAATTGATGAAGTGTTTATCGGTTCTTGTATGACCAACATCGGTCACTTCCGCGCTGCCGGTAAGCTGCTGGCCTCGACCAAAGATGAGTTAACAACTCGCCTGTGGATTGCACCGCCTACCAAAATGGATGAACACCAATTGATGGAAGAAGGCTACTACAGCATCTACGGCGTTAAAGGTGCCCGCACCGAAATGCCAGGCTGCTCACTCTGCATGGGTAACCAGGCACGCGTAGCGCCAAGATCGACTGTGGTTTCCACCTCAACCCGTAACTTCCCGAACCGTTTGGGGGAAGGTGCTAACGTGTATTTGGCTTCTGCCGAGTTGGCTGCTATCGCTGCAGTTATCGGCAAACTGCCAACGCCAGAGGAGTACCAAAGTTACGCCAGCAAGATCAACAGTATGTCTTCCGAGATTTATCGCTACCTCAATTTCAACGAAATTGAGAGCTACCAAAATGCTGCCAACGAAGGCAAGCGTATTGCAGCGGTAGAGATCCAAACTGTTGCTGTTTAACTAGCCCAGGCTCCAATAAAAAACCCGCTTGAAAGCGGGTTTTTTATACCTGCAATTTGCGTAATCCTTTACGCAAACCGGTTTTATTTTTCGAAACTAATATCCTGTAAGCGTACCTCCGCAGTTGTTTTTTGCTCGGGTTTTACTTTGATGTATAACTCGGTGAAACCGCGGGTGCTCTTAAGGGTAATACTGCTGCGATCATAGGTTTTTAAGCCGGAAGGTGAAATTGTACCTGAGCCAATCACCTCGCCCTCAGCATTGTCGCGACGAATCTCTACCAACCACTTGGTTGTCTCTTTAAAAAAAAGCGCTCCGATTTTTACCGATTTTATTGAGGTTAAATCATAGCGACCAATTCCAAATCCTGAGACTTCTTCACTGCCAAGTATTTTAATCGTTTTAACTCCATTGTAAGTATCTTGCCTGGTTTCTTTCGTTGCCGATGCAGCATTAAATACACTATCGAAATCCAAACGCGGCGGAATTAGTTTGATTTGCTCAGTCACTGCTATGGGAGCTAACTTATTTGCGCCCTTATCCGTATATTTAGCGGTAAAAATATAAGCCTCACCATTTACCGAGTAAGGTTTATTCGAACCCACTGCCGCCGAATTTTTTTGATGAGATTCAAGGTCAACAATACCGGACAATGCCAAACCTTTAGGCGAATGATCCACAGTAAGCGATAACACATAAGTCGCCAGTGCTGTACGTTCAGTTTCGCTTAAACCAGAGAACGCAGGCATATTCATTTCCCCCCAAACTCCCGCACCACCATTACCGATTTTATTCACCAGATATGCAAGCGCTGCGGAATCTTTTTGATATTTTTTAGCAACATCACGGAATGCCGGGCCAACCATTTTTTCATCCAGCTTATGGCAAGCCAGGCAATTATTAGCATCAACCAGCGCTTTACCTTGATCAATTAAATTTGCAGTTTGATGTCCTGGAGCTGATTTTTTCTCGGGCTCTACATAGGCGAAAGTAACCAGCGGATTACCATTTTCTATCCTGGAAATTACTCCATCCTCCTGATCGCTAACGGCAAAGGAATAACTAAACTGCTTGGTATCAGCCCAGAAAAACGATTGGTTTTGCGTGGTAGAGAAAGTAATTACTGGCGGTTCGTTGCCAATTTCAAGTGGCGCAGTGAAAAGTGACTTAGCACCCTGAACATCTGTTACTGCCAACTCCAGATTGTATTTGCCCGCCTTATCCAACTCCAGATTCAATTCAATATCGTCACCCAACGGACGCTCGGGACAGGATGCATCCGCACAATGCAACTTCCATGCGTAGGTAATTTTATCACCATCCGGATCAACTGATTTTTTTGCTGATGCGTGAATTTTTGCCGGAACACCAAATTGGGTTTTCTCCAGCGTAATTTCAGCAACCGGAGGACGATTGCCTGCACCAACGTATTCAATCCGCGCTAGCCGTGCGTCCGGGTTACCGGTGAACCATGACATTCCATATTCGAGAACATACAAAGTACCATCGGGTGCAAAACGCGCATCAATTGGTAGTGCGTAATTAATTTGCGGGGCAAAAGGTTCAATTTTTTTAATGCGCCCCTGCTCATCAAACGTCACGGCTTTCACCCAGGCACGCATAAAATCGAGAATAAATAATTTATTATCATAATAATCAGGATAACGATTTACTGATGCCGGGTAATCCGCTGAACGATATACATCAGCCACTAGCGCCGTGCGACCACCAGTCCCCATTTCAGGAAATACATCAGAAATACCGTAAGGATAAGCAATAAATGCCGGCTGTGCCGGTGGCAATTGTTTTGCGCCAGTGTTATTTGGTGAATTGTTAACGGGATTATTCACATCGACAAAAGCACCTGATTTTTTCTCGACGTAATCATATTGGTTGTAGGCGTGATTTTGTCCAATCACTAATGGCCAGCCAAAATTGCCCGGTGCAGTTACACGATTAACTTCATCGTAACCACGCGGCCCTTTCTCATCAGAATCATTGCTTGCATCCGGGCCGACATCGCCAAAAAACAGGGTGTTGGTACGTTGATCAAAAGTAATACTGTAAGGGTTGCGTGCACCCATTACGTAAATCTCGGGACGCCCTTGTGCTGCATCAGCAAATAAATTACCTGCCGGAATATCATAGCCCCCATTGGCTTTAGGAATTATCCGCAACACTTTTCCGCGCAAGTCATTGGTGTTACCCGCGCCACGCAATCCATCATTCTTTTTCATATCCTTACGGAAATCGACCGGAGCATAACCATCCTGATCGTGTGGATTGGTATTGTCGCCAGTAGAGAAAAACAATTCGCCATTATTACCAAACTGCAAATCGCCTCCGGTATGGCAGCAATTTTTATCGATAGCATATTGCAGGATTTTTTGTTCGGAAGCGGGATCTACCTGATTATTACGCCATTGAAAACTTGATAGCCGCTGATGAAAATTACCTTCGTCATCTTTAATCGTGAATGCAGCGAAAATTTGCTGATTTTTTTCAAACCCGGGATCAACTGCTACACCCACCAAACCCCACTCAAGAAACTTATCGTAAGCAACATTTAGTAACTTGCCTGCATCACTGGTTTGCCCCGTCTTGTAATCGACGCGATTAAACGCACCAGGGCGCAACGCAATCAGCGCATCGCCGTTAGGAAAGAACGCCAGCTTCACCGGCTCGTTTAAATTGTCAACCAAGGTTTTTTTAATAAAGCGATTATTTTCGGGACGAGACTTGGTGTAATCCAGATACGGCTTGAAGCCGGTGCGATGATTTAAACCAACGGCATACGTCATTCCGCCAAGCAGGTGCCGGAGAAACTCAGGATTGGAAAACACTTCACTGGTGTGTCCCAAGCCAGTGTAAAACGCGCGGCCACCATCGTAATCGTGGTACCACGAAATGGGGTGATCGTGATTGTGCTCGCCGCCTTGATAAGTTGACTCATCTACTTTGGCAACGACGTTGATAAATTCATATACATCGCGATAGTTGTACCATTCATCGGCCAAACTGATGCTATCCGGCAGTTTTGCGGTAGAGAGGTGATTTTTATCAATGATATTAACCGTCGCTTGCTGCACATTACTGGGGTTATCGGGATGGTTTTTAAAAACAGCTCCGACCAAATTGCGATACCAAAACCAATCGCCTTCCCACTCGGTATCGGCCGCCGCGTGAATCCCAACAAATCCACCGCCCGCTTGTATGTATCGCTCCATCGCCAATTCCTGATTTTCATCAAGCACATTAAGCGTGGTATTTAAAAAAACGATTGCATTAAATTGACTTAATTCGGCGTCAGTAAACAACGCCGCATCTTCGGTTGTAGTGACTGTAAACTGATTTTCTTTTGCCAGTTTTTCAAAGGCAGCAATACCTGCCGGGATCGAGTCGTGGCGCCAACCAGCAGTTTTGCTAAATACCAAAATTTTAGCATCGGCAATCCCCTGATTCTGCCCTGCGGACATAACTGTTTCCGCAGAAGCCGGAGCTGTTGCTGATTCTGATGTACCCTGCCCACACCCGGCGAGCATAAAAAGTGCTGCCAACAGCGGAAGCCATTGCACTTGTTTGATTAATTGCTGAGGAAAGTTGCCCATTACCGAACCTTTTGCTGTATTTATGAGTGGTTTTCTAGACGTTTTTGTAGGTTTTTTTTAGTAGAAGTGATACCCGACCAACACGTATTAAAACTATAGAACCGGTCGAAGGAAAAAGCACATCCCTGAAAATGAAAATGCCGCTGATAATATCAGCGGCATTTTGCTTGCGCCTGTAGGTTTACGCTTATAAACGCTTCTTTTCGCGCCTGATCGAAACTGCACTAGCCGCGGGATTTTTCCAACCAACGTTGCAGTCGGCTTTCCAAGTCATCGTAGCGAATCGGTTTGCTAATATGATCATCCATTCCTGCTGCCAGATAGGCACTATGGTCAGCCTCATTTTGCGTTGCGGTTACTGCAACTATCGGTAAGTGCCGGAGACTGTGAGTTGCGCGCTCATAAACACGGATTTTTTGCGCTGCGACTATGCTCTCTTCCTCTTTCATATCGTAGTCCATGAGCACCAGATCAAAGCGCTCTTTCTCCACGATTTCGACCGCTTCCAGCCCATCTTGTGCTATTTGCACGTAGCATCCCAGTTTCTTCAACATCGCGCTAATCACCATTTGATCTACCCGATGATCTTCAACCAACAACACCCGTGGGATTGCCGCAGCACCCTGATGTTCTTTATCGTGAAGCTTGCGCTCTTCATCAATATTGAGGCTTAACAGTTTTTGCATGGCAACATCATGCAAGCGTTTGCGCATGATTGGCTTCTCGATGACGCACACTTGCGGATTGCTGCGCAGATGTAATTTCATCTCCGGGCTATCGCTCTGCAAAATACTCATCGCAATAATTTGTTTTACATTGCCAATATCCGGATGCGCAACAATTTCACGTGAAAGTGCCAAGCCATTCATATTATTGAGTTTGGTAAATATCAACACTAAATCAAATGGTTCACCCGCGCTAACCTGTTCTTGCAACTTGCCCACCACTTGCGACTGGCCTGTAACAATTACCGTACTCATACCCCAAGCTGAAATTTCATCGGCGAGCGCATTGGCATTGCTATCCGGCAAATCCACCAATAATGCGCGCTTACCACGTAATTTTTGCTCAGATCCGAAGCGGCGCTCTTCATGCGAAACGACTTGCAAGGCAACGTTAATAAAAATGCGATTACCGCGATTTCTATTTTCGCGGAGGTGAATGCTACCACCCATGCATTCAGCCAAACCTTTGCATATGGACAAGCCGATGCCTTTCAAATTACTTTCACGTGCCTCCGGATCATTTTCACCGGCAACGTTTTTTTCGTTGTCACTAATGATGACCTGCAACTCACCAAAATCATCTTGCTCCTGGTGAAAACGCGCTTCGATATAAACATGCTCAATACGGCTGGCTTTTAATGTGTGGTTAAGCAAGGTTGCAAGAATCTGATTCAAGCGTGCCACATCGCCTTTGACACGCGACGGCATATTCGGATCGAACATGTAATAGAGTTCAATACCTTGCTGGTGTGCATCCAGAGTAAAATCCTGGACAAACTTTTCCAAAGCGCGACGCAAATCAAATTCAACTTCATCCAACACCAAAGTCTTGGTGGTGATCTTGGAAAAGTCGACAACGTTATTCACCAAATCAATCTGCCGCCCCGTCGCTTTATTTGCAGTCGCCAGTAATTCGCGGTGATGCTCTGATAATTGGCTGTCATCAATCAACGATAAGGTACTCATTACATCGCTGATTGATGAGCGGATCTCTTGCCCTAAATTCACCAGGAATTCATTTTTTAATTCAATTTGCGCTTGCGAACTCCGTTTTTCATTTTCCAAACCCTGGGCGCGCTCACGCAATGAATAATGCGCTTCCAATCGCTCCCAGTAGGCAAGCGATGTCACCTTGCCCTGATGGCTCAACATGATGTAAAACACCAGCATTATACTGCCGTATAAAATGCCCTCGGGAGTTCCAAGAAGAATGGCAGTAAGAGCGGCAGGTATTTGGCCGATGGCGAGATATAAACTGAGAAAGTGGCGATAGGGAGCAAAAACGTTGGAGACGCTCGAATAAAATACGACCGAGTAAAGCCACATCACCAGGGTTTCGCCTCGCATGCCTTGCACCCAGGTCAAGGTGACGAGAATGACACTCCACCAGGCGGCACCGAGACAAGACGCGAAAAAGTATTGGTTGCGCCAACGCGCAGGCGCACGTGCATAGAGGCTATCGAAACGAAAAAGATAATAACTGCGAACCAGTGTCACCAGTAGCAAACCGGTTACCAGGACTATGGCGAGATCATGCTCTTTTTCCTGAAATTTACCGAAAGCAAGACATAGGATGAAAACAATAAAATTCAGAATTAAACCACGGCGACTGTACTTGGCAACTCGCGCATCGGTTTCACGCATAATCGCGCGATCTTTTTGAACCTTGGTTGTGGGGACAAAAAAATGAAACATAGTGGTTCCAAAGTGGTTCTGGTGAAATAGTGATCTCTACATAGCCTAGCCGAGCAAATGCACAAAGACCTCTTTAATCACAAAAACCATGATTGCAAAACCCAAAACCCCAAAAAGAATAAAAGTACCGAATTTGCCTGCTTTGGATTTTTTAGCCAGATCCCACACGATAAAAAACATAAAAATAATCAAACCACCGCCACAGAGATACATAGCCCAGCTTTCAAATTGTTCGAGAGTCATTTTCAATTAAGCCTACAAGTGAAAGAAAAGAATAATTGGGGCGGCATTGTAGCGAAAATCCCGGCGAAAAGCCGGATTGAAAGGTGGCGTTAATCGCTTGCTGTACAGAAGAAAAAGCCGCTGGATAGCGCGGCTTGGGATGATGGGGTTAGGTCAACTATAGCTGGGCCAGCAGTTCGGGCACCGCCTCAAACAAATCCGCAACCAATCCATAGTCGGCAACTTGAAAGATGGCAGCCTCTGGATCGTTGTTGATCGCAACCACTATGCGCGACTCGCGCATTCCCGCAAGGTGCTGCACCGCTCCTGATAGGCCTACCGCGATATACAACTCCGGTGCAACTATCTTACCCGTCTGGCCGACCTGCAAATCATTACCGACAAAACCGGCATCAACTGCGGCGCGTGAAGCGCCAACGGCAGCACCCAGCTTATCGGCAAGCTGATATAGCAACTGGAAGTTTTCGCTGTTTTGCACGCCGCGCCCACCGGAAACTACTATACGCGCGGCCGTTAATTCAGGACGATCACGTGCAACTGCATCCTGGCAGATAAATCGACTGATGGCGCGGGCTTGAGGTGGAGCAACACTGACAATAGGTGCAGATGCTTCGCCTAATTCAACTGCCGCGAAGGCACTCCCCCTGACACTTAACAGTTTTACAGGCTGATCTGTCGCCATGCATGCAAGGGCGCTGCCCGCGTATATAGGGCGCTTGAATATTGAGGCTGATTCGATAGAAACCACATCAGTAATGGGCTGGATATCCATTAAAGCTCCTACCCCCGGCAGCAAATTTTTACCGTAGGTGGTAGCTCCCACCACGATATAGGCATAATTCTGCGCGAATTCCACAAGCCATGGGATGAGATCCTCCGCCAGCTGATGCGCGCAGCTATCCGCATCGGCAACCAATACCTGCCGGATTCCCGGTACTCGAGCTGCCATTGCCACCGAACCGGCACAATCCTTACCGATAACCAACAAATCCACATCCAACGCCACGAACTCTTGCAGGCAAGCAATAGCTCCCATGACTTTTAAGTTAACGTCACTGAAACCATTATTATCCTGCTCCACCAACATCAATACAGACGAGTTTTTTAGCTGACTCATAATATCTTGGCCTCCTGCCGTAATTTCTCAATAAGCTCAGCCGCGCTATGAACGATTACACCTTGCTTGCGCGTTTTGGGCGACTCGATTGAAAGGGTTTGCAAGCGTGGCTGTAGCGCCAACCCAAAATCAGACAAGGGTATTATCACTAATGGCTTTTGGCGCGCCTTTATAATATTGGGCATGGTGGGAAAACGCGGTTGGTTAAGCCGTAAATCGGTAGTAATTACCGCAGGAAGTGTAAGTGCCACAGTCTGTAAACCGCTGTCCAATTCACGGGTTACCCATAACTCATCACCTTTGCAGTTAATTTTCGAGGCAAAAGTGCCTTGCGAATAGCCACAAAGCGCTGCCAGCATCTGCCCGGTCTGATTGTGGTCACCATCAATTGATTGTTTGCCCAGCAGCACCAGTTGCGGTTGCTCTTGCTGGACAAGCGCACGCAGTACTTTCGCCAGAGCGAGAGGCTCGAGGGATTCTTCAGTTTGGACATGGATGGCGCGATCAGCACCAAGTGCCAAAGCGCTACGCAACTGTTCCTGTACTGTGCTGGAGCCAATGCTGACGACCACGATCTCACTGGCAAATCCTTGTTCTTTCAGGTGCACTGCCGCTTCAACAGCGATCTCACAGAAGGGATTCATTGCCATTTTGGCATTGGTGATATCCATACCACTGCCATCGGGCAGGGGGTGTACACGGACGCTATGGTCCACAACACGTTTGATTGCTACAACTATTTTCAAGACGCTTTCCTTGTGATGAAAAGATGAAAAACCTTCCCGTTATTATTCGAACTTCAGATTTTCAGCGCTAACGACTAACTTGATGGCCGATAGAGATGCCATTCAAACACATATCCGCCCTCACTCTCCAGACAACATAAGCGCTATTCTCATCAAGAAACGCAAAATTGGCGCGCTAAATAACATCCCCTACACCCACAACAAGGTGTACGTCACCGGTAGCATTGCGTAAACTGCCGACCTGTAACATTAGCCCCACTGTTGAACGGATTGTTTATGCGAATTACCAAACCTGCTGCTGTTGTCGTTATTTGTATTTTCCTGACTGCCTGTGTTTCATCGCTGCTAATCGGCAACCAATTGCAAAGCAAATTGATGTGGTCATTTCTTAAGCCGTTGGTTGGGTTTGACCCGAATGAAGTCAATCTATTCGAAACCCCCATGGTGAAAGACCGTATGACGGCGATTCTGGGCGATAAATACGAGCCCACTATGAAATTGCTACGCACCGCGCAGGAGATTCAACAAGAAGGCGCATTGTTTTATGTTGCATCGCGTTATGCCCCGCCGCAAGTTCAGGCAATTACCGACAAAGCAGCGATGGTCTGGAATGCTGACACCAACCAAATGGCGGTAATGCTAATTAAAGACGGCACCCCGGAAATTTTTTCGGAGCAAATTGAAGGAGCAAAAGAGGCAATTACGCCCGTGCTACCAAAACAACTGCAGGCTGCTTATGATCAAGCTCAGGCCGCTAAAAAAGTGCTGGATGAGCAACAAAAAGCATTATCAGATGTGAAAAAAATTGTCGACAACCCGATTGAAGCGGTATCAGAAAATCTAAATAAAAAAGTCGATGATGCGACTAAAAACTCTGTCGAAAAAGCCAAAACCAAAGCGAAAAAAACAACACCGGAATTGAATAACCTGATCGATCAGGAGCAGTCGGAGTTGGATGAAGCCCTAAAGAAAGAGACAACAGAATTGAAGGGCAACTGATCAACAATAACAGGGCAGAAACTGATTACTCTGCCCTGTTTTTATTTAGGCGTTTTTCCGCCAACTCCAGATCGTCTTGCGTATCAATGTCCAGACTGTCGTGAAATGACATTAAATAGGGAATTTCATGGGTGCGTGGAATTTTTTCTTCACGCAAAAAGTCATCCACTTTAAATATCGTAATTGCATTATTTGGCATGTAAAGTGACGGTAAATCCTGACGCCGCATATACGACGAATGCGCACCGCCAAGCGGCTGCAAAAATTCTCCTCCGCCCACATAGGCTTTCATCAACTGATTATTAATTTCATATACGCTGATAAGACTGTGACAGGTTGGAAAATCACGAAACTCAGCCAGGGCTTCAGTAATATGTGTTGCCGTGCGCAAGGGTGAGGTCGGAAGCAGCAAGACAATAATATCTTTTCCCATGAGTTTTTGGCGGTGGATAAATTCTGCAACGACTGGATCAATGGGGGATTCATCACGCGCCAAATGTGGATCGCGTTTTAAGCGCTCCGCTCCATAATAATGGGCAACTGCGAGGATTTGATCGTCGTCTGACGATACATAAGTTGCATCGATAACTCCCGATGCGGCAGCTGCTTTCAGCGTATACGCAATCAGCGGCTGGTCATTGAGCGGCGCAATATTTTTCTGCAGGATCCCTTTGGATCCACCGCGGGCAGGTACGAGCGCAAATACATTTGGCATAATCCCTCCAACATTTAACAAACGTCAATGTTGTATAGGGTATAGCAAAACACCAAAAAAAGGTCATTAAATGACCGACAGTTAATATCAAAGAGGCAATATGTAGAATATGAACCCGCCAACAACAAGTTGCTGCTGACAGGTTTCAATTAACGTTGAGAGGTAAATGGCAAGCGATCAACAATACCATCCAGGAAGTCGCCGGTTGATTTTAATGAACGAACGATAGTTTCCATCGCCTGGAATTGCGCCATAAGGCGTGCACGATAAGCATCGCTACGGCGCGTCAATGCCTCTTCATCCTTAGCTATATTTTTAATATCTTTATTGATATTGGTTTCACGTTCTTTAATGACACCCGAGCTTTTCAAGTAATCATCAATCAGGACAGTCAAGCTTCCTGCAAACCCGCGCGAGAAGGTGATTGAACCGGAGGTTGCACCAGGCTGCACAGTCATGCTCAACCCTTCCGCTTTACTGCCGATTGCAGGCAGCAATACATTGCCGTATCCGAATGCAGCCACACCTCCTATAGTCCCACCAACATCAGTGCCGTTCGTGCCTGCGGCAACTGCAAGGCCCAAATCAGCCATATCGTCACCAACTGCAGTAAATGCCACTTTACTTGCACTGCCATAGGCATCTGACTGAAACGCCAACTTGCCGGAATCAAACGATACGGTAACGCTGGTTCTAATTTCTTTGAAATTGCTGTCCAGGTTAATCAGGCTTTGAAATTCGGTAGCTAACTCCTGGCCAGTTGAATACGTTTTTCCTGCAGGCAGTGTAATGGATGAAGAAGTAACACCGTCAAGCAAAAAGGTAAAACTATAATCTTTGCCTGTAGTATCAAGAGGAAATGTCAGGGCAACATCTGCCCCAGTCAATTTGCCTTTGCTGGGTTGCTGTGTAATGACCACATCGTAAGTGCCTGGCTGGCTCTTGGCAGTGTATTTGGTAACCTCGATGTTAGGCGCAGTTGATGATATTTTGGGGACAAAAATATCGCGAACCAAATCGAAATTTTTATCAATTGCTGCGCGGAAGTCGACGTTCTCCTGATTGGTAATGATTTCTAATGACCCATCTAACTTGGTACGAATACCAATATTTGACAGGCTATTAAAATCACTTTGCAATCCCGGCACCGCGGCAGACAAAATATTACGCACACCTTGAGTTAAACTTTTGGCAAGCGAGTCGTTATGCAAACTACCATAGTCTTTCGCTTCATTATTAAAGCCAACTAATTTCTCAACTTCTGTTTTAAAAGTGTTATAGGCCATTACGAAGTCGCGGATAACTGTTTCAGCAGTTGCCTTATCTTCACTGATAGTGATGTTGATGGTCTCGGTAAGCGAACTGCTAAAAATATCAAATTCAAGGCCGTCAATAATATCGGTAATATGGTTGGATTCGCGATTAACCAGCAAACCGTTAATGCGTATTTTCGCATCCATTCCCTCTTGCTGCTGGACGAGATTGCGGCTGGCTTCATTGAAATCCATACGTGCGAGACCAGGTGCATCCGGGTCTTCTGTCGCCGTAATTTCGATTTCATTTTGCGCGCCGGATTTTGATGTAATTAGCAATTTATAGGAACCGCCATCACTCACAATACTAGCGGTGGCGCCAATATTGGCTTTGTTAATTGCGTCGCGCAAACCGGTCAGGGAATTATTGCTATCGTCGATAGTGATCGTCGCCCCTTTTTTTGAGGAGTCAACCGTAAAATCGTCTAATGCCGAATTCCAATCGCCCAAACGAATAACCAGCGTGCCTTTACCAATCGGCGCACTTGTGGAGGCAAAAGTTCCGGAACTTAATGATTGCGACTGAGCCACTTGCTCCACTTTCAATTGGTAGCTACCTGCAACGGCTTTAGCATCCAGCTTGGTAATATCAATCAGGCTAGTGTCAGGAATCGACAAGGATTTGGCGTTAAATGTATCAGCGCTACCCAAGGCAGCGGCAGCCGTTTCCAATTTGGCTAGCGAACTGCGCAATAAGCCATAATCAGAAATTTGGGTTTCCAACAGTGTCTTTTTGGTGGTAAGCCGTTGCGCCTGTACCATTTTATTGGCTTCGGTCAACTGATCAGCCAGCTTATTGGTATCAATACCAGACCCGGTCCCCAAAGCACTGATAATGCTGGAACCTGTCGATGCGTTGTTGTTAGTAGTACTCGATGTACTGCTCACCATGGATACCTCCACGCCAATGAATTACCGCTTGCCAAAGGTTAGCGGCAACCAGTGGGTAAACTTTAGCCGGTTTTGCCGCTTTTCAAGAAAATAACTTACGTTATGTAGAAAATTGCACAAACCAAGCCAATGTATTGATTTTATTATTAATAAATCAAATAAACACCTGCGGATTTAATCCGCCAACGGCAAGGTAAAATAGAACGTCGTACCCTTTCCCAATACCGAGTGATAATCAATTTTTCCCCCCATACGCTCAATAATTACTTTGGTGATACTTAATCCAAGTCCGGTACCATCCCGACGACGGGTATCAGATGAATCAACCTGGGCGAACTTTTGGAAAATACGCTGCCGAAAATCATCTGCCATGCCCTCCCCTTCATCACTCACCGAAACCTTTACTTGCCGATCTTCGCGTACCAGTTGTACACGCACAACACCATCCAGATAAGAAAATTTGATTGCGTTAGAAAGCAAATTGGCCATGACTTGCAAAAAGCGGTCAGTATCTACATTAACCATTGCTACGGCAGCTTCATCTGACGGGATTTCAATTTGCAATTGCACACCGTAGCGAGTGGCATAACCAAGATTCTGCTCAATGGATTCTTGTAGAAGTGGATAAATAGCGGCAGGTTTTATCGTTAACAGGACATTGCCAAACTCAAGCTTATCGACGTCCAGGATATCGTTCACCAGTCGTGTCAGCCGGTCGGCATTATTACTGGCGATACCCAGCAAATCTTTTATCTTATGTGGCAGCTCTCCCAAGCTGCCACTGGTCACAATACTCAATGCGCCTTTAATCGATGTTAAAGGTGTGCGCAGCTCGTGGCTGACGGTTGAGATAAATTCACTTTTCAGTCGATCTACTTTACGTTTGGCAGTTGCATCATGAATGATGAAGGTAAAAAATTTTCGCTCGTGGATTGCAACCGGGCTAACGCTCAATTCAATTTCCACATCGCTACCATCATTACAACGCCCCACACATTCACGTACATCAGTCGCATTAAATTCATCACCTTGCCCCATAAATTTATGGTGTAACACTGGAACCAAATCAGCGATATGCAAATTGGTAAATTGTATAAGCGGATAGCGAAATAATTGCGCTGCAGCCGGATTGGCTTTTTGGATAATGCCATGTTCATCTACCACCAGAATGGATTCGACTGCGTTTTCCAAAATAGCAGCCAGCTCCTTGGTGCGCTGTTCAACCAAATTGGTGATATGTTGCGTGCGCCCACTGATTAACAACAAAAACCCGCCCAGCAAACTGCAAAATAATAATCCACCAGCCAATACAAACCAGGACTGCAAACTCACATGCTCGGTTAAAAATTTTTTCGTTGGGCTTACGGTCACTAACAGTTTCCGTCCGCCAACGGATATTTCTCGATGGAACATCAATTCCTGCGCATAGGTCGACACTTGAAACGTACTTGCTCGATAAAATATTTGCGGACTGGCCGATTCGGTAACATCAACAATATTGAGGTGATAATCCCCCGACGAAAAAGGTTTCAGTATCGAGTCAATTAAGTCGCGGGTACGCACAATTGCAGTTGCATAACCCAGCAAAGATTGCTGTCGGACAGCAGGAGTCTGCGCGGTATCCATGTTGTCATACACCGGATAAAATACAATGACACCTGGTGAGTGTTGATCATCATTTAATAGCCGTAATGGTTTGGTCATGGCGAACGCGCCAGTATCACGCGCCTTGATCAAGGCTTCTTCACGCACAGGATCAGAGGCAACATTAAAGCCCAAAATCATGGCATTCTCTTGCCAGGGTTCGACATAAGTAATGACGATGTATTCAGCACGCTCCGGAGCAACAATAAAAGAATTATCCGGATTTTTTTCTTTTATATGAAAGTTTTCAATACCTTCTGACTGCATCCTGTTTTCATAGTTGATACGCTCGTTATGCGCAACCCTCTGGTTCCATGAAAATCCGGAAACACCCTGCTTTTCGACCATGACATATTTGACGTAAGAAGAAAATTCTTCGCGCGTGACATATTCAGAAGCAGCGAACAAACCACGCAGTGTCGCCAATGTATAGGTAACCGATGAGAGACCGGAATCTACCGCACCACTGACTAGCTGTGCTTGTTGCTGAAACTGGTCATCAAGTTTTTTCTGCTCGTTATTGCTCGACATAATAAATACAGCAATAACAATCAAACTGCTCACCACCAATGGTACCCCTACGGTGAGACGTCGCACGCGCCAAAAATGACGCGGCTCGGCAAACAAAACACACACCAATGGCGTTGCGATTAATACCCCAATGGCATCGCCAATCCACCAGGTCCACCAGCTATACAACATTTGCTCAATAGGAATAATGTGATTGAAATAAAGTGCCAGCACACCAATGCTGGCACTTATGCTCGTAGCAATTGGGCCACCAAGGGCAAAGAAGGCAAAAATTTTCCGTTCGTCAGTCAGGCTATTAGGGAAACCCACAAAGCGACGGATAAGCAAAGCACCTGTCAGGCTCGCAAGAGTACTACCGCATGCAATTTCAGCGGCCACTAAAACATCAGGAAGGGAAATTGACGGCGCAGGACTGATCGATATATTCAGCAGTGTGGAGCCGAAGAAAACCCCGATGGACATGGGCGCCCCCCAAATCAGGACGGCTCCCAAAGCAATTCCCATAGGAAGAAATATGCCAGAGACAAACCCGGGCGGGATTGCCAATAAAAGCGATAAGCGTCCAGCGATAACATAGCCCAGAGTCAATATAATAATGCGCAGCACAAGCAGAGCCGGTGTTGGACGCGGGATAGTAAACATGCAGCAAAACCTGATTTTGATTTATCTAAGCCTAGTCGACGCAGCACCGGATCACTTAAAAAAATCCAAAAAAAACCGCAGCTTGCTGCGGTTTTTCCAAACGGTTAAGTAACACTGCTTATCTGAGCAACTGCAACACCTGCTCAGGTCTCGCATTCGACTGCGCCAACATCGCCTGGGCTGCCTGCTGCAATACTTGCGCGCGGCTCAGTGCCGCTGTTTCAGCAGCGAAGTCAGCATCCACAATACGTGAACGTGAGGCCGAGGTTTTTTCTGATACGTTCGCCAGGTTAGACATGGTGAAGTCCAGACGGTTGTTGATAGCACCCAGCTGTGAACGAGCGTCGTTAATAGTCGCCAATGCATTATCGATCACACCCAGCGCTTTTTGGGCACCGGCAACCGAAGCAATACTGATTGATGCAATTGCAGTACCGAATGCACCTTCTGCGGTGACATTGGACTCCAACAAACCAAGCGTATCAGGGTCGGCATTTGCACCTAGCTTCACACTAATCGGCGAACCATTAGTACTGCTCAGTTTGATACCGCCGTTGACGCTATCACCATCTGCAACTGCCGCTGGCGTACCATGGTTATCGAAATCCGAATGAGCCAGGAGCGCGCCGCCCAAAGCGGTAGCCACCGAGCCGGTAGCACCATCTCTGAATGTCATTGATGATGCACTGCCTTCAAGGACAACACGCGTACCCAACAAGCTAGCCGAAATACCCGTCGCGTTGGTATTAGCGTTAAATAACGCAACCACGGAAGAAATCGTTCTGGTCGGCGATGCAGCGCCCAAATCAATCAAAACACCATTCAGCTCAAAAGGACCGGCTATAGTCGCCAAATCGGCGGTAGCGAAATCCAGCGTTGCCGATACGAATGCTTGCGCTGTTACTCCGGTATTTTCTTGTGCCGCATTAATTGCAGCTACTTTACCCGCTAATGAATCAGTGTTCTTGTTGGAAATAATGGTTCCATTGATAGTGAGATCACCAACATTCCACGCCACATTCGGCGTTTCAATACCTACACCTTCAATTTGGCCGGGAACAGTATTTTCACGGAAGCCCAACGCATCCAACTGGGCAAGAGTTCCCGTTGAACCACGGGTAATTGTAATAGGATCACCGTGTTCTGATTCCAGAACCAGACGCCCCGCATAAGTTCCCGCAATGCCACCACCAGCAGAACCGGCTGGAATACTACCATCGGTGATGGTGAAGCCAGCCACGTTGATGCCTGCGATACTCAGCTTGCTATTTTCACCAACGGCAGCATTCAACAAACCACCACTTTCGGTATTTATCTTGTCCACCAACTCCTTAAGGTTTTGGGTATTGGTTACCTGAATAGTTGTTGTGGTGCCATCCAGTTTAGTAATTGCAATCTGAAGGTTTTGACCATTTTCCAGTACACCGGTACCTGCGCCTGTCGCTGTGGCTTGGGCATAGGTTGAGGCATTTATGCCCAGTACGTTTTTGTTAATCAGGTCGACCAACTTATCCAGCGTTTGGGCGGGAACAATCGGTGGGCCAGCCAATGCATAACCATTGTAACTCTCCAATGATTTAGCAATGGATTGGCCATTAATCAGGATGTCATTTTCATTGATCAACAGTGTGGACAGGTCAATCTGACCACCCAACATATCAACACCAACAAAGCCCATACCGAGTGTTTTTGCATCCATCGCGGGAATTTTCATCGTGATGGTTTGGCCGGCATCAGCGCCTACCTGTAAATCAACTTTACCGAGCGAACCATCAAGCAATTTTTGGCCGTTGAATGATGTAGATGACGCAATACGATCCAACTCCAGAATCAGCTGCTGAACTTCTGCATCCAGCGTTTTGCGGTCTGCATTGGAATAAATACCGTTCGCGGACTGGATAGACAATTCGCGCATACGCTGCAGGATGTTAGTAGTTTCCTGCAACGCACCTTCCGCTGTCTGAATAAGGGACACGCCGTCGTTGGCATTGCGGATGGCTTGGTCCAAGCCACGAATTTGAGAGGTCATGCGATTGGAAATCGCCAGACCGGCAGCATCGTCTTTGGCAGAGTTAATACGTTGACCCGAGGATAAACGCTCGGTCGCCCGATCTAATGCGCTGCCTGAATTCAATAATTGACGCTGTGAATTCAAGGAAGCGACATTCGTGTTAATGACTAAAGGCATAATAAATCTCCTAATGATTGTTCCTGTTCACAGTTGCGTTTGCTGTGACAAGTCGACTGATGAAGCCCAGCGACATCGACAATCGAAATTGCGCGGTCTGTGAGAACTTCGTGGCAAGACTTGTAAGAAATTTATTACCAACAGGATTTCTATACGGGTCGCCTAAACCGGTTTTTGCACAGACCGTGCCAATACAATTTCAGGAGATTTTTCAAGACAGGATAAAAGACAGAAAAGGGATTTTAACAAACGCAAATCTTCGCCTTATTTTCTGTAAATCGCATGTTTATTTTTGCAAATAAAAATTCAAATTTTTTGAAAAAAACTGGTGCAGAAAAATAAAAAAAGAGAGCAGCTTTCACTGCTCTCTTTTTGATAAAAACACCTTTAAAATAGCCATCAAAAAAACTTACAATATATTGATTTTAAAGGTTTTTATGCCTGAGCACTAAACAGCTGCCCAGGAGCTTCAGGATCCAACTGCTGAGCCAAACGCAAGAATATTTCGTTTGGAATCTGACGAATTACTTCTTGCGTTGCACGATCCAAAACTTTCACAACAGTTTCGCCCGAACCGGGGTCATAACTGAAATTTAAATCGCGCTGAGTGGACTGAATATACTCATTCATTTGCGCAACTGCAGCCTGGACTTTCTCCTGCAATACCTCTTGACCGCCAAAATCTTGTGGTTGAGATATTGCCGCTTCAGCGGCAGGCGGCAAATCATTGCCGGTTTTTTGACCTTTTATGTCGTCCGGTAATGGCGAAACCGGCACTGATTTGATCAGTACCGAACTCGCTGCGACTTTAGTGATGTCATTCATAATTTAGTCCTCACCAGAACTCTGCCGGATTAACCTTTCGGTAATCCGGCAGGGTTAATCAACTTATCTCAACAGAGACAGTACTTGTTGTGGACGAGCATTTGACTGGGCCAACATCGCTGACGCGGCCTGTTGCAACACTTGTGAACGGCTGAGGTTTGCAGTTTCCGCCGCGAAGTCAGCATCAGTGATACGTGAACGTGCTGATGAAGTCTTCTCGGAAATGTTTGCCAGGTTAGATACGGTAAAGTCCAAGCGGTTGTTTACCGCACCGAGCTCTGAACGCACATCACTGATGGTGGTCAATGCATTGTCGATCACTTTAATGGCTTTCTGGGCATTGGCCTGGGTATCGATACTGATTGAAGAAATCGCAGTACCGAAAGCGCCACCAGAGCCGATGTTGGAATCCAGCAAGCCGGTTAAGGTCCTAGCAGCTGCATTCTTATGCTCAACACTAATTGGGTTACCGTTGTTGCTGGTTAAGCGAATGCCGCCATCTGCAGAATCCCCATCGGCGACATCAGCTGCAGCACTTTCATTACCAGCCTTCGCTAACTTGGCAACGTTAGTAGTGTCTGTCAACACAGCTTCAACCGCGTCAGTCGCCGTTGTGCTTGTGCCGAATGAGATTTTGCCTACATTACCCTCAAGAACAATGCGAGTTCCGGAAACAGTCGCGGTGATGCCGGTGTCATTTGTCTTGTCATTAAATTCTTTTGCAACAGCGGCTAAGCTGGTAGGGCTTGCGGTGATAGCAATATCAACCCCGTTAAGCGCAAAAGTACCGCCAGCCAAGCTCGTAACTGCAACTGAACCAAAATCCAGAGACACAGAGGTAAACGCCGTAGCAGAAACTCCTGTTTGCTCTGACACCGAATTTATTGCAGCCACTTTTGCCGCCAGCGCGCCATTAGCAGGAGTTTGGCTTGCTGTAGTTGCCGGGATACCCACACCATTAATTTTCAAATCACCGGCGGCCAGGTTACCAGTGCCGACTGCAAAGCCTTCCACAGTTCCCGCTTTATCATTTTCGCGGAAACCAAAGGCATTCAACTGCTCCAAAGTACCATTTGACCCACGGGTAACGGTCACAGCGTCACCATTATCGGCTTTCAGCACAATACGGGCATTTGCTGCAGTGGTAATACCTGTCCCCAACGCACTACTGGCGTCAGTCACGGCAATAATGGATACATTTTCGGCAGAGATAGATACTTTTCCATCATCACCAATAGATGCTGAAAACTTACCACCTGACGAGCTGTTCATCTTTTCAACTAACTCGGTCAGATTGCTGGTTCCATTTGTACCACCACCTACGTTAATTGCAGTGGTAGTGCCATCCAGGTTAGTCAGCGTTACGGTAACTGACTGGGCCGAGGTCAGGATGCCAGTACCAGCTGCAGTTGCAGACGCAACTGCATAAGTAGATGCAGTTACACCATTAACATTTTTATTAATGTGGTCAATTAATGATTGATCGCTATTGGTTGCACCGGTACCGGCACCATCAAATTCATCAGTACCTTTAATAACTGATTGGCCATTAATCAGGATGCTGCCTTCGCGCAGAACCAAACTACCAGTCAATAAATCGATGTTAGAAGCACCACCCATCAAATCCACACTGGTAGAGCCCATACCCAGGGTTTTGGCATCCATCGCAGGCACTTTCAGGGAGATGGTTTGGTTAGCGTTTGAACCTACTTGCAGGTCTACTTTACCCAACTTGCCATCCAACAGGTTCTGACCGTTGAATGAAGTGGTTTTTGCGATACGATCCAATTCAGAGACCAGTTGTTTAACTTCGGCATCCAGGGTTTTACGGTCGCTTGCAGAGTAGATCCCGTTCGCTGACTGTACGGCCAGTTCACGCATACGTTGCAGGATGTTGGTGGATTCAGACAGTGCACCTTCAGCAGTTTGAATCAAAGACACACCGTCGTTCGCGTTACGGATCGCCTGGTCAAGGCCGCGAACTTGTGAAGTCATGCGGTTGGCAATTGCCAAGCCGGCAGCGTCGTCTTTTGCTGAGTTAATACGTTGACCTGAAGACAAACGCTCGGTTGAACGGTCAAGAGACGCGCCCGAACTCATCAACTGACGTTGAGCATTCAGAGAGGCGACGTTTGTGTTAATTACTAAAGCCATGATGAATCTCCTGGATTTAAATATCGATGCAGTGGCTGAGAAACAGACCGTGCTGCTAGTGTCGGTTGATGAAGTCTGACGCCAACAGCTTAATCAGCACTTCTAATCAGGTTATCGACACATCCGGGAGTAGCTTTAGAATTTTTTTATGGCAGGAACCAACTATTTACACTGAGAAATGGCAAAAAACATTACAAAAAGTTATATAAAATCCTTTTTCGTCAAACTATCGACCGTAAGCATCCATTGCTTTACTTGCCAAACTTGACTGACGTAATTCCGACGCACTTTTTTCACGATTTGCCTCTGCAAGCTCGGCCAGCATCTTATTAATGTCTTGCATTTCTTTGATAAGTTTTGCCGCCTCTGCTTCCAGGTTGGCTTGGGTAAGAGATTCAAGGTACTCCTGATCACCAAGAGACAGCAACCCCTGCTGACGTTGCTGAACCAACGTTTCAAACGATTCCCAATCACCCGCCTGAGCCAGGGATTGCAATGCCTTTGACTGGCTGAGTGCGCGCACGAGTGGATCTAGTAACACATCAATATCCATAGAACAGCTCTTCTTGGTGGGCCAATAGCAGACTAACGTTATCAATAGAGATTAGCAAAAGATAGTGAAGATGAGGAATAAAGAATTAACCGCCAACACAATTATCCCTTTAATCCCGGCTCATTATGAGTCGGGATTAAAGGGGCCTATCAAGCGAGATGTATTACAGATAATTGAATAATGTAAGCTGGCTGACTTTCGCAAAACTTTGCTGCGCGGCGCTTAATACAAATGATTGCATGGATAATTGAATTGTCGCATCAGCTACGTTGATATCTTGCAGGCTGGACAGTGTTGTTTTCGTGGTTAATGTAATATCCAGATTTAACTCAGTCGAACTCTCCAATGTATTCAACCGTGAACCTATCTCACTTTGAGCAGAGACAAGGTTAGTAATTACATTGGTCAAATTAGTAAGGGTCTTCGCCACCAGTTTACCCAGTTCGGCTTTGCTCTCCGGACTGTTTTCAACATTCTTCATTGCATCGCTAAAACGGGAGAGTGTTGTTAACAATGATTGTTTGTCACTTGACTCAATAAAGAAACTATCGCCAGGCTGCACCAGAACACCACGGGTTGATGAAGTACCGGCACCTTGAGTGCTGAACCCGGTCACACCATCCAATGCGCCTGACCCACCTTTAATAGTTACTTTGGCATTGCTATTGGAGGTAATGCCCTGATCAGTTACCGTCAAACCAAGGCGAGCCAATTGCGCTGCATTAGCAGGGCTATTAAATGCAGCTGCCAAATCTGCCGCACTCGTAATATTTTGGTTGAACGTCAACGTTTCAGTTTTACCATTTACTTCTATTTGGAAACTTTGCGGTGTAACAGAAAAATCATTCGCCACTGAAAAACCAAAAGGCAGGTTAACCGAGCGAATACCTGTTCCGCCCATAATTGCAGCTGCGGTGGTACCAGTGCCATTACTCAAGGTGATATTCAAACCTGTCGGGCTCTGGAAACCTGTTGCATCAACACTGATCCCGAGATTGGCGAGCCTGGCTGCGTTACCGGTGGGCAATGCGGGTGGCACGGCAGCACCGGTATTAAGCGCTGCAATAAATCCGGCAGTATCACCCGCCGCTACACCCGCAGGAAAAGTAAGCACTTCCGTTTTTCCGCCCACAGTCACACGTAATGTATCACCGGGATTAATGGCAGCTACAGGTGCGCCCGCAACCGGTAAACTGGCAGGAATTGCGGCCTCGCCTGCATACGGATGACCCAGGATTTTAAAACGCGCACCGGCGACTTCAATATCATTCCCGGCAATATAGGGTTGGTTAACTAACCATTGTTTTCCCGAGGTGCGTTCGCTCACCGTAAAATTTATACCGCTACCTGATTTGGTAAAGGTAACCACCAAATCATTTGGATAAAGCTTATCGAACTCTTGCTGGTCAAATACTTGTCCCACCGAAATAATTGCAGGCGGAACGGATTTATTCGTAGCACTCGCCGAGGTGGTAAATGTGTTGTGGCCGCTGGGTATATCAACAAATAATTTTTTCCCTGAGTCACTCACTGCAACACTAACAGAAGCGGATGCCTGTAAGCGCAATTGGCCATCATCGCCAAGGTAGCGGTAATTTCCACCACCGTCGCCTACAAATGGAGCAGTACTACTTTGATAGCCGGCAAAAATATATTGTCCGGATGCATTGCGCGTATTCTGCAAATTCACCAGGGCAGCGATTTGCGTATCAACTTCAGAGGCAAAGGATTGATAGTTTTCTTTAGTCATGACCGCAGTATTACCGGCTGATACCGCAATTTCGCGCATGCGTTGAACGAGATCGACAATCGTCTTTAAATTGGTCTCTTCGAGATTCAAACTATTTTCAGCAATATTAATATTTTTTTTGTATTGCTCAGTACGCGCCAATTCCTGATTCAGTTGCAAGATTGATGTAGCTGCAACGGGATCATCCGCTGGAGAGAGTACACGCTTTCCTGTCGAAATTTGCTCCTGGGTCTTTAGAACAGCAGCCTGTGCCTGGTTCATCCCTAACGTTGCAATGTTATAAATCTGTGAAGTGGATACGCGCATAGTGATCTCCTACCGCAGCGGCAATTTTTGCAAGGCGGCAAGAATTTGCCCACACTTGCGTCATATACCGATTAATGCACAAAATGCTCCAACTATTCAATGACGAGAAAAAACCTTACGCCAAGTGGTATTAACGCCACACGAAGTAAAGTGTTTGCAGGAAAAATTGAGAAGCGCGTAAATGCGCGAGAAAAAATAAAATATTAAAGGGAATTTAATAAGGTATCAAATAGCTCACGCGCAATTGATATAACCTGGGCATTCGCCTGGTAGAGTTGTTGGAACTTAATCAGATCGGCTGCCTCCTCATCAAGGTTCACACCGGACACACTGTCACGCATGGATTGGCTTTGTTCCAATAAACTTTTACTGGCCTCGGTATTAATTTTTGCAAGGCTGCTTTTGGTTCCCACCTCTTCAACCAGTTTTCCATAACCACTCGCAAAACTCATGGTGCCATCTTGCATAGTGGATGCCGATTCCAACGCGGCCATTGCCAATGCGTTGCGGTTATCATTTTTACCATCGGTATTAAATCCTACAGTAAATATATCACCCGCTTTCGGTTGACCGCTAAGTGCAACCTGATACCCCATAAATGAAGACTGCGCAAAAGTGGATAAACTGCTGTCGCCCATCAACGGACTATTCGTTGGTGATGTTGAGAGTTTGATACCATTGGCCATGGTGATATCAATACGGCCACCAACCGTAACCGCACTTTGCTCACCCGCCCCGGTATCCACTCCGCTCAAACGCACATTGGGATTACCATTACTGTCATTGACATCAATCGTATTAATGCCGGTACCTGATGCTTTTATACGAACATCAATGTTAACGCCGGACGATGCCACTATGCGAAGTTCAGGCGCACCAGTAATCGGGTTGCTCGCACTCTCGGCATAGAAACCCAGGGCTTTAAGATTTGGATTTTCATTGATACGCTTTGCCAAATAATTATTAAATTCCAACTCGCTGACATTGGGGTCGGGAAGATCAAAAGCAAAAGCGGTATTGTCAGGATTGTATGCCAACAAATTCTCGCCGTTGATCGACAACTGCAACGGCGGTGCATAAGTAGATGGATCAAAATTAATATCGGTAATGGTTGCCGTTGTATAAGCATTGGCAGAAACACCAGGCAATGCACTGATCTGCGCTGCTGTCTGCATAGCTGAAGCGCCCGATACAGTGGTTACCGTTTTGTTTGTCACAGCACCGGTAACAGGATCCTTGAAGGTAAAATTCAATTGCTCTGCCAAATATCCATTTGCCTGCGGAGCACTGCTCGCTATCATCGGCATATTCGGTGGAACTGAATAAGGATCGAGTGTTTGTGGAGCGCGTCCGTCGGGCAAACCTGTGCGAGCACCAGTGCCGATAACACGTGTTTCACCGATATCGGTACTGAATACATTGTTACTGGTACCCGGCACATAGGTTTGATCACGCATGGCGGGCACAAGATCTTTCGGATTCGCGGGATCACTGTTATCCAGCACGTCGTAAGTAGTAGCTGAAGTGAAACGAATAATAATAGGTGGCGATAATTTTCCCGCTTCGGAAAATGCCGGCAAGCGATTGCCTTTTGCATCCACCAGGCTTAATACTTCGCCGGCACTAATAAGTCCACTGCCGGAATTACTGGTGCTACCGGAAGTGCGGATTGGCGAAGCGAAAGCCAAATCTTCCGGGCGCTTTAATTCAGAATGGATATCGCGCGAACCGTTTTTAGTGGGTTGGATAGTAAACTTATCGCCGCCCTGAAAAGATCCGCTGGTTAAATTAATAGTGACACCATCAAATGAAATCGTGGCAGGGTAAGCACCGGATAAAGTGCCCTGTTCGACAATGGATTTATCCGACAACCGGGTCACTACATAATTACTCGAACCGGGAACAATCTCAAAACTATAATCGCTTGTGGTTAACTTGCTGGTATCGTTGATAGTGACGGAAATCACCCGATCATATGGCAGCGCATTTTGCCCGTGTGCAACACGGTTAGCCGCGAGGACAGGGTCGTTAATATCGCCAAATATTTTTTGGCCGTAATCACCATCAAGGTCAATACCTTGCTGTTGTAAAGTATTGAATTGATCAGCCATCGCCAGTGCAATACGCCCTAACTCATTCATTGAGGGAAACAGAACGTCCTGGCGAAAGCTCAAAAGCCCGCCCAGTTGGCCACCAGAGATTTGATCAGTAACATTAACGGGTTTGTTGTTGCCGGTTAACTGGATGTTTCCATCATTCGTTACGGCGAAGGTGCTGGTTTTTGCTCCAACAATTAGCGGCTGCCCATTACCAATAAACACATTGACATCACCATCACCTTGTTTAACTACTTGCAATGAAACCAATTCTGACAATTTGCGTAATGCTTCATCGCGCTTATCCATCAGATCATTTGGCTGATTACCATTACCCGATGCACGCAGCTCACCAATGGATTGGTTGAGCGAGGCGATTGAGCTGGCGAGCGAATTAACCTGTGAGGTTATCGCGCGTATTTCAGTGTTAACACTTTTTTCAATATCACTTAAACGCTGGTGTAAATTATTAAAGCGAACACTAAGGCTTTCCGCTTCAGTAACAATCAACTGCCGTGCAGGTGTTGAAGCAGGATCATTACCACCATTTTGCATAGCGGCAAAAAATGTTTGCAGGGCACCGGACAACCCCGTGCTGACATCGGCAAATAATTTATCAACCTTACCAATACTGGTATTGAATGCATTGAGCTGGTTATACGTCGTTGTATCCAAACGCAATTGTGCTGTCACGAACTCATTGACAACACGCTCAATCGACGTCGTGGTGACACCTGAACCGATAAATCCCGCAGCACCAATATTTTGCTCCGGGCGTGTGGCATAGTTAACTTCCTGGCGCGAATAGCCCGCCGTATTAGCATTGGAGATATTATGCCCGGCAGTTCGTAGCGCGTTTTGGCTGGCTTGCAAGCCGGAAATAGCATTAGAGAGAAGGCCTGACATATGCTTACTCCGCTATTTGACGGCCGGTCGCCGCCAGGGATAAAACTGATTGCACTGTTGTTTTCAATTCCTTGATTGCGTCAGAGTTACTAACCGCCCCAATTGAACCAAGGTTTTTAAGTGCATCACTATTTAAAAGCTGTTTGATTTTTTTGGCGTAATGAGGATCAGTCGCATAACCTGCCGATTGCAGCGCATCGGCATAAGCCGACGAGTTATTACCTGCATCCAGCGCTTGTTGGTAGCGTGGATTATTTTTCATTAAGCGCACATAGTCAGAAAAGCTTTCTGAATAATCGGTGTATTTACGGAAATCGGCTTTTTCATTTGCTGCAATGCCATCGCGATACTCAAGAGTATTCACATTGACTTTAGCGCCCTGCCATTGGCCGCCCGCTTTGATATTAAAGAGATTGAAACTGTTATCACCTTGCCTATCGTGGATAACGTGCTTACCCCAGCCGGTTTCCAGTGCTACCTGTGCAATCAATACATCCGGACTAATTTGTAATTCAGCCGCCGCTTTCTCTGCATGAGGTTTCAGCAACATCACAAAATTTTCCTGGGTGCTGCTGATGCTGGCTTTTTGTCCACCGCGAGTAACGAGTGGTTGAGGTTTATTTAGCAGCGCGGGAATCATTGCATAATTAGGCACAACTGGAGCTTGCTCTGGATTACCAGAATCTGCATCGCTTTCAGAAAAAATGGACTGCATGCGTGAATTATCACTCATGCGCACAAAATCATTTATCCAGGCGTCAAGCATATCGGTGTCTTGAGTATAGGATTTTTTATATTGTACGGCTTCGGTAAGCGCACCATCGTGAACAACAGTATCTTTTGCAGATTCTGCTTTCATACCACCGCCATAATTCTGCACCATTTGTTTGTAGAAATGATCTGCAATCCCGATACCGGCACCGCTGGTTAAATTCAGTACCATTTGCTGGTCGAGCATATCGCGGTGAAAACGTGTGGACTGGCTATCAAAGTAATTACCTTCACCAAATGCTTCATTGGCTTCGCGCATGGTTTTCAGCATTTGCTGTACAAACATCGCTTCAAATTTTTTGGCAACTTCTTTTAATGCCTGCGGATCTTTATCGCGTCCCATTGCCTTGATTGAATCAAGGGCGTTAGGATCGAGATAAGTATCCTGTACTTGTGCGGACTTGAGGCCGGTATCGACAGATATCATTTAGATCACCACCAATTCAGCTTTGAGTGCACCTGACTCTTTAAGCGCTTCAAGAATCGCCATCAAATCACTCGGCGATGCGCCCACGTTATTCACAGACTTAACAATGTCATCCAGGTTCGCGCCGGGAGCAAACTTGAACATAGGATTGGTTTCTTCATCCGCTTGTACATTGCTGCTCGGCACCACCACTGTTTGGCCGCCAGCAAGTGCATTGGGTTGGCTAACCGTCAAACTTTCTGCCACAGAAACAGTGAGACTGCCGTGAGTAACTGCAACCGGTGATACACGCACATTTTTACCTACCACAATAGTACCGGTACGCGAATTAATAATGACCTTGGCAACTTCTTCACCCATGGTCACGTTAATATTTTCCAGCATTGCAATAAAATCGACACGCTGTGCCGGATTAACGGGAGAGTTCACCATAATAGATACAGCATCTAATGGGCGCGCAACATCAGGCCCCAACATCGCATTAATACTTTTTGCCAAAGAATTAGCGGTAGTGAAATCGGCGCGATGCAAATTAAATACAATCGGCTGACCACCGGCGAAATTGGTTTCCACCATGCGCTCTACGATTGCACCGCTGGGAATACGACCGGCACTGGGAATATTCACCGTAATTTTTGAACCGTCATTGCCAGATGCACTCAGACCGCCGACAACCAAATTACCTTGGGCAACAGCATAGACTTTTCCATCCAAACCTTTTAACGGAGTCATTAACAGGCTGCCGCCGCGCAAACTTTTTGCATTACTGATTGACGACACAGTGACATCAATGGTTTGGCCTGGTTTTGAAAACGCCGGTAATTCAGCTTGAATCATTACCGCTGCGACGTTCTTCATTTGCATACGCACACCTTCAGGCACAGTGATACCGAATTGTTTAAGCATGCTGTTGAATGATTGTGTGGTAAACGGTGATTGTGTTGTTTGGTCGCCCGTGCCATCCAAGCCTACTACCAAACCGTAACCCACTAATTGGTTTGCGCGCACACCGGCGACACTCGCGATATCTTTAATGCGCTCGGCCTGCGCCGCCGTACTGAACAGCAACGCCACTGCGATAACGAAAAAATGAAAACTACGCATAAAGTACCTCATTAAACCTGAATACGGGTGCAAAGCTGATTCCTGTATAAAGCTAATTACAGGGGCCACAAATCACTGTTAAAAAAGCGCGACAGCCAACCCATAGAAGATGAATCTGCCAATGCACCTGTGCCCGAGTAGGAAATTTTTGCATTTGCTAAACGCGTTGAAACGATAGTGTTATCCGGTGCGATATCGTCAGGACGAATCATTCCACTGATGCGGATAAATTCATCGCCACGATTCAATGTGATCCATTTTTCACCGCGCACAATTAAATTACCGTTCGGTAAAATCTCTGCAACGGTAACGGTAATATTGCCTTGCAAGCTGTTGCTTTGATCTGCATCAGCACTGCCATCAAAGGTACGCCCCTGCTCAAGAGCAGTTGTCAGTTCATTGCCTTTAATAGTCGGATTTACACCGAGCAATGGGCCCGCATTAAAATTCACACCGCTTTTCTTACCGGTCGCAACCCCGGACGATTTTCGCGATACTGTCCGTTCACTCAGGGCTACGGTAATCACATCGCCCACAAAGTGCGCTTTGCGATCATCAAATAAATTCAGACCGTAAGCATCCTGATACAAAGAACCTTCCGTGCGTTGTGGCACTGGCATGCTTGCCGCAATTGTCGGCGCGTAAGCAGGATCATCCGGCATGGGTTTTTTGTTAGTAAAACAACCACTGAGGCCGATGGCTGCCAATATCATCAGCACTAATTTCAACGATGTTTTACTGCAAGTAAGAGTGCGCATAATCAAATCACTCAATTAAAGATTTTGGGTAATGTATTGCAACATTTGATCGGCGGTCGAAACAACTTTGGAGTTCATCTCGTACGCGCGCTGGGTGGTAATCATGTTTACCATTTCTTCAACGATATCCACGTTGGAGTTTTCCAACATATATTGTTTGATTACACCCAAACCATTTTCACCGGGAGTACCTTCCACAGGGTTACCGCTGGCGACAGTTTCTACATATAAATTTCCGCCAATGGCTTGCAAGCCAGAGTGGTTAACAAAATCAACCAGGGTGATGTTACCCAGTTGTTGCGGCTGTGCATTGCCCGGTGCAAATGCGTTTACGGTACCGTCAGTGCCGATAGTAATTTTATTGACACCCTCAGGAACAATAATCGCCGGCTCTAATAAAAAACCGTCCGCGTTAACGATCTGGCCTTCACCGTTAATTTGCAGTTGGCCGTTACGGGTGTAGGCAATAGTGCCGTCAGGTTGCAACACTTGCAGGAAACCATGACCGTCAATCGCAACATCAAGTGATTGCTCTGTCACTTGCAAAGTGCCCTGGGTAAATTCTTTTTGTGTTGCCACAACGCGCGCGCCCACACCCAATTGCAAGCCGGAAGGCAATTGCGTTTCCTGGGTTTGCTGCGAACCGGGTTGACGCTGGTTTTGATACAACAAATCTTCAAATATCGCACGGTCGCGTTTAAAACCGATGGTGCTGGTATTAGCCAGGTTATTTGAGATAGTCGTTAGCTGGCGATCTTGCGCCGACAAACCGGTTTTACTGACATAGAGGGCGGCATGCATGGTGTATTCCTCGGGTTAACTACTTGTCTGCACAAGCATTAAAAAATATTTAATTCACTTACGATATTTGTAAAAGTTGTGCCGATGCAGCCGAATTTTCTTCTGCAGACTTCATCACTTTTACTTGCATTTCATATTGGCGTGCGAGACTGAGAATCTGGGTAAATTCGTCGACAGCATTTACGTTACTGCCTTCGAGCATGCCGCTGCGGACTTTCACTTCTGCAGCGGGCTGGGCATTCAAACCATCGCGCTGGCGAAATAAACCGTCATCACCTTTTTCGATTGCCGCAACCGCCGGATTAACCAACTTAAGGCGCCCCACTTCCACCATGGCTTCAGGGCCCTGGTCTTGCCCGACAATAGAAATAATGCCGTCGGAGCCGACCTGCACTTTTTTGTTTTCAGGAATATTGATCGGGCCGCCATCACCCAGCACCGGAAGACCATTCAGGGTGCGCAGCATGCCCTGTGCATCGACTGTAAAGTTGCCGGCGCGGGTATAGGCCTCAGTGCCATCACCAGCTTGCACGGCAAAGAAGCCGTCGCCCTGGATGGCAACATCAAGTGGGTTGTTGGTCGTAATCATCGGTCCGGAACTGAACTCGGAACGCGGTGACTCTGTCAGCGCATAGGCGCGGGTTGGCTGGCCATCGCCGTAGTAAACACCCATGCTGCGTGATTGCTCAAAATCAGCGCGAAAGCCGGTCGTGCTCAGGTTAGCCAGATTATTGGCGCGATTGGCCTGCGCCAGCATATTGTGCTTGGCTCCGGTCATCGCGATAAAAAGAGCTTTGTCCACAGTGTTTCTCCAGATTTCTAACGCATACCAGAGCGCTAGTTTTTTGGCAGATTTGCCGTTATCTGGAGTTTTGCAAGAGCAGTGCCAACCCGAAAAAAATCCGTAAGCACATGAAATTAAAGGAGAAAACATAAAAGAGAGAAAAGCGGCAAAATCGTAACAATACCGGCGAACAAAGAAGCGGCAAAGAGCTTCCGCCCTTTGCCGCTGTAGTGGTGTAATTTATTGGCCTTGTTTTTTTAGAGGCGCGGTAATTTTAGGGCGCGATAAATCGTGCCCCTACTTTATCTCAGGTTAATAATGGTCTGCGTAGTGGCGTTAGCCGTTTCAATGGTTTTGGCATTTGCCTGATAGTTACGCTGCGCAATAATCAGATTCACCAACTGCTCCGACAAATCCACGTTGGATTCCTCAACCGCACCGGCAGTGATATTACCCAGTTGTGCAGAACCCGGAGCGCCGATGATCGCCTCGCCTGACTCAAACGTCTGTGCCCACATGGTATCGCCAGTTGGTTTCAAGCCCTCAACACTACTGAAGTTGGCCAACGCAACTTGCCCTAACACTTGCGCTTCACCGTTGGTGAAACGGGCAAATACAATACCGGTGCTGCTGATATCCAGACCCGCCAAACGGCCTGTCGCATAACCATTCTGATCCAACTCTTCTACCGAGAAGACACTGCCAAACTGGGTACTACCCGCAAGGTCAATCAAGAAGTTCGAGCTTGCTGGTGGCTCGGCAACCGGGATGGTTCCACCTTGCAACACATTCAACGGACCCAGTGCTCCAATAGGTGCGCCGTCTGACCCAATCGGCGTCCAGTTGGAAATCAAAATAGCGTCGGTCATTGTACGATCAATGGTTCCTTCAGGTGTGAAATGCACATCGAAAGACGCCATAGTAGCCATGATATTTTGTGGTGATGGCAAACTCGGATCGGGATCACCCACATTCTGACCATCGATTTGCACGTACATTTTCCAATGGTTCGGCGATGTAGTTGGATCCGCTGGATCATAGGCCTGCTTTACAAAATACTGACGCATTGAATGCACGTTACCCAAGCTGTCATACACAGGTGTTGTTGTGGCGTGGTTAAACGTTTTTTGATCGTTAGGATCAAACGCATTAATGGGCACCGGAGTAAAAAACCCTGGAACATTAATGGAATTAAATAGACTACCGCCGCTCACTGGCACTGTTGGTTGGCTGGATGCAATCGAATAGCCCTCTTGCATGGTGACAGTAATCTGACCACCCACTTTTATACCGTTATTGACTAACGTCGGATCAAGGTTGGTATCCAGTACTTGCTGCAAACCGCTAGCGCCCAGTATGCCAACAATGCCGCCAGTTGCACCAAACGAAAAGTCCAGATCGCGACCCGTGGCAGAGACCACTTCCAAATTACCCGTTGTGCTGTTGACGCTCGCCGTGATACCAAACAGAGTTGATTTACTTAATTTATTGATTTCGTCTGCCAGCGCCGTCATGTCAGGACTGCCGGTTGATGTGAGTGTTACGCCATTTAGTTTCAATGTACCGTTGTTAGTAAATGGTCGTGCGGGAATTGCTGGTGGACCGACCTCTGCCGGAATTGTACTTAGAATACTTGCCCTGGTAGTCGCCGTTGCGGATACGCCAGCCAGGGAATTTAATTCGGATGCAGTTTCATCAGCACTAGCACCATATTTGCTGATGTAGGTTATAGGCCTGGCATTATTGGGCCCCTGAATTACCAAGGTGTGCGAACCATAATCATTGGTAACTTTTGGAATACCTTGCGTAAAGGTGCCTGGAAATGCAGTAGTAAGGCCGTTCGCCCCTGTGCCTGCGGTAATAGACAGAGTCGATGCAACACCGGTCGCCAAATCCCGAACTTTCAAGCGGTTATCAGCCGAATCGTAATAGGCTTGTACGTTTAACGGAGTTGGAGTACTGAAATTACGGTTGTTAATTTCGTTAGCCAAATCCGTCAAGTTGTTATAAACACCCTCTGCCAGAGTGAGCGTTACGTTTTCAACGGTGCCACCGGGGACAGTGCGCGATATGGTAAATGTTGTCGGGGTAGTTGGAGCGCCCGCGATAGTTACCGGTAAAGTCACACTACCCAAATCGATTGTGGAAGTGGTAGCGGAAAGCAAACCGGGTTTAGCAACACCAACCCCGGTTCCATTGGTTGCAAAACGCGAACCCGTTGTCTCAAGAACAACCTCATTGGAGTTAAGGTTGTAAGATGCATAAACACCCGTGGTTTGACGTGGATCTTGTGAGCTTACATCCACGCGCAACTTACCCAACACACCACTTACATTGCCATTGGCATCTGCCGCGAAACCTTGCAGTAATGCACCGGTGCCATTGACGATATAACCGTTTTTATCCAGACCAAAAGTTCCCGCACGGGTATACAGACGCTCACCGTTTTTTTCCACCACAAAAAAGCCTTCGCCATTCACTGACAAATCCAATTCGTTTTGCGTGAATTTCAAATTGCCTTGAGTAAATTGCTGGCGAATATTCTGGATAGTCACACCGCTACCTGCAGTATTTGATCCGCCACCTAATAAAGTACTGGTGTATACATCACCAAATTCAGCGCGCGACGATTTAAATCCAATGGTACTGGCATTCGCGATATTATGACCGGTCACCTGCAGATCGGTATTTGCCGCACGAATTCCGCTTAACGCTGTATTGAAAGACATATTACACCTCGACCATAACGATTAATGGCTTAAAATTTCTGTTGCTTGCACTTGAGTGCAAATATTTTCAATCGTATTTAATTAGATAAACTAATTAAATTGTTTTACTTTGCTTGCTTCAACCGCGCCTATACCAGCCAAATTCAAAATCAATGATCCATTCTCACCAATGGTCACACTATTTACATTGGCACTTAGCGACGTTTTCAATGCTTCGGTTTTACCATTCTGATCGGCGGTAATTTCAAACTTATATTCACCGGCTGCAGCCGCCGCTTCACCCGCCTCCCAATTTAATAACTCGCCGTTAATTTCAATATTTTGACCATCCCAGCGGAATACCATGTCACCTTTAGGCACTTCGCCCACTGGAATTTTCTGTACCAATGCGCCTTTCTCGTCATAAATACTGATCGATAAATTCCTGGTCGAATAAGCCAACTCTGCACTACCCGCAACAATTCCACCTTTAACCAAGGTACTTTTCTCTGATGCCACTGTGACGCTGCGGCCTACCAGAGACGATGCCTGCAATGCATTGTTCGATGCAAAATTATTAAAGCTGGTATTTAAACGTTCCAATCCTTCCACCGAACTGAATTGTGCCAATTGTGCAACGAACGCACTGTTATCTTGTGGGCTTAGCGGATTCTGGTTGTTCATTTGCGTAATCATTAATTCAAGAAACGCAGCTTGACCCAACTCATTGGTATTTTTTTTCGTTTCTGTTTTTTTGGTAATGCTCAGGTTGTCGGTAACGCTGGAGCTGCTATTGGTGCTGCCTACAGTTGACATAACTTTTCTCCCTCGTTAATTACTGGCCAAGAGTCAATACACGTTGAACCATTTGCTTGGCTGAATTCATCACTTCAACGTTCATTTGGAATGAACGCGATGCAGCAATCATATTTGCCATTTCTTCTACCGGATTTACGTTCGGATAAAACACATAACCTTGCTCATCAGCTTTGGGATGGCTTGGTTCGTAACGCCGTTGCAGTGGCGCATCGCTTTCAACAATTCCAAGCACTTGCACGCCGGCAGCTGCATCAACTTCGTTATTGCTGTAGGTGCCTTCGGTCACACTTGCACGCATGGCATCTTGTTGGATTGCAGCAAACACCGGCTGGCGGCTGCGATACACTTCATTCACACTGGAACTGGCGGATTGCGCATTCGCCAGGTTACTGGCGGTAGTGTTCAAACGCAGGCTTTGTGCGTTCATACCGGTGCCAGCGATATCAAAAATATTTCCAAGTGCCATGATTTATTACCTGCAAGATGTTTCTGGAAAATGCGTTAACAACAATCCGAGGCGCGATTATTCGCCGCGGATAGCGGTGCGAAGACCGGTAAATTTGCTATTTAAAAACTGGAAGCTCGCCTGGAACGCCAAGGCGTTTTTCATGTATTCGGCATGCTCAATTTGGTCTTCTACGGTATTGCCATCAATTGAAGGCTGTTGCGGGGTGCGATACAGGACATCACCCTCGTTAGTAGAAAAACCGCTGCCATCAATATGGCGAGACTGTGTAGTGGACAAGCCAAAACCGCTGGAGCCGTTCATTTTCTGGCTCAAGGCTTGCTTGAAATCCAGGTCTTTCGCTTTATAGTTCGGCGTATCGATGTTGGCCAGGTTGTTCGCAAGGACACTGGCACGCTCGGAGCGAAAGTGCAGCGCCGATTCGTGGATACCGAGAGCTTTTTCGAAAGAGATAGACATTTCAGTTCGCCTTGTATTCATCAGGGGTGGCAACCGGAAGGGTCTGCTACCTTTTGTTACTGATAACAAAGCAACGGCTGTGCCAACGCCCAACATAAACCACAACCTATTGTTTTTAAAGGATAAAAACAATAATAACGAAGGCCAATAGAAAAGCGGCAAACAACAAGCGGCAAAGGCTTTCCGCCTGTAAGTACAGGAAAATCACCTGAGCGGCAAAGGGGAATTGCGGTAAATACGCGCGCAAGAAGAAAAGCCGGATGTTGAGTCCGGCTCTCGATAAAAGCGTATCGCCTGATGGATTGGGTCTAGAAAAGGCGTCAAATTGCCCGATAGAGAATGCCCGGTTCGCATCGAACCATTTCAAACAAATCAGCAGCGCCCGCCAATCCTTCTGATGATCCCAGGAAGAGAATGCCTTGCGGTTTCAGGGAAGCATGGATTTTTTGCAGGATCTGCCGTTTTAGCTCGGCATTGAAGTAAATCAGTACATTGCGGCAAAAGACGATATCGAATTTGCCCAAAGCGGCGTAAGAATCCATCAAGTTGAGCGAGCGAAAATCGATACGTTCTTTCGCAACGCTTTTAACACGCCAGATTGCCGGTTCAGGATTATCAAAATAGCGCTCTAACCGTTCGGCGGATAAGCCACGCAATACCGACAGCTTGTCATACTCACCGCGCTTGGCTTGCTCCAACACAGTCGATGACAAGTCAGTCGCCACAATCTGCACTTGTCGCGCTAAATTGCCCATCGCCTGGCGCTTGTATTCTTCCACCACCATGCTGATGGAATACGGCTCCTGTCCCGAAGAACAGGCCGCCGACCAGATACGCACTGGCCCAAACATCCGGTTATTGCCTGCCATTAACTGCGGCAACAGCGTATTTTTAAGGTGATCGTAAGGATAATTATCGCGAAACCAGAAGGTTTCATTGGTAGTCATCGAATCCACAACCTGATCTTTCAGCTTACGGTTGACTCCCAGCTTTAATACTCGCACCAGTTCACCGAACGAGGCGATATTGTTCTCCTCCAGAATGCGGCGAATGCGGTTAGTCACTAGATATTGTTTGTTATCGCCCAGCGAAATGCCGCAGGCGTCTTCGAGGAATTGGCGAAATTGATCAAACTCGGTCTGGTCGATGCTGTCGCGACCCGACGGTTTGGCAAAGGACGACTCTTTATTAATCATAAATTTCCAATGTAAAACAATTGCCGCGCGTCAATTCACCACAGCAATACAGGATCACGCTTCTTCTGGCGGTAACAAGCTTTCACCGGTAATCGCCAACACACGGTCATTCACACGTTTTGCCAGTTCATCCGGATGGAATTTCGCCAGGAAGTCGTCCGCTCCCACCTTGCGCACCATGGCCTCATTAAAAACGCCACTGAGCGAGGTGTGGAGGACAATATGCAGTTTTTTCAGGTCAGGATGATTACGCACTTCTGCGGTAAAGGTGTAGCCATCCATCTCCGGCATTTCGATGTCGCAGATAATCATAATCAGTTCAGAATACGGGTCCTTGCCTTCTTTCAAGATGTCCTGCAGATACCTGAAGCCCTCTGCCCCGTCCTTCTTGAGTGTGGTTTTGATTCCCATGCTCTCAACCACACGCTGAATTTGCTTACGTGCAATAGTCGAGTCATCAATAATCAGTACGTGTTTTTGCACCACGCGATCGGCAATGCCATCCTCAATCACACCGGCGCTCACGTCTTCACGCGCAGGCGACACTTCCGCGAGGATTTTCTCAACATCGATAATCTCAACCAACTGGCCGTCCACCTGGGTAACGGCGGTCAGGTAATGCTCTCTACCTGCTCCCTTGGGCGGTGGATGGATATCGCCCCAGTTCATATTGACAATGCGCTCAACCGAACGGACCAGGAAACCTTGGGCAGTGCGATTGTATTCAGTGATGATCACGAAGCAACTTTCAATATCCGGTAACTCGCGGCGGCCAATGGCCAGGTTCATATCCATGATCGGCAAAGTGCCGCCGCGGATATGGGCAACACCCCGTACCACTGAGCTACGGCCGGGGATCGCGTTTAGCTGCGGGCACTGCAATACCTCTTTCACTTTAAAGACGTTGATGCCATACAGCTGTTGACCGCCGAGCCGAAACAACAGGAGCTCAAGACGGTTCTGCCCAACCAGCTGTGTGCGCTGATTGACACTATCCATTACACCAGCCATGTAATTACCTCATTTATTCTCAACATTAGGGCCACATTAATCTCAACAATAGGACCAAGGCTATCGATGATTCGATTACCACCATACGGCACAGTATTTGCTTTGATGCTAACTAAAGCAGCTTAGCGGCAAAAAACTGCCAGACTTTAGTCATTCATGATCCAGACCGGCACTCAGTTCTTACCCTTGAGGATAGGACAAAATATGGAACTTCCTAGTTTTTATAGCACTTTCTTGCGGAAATTTTTGCGCCACAGCAAAAGCGGGAAAGCTATAGCTGAACAGCAACTAGCCCCTGTTAAAGCGGCAATCCCTGGTCAAACGGGATTGGTTTTCCTATTGTGTGGGCTCGCCCCTTTAGCCTCGGCCCAGATTTATCCGTCAAACCAGCTAAAACAAGATATCGCCAGTTTTTTGGCGACTGAGTACAAACAGGTTGACCACCAACGCATCGATATCAGCGTCGGTAACCTGGATAATCGCCTTCGTCTTGCCACCTGTGATCACGCGCCGGTTTTCACCAGCCAGGATCCAACAGGCTTCGGCGGCAATATCAGCGTCAAGGCCCAATGTAGCGGTAGCCAGCCTTGGGCAGTACACGTTCCGGCGCAAGTGACTATTTATCGGGAAATTCCCGTCGCCATTCGCGACATCGCACGTGGTGAAGTGATTAGCCAGGCACAGATGACCGTCAGCCTTGTAAACATCAGCAGTATTCGCCAGGAGTTTTTACCCGAAGCGCGTGCCATTTTCGGCAAAGAGGCCAAGCGTAATATCAGCAAAGGCGAACCGTTTAAAACCGCCATGTTAGATGCTCCCACCGTCGTTAAACGCGGTGAAATCGTAATGCTGGAATCCCTTGCGGGCAGTATTAAAGTGAGCAGCGCAGGCACGGCAATGGTGGATGGTCGGGTCGGCCAGAAGATTCGCGTACGCAATAATTCGTCCGAACGGATCATCAGCGGGATTGTTGTGAGCCAGGGCGTAGTACAAACCTTGTGATAGAGGAAAGTTTTTTTAAATTATTGCTAAAGTTAAGCGGCCGCCGGCCGATAAGACTGCCAGGGACTCTTTTTATCAAGCACGTTTTAACTGGTTATCAAACGTGTTGTTAAATTGGTTTTAGGAAGAGGCTCTATTGTCACGCCATAGCAACCGCGACATCTTTAGTAAAGTTAATCGCCGAATGAGGTCAATCGCCACTGAGGCAAATAGGGGAAAAACATGAACTTCAACACCAACAATACATTGGACTCTGTCAGCGCTAAAGGTGCTCGCACCAAGCCTGCCGTACCTAATGCACCAGAAGCAAAAGCACCAGCCGCTCCTGATGCCGCACCCGTCAGCAAAGGCGCTAGCGATCAAGTGGTATTGAGCCAGGAGGCCCAAACCTTGGGGCGCTTGCAAGCCAAAATCAATACTTCACCCGATGTTGATCTGGAAAAAGTAGCGGAAATCAAACGCGCAATCGCTGAAGGCCGCTTTGAGATTAACCCCGAGCGTATTGCCGAAAATATGCTCAACCAGAATGAACTTCTGGGCTAGAAATCGCTTTCAGGATTAACGCAGCCCTCCCCCGGGGTTTTGTTGGTTCGCCACCCGTTTTAGTTGTACCACCCAAAATGAAGAGGTTGCTATGTCTCTCGATATTAGTTCGCTGCGCGACATGATTACGCAGGATTCCGCTGCACTTGCCCAACTTAAACAGCTCCTCACCTATGAGCGAGAGCAATTGGAGCAGCGCAAACAAGATGAACTCTCCAGGATCGTGGAAAAAAAATCAGTGCTTGTTGACCAATTGAATGTCAGCGCCAAGCAACGCCAACATATCCTTACCACTCTTGGTCTACCCGCCAACGCGGCAGGTTGGGATATATTTTTACAGCGCAACACTGCTACCCTGCCCCTGCGTGACGAATGGAAGCAGTTGGTCGGCGAATTTGAAGAATGCCAGAAGATGAACGATATCAATGGCAAAATGATCGCCCGCTCACAACAAACATTAAACCATCTACTTGGCTTATTGCGTGGCAAAGTTGCCGCCCCATCGCTCTACACTGCAAACGGCACCAAGGCCCAACAGACATCGTCTTACACCGTCGCTAAAGCGTAATACTGCAAATCCAATCAAAAGGGCGCGACCGCAAAGTTGCGCCCTTTTTTATTCTTGCCAATTCCATTACGCCCGCACTTGGTTCAATACCACCATTCATGCACCCCACCTGTGCAAGATTTCATGTATTTTGATGTAAAGCTGTTTTCTTGGGCAGCAAATAATAATTCATATCCATTTGATTTATAAAAACTAAATAAAAATTAACAATAATAATTGACCATATGGTCATGTAATTGGACTGGGTTTTGCTATTCACTAGCCTGTGCGCTTGTCGCTCCAAATTACATTAGCTTCGGCCAACTTATATCGAAGCACTCAACCACGTTAGCCAAAAACAATATGAAACCGAGCCAGATTCACCCAACGCGTGCCCTGCTGTTTTCACTTGCCTGCATGATGGGGAGCATGACATTAGCCAATCCCTCGAGTAAAGCAGAAGAGTTCCTCGAAAAACATTGCGCCCGCTGCCACAACGACGAACGCATGGCGGGCAATTGGACCCTGTCTGATGTCAGCATGGACGATGTTGCCCAAGGAATGAATTTAACTGATTGGGAAAGCGTGCTGCGCGTGACACAGCGCGGCGAAATGCCACCAACAAGTCGGCCGCAGCCCAGCCATGAAGAATTGACTGGTTTTATCGATTGGCTGCAAGGCTCGCTTGATCAATATGCCGTTGCCAATCCTAATCCTGGCCGCGCCACTTTGCGCCGGTTGAATCGCAACGAATACAGCAACGCGGTGCGCGACTTGCTGGATATGAATCTCGATCTCAGTGATGCGCTACCTGCCGATGATTCGGGCTACGGTTTCGACAATATCGCCGATGTACTTTCAGTATCCCCGGTGTTGATGGACCGCTATCTTGCGGTCGCCGGCAAAGTGAGCCGCCTCGCTGTGGGGTTGGGTTCCGATCAACCTTACACCACCACTTATCCGCTCCCCAAAGACGGCTCCATACTCAACCAGGGCGTGCCCTCTTACGACGAACGCATGAGCAATAATTTGCCGCTGGATTCCCGTGGTGGCGGTGTATTCAATTACTATGCGCCGCACGATGGTGTGTACGAAATCAGCGGTTACCTCAACTCCAACACCAACAATGAAGTTGATCGCCTCGAAGAAAATCGTGTAAGCCTGCGCGTGCCGCTCACTGCCGGTTCCCACGCAATCGGCCTGTCCTTCCGCAAAGAGCTTGCGTTGGATGAGCGCGTGCAAATCCTGCGCAATACCACCGAGGAGGTGCCACTACCCACCGCGCCGCCAACATCACTGACATTGGATTTTGTGGTAGATGGCGCGCGCGTTGGCAATGCGCAAGTGCCTTCCTATTTCATGTCACCGCGCTATGCGCAGCAAAATTTTCCGCGCGATGTATTGGAGATTAATGTCGCCGGTCCTTACGACGTAACCGGCCCCGGCGATACTGCGAGCCGCAAAAAAATCTTTAGTTGTACCCCCGGATTCTGGCCATTCAATGAAAAATATTGTGCGGAAAAAATTATCAGCTCGCTCGCGCGACAAGCCTATCGTCGCCCGGTAAACGAGAGCGATATTACCCGCTTGATGAAAGTGTATAACCAGACAAAAGACGCCGCAGGTTTTGCGCAAGGCATAGCCGCTGCAGTGCAGGCAATTTTGGTTTCGCCGAGCTTTTTATTTTTGTACGAGAGCGACCCGCAAGATGCCGCGCCCGGTTTTGTACATCGCATTAGCGACCTGGAATACGCCTCCCGTCTCGCACTCTTTTTATGGAGCAGCTTGCCGGATGAAGAATTGTTGCAGCTGGCCGAAGATGAAAAATTACGCAAGCCGGATGTGTTACACCAGCAAGTTGCGCGCATGCTGGCTGATGACCGCGCGCTTGCGCTCGAACAAAACTTTGCCGGTCAATGGCTGTACTTGCGCAACCTGGAATTCCATCGCCCTGACGTAAAAGAATTTCCCGAATTCGATGTGCCTTTGCGCGATGCAATGAAGCGCGAAAGTGAATTGTTTTTTTCATCGATTGTGCGCAACAACGCCAGCATCCTCGACTTTATCAAAAGCGATTACACCTTCCTGAACGAACGCTTGGCCGAACATTACGGCATCACCGGCATAACCGGCCCGGAGTTGCGTCGCGTTGCGCTCGCGCCCGATTCCATGCGCGGTGGCTTGCTCGGCCAAGCCAGTGTCCTCACCGTCACCTCCTATGCCAACCATACCTCGGTCGTTCGCCGCGGCCAGTGGGTACTTGCCAATTTATTAGCTGCGCCTCCACCGCCAGCGCCGCCGGATGTCCCTGCACTGAAAGCGCAATCCTCTAACGGAAAAGTGTTGAACGCGCGCGAACAATTGGCGCAGCACAGCAAAGATCCGGCTTGCCATTCCTGCCATGTGCGCATGGACCCGATTGGTTTATCACTGGAGAAATACGATGCAATCGGTCGCTTGCGCGCACTGGATGCCGGTCGCCCTATCGACGTAACTACCGCTATGCCGAATGGCCGCAAATTTGAAGGTTTATACGGCTTGCAGGATGTGCTGATGGAAAGCCGCGACCAATTTGCCGCTGCCTTCACCGAACGCTTGATGATTTACGCCTTGGGGCGCGGCTTGGAAGCAAACGATCAGCCGAAAGTGCGCCAGATTATCCGCGCAGCAAAAGCAAACAATTACCCCATGCACGACATTATTTTGGGGATTTTAACCAGCGAACCTTTCAACTACAGAATGGTGCCACAACATGAAAAAACCACCGCTGCCCTTCCGTGATATGCATCTATCCCGCAGAACCTTGCTGCGAGGTCTCGGTGCCGCTATCACTTTGCCAGTAATGGAATCGCTGATTCCATCGGCGATGGCGACTACGGCGATGGAAAATCGCCCGAAAAAATTGAGCGTATTTTACATTCCTAACGGCCTGCGTATGCCGAAGTTCACTCCCGCACTTGCTGGCAGCAATTACGAGTTGACGCCGATTCTGGAACCTATCGCTCGCCATCGCGATAAATTCGCTGTTATCTCCGGCCTTGCCCATTACAACGCGAATGCGTTGGGCGATGGCCCCGGCAGCCACGGCCGCAGTTGCGGCGCTTACCTCACCGGTGCCCACCCAAAACGCACCGAGGGTGCCGATATTTTGTGTGGCATCTCGATGGATCAGGTGATTGCCAATCACATCGGCCAACACACTCAACTGGCCTCACTTGAATTGGGCATCGAACCACCCAGCTTGCTCGGCAGTTGCGATGTCGGTTACAGCTGCACCTATACCAATACCTTGTCCTGGCGCAACGCCACCGCACCTTTGCCGGTGGCGGTAAAACCGGGTGATGTGTTCGAACGCCTGTTTGGCGATACCCGCGCGCTCGATGAAAAAAGCCGCAAAGCACAGCTCGCCACCAAAGCCAGCATTCTCGATTTTGTGCTGGAAGATGCCTCGCGTTTATCACCGCGCCTGGGCATGAATGACCGCCGCAAACTAGAAGAATACCTCGATTCAATTCGCACCGTTGAATTGCGTATCCAAAAGGCCAGTCAACAAACCAGCGAAGTGGACACCAGCCAATTGGTGTTGCCCGCCGGAATTCCGCAATCATTTGAAGAGCACGTACGCATTATGATCGACCTGCAAGTGCTGGCGCTGCAAAGTGATATGACCCGCGTGAGCACTTTCATGCTAGGGCGCGAATTGAGTAATCGTGCCTATACCGAAATTGATGTGCCCGATGCACATCACAGCCTTAGCCATCACGGCGGTGATGAAGTGAAAATCGAAAAACTGGTAAAAATTAATCAATATCACATAGCGCAGTTTGGTTATCTGCTCGACCGCTTAAGCGCAACGGCCGACGGTGAACGCAGCTTGCTCGACTCTACCCTGGTGATGGGCGGCGCGAGTCTGGGCGAACCAAATGATCACGACAATATGAATTTACCCACATTAGTTGCCGGTGGTGGCCTGCGCGGCAATCGCCATATTGTCGAACGCAAACACACACCCATGGCGAATTTAATGCTGTCGCTGATGCATGAAATGGGTGTACCTGCTGAAAGCTTTGGCGATAGTAATGGGCCGTTAACAGCCCTGTACGCATAGTCGAGAAGGTGAACCGGACCTTATGAAGTTACTCCCAATCATGGCCTCGGCCGTCTTGTTAATGTCGATGATGGCCGTCGCAGCACCGGCAGATGACGCATTGATGCGTGCGATCAATGCAGGCAATACCGCTAAAGTTTCCCATGCATTAAAGGCCGGAGCGAAATTAAATACGCAGCGCCCGGATGGTTCCTTGCCACTGGCATGGGCGGCGGAAAGCCAAAATCCCGCATTGGTAAAATTGCTGTTGGATAAAGGTGCAAAGCCCGATGTTGATAGAAAGCAGTCGCAAAATTTCAGCCCATTGATTGTTGCCTGCCAGCGCGGCGAACCGGCGATTGTCACTGCACTTCTGGATGCCAATGCTGACGTTAATCGCACAACCAACACCGGTATTTCTCCCCTGGCGTTGTGTGCAGGATATTCCAGCACAGCCATCGTAAAACGTTTGCTTGAGATGGGCGCCAAAGTCGATACTGCCGATAAGACAGGCCAAACCCCATTGATGTGGGCAGCAGCCAAAGGTCAATTGGATACGATGCAGCTATTGCTCGACAAAAGCGCCGATATCAATCGCGTTACGCCGAAAGGTTTCACTCCGCTATTTTTTGCGCTCACCAGCGGAAATCCGCAAGCGCCGATATTGTTGCTCAATGCAGGCGCTGATGCAGGTTATGTCGCACCCGATGGCACCAGCGCGGTTCAAATGGCGATTTACCAAAAGCAATTTTCGGTAGCCGAGGCACTGATAAAACGCGGGGTTGATCTCAGTGCTTATGATCACAACGGCAACCAATTGCTCCACGCCGCCGTGCGCAACAAACAACTGCCATTGGTGGAGACGCTGCTCGCACAAGGCGCAAATCCCAATTCATTAACCGGCACTTCTGCGGTGGTCTGGCGTTACGAGGTGAATTTCACCAGCCGTCCCTATGTCACCTATCCTAAATCACCTTTGCTATTAGCGGCAGAACTCGGCGCGACCGATATTATGCGCGCGCTGGTTGCAGGCGGTGCGAACGTGAATTTTCGTGCGGATGACGGCACTACGTTGGTGTTAGCGGCAGTGAGCAGTAATGCAGAGGCGTTATCGCTCGCGTTGTCATTTACACCCGATATCAACATCACCAATAACAGCGGCAAAACGGCGCTGCATGTTTTATTGGATTACAGTTTTTACATGCCGTTCACGATTGAGCAAATCGCTGCCATGTTTGATGTGCTCGCCAACCATGGAGCGAATATCAACCTTGCTGACAGCAAAGGCCAAACGCCACTGGATATCGCCAAGCGTGAAGATTTCAAAGCCAAGGCTGAATTTGCCAAGGCCTTCCACTTATCGTCAGAGGTAAAATTATGATCCGCAGACCCGGCAAAAAATTAATTTCAACCCGTGCATTATTGTTAAGCAGCTTGTTGCTGCTGCAACTCCCGGCAAGTGCACAACAAGATGTGATCGATGCGCGCCAACAAGGCTTTAAAGAGATGGGCGCAGCAATGAAAACCCTGCGCGATCAACTCAAAAGTGGCAAGCCTAATGCAGTATCTATAACTGCAGCCGCAGAACAACTATCACAACTGGCCGATAAAGTTCCCACATGGTTTCCGGCTGGCACTGGCCCCTCATCCGGTTTAAAAACCGATGCGCGCGATTACATCTGGGAGAACAAACCAAAATTTGATGCAATCAGTAAAGAATTAATCCTGGAAAGCAAAGCGCTGGTGCCACTCGCAAAAAGTGCAGACACTTCTGCCTTACAGAAAAAACTCGGCGTTATCCGCGATAATTGCTCGTCCTGCCATGACAGCTTCCGCGTGGATTAAGTGTCCATGAGTGAGTCTGTTACTGATGTTGCTAAAAAAAATTTGCTGTGGGATTTGCCGGTGCGCATTTGCCACTGGTCAACTGTGTTATTGGTTATCGCCTGTTGGTGGACAGCTGAAAATCATGAAATTGTCTATCACAGCTACTGCGCTTACGCGCTGCTGGCGATAGTAATTTTTCGTTTTTATTGGGGCTTTTTCGGCAGTAACAGCGCGCGCTTCAGTTATTTCTTACAAAAACCTGCTGTGGCGTGGCGCTACTTAAAAAATATTACGCAACGCAATTCTCCTGTATCCACCGGGCATAATCCTATTGGTGGTTACAGCGCGCTAGCATTGCTATTGTTGTTATTACTGCAAATCGTGTTGGGTTTATTTGCCATTGATATTGATGGCTTCGACGGTGGCCCTTTTGCAGATTACCTCAGCTTTAAAACCAGCCGCATGATAACGGGTTGGCATGAGGTGACATTCAATGTGCTATTGGGTTTTATCGCGTTTCACATTGCAGCGATACTCTATTATCTTTTATGGCGTCGCCAAAATTTAACTGCAGCAATGTTGCACGGTAAAGCTGAAATTGCTACTCCGATTAAATCCGGCAGTATTTTGCACCTTGCAATCGGCATCGCAATTTCCACTGCTATAATCTGGCTGATTGCTTAATTACGTTTCCCGTAATAAGAATAAGGATTGAACCATGTGCGATGAATTGACAGCAGAAGATAATGGACTCTACGCGCAAACACCTGAACAACTTAATCGATGTCAATTTGTAGCCGGAATGGTCGGCATTAGCCTGGCGATATATTTGCCCATCAGCACCAATGCGCTTGGCGTGAGCAAATCATACGTCTCGGTATAACACCCGATGGTAGTGCCGACTGTTATTTTGTTCATCCGACTAACTGAGAACATCCAGCTGTCATTTCCTCGCCCGATATTCACGGCCTGCATCCTGCATGGCCGGGTGCCCATTGGACTCGCTTATTGGCAGAATACGCCTGGAATCGTTTATTAGCGTTTTAAAACAGCCTTAGAGTATATTTTTGCAGTTACGCACTTGCATAGGCACGAACTTATGTAAATAATCCGCACCCGCCGGTTTTTTACGTGCGGCTTTACAATGCCCAGTGTCTCTGTAGTTTAATTGGATAGAACGCATGCCTCCTAAGCGTGCAATCCGGGTTCGAACCCCGGCGGAGACGCCATTAGATTAATATTCGTACAGATCGCAAAAAATAATAAATATAGTGCGAATATTCCGCTGCTCTCATCGAAAAATATTCGTTTTCCCCCCTCGCAAATTACATCTAACTTTCAAGAAGGTCCCAATTCCAAATTAAAATGTTCTGGCTTATTTGCCAACTTCACGCTCAAGTTAAGGTTACAAAAATCATCCAAGAATAAAGTTCTTTTATTTGTATTTTTTCTGCGGCTTTTTCCATCAAGATTCCTCACGAGAAAAGCACTGGTTTTTCATTGCTATTTACATTCACAAATTATTTCCATGATAAAAATCATTCAATTATGTTATTGCATAACAGTTTTCGATATTTTCTGCCGTAAATCAATTTAGATCAGTAGTTGGTTGAAATTAATCTAATCGTAACAATCGCGTCTGATACTAGCGATCTTGTTCGGCTTCCCCTTTGAAGCCGGGAGCAAAAACCCAAGAAACAGGATTCCCTCATGAAACGATTAACAGTGACAGGACTGACGCTGGCCATAGCCTTGACTGGTTGTGGTGGCGACGACAACAAAAACAGCTCAAGCAGATCCAGTAGCAGTTCCAGCAACGTTCCTGCTGCAAGCAGTACTCCAACATCTAGCAGCACTCCAACTGCCAGTAGTACTCCAGCATCCAGCAGCACGCCCACTTCTAGCAGTGTTCCAAGTTCCAGTAGTAGTAGTGCAGCGCCGGTAGCGAAAAAGAACGTATTGTTCTTCCTCGGCGATGGTATGGGCATCACCACTTTGACCGCGATGCGTATTTACGAGGTGGGTGAGGCTGGCAGTATCACTATCGATACCCTGCCTGAGTCCGCATTCGTTCGCACCTATTCTGAAGACGGCCAGGTGACGGACAGCGCCCCTTCTATGGCGGCCTATATGACCGGCGTCAAAATGAAAAATGAAGTTATTTCCATGTCGACTGGCACTAATGCCTATCGTCCGGACGGTTCACAATTCGTTGATGCCAGTGGCAACAGCACTTGTGAAGCTGGCAATGGCCAGGCCGTTCCAACCCTGCTGGAGCTGATGAAAGCCAAGGGCTATGCCACTGGTGTAGTGAGCACTACCCGTATCACTCACGCTACTCCGGCAACGACCTATTCCCATGTGTGTAACCGCAACGGCGAAAACACCATTGCTGCGCAAATGGTTCCTGGCGGCACAGAATTTAACGCTGCGCTAGGCAATGGTATCGATGTAGTGCTTGGTGGTGGCTGGCGTCACTTTCTACCGAGCACCGTTAGCGGTGGTCGTCGCACTGACAGCCGTAATCTGATTGAGGAAATGAAAACCGCTGGCTACCAATACGTGACTAACACCGCTGAATTACTGGCGGCTGCCAGCAGCACCAACAAACTGCTCGGCCTTTTTCATAGCAGTGACATGAGCTACGAGTTGGACCGCAATCCGCAAGCGGAGCCAAGCCTGTCAGAAATGACCGGTAAAGCGATCGACATCCTGACCCAACGCGATAAAGGCTTCTTCCTGATGGTAGAAGGTGGCCGTATCGATCACGCACTGCACGCCAGTAACGCCAAACGCGCCTTGACTGACGGTATCGCGTTTGACAATGCCATCAAACTGGCATTGGAAAAAATGGAAGCTGTAGATCCAGGCTTGAAAAACACGTTGGTAGTTGTCACTGCCGACCATGACCATACGCTGGTGATTAACGGTTATGCCGAGCGCACAGGCAAAACTACCGATACCCATGCCGGTGTATTGGGTTTGGTAAAAAGCTATGCCAATGGCCCAAGCAAAGGCCAACCGACTACTGATGTAAATGGCAACCCTTATACCATTCTCGCCTTCGGTAACGGCCCTAACCGTCCGACTACTCGCATTGCGCTGGATGAAACTACCACCAGCGGTAAAGACTATCTGCAAGAAGCGGTTATCCAGTTAGACAGCGAAACCCACGGCGGTGGCGATGTATTCCTGGGTGCAAAAGGGTTAGGCGCAGAAAACTTCCACGGTGTGATCGATAACGTCGAAGTCTTCGGTCTGATCAAACAAGCCATCAACCTGGAATAACCCGCCCCTTAAGTAGGAGAATGCTATGAAACGATCTTTTTTAAGTGGCGCCATTTTAAGTTGTGCTGCCGCTATGAGCGCTAACATCGTTACCGCTGCTGAAGCAAAAAACATTATTTTCTTTCTGGGCGATGGTATGGGCCCGGTAACCCAAACAGCTGCGCGTATTTACGCGGGTGAAAAAGCCGGACTGGCAGTACCTGAAACCCACAAGTTGGCAATGGAACAACTGGGTTACGCAGCGCGTGTCAAAACCTACTCGGAAGATGCACAAACCACTGACAGCGCGCCCGGTATGGCGAGCTACATCACCGGTCAAAAATCCAAAAACGAAGTTATTTCCATGACGCCGGACACCAATCCGAACGATGCGTCAGGCAATGCCTACCAAACCAATGGCAATAGCACTTGCCCCGCCACTGGCAATGGTCAAGCAGTAGAAACTTTGCTGGAGACCTTGAAGGCTAAAAACTACGGCACCGGTATCGTGAGTACAACTCGTATCACTCACGCTACACCAGCTACTACTTATGCCCACGTCTGTAATCGCAATGCCGAAAATACCATCGCTGCACAAATGGTTCCTAACGGTGCTGGTTACAACACCAAGCTGGGCACCGATGGTATGGATGTTGTGCTTGGAGGCGGTCGCCGTCACTTTTTACCAACTACTGTTAGCGGTGGTCAACGCACCGATAACCGTAACCTGGTTGAAGAAATGAAAACCGCTGGTTACACATACGTCAGCACTGGCACCGAGTTGAGCGCGATTAATCTGGCCAGCACCAATAAATTGCTCGGTCTGTTTAATGCCAGCGACCTGAACTACGATTTGGATCGCGTGAAAAGCAGCATTAATGAACCAAGCCTGGCCGATATGACCAAGGCTGCGATTCAAGTTCTGTCGCGCAACCAAAACGGTTATTTCCTGATGGTAGAAGGCGGCCGTATCGATCACGCATTGCACGGCACCAATGCCAAGCGTGCGCTGGAAGATACCCTCGCATTTGACGCTGCAATTAAATTAGCCGTTGAATCGGTTGATCTGAACAATACCCTGATCATCGTTACCGCCGACCACGACCACGTAATGGCCTTCAATGGTTACTCCAAAATTGGTAACCCGATTCTCGGCCTGATGCGCGACTATGTCACTGGCAATACCTCCAAAGATAAACAAGGCAAACCTTTCACCACTCTGGTGTTCGGTAATGGTGGTGGTCCACGTGAAGCAACCCGCACTGAACTGCTTGAAGCCGACGTAATGGCAGACGATTACCTTCAGGAAGTGGGCGTGAAACTGGGCAGTCCTGGCTCAGAAACTCACGGCGGTGGCGATGTTCGTCTGACTGCCGGTGGTGCTGGTGGCCAGTTGTTCAAAGGTACGCTGGACAACACCGACATACATGGCTTGATCAAAAAAGCGATGGGTTTGTAAATTTCCCTCTGCTGACAAAGGTGGCACATCGTGGCCACCTTTTTTGTTTTAACGCAGATTTTATCTTTGCAGATATTGTTTTAACGCAGGTTCAAAAAAATGAAGAAAACAGGTTTTAGTTTACTGCTGCGCAGTATTGTATTACTGCCTTTGATTATGGTTACAAACCACGTATGGGCTGCACCCGCCGATGCGTTGCGCGTGGAATATCACCAATGGAAACTCGGCAAAGATGGTATACGCCAGGAAATGTCCTATTCCGAATTACTCTATCGCCAACCCAATTCCCTCTGGATCGAACGCGAAGTACCCGCAGCCGCCAAGCGCTCGCACGATGACCACCATCACGGCGGACTAGGTCACAAACATGCCGATGTAACCGGCGCCCCGTTGTGGATTGCACGCGATACCCAAGGCAAACTGGATGTAAAACTGGTAGATCACCACGAAAAACGCCTGATCGAAATAGCGGAAGCCTATTACAACAATGTTGGGTTTGATGGGCACTGGGTAGAAACCTGGAGCCTGGCCGACCCGGAAACCTTAAAAAAACTCACACCGGCAAAAGTGAGTGAAAACGGTTTGGAAACATACCAAATGCAACGCGGCAATCAGCAGATAACACTGGTATGGAATCCTAAAGGACAATACGCGCAATCCATTACCGCCAAAGACTCACAAGGTTTATCCGGACGCACCATTAAAGCAAGCGAAATCACAGGCCCAAAAACCTTACCCTGGACGCAGCTTGGTAATTACCTTTCACGCGATTATTCCGATCTATTGGATTAATTCCTTCTCGCTGCAGAAAGAAAAAGCCGTCGCAAAAACTACTACGGCTTTTTCTTTACTCTGCTTTTTAATTTATTTCTACTTTTATGATAGTAGTTCGTTGATGGCAATACCATTAGTATTCAACATGATTGAGTTGATCTTCTTCGTTCGTCTAACAGGAATATTAATTCGCATGGTCATTCATCGCTGTGCAGTTTTAAAGCGCCATCTTATCCGGTCCGCAATAAATGATTTTTACACCTGAATAGAAACACCTTTTCCATCTACTACTTTTGAGAACGTTAATAATCATCAGTGCCCTGGTTGCAACTGAAAGAGCATTGGCTGGAACAGGCAGGATTTAATATTGATTCGCCGGTGACGATCCGGGTGATGCAAGGGTATTTGGTGTTGACGGCGGAGTGACATAAAAAACAAAACCCCGGCCAGAGAGGTGACCGGGGTTGAAAACAATGTTTAAGGTTGTAGAAAATTTATCGAGATTATCTTGCTACAATTTCCATCTACCATTTAAAAATTGCTTTAGTATTTAAAATTTCGAAAACTGATTTTTCAATCTTATAAGATGAGCCTAAGTGATTTACGCATTTTCCTGTGTGATCAATATCGTACACATCAATTTGATTTTCTTCTCCATAAGCAATCGAATCTGGACTAATAGTTATGCGAGCATAAATTGGTTTTTTACATGAGCTCACGATGCGCCCCTTTGCTGATACGAGACCATATATCGACTTTATCTTTGCTAGACAGTCACTTCGCCCCATACAACCCATTTGTATAGAATAATCCTCCATACCACTACCAATAGCAGGCGCTGAATCAAGAGTCCTTCGATATACATTTGTATCCGTAAAAACAATTGATATGCGGCCACCCGCATTTTTTTGCAAGTTACTATTATCCTCACTAAATGCGAAAAAGCTTATTAGGAGTGTAGAAAGAAATATAATCCATCGTAGACAAATATTCATAATTTACCTTCTTAGTTGCACACGATATTTTTTGCATTTTTGCAAGAATATTTAGAGTCAGGAACCTTCACGGCAGTAACTTCATTATAGGTTCTTCTTGTTGGTTCACCTAAAGCTCTTGCCGTTCGAGTTTCATTCTGTGTGGCTCTATTTTCTTCTTTCCTCGATTTTTTATTTGGCGTTCCGTCAGCATTACGCTTTGATGCTTTTCCTGTTCTATCATGTTGAGCAGCGTGATCTAGCTCATGACGCAACCCCATTGCTGGCGACTGCGTTCCTTCTTTTGTTTTCATTTCCTCTTTTGGGTCCCAACCAGTATTTCTGGTGTCTGAATTGTATACAGTAGGATTGCCTTCCTTAACATAAATTTTATAAGTTTCTTCTGATGACTGTAGTTGAGCATAATCGGAACTAAAACCTGCATCAGCACTTAAATACTCAATAGCATTATCATATTCAATCATGTTTTCAGTGCTGGCAATTACCTCGATAACCATTCCAGTTGGATCAGTTTTATTAACCGGATCATTCCCCACATAACATCCGCCTGCGCGGATATCGTACCGATAATGCCTCACAGCCCAACAACGGCACGGCTTACAGCGAGGCACAACCTAGCAGAATCCCCTGATTTTTGCACACAGACCCCAAGGCGGTTTTGGCCCATCAGGAACGTCTTTTCATTAACAGATTCAGGCAGAGCATAAAGGCGACCATCCTGTCACATTCGCAGGATCAAGACCGGATGCATCACTTACGACTACCACTGCAAGACACAGTACCCGCCACAGGCCACCGTGCCCTGGTTGCAACTGAAAGGCCATTGGCTGGAGCAGGCGGGATTCAATATTGATTCGCCGATGACGATTCGGGTGATGCAGGGGTGTTTGGTGTTGACGGCGGAGTGACGAACAAATTCAAACGTTCATAAAAACAAAACCCCGGGCAGAGGACTGACCGGGGTTTTAAATAAATAATAAATTTCCTCTAAACCTACTCTTTTGAATCTGGCTTAAGCGCTTCTGAGTCAGTTAATTTATAAAATTCATTGAATTTATGGGTGTAATCAAAATAACTCTTTGTAAGAGGCCAAGACGAACAATGATCCACCCTTAACTTATTATCTTCGCGGTACACAAAAAGAATATACAACTTGCCATAATCAGGTTGCAGACCGCAGGACATTTCAAATTTTGGTGTCCAAACATCAATAGAAGAATCTGTATTTATGCCTTTGAAAGTTTTAACTGCATCAAAGATATATTTATTGTTAGTAAACGAATAAAAATTTCTCTTTGCTTTTAACTTTGCAAGAACTACTAATTCAGCTCCCTTATCCATACGCAAAATGTCAGGTCCACCACAGCTACATGCAAATGATTGGTTCGAAAATAAAACGACAATAAGCAATAATATTTTTTTCATAACGCATCCCAATTTAGAAGCCACAGGTATCTGGATAAGCCGCACAAGCATAAGTATCTGCATTGCTAAAAGCACTGTCCTGCCCATGGCGATCATTAACTCCGTTCCTTATATAATCATCACCAAATTTATTATTAACATGAACTGCTTCATGCAACATAGTTCTTTCTCGATACCTATTAGAAAAACCACCATCAAAATAATAATTGTTTAAATAAATGCTATTTGTAAACGGAATTACAACAGCAGTTCTAGTTGTTGTAGTTGACGTACTGCCCTGCCTTAAAACAACCCCTTCACCACGAGCACCAATTTTATTGGCAGCCCCCTCAAGACCTTTAGCTAATTTCCCTAAGCCCTTCTCAGTAGTAAAATTTTTACCAAAGCGTTGTTCAACTACTTTGAGCGCTGCACTATCCGCATCTGTTAATTTGCCGTCCTTCATTCTGCCAGCAACCCCCTTCAATCCTTCTGCTGCAGTTTTGGCATTGTCCCGCGCAGCGTCCGAATCATTTAACGCTTTTTCACAATTCTCTCCGCTTAGGGATTTTCCGCATTGTGCCATTCCCGTTGGATCGGTTTTGTTTATCGGATTATTACTTACATACGCATACACATTCATCTGATCCGCCGATCCAATCGGATCAGGACTCATAAAACGCCCAATGATTGGATCGTAATAACGCGCCTGCATATACACCAGCCCTAAATCCTGATCAAACTTATGCCCGGTATAACCCACATCCTCTTTCTCTCCTTCCAGCGAACTGCCATAAGGTTTGTAATGCTGTCTTGCCCGACTTTCTACTACACCTTCCTGCGCAACCAAACGTTTGCCGAGGTAATAATAGTTGATGCCGCCGCTGGCCGTTTCCCGGTACATAAGCTGGCCGGCTTTGTTATACAAACTATAGCTGGTGCCATGCGCGTCACTTTGTTTAACCCGGCGGTTATAACCATCGTATTGATAACTGTAGCTTCCGCTATTCGTCAGTTGCCCGGCAAGGTTGTAGGTAAATGTACGGGTGCCGTTATTGGTAACATTTCCTTGCGCATCATATTGGAACGAATAATTTTTAGCTTTTGCTCCCGTACCGGCAACACTGTCCAGACGCTGCGTGGTGGTATTGTAGTTGTAACTGAGAGCGGCATCTTTACTCACGTAGGAAGTGATATTGCCAATATCATCGTAAGCCATCTGGCTGTTGCCGATACCATAGTTACCGATAGTTTGACGCAACCTTCCCACGCCGTCATAGGTGATGTTGGTGATGCTGTAAGCATAGTTGCGATTATCAATAATACTGGCGGCCCGGCCGCTATTGTCGCGGTTATAGGTGTAACTTAACGCAGTAAAACCGGTGCGGGAATCTGTAATGGTTTGGGGGCGCTTACGATAATCCAGTACGGTTTTGTGATTCAGGCCATTGCCATAGGAAAATGAATCAATACTGCCGTTAGCGTAATAATTAATTGATGATGCATAGAGTTTTCCGTCAGACAGTCGGGATAAGGCTTGCGCTTCTCCGAAGCCATTTGGATTTTGGTTGATAGCAATTCCGTTGGGATACGTAATGCGCTCAAGTTGACCTGCGTCATTGTATTTGTAATGTAAAGAAAATGCTTTGCCTGGAACGGTCAGGGTTTCACTGGTGAGTTTATTGAAAATATCATAACTATACTGTTGAACTGCGCTGCCCGCGGTTAACGTTACAATATTGCCGGAATTATCTCGCACGTAATATAAATCGGGTGACGCGTCTGGATAGTCTACGCTCGTCAATTCGCCAACGTTATCGTATCGGTTATGAATTAACGTGGTCGGCCCAGCTGAACTAATACAGTTTGTGTTTGAACCGCCGCTTCCATGGGTTACTCCTTTCGCATAGCTCAGCACTTTTCCCATGTAATCGTAGTTGTATACGCTGATGCCATTATCGCTGCGACTGATTTTACAGAGATTATGCAGCGCATCGTACGCGCGATATTCCGTCAGGGATTTGTTGGGACCAGATTCAATGATTGATGTCACGTCACCAAAGATATTGATACCAGTCACTCGGGTAATCGATTCAGGCAGTTCAACTCTCGTCGCCACACTGTGGCTGGGGCTGCCGTAGGCCCGATAGGTTGTAGTGGTGGACTGTGAGTCAAAGCCGACATGTTTCACCCGATTGCCATTTAAATAATACGTCAGGGTCCAGGGGCCATTATCAATAGCTCTGGTAACCTCACCCAATGGATTGTATTCCATAGTAACGCCGGCAGTTTCGCCAGCAGAATAGGCAGGATAAGACGTCAATGTCGGTTGATGGGAGGAATTAAAACTCCAGCGCTGATATCGCGTTTTATTGGTCGCGTAATCCAGTTGCCGGGAGTCATAAATTCTGAGCCTCGCGTCATATTGGTCCGATGTTTTGCTTAACGGTGTTGATTCACAATTGTTTCTGTAGGCGTTTAAACGGCACACATAGGCTGCTCTCGTCAATGCACCATTTGTGTCAGCTGTCCATTGAATAAAATGGTCCAACCATGCTCCCGGTCGATCAACACTGGTCAAGCGACCTACTGCGTCATAACCGTAATGAACTGTGGTGTTATTGAAATCCGTAATGCTTGAAACCCAGCCGTTTCCGTCCACTGTTTTTGAGAATGTCAGCAAACCGTCCGTGTTGTAACGATTGCTCATCGTTATCGTCTGCGGTATTCCTCGATGGTAACTGCTGAAATTTTGAAAACGATTCCAAAAAGATAAGTCTCCATTCATATTGATTTTCAACGGGTCAGCGACTTCCATCCTGGCTATTTGACCCAGTGCGGTTGGTTGGGTAGCGGCTGTATGGAACGCGGTATAGCGTTGCTGCCACTGGCCGTATTTTTTAAATTCATACGGCAAGTACCAACCGACATAACTGATATTGCCGCCGAGTTCGTCGTAATAAACAATCTCTGCCACAGTGGTGTAGGATGAATCACTGGCGCTGATACTTTCAGATTTCGGCACTCCGATAATATTGCGTGCACTGTCATTGATGTAACCGAGTAATGTGAATTTTGTGTCAGTAGAAAAGTTATTGTTTTCGCTTATTTTAAGAGTATTTCCATAGCTATCGAAATTGAGGTAATTAGTATAAAAAGTATCAACACCACCTGAACGATACCGATCAGTTCTGTCGACACTTTTATTAATGCGATACTGCATTTGATTTGCATTTAACGCTGTTTCCTCACTCGCACGATCCCCGGTTGTCCACCAATAATGACCGACAAAATTCGCCTGGCTGTAAGAAAATTGTTTGCGTTCGAATAGGTTGCCTGACAGATCGAAAATATCTTGCGCGACCACCATACCTTCGGTGGGTGATTGGAATTTCCGATCAACAAAATTCACTATTTTATTATCAGGACCGGTAATGGTAACCGTGCGATAGTTGGCTGCACCGGTTAAAGATGAAGGAAGGCCACCCTCAGGATTAATCGTCGTTGTTCCGGTTTGGTAGGCCATCTGGCTCGCGTGCGGCTCACCCGCTGTATCATAGGTGCCGAGATTGTCTGAGTAAGAATAGCTCCATGTTTCATTGACCATTAATCCTGAAATGACCTTTTGCTGCAATGCAATAGTCACGGAGCATGCAAGGTTTTCTGCTAAATAAATGATACTCTGATATTGAGCGCTTCCTGGATGGGGTTTGATCTTCGGTTTAACAGCAGACCTGCCAAAATACGTGGGTGCCAATGTGTAACTGGTCGTCAATCCCTCGGGAGAAGTAACCGACATTGAATACGTTCGGTTTTCATTGGGATTTATTCCGCATCCTCCGGCAGAACTGCCCCATACCGCACCGTAAGCCGGCATAAGATTTCCATATAAATATTCTTTGCTTGGATGATTGATTGTTGTAAAAACCTCAAAGCCTTGGTATTTCCATTTTGAGCCATCCGGCAAAATGACTTGAGAGAGATTTCTCCCAAAATTAGCGCCACTGTTGTATTGATACTCCCATTGCCGGCCATTTGAATAGGCATATTTGGGGCGCGAATTGGTGTGTCCGTTATCATTAAACGACTCATAGACAATACTGATCGCCCTGCCGTCGGATGCGGTGATGCTTTCCAAATATTTATTACTGTTGTAATTGTACGTCACTGTATTGCCGAATCTGTCCCTTATCTCCGTGACCAGTATTGATTTCGAGTAGACCCTGAGCGGAGTCCAGTCATTGGGAGCCCAACGATGAGTATCGTATGTTAAAAAATGATTGAAGGTATATTGCGTACCATCAGGGCCTTTTACAACAAATCCTTCCTCTCCGTTTTGATTCTGTATGCAGGACGTGACAATAAAATTGGACTTTGTCACTTGTTTTGCAGGCAGCCCCTGTTGCGGGTTTTCCAGAAATGCTTCGGTTGTTTTTCCTGGAATGTGTAACGTTTTTCCCTTCCAGTAAACGATGGATTGAACGGCATATGTGAGGTGCGAATTATGTGCAACAACAGGCTGGCTACTGATACTGCCACTACAATTTTTTCCTCCTTGCCACCCGCCTGTGCCCTGGCTGACTGTTACACCTCCGCCCATTTGTGGAGTGTTAACACCCATGTAACCCGCACTGATCATGGGTATATTCCACTGCCACATCAATAATCCATTAGTACGCTGATCCATGTTGGGAATCCAGCGCGTTAGTTCAACGGGGATATCAAAATTTCCCGGAACGGCAATATCGGTTACCGAAAAATTGATGCTACCGTCGGCGGGATTAAACACTTCCCCGGTTGCTACATCCTTATACATATATTTATATTGATCGGATATCTGAGGATCAACCACATCAAATACATGAGAAAGCTCCTTCGGTGCCACCAAAGCGAATGAAGGGGAAGCTGTGAATAAATAAATAATCGTGATGAATAGATATTTGGACATTTGTTTTAATTTCCTTAAAAAACTCATTCGTTTTCATTCCCTTGTTCGTTGGTTTCCGCAGCAGGCGAGCCCAATGCATCAGTATGGATATAGACAATACGAGAATGAGTGGGTGTAGTCCTGCCCGTAACGGACATCGAAGCACCTTCAGTCCAGCCAGAACATGTGGATGTATCGCATGCTCTAACACGAAAGCTGTATGTACCAGGATTGACTAACACGGAGTATTCCCGGGCAGCTCCGGAAAGAACGTCTAACCATGCACCGGTGCCCGTGCGCTGTTGCACGTCGTAACGGGTTGCGCCGGTCACAGCTGACCATAAGACGATAAAGTCACCGTCTTTATCAGTGGATGGATATGTCAGTGAAGCAACATTGGTCATTCCGCCAGCGGTCACAACCACACTGTAAATTGGAGAAGATGTACAACTGCTGCCGCCATAATTCACCAGGCAATCCAGCAAATAATATTTGTAAGTATCCGGCGCCTTGCCTGATACATTAAAAGATCCACTAGCCCCTGTAAAAGTGCCTCTTGATACATAGCTACTGCCTTGCTGTTCAAATAGCTGGACAGTTGTACGTCCGCCTGTCCAACTTATGAGATAGTTTCCTGTAACACTTGTACTGGGGATAGATACAGACAGGGCATTGGCGCCAACAGAAAAAAAGATAAATAAGATAATCGTCAATTTGAATTGCGCTACAAACTTTCCTATGGAACTTCGTTTCATTTTATTCAATCCATTAACTCCATAAATTAACTGACTCGATTTCGAGGATGAATAAAACAAGATTTTCTTCGTGGCGTCAATTACAACACTCTAGCCACACGATAATGATTACTATTGGTAACAGCTTTGAAAAAAGTAGCTCAGACGAAAATCCAAGAGACAGGCTTATGGCGGTTGGCTGAACTACCTTGTGGGTGGGCTGGTGCGATTTGGTCCGGTAGTATGCCTGTCCAGTTAGCTTCATGATCCCGTACTTCATGGAGAGACTTAACACAACCAAGCTACGAATATCCGCAATAACGACGCGCAATTGCGTGATGAAATTTGTTGGTGGAATCGTTCACTACAGAAACAATCTGCACGAAGACGCACTAATGCGGTACCGCAATAAATGATTTTTACACCTGAATAGAAACACCGTCAGCTTGCGAAACTGTTTTTGCCTCTGAGCGCTCAATCATTTTTACCAGGACAGATTGAATGACTTCATCTTCTCGTGCATCGATTTTGCTTGAAAATCTTTCTTGCTGGATTTCAGCCCCCTCTTCCAACAAAAACTCGACCACCACTTCATCGGCATGACTGGTAGTTTTACCGAAGTAGGTTAACGAAATGTGGGGATATCCCTGAAAGCCCATCTTTGCCCTTTTCGCGATGCGCTTTTTCGATTTTTCCAAATTCATGTGAGATTCCTGTAAGGATTGGAAGAAAATAATATTTAAGCTATATGCCTGGTCAATCTTTTTATTCGATGTCTTTTATTAAGCCTTTCAGTTTTGCGATGCCGTAAGTGTTAACCGTCGTTGCATCTTTTATCATTCCTGACAGAATCATATTTTCGAACTCTTCAATGCTCACTCTTTTAGAGATAAGCCCCTCTTCCTCTGTATCCAGCTGGGTCGAACTCAATTCAAGTTCAGTAGCAAGATACATATGATACCCCTGGCTTGAATATCCGTAAGCAAGGAATTGATGACCAAGATAGGCCATGCGATTTGCAACCAAACCGGTCTCTTCTTTTAACTCTCCTGCGGCGACGAGGAGATGATCGGCATCCTTGTTATCCTCCCATGCTCCTTGCGGCAATTCCCAGAATCTTTTTTCTACCGGATAGCGGTATTGTTCAACGATATAAATATGTCCTTCATGGATTGGCAAAATAACCACGAAGTCCGGCTTATCAACAACCCCGAAAATACCTTCTGCACCGCTAGCTCTTTTAATTTTATCCTCGCGTACACTCATCCATTTGTTTTTGTATACCGATTTACTTTCCAGCGTTTCTATTTCTTTCATGGGCTTTTTCCTTCCTGATGTTGGAATGAAATTATGCGGTAATACCAGACCCGGTTCCACCCTGCTGCAATGAATTGTCCGCATAATAAGAAATTTAGTTCGACTCCGTTCGCTATCGCACATACGGATAGTAGAGGTAAGCATATACACGTCAAACTTTTATCCAAAGGAGACTGATATGCGTACCGCATCCGTGTTAATTATGCTTAAAAATATTCGCGTTCTGGCCGCAATTGTTGTTTCTTTATTATTGCCGAGTACAGCTAATGCAACCGTTATCGATTTTGATGAACTCGATCCCGTCTATAACGAAGAATTTCCCTGCTGGTGCGACAATCCGTTAAGCAACGAATATATCGATAAGGGCTTATTAATCCATGGTTCCTGGGTTGTAGGGGCAAAACCCAACAACAGTATGCTGACGGGTAATTGGGGTGGATTGGAATTCCTGGGCGAGCTCCCCACTTTTTTAAGCATGAACGTCACCTCTGCCTATGGCGATGCCATCTATCTGGATTTTTACGGTGAGCTGGGCTACCTGCACACCATAATTACTTCTGGCTGGCGCAATATGGATGACGTTTATAGCCCGCCGATACCCAATGAATTTGTTTCATTTACTTCAGACGTCGGGATTAAATCCGTATCCATTTACGGGCATTACAACATGCGTCTTGGTGCATTTATCGATAACATCACTTTTACCCGTACCTCAGTTCCTGAACCATCGTCTATTGCATTTATATCCCTTGGTTTACTAGCGCTTTTGCTGCGCCGCTACTCGGCTCGCTATTTTTTCGACTTTGGTGCTGGCTCAAGATAAGAACACCGATAGAAAGTATCAATAGTTGCCTGGTATATGAGTTGCTAATTATTAGTAAATAGATTTGGGTCAATGGATTATGGACTATTAATCTTATGTTTATTTATCAGGATAGGAAAATATGGAAAATTTAAAAGACTCATAGCCCAGCTATGAGTCTTTATTTAAACCACTTCTGCACAATTTTTACACCATTCTTTTACTATGCAGCAGCCTTCATATGGGCAGACAATTCATTTGGACTGCAACGAGTGTAATCTTTATTGATTTCATTAATTACTACCTCTCCCAAACGAGGATCAAGCACCGAGCGCAATACTCCGAGAAATTCCGGTGATGCAATCAATGCCAGTCGTTGAAAATGACCATCCTGATATCCATGCAATAAAAAGCGGGAAATATTTCGCGCGAATAATTCTGCATTGTGCTCAGAGGGCGTTTGATGTGGTTCGTAACCGTTTGGTTGCGTAGGCGCCCCCACACTATGGGCGCTTTTTGATGCTGCATGTTGACCCAGCCTATCTGACTCGGTATCAGATGTATGCATACTCGACTTATCATTTCCAAGATCCCCTACTTTTTCCAAAGAAGCAGAAGGGTTTTCTTGAGAGAAAAAATGTGCGCAGCTAGCATTTGCTGTAACAATCCATAAAGTACTCATAGTCACCTCTCTTACTAAAATAATTGCTGCTTAAAAAATTGGCCATCGATTTAATAATTGGCTATTTGCAGATATTTTCCGCACGCTTTTGCAACTCTTCGAAAGAAATATCTTCTTTATGGGTCAATATTGTCCACTGATGCCCAAAAGGATCGGTAAGACTACCTGAGCGATCGCCATAAAATTGATCCTCTACCGTCATCCCATTGGTGACTGTTGCACCCGCAGCAAGTGCCCGCGCAAAAACCGCATCGACATCTCTCACATACAAACACAGACTTACCGGAGATCCGCCAAGTTCCTGCGGACTTTTATTACCCCATTCTTCGTTAACTTCTGCCAGCAATACTCGGGCATCAAATAACTCAATTTCTGCATGACCAATAATATTTTCACCCATGGTGATGCGCCCTATTTCTTTTGCCCCAAAAGCTTCTTTGTAGAATTCGATTGCTGCACTAGCATTTTTAACTTGTAGATAAGGAGTAAGGGGCTGATAACCTTCTGGAATATAATTGACAGTCATTTTCTCACCTCAACAAATTAAATTGAAGATAGACGCTATGTGCGCCATTCCGTCATCTAAAAATTAGATTATCAAGATTTTTGAGCAATAGATCTGTGCGATGACAAACTAAAAAGACACTAAGGGAGAGGATGAAACGCTGGCTTATTTAAAAACCTCAACAAAATAACCACAATTTTTTAAACGGTGGCCCCCAGTATATTTACTTTAGATTCTATTACCGGCAATGCGCTGAATGGCCACGCTACCGGCGGAGCGCAAATGCTTTATCGTATGCATTCCGCACGTCTACACTATGTAACGTGCGCAGCTCCGGGGTAACGCGCGCAGCTTCGGGTTTGGCGGTCGCCGTTCCGCTCGTCAGCTTGCTATAACCCCAGCGAATACAAGAAAAACAGTAGGCACAGAGTAATGGCCGTGCTCTAATACGCATCTGCACTTTCTATCCTGCGCTTACTATGAACGTCATTTTATTATCCCCACACGATTTAATCGCAGACAATCTCGCCTGCATTAAAACTCCGCGCCAACTTGAACACATTAAGCATGTGCACGGTGCCGTATTAGGCGATCAATTAAAAGTTGGATTAATAGGCGGTAATCTGGGTACTGGAATAATTACCCAACTTAATGATGATGCCATTTATCTGGATATCGACCTGCAACAAACACCTCCAAGCGCGTTACCTTTGACGTTAGTCCTTGGATTACCACGACCAAAAATGATGCGCCGCATTTTACAGACCATTGCCACATTGGGCGTTAAACAGCTGCATTTAATTAATTCTTACCGCGTAGAAAAAAGTTACTGGCAGACGCCTTTTTTAAATGCAGATTATATTCGCGATCAACTGATTTTAGGATTGGAACAAGGGTGCGACACCCGTTTGCCAGAAGTGCATTTGCATAAACGCTTTAAGCCATTTGTTGAAGATGAGTTACCCGCTATCGTAGCCGATAGCCGCGCACTGGTTGCCCACCCTTATACACCTGTCACTTGTCCTGTCCAGATAGATTATTCACTGACATTGGCAGTTGGACCTGAAGGTGGGTTTATTCCCTACGAAATTGATCTGCTGGGAAAATGCGGGTTTGAGGCAGTGCATCTGGGTGAGCGAATTATGCGGGTAGAAACAGCAGTACCTTACTTACTTGGCCGTCTATTTTAATCAGCAGAAAAATAAGTTAATGAATTATTTTATTTATTAACTTATTTGTTCATTTTTCAAAATAACTTCAAACTCAAGTAGTGGCACAGCCTGGCTCGACAGATAACCCTGATAATAATTGCACCCGAAAGATTTCAGAATCGCCAGCTGCTCAGCTTCTTCCACGCCTTCTGCAACCAGTTCCATATCGAGCAAGCGCCCCATCGTAATGATGGTTTCTACTAATACGCGGTCATTGCGGTCATCGATAATATCGCGCACAAATCCTTTATCGATTTTCAATGTGCTTACGGGCAAGCGTTTGAGATAACTGATGGAAGAATATCCCGTACCAAAATCATCCAGCGAGAAGCTAATGCCACGCTCGCTTAAGGTTGTCATTGTATCGATTGCATCATCAACCCGCTGGATAACAATGCCCTCGGTAATTTCCATATCCAGCGACGCATCAGGGATCGGATATTTTTCCAGGGTCGCAATAACATCATCCACAAACGCCGCACGACGGAATTGGCGCGGACTGATGTTAATGCTCATCTTCATACCCGCCTTCCACAAACCATCCTGATCCCATTTCACGAGCGTTTTACACGCCGCATCCAACACCCACTGACCTACATCGATAATCATGCCGGACGTTTCCAGCACTGGAATAAAATCAACCGGCGATACCATACCCTTGGTCGGATGGTTCCAACGCAATAACGCTTCCGCTCCCTCAACACGTCCGGTTTGGATATCGATTTTTGGTTGATAAAACAGTTCGAACTGTGACTCTTCCAAGGCGCGATGAAGGTCACCTTCCATCGTCAACTGACGACTGACTTTATCAGCCATTTCTTCGTTGAAAAACTCGATTGAATCGCGGCCTTTTTCTTTCACCTGATACATTGCGGTATCGGCGTAGCGCAATAATTCGTGCACCGAATTATTCTTGTCGGGATAAACCACGACGCCTACGCTGCAGGTCACGCGCAGCTCCATATTGTCGTAAATATAAGGCTGGGAAATAATAGTGCGGATTTTCTCGCTGATTTCCCCTGCCCGTAAGGCTGCGGTTTCAATATTTTGATCAAGCACGGTGAGCACTACGACAAACTCATCACCACTCAAACGCGCAACCAAATCTTCTTCACGCACTGATTGTTGCAGACGTGTAGCAACCACTTCCAGTACACGATCACCGACGGGATGACCGAGTGAATCATTGATTGTTTTGAACTGGTCCAAATCGATAAATAAAACCGCGCCGAAATAACCGTGGCGCTCAGCACGGCGCAATTCATGTTCAAGCCGCTCTACTAATTGCAGGCGATTTGGCAAGCCGGTAAGTGCATCGTGGTGCGCCATAAATTCCATTTTGGCTTGCGCGTTTTTGCGTTCGGTAATATCAACCGACACGATTAATGCAACTTTTTCATCGTAGAACGCCAACGGCATTATGTGGGTTTGCAAAAATAATTGCTTGCCGGTGGCAGTGACAAAACGCTCTTCAATAACATCCAGCTCTTCGTTGCCGCGAATTACGCGGTAATCGTTTTGCAGCATGGCATCTATATCAAACACCGAATTTTTTAAGAGCTGGCGCACATGTAAATTGCGCATCTGTTCCGGTGTGTAGCCCAACTCATTGGCGAGTGCCTTGTTGGCAAATAAATAATAACCGGCGATATTCCGCGCACCGATCATCACTGGCAGGTGATCAATAATCTGCCGCAAATGTTCTTCGCTTTTGCGCAACGCCAACTCAACAGTGCGGCGTTTGGCGAGCGATAACTCCACCACATCCAACAATTGGTTTGAGCTGGCGATCAGTTGCGCCAGCTCATCTTTGCGTTGTGCAGGTAATTGGGTAAGGCGATTTACACCCGGGTGATCGGGATTGATGTTGTTAATTTCACGAGAGAGGCGCACCAGTGGCTTGGTAAGCGTGTAATAAAACACCACAAACAGCAGCAACACTAAAAACATATTGCGCAGCAAACCGGTCATCAACGCTGTTTGTGAGCGGTTATAAAAACCTTCCAATGCCAAATCCATATCCACTGAAAAACGAATACTGCCCGAGGTGCCGTCGCTATAACCGGGCAACAATAAATTGGCGGTGTATTCGCGGGTGTTTTCGGTGATCCGGCTGGTGAGCCAACGGGTTTTTACTTCTGGTCGCGTGCTGCTGCCTTGCGCGAGCACGTTGCCGGTATCATCGTAAATCACGACTTCATAAATGAAACCGTAACGCAGTAATCCGTTGACTACCTCGTAAGAAAGTTCATCGTCGAGTGTTGATACGGAACGCACCGCAGGCGGTGTTGCAACCTGGATAACACGGTCGATCAGAGTTTTAAGTTCTTTTTCCTGATTTAAAAAATCGAGATATAACTGTACCGAGCTCAATAAAAAGCTCAGGACAAACGCCAGGATAATACCGATTTTGGCGAGCTGAAAAGAGATGCCGTTAAAAAAGGAAGGCGCTTTATCTCTCATTGACCTAGGGTTTCCGGGGGAATGTATCTAATTATTAAAAAAAGCGGACAGATATTGCACCACAGCATGCAACCTGCATTTATCCTGGGCTGAGTATAGAACAATATTGTCTTTGTCGCCTGAATCTATAGCGTTATTTCCTATAGGAAAATCAGTGGTCGGGAAGTAGTAATTTTGCATCGTGGAATGCCATGGAAAACGAATCGGCAACGCCAGCTTGAGTCAATTGCCCACGATGAATATTCAAACCCGCACGAAAACCTGCATCCCCCTGCAAGGCTGCCAATCCCTCATTGGCCAAGCGAATGATGTAGGCCAAAGTGGCATTGGTGAGCCCCAGCGTCGCAGTGCGCGCAACAGCACTCGGGATATTAGCGACGCAGTAATGGACAATACCCTCCTCGACATAGATTGGTTGTTGATGGCTGGTGGGCCTTGAAGTGGCAAAACAGCCGCCTTGGTCAATAGCGACATCCACCAGCACGCTGCCCTTTTCCATTTGCGCGATGAGTTCGCGGCTCAATAAACGCGGCGCACTGGCACCCGCGTTCAGCACGCTGCCGATAATCAAATCCGAACGCAACGCCAGGGTATCGATCCGCTCTTGCGTCGCATATTCACATATAACGCGCCCACGCCATTGATCATCCAGATGCCGCAAACGCGCGATGGATTTATCCAGAATATGAACCTTTGCCCCCAACCCCACTGCCATAGCAGCTGCATTTGCACCGACTACACCACCACCTAATATCAGCACCTCAGCCGGGGCAACGCCGGGGATTCCACCCAACAAAACACCTTTGCCACCCTGGGCCATTTCAAGGTGATGCGCTCCCGCTTGCACCGCCATCCGCCCGGCAATTTCCGACATAGGTGCCAGCAACGGCAAACGCCCGAAAGAGTCCAACAAGGTCTCATAAGCGATACAACTCGCTCCCGACGCCAGCAAAGCATCAGTCAATGAGCGGTTGGCAGCAAGGTGCAAATAAGTAAAAAGGAGGTGTTGCTCCGAGAGCAATGAATATTCTTCGATTTGCGGTTCTTTGACTTTTACAATCAAATCCGCACGGGCGTAAACATCCGCGAGGGAATCTACCAGCAACGCGCCAGCCTGTTGATAGCGCTCATCGGCAAACCCTACTGCGCGGCCTGCACCGCGCATAACATAGATTGTATGGCCACGTTGGTGTAATTCCATCACTCCCGCTGGTGTCAGTGCTACCCGATTTTCGCCTGGTTTCACTTCTTTTGGGATGCCGATACGCATAGCTTATTTCCCTCCAAATAGGCTTCCGCTAAAACCAGTATAGTCAAGGGATTTATGGCCGTTTGTTCAGGTTCTATCAAGTTGGCGCGACTTATGCTGTTTACATTATGTACAGTTTTTTTGACGCAACCGGGATCAGAAACAGTGTATATACCACCTGACTACAGCTATTGCTGACAATTTACGGCAACTGCTTATGGGACAACCGGGGCGCGCCAATGCCGCTACATTTGGGGTAATTATTGAGGTAAATATGGGTATTTATGCCAGTGATTTGCGCGAGTTGATTGTAAAACCTTATTTAAATGGACTCGGAGAATATTCAGAAGTTGCCGAAAACTTATTGCTCGGTACTGCCGCACAAGAATCGTTAATGGGATTACATTGCTATTGTGAGCGAACAAAAGGCTTGGGGTTGTATCGCATTACTGCCGAAAAACATGTGGAGTTGTGGGATAAATATTTAGTGCAATTTCCCGATTTAGCGTCGCACCTGCGCGGTTTGGCCAGCCAGCAACAATTTCTCAAAAACCCACACAGCGAACTCGCTACCAATTTGGCGTATGCAACCGGAATGGCATGGATGATTTATCGCCGCGCCGGTGTAGATATCAGTAAACCATTGGATTGCGCAGCACTCGCACAGCTTTGGGCGACGCACTTTGACAATGGCACTCACTTATTCAGAAACGCCGACGATTTTATTCAAACCTATCGCAAACTGGTGATGGGTGATTCTAAAAAGCTGGTTGCCTGAAACGTGGAAGCGTTGGGATAAAAAAGGCTGCAATTGCAGCCTTTTTCTTTGTTATCGCAATTGCATTTAGTGGATATCCAATACATCAACATACTGCACTGGAGAATCACTGCGATTGACTGGCGACACTATTCCGCATGTATCAGTTTCACCAACATCGGCTTGTGTACCTTTGTTAGTGGCGAGATTAACGAAGTCGAATAAATTCAAATCCGCCAGCTGCGATGGCTGCACATTGCGAATCGCCGAAAAAATAGTTTCGGTGCGACCGGGGAATTGACGCTCCCATTGTTGCAACATGTCTTTCACTACCTGGCGTTGTAAATTTTCCTGCGAACCGCAAAGATTACACGGAATAATCGGGAAACCTTTCAACTCTGCGAAATGGGCTATGTCTTCTTCCGCACAATAGCTGAGCGGGCGAATCACAATATTGCGCTTGTCGTCAGCGAGAAGTTTAGGCGGCATCGCCTTCAATTTTCCGCCGAAGAACATATTCAAAAACAACGTCTCGATAATATCGTCGCGGTGATGGCCAAGCGCAATCTTGGTCGCGCCGATTTCATCCGCAAAGCCATAAAGCGTACCGCGACGCAAACGCGAGCAAAGCCCGCAAGTCGTTTTCCCTTCAGGAATCACTTCTTTAACGATGCTGTAAGTGTCGCGCTCGATGATGTGGTAAGGCACATCCAACTGCTCCAGATATTGCGGCAGAATGTGCTCGGGAAACCCCGGTTGTTTCTGGTCCATATTGACCGCGACCAGCTCAAAGGAGATGGGCGCCGTCTTTTGCAAACTCATCAAGATATCCAGCATGGTGTAAGAGTCTTTACCACCGGAGAGGCACACCATCACCTTATCGCCATTCTCGATCATGTTGTAATCGACAATAGCCGTGCCTACCAAGCGGCGCAGGCGCTTTTGCAGCTTGTTAAATTCGAGGCGATCTTTGCGTTCGTGTAACTCTTTCATGGACTCAACAACTCATGCGGAAAAAATGGATCACCGGCAACCCGGCCAGCGAGCGGCGCATTGTACGGATTTTGCGCGCAAGTTGAAATCGCCCGGCTGAACGCGGCAAAGCTTTGCCGGTCTATAATGGCAGTATTACAGGTTAACAGGGAAAAAGAGCCGTAAACCTTCCTTGCTACCTGAATACATCGGTGTCATAAGCATCTGGCATAGGGCTTGCTCTTACCCAAATAGAGTTCCCTGAAGTGTGCCTTAAGGGGAGAATATTTGCCGCGAGGAGGTAGTAATGTCGTTTCTCGATAAACTGTTCAAAAAAGGTTTCCGCAAACCCGCGTCAGCCACAATATCCGCCCCGATTATGTCGGTAGGCGGTGAAGACGGTTTATCCCTCGCTAGCAGTATCCCTGATCAATACATCCCGCTCTGGGAACTACAAAAACAACGACAATTGCTGGAAGTTAGAGTCGGCGCTGCCAACCGCGTGTACCAAAGCATGATTCTGGCAATTGATATCGAGCGCGGCCTGCTTTGGCTCGATGACCTCTTTCCGCAACAACATGTGCTTGATGAAGGCGATGAAATTACCCTGCGTCACCATCGCAATGGTGAGCAATTGGTGATCCGCGCCTCGATTGTCGCAATGGGTTCAACTTACGGCGCCTCCGGCTTGGCCATCCTGCTCCCCGAATTTGTTTACTACATGCCCAGACGCAATGCGCCGCGTTTTGCGATAGGCCACCAATCCCCGCTGTCCGTAAAAATTCGCACGCTTGGACAAGAGCCAAGCTTCGGCACCTTGCAAGATATTTCCACCGGTGGCCTGCGCTTGCTGGTCGCTGGCAATATGCTTCCCTACCTTCGCCACGGTGCACTCCTGCCGTTGTGCGAAGTAGATATCAGCGATGACCTGCACATTCGCTGCCGCGCCCGTATCTGTGCCTTCCGTATGGGCCGCAGCCCTTATCGCCATACCCAAATCAGCGTTGAGTTTATTGATCTGGATGAGGAAACCCGCATTGCGCTCGCTCAATTTCTGCGCGAATCGCAACTCAGCCATACCCATTCACAATATGCCAATTCCCAACCCGCCAATGCCTATGCAGCTGCATGAGGTGTAAATCGCTATAAGCCAGCTAGAGATTCACCAATTTTGAACTAGGCTTGAGAAACCAAGATAGATGATCTGTTCGTCAGCTTTTTGCAATACGCTAAAAACGTTGCGCGAAGGGATCTGGTTTTTGTCGCTATATCAGGAATTGCCTCATGCGTAATAATGGTCACACCACTGGAAAAGAAGTACATCTCTCAACTCACGACGAAATTGTGTCCTCCTCCAATCTGCGCGGCGATATTGAATTCTGCAATGAAACTTTTCGTCGCATTTCAGGTTTCAGCCGCGAAGAATTACTCAATCAACCGCATAACATCCTACGTCATCCGTACATGCCCGCAGCCGCTTTTGACATGCTGTGGACTGCTTTGCGGGCCGGCAAACCCTGGATGGGAATCGTTAAAAACCGCTGCAAAAACGGCGACCATTACTGGGTAGATGCCTACATCACCCCGCTGCGCCAAAACGGCCAGGTTTATGGTTACGAATCCGTTCGCGTTAAAGCTGATGCAACCGTGATACGTCGCGCAGAACTCGTTTATGAACGTTTGAATCAAGGTAAGGCTCCCTATTCCGCTTTCGAAAAATATTGGAGCCAGTTGGGGAGCAGCGCGATTACTACGATAGCAACCTGGATGTTGTTGCTCATCGCCACCAGCGTCTTTACCTCCTTGTCGCCAGCTTCAGCCGCAGCAACAGTCGTCATCGCGCTTATCGTCGGCGGCATTACCCAAATATTGCAGCAAGGCCGTATCTCACAGGCTTTGCAGGAGGCCCGCTCCACCATAAACGATCCCTTTGCCGCTTACATTTATACTGGCCGTTGCGATGCGCTGGGTGAAATTGAATTTGCCCAGCATGCAATAAAAGCACGGCTGCGCACGGCACTGGGCCGCTTCGGCGAATCGGCGAAAGAACTGCAGCAAAAAGCGGGCGAGGCCCATCATCACGCGCGTAAAACCTATGAAGGCATGAGTGCCCAACAACATGAAACTGCCGGTGTTGCGACCGCAATGCAACAAATGGCGTTGGCAGTGCAGGAAGTAGCAGGCGGTGCAAATAAAACCTCCATTGCTACCGGAGCCGCTATTGACGAGGTAGATAAGGGCAACAAGGTGATTGAAGGCGCGCGTACCGCTATCGATGATTTATCGCAAACCGTCGGTAACCTCGGCAGTGTGCTCAACAAACTGAGTGAGGACAGCAGCAAAATTGCCAATGTAGTCGATGTAATTCGCGGTATTGCCGAGCAAACCAACCTACTCGCGCTCAACGCCGCAATTGAAGCTGCACGTGCAGGAGAACAAGGGCGCGGCTTTGCGGTTGTAGCTGACGAAGTGCGCTCACTGGCGCAACGGACACAAGAATCTACTGGCGATATCCAACACATTATCGGCAACCTCGGCAAAGCCACTCAAGATGCCAGTATCAATATGAAAAATTGTCTGGATATGGCTGATCGCAGCGTGCACGAAATGAGTAATGTTCGCTCGGCTCTCGATGCAATTTCCCACTCGGTCAATACCATTGACCAAATGTCACACCAGATTGCGACAGCCGCTGAAGAACAATCCTCAATGGCACTGGAGATTGAACGCAACACCCAGTCAATCGCTCACATTTCGGACCAAACCCAAAACGAAATCCGCGTAGCGGATGGCTTGAATAGTGAAATGGATAACCTCTCGCAAAAACAATTGGATTTGATCGTCAGATTTAATTAATACCCCCGCCTGCCTGGCGAAATTGATTCTGATTTTTGCAGTAAATTTCGTTAAGCTTGGGCAATGCATGTAATTAAATTTGTACGAATGATGTGGAATTACCATGATATACACTCAAGAAATTGCCAATCATGATTTATTGCGCCTGGATCGCGCCCATGTGTGGCATCCCTATACCTCGTTCACACAACCCGGAATGGTCACACCGGTAAGTCACGCGCAAGGTGTAGAACTGCATCTAACTGACGGTCGCATCTTGATTGATGGTATGTCCTCCTGGTGGAGTACACTGCACGGCTACAATCATCCGGTTTTAAATCAGGCGGTGATTGATCAAGTAGGAAAAATGGCCCATGTGATGTTCGCCGGCATCACCCATGAACCCGCAGTCAAACTCGCCACCACGCTCGCCAAAATTACACCGGAAGGATTGAACAAGGTATTTTTTTCCGATTCCGGTTCAGTCGCTGTAGAAGTCGCGCTCAAAATGGCCATTCAATTTTGGCACTCGCAAGGCCAGGCACAACGCACTATGTTTTTAACCTTGAAGCGTGGCTATCATGGCGATACGTTTGGTGCTATGTCAGTCTGCGATCCGCATTCCGGTATGCATCATCTGTTTCATCACGCCCTGTCCCACCATTTATTTGCAGAAGCACCACCCTGCGCTTTTGATGAGCTATTTCAAGAATCACACATCGCCAAGTTTGCCCAACTCATTCAACAGCATCGCCAGAAAATCGCGGCGGTTATTCTTGAACCTATTGTTCAAGGTGCAGGTGGAATGCGTTTTTATTCGCCGGATTATTTGCGTCGCGTACGGGAGCTTTGCGATAAAAATGAAATTTTATTAATTGTCGATGAGATAGCCACAGGCTTTGGCCGCACCGGTAAATTGTTTGCCTGTGAGCACGCCGGCATAAGCCCGGATATTTTATGTATCGGCAAAGCCCTGACCGCAGGCTACATAACGCTCGCGGCAACACTTTGCAATGATAAAGTAAGTAATGGTATTTGCACCGGTGAGAACGGCATTTTTATGCATGGCCCCACCTATATGGCCAACCCACTCGCTTGCGCTGTGGCAAATGCCAGTATTGATTTGCTGCTTCATTCCGACTGGCAAAATACTGTTGTCAATATCGGTCAACAAATGCGCGAAGAACTGGCGCCCTGCAAAGATTTTTCTTTTGTCACTGACGTTCGTGTACTGGGGGCAATCGGTGTTGTCGAATTGGAAAACACTATCAACGTTAGCAAGTTGATGCCGCAGTTTATAGAAAATGGTGTATGGGTTCGTCCCTTTGGCAACATCATTTACTTGATGCCACCCTTTATCATCACCAAAGAACAATTGAGCAAATTAACGTCTGCAGTGTTAAAAGTCGTCGCTACGCTTGCAAAATAATTTTCAGTATTACTATTACGTTCAATAGTAATACACAGTTACATAAAAAAATCCCCGCGATAAACTGCACCTTATCCTGTCGGACATATGTCCAACTTTTGGGTGCAGTTTATCGCGGGGATTTTTTATGTGGATAATTTAAAGACTAGCGTTGCATATCGTACTTACGCATTTTTTCCACCAGTGTAGTACGACGAACGCAGAGCTTATCTGCTGCACGCGCGACGACACCACCGCAATCATTCAGCGCTTGCTGGATAAGGCTCATTTCCAAATTGGTAATGTACTCACGCAAATCGATACCCTGCTCCGGCAACAACGGTGTGTCGTTCATGCTCACGTAACCTGTACTACCCGAACCAGCAATGCCATTGGCTTTAGCTGGAGCGTGCACAAAATCTTCATCAGTTACATCAACGTGGCGATACTTGGATGGCAAATCTTGCACGCCAATCACCCCGAAGGGATGCATAATCGCCATGCGCTCTACAAGATTGGCAAGCTCGCGCACATTACCGCTCCACTCATGTTGGCAGAGTGACATAATAGCCGCTGAATTAAAACGAATAGAACCGCGCTGCTCGCTTTCCATACGCGAGACCAATTCATTCATCAGCAAAGGAATGTCTTCCGAGCGTTCTTTTAACGATGGCAATTCAATCGGAAATACATTCAGGCGATAAAACAAATCTTCGCGGAATGTATTTTCAAGAATCATTTGTTCGAGATTGCGATGGGTTGCCGCAATGATGCGTACATCAACAGGCTGCGTCTTATTACTGCCCACACGCTCAAAGCAACGTTCCTGCAGCACACGCAGAATTTTGACCTGCATATTCAGTGGCATATCGCCGATTTCGTCCAAAAATAACGTACCGCCTTCCGCGAGTTCAAAACGCCCGGCGCGTGAATTAATTGCGCCGGTAAAAGCACCTTTCTCATGGCCGAATAACTCGCTTTCCAATAATTCCGCCGGGATTGCCCCGCAATTAACCGGGACAAATGGTTTGTCACGACGCGGCGAATTGTAATGCAGATTACGCGCAACCACTTCTTTACCAGTACCCGACTCTCCGGTAATCAGGACTGATACATCTTTATCAGCCACCTGCGCCATCATCTCGCGCACGTTTTGGATTTCCCGGCTGGTGCCGACAAGGCTGCGGAACAAATGCACGGGGCGACGCTGTGGCTGGCGCTTGCTGGTGGATTGCGCTTCACGGTACAACTGCGCGCGGTGGAGCGTATCAACAAGCTTGTTGTAGGTAGGAGGCAAAGAGAGTGTTGCAATAACCATGTAGCGGTAGAGGTCATCCAAACTTTCATCCGCGCTCTGGTTTTCATCGCCGATCAGTACAATTGCCAACTCGTCATTCCAGGAACGGATTTCTTTCAGCAGATGCGTGAGTGATTGGCCACTGTCACGATAATCACCGATAAAAATAGCGACATAATCTTCACCATTATTTTCTTCAGCGACAGTCGCCTGCCAGGTTTCGCTGGCTGACGTAAGCGTTGTTTCACTGAGAAAATCCAGCAGGATTTTTAAATCGTGTCTGCGTGACTGATTATCGTCAATAACAAGAACTTTATTGTTGCGCCACATACCCCAAGACCTTTTTCATTCCATGCCAAAACCTTGAAAACGCATAAGAAATATTCTTTCAAGGCGGTGAGATGACTTATTGGAGTAAGTAATAGACGAGGCTGGGTTCTTAGTCAAATTTATGGCGAAATGTTTTTGGCGCTTTAGCATTAATTAATCAACTCGAATAATTAATCGCCAAAAGAATGTCTTAACTTTACATTCAGAATAAAAATCGCGCTCACAATATTTTTCGGGAATTTGACAATATTTTACGACTGCTCTGAAGATACTTGCGGGGCTATCTCATCCCATCCCGACTTAACCGTCTTCAGCAATTGAATTGCTTCATTTACTTTTTCTGGATCGCTGTGTCTGGATGCATCAAGCAGTAGCAGGTTGATATATTCATAGAGCTGATCAAGACGCTCTGACAATTCGCCAGCTCCCATATCCAACGAACTGCGTAGACCACCGACAATACTGATGGCCTTGCCCAACAATTCACCTTTAGCCGCAGCATCGCCGCGCTCAATAGCACCTTGAGCTGCCGCCAAGCGACCTAATGCACCTTCAAACAATAATTGAATTAAACGATGCGGTGAAGCATGGCTGACTTCTGACTCAATACCCAACTGGCGATATTGTTTCAGCGCTTCTTGTGGATTGTAGTTAGACACGGACTATCCCCTGCTAGCAGTTATGTTTACTAAGGCTAGCAGGGCTAAGTCGTTTTTGCGAGTTTTGCTATAAGAGAGTTGTTTTAGAAACCTTATGAAGTAGTATCCGTTAACACTTTTTTTCACAAGTCCCCTGCCAAATAAGCCATAAACACTCAATATCAGGTCGCCTGAAGAAAGGTTACCTCACGCTGGCATTGTGCGATCAAGCCCGCATACACACCTTTTAATTCACTCAAGGCGCAGACCAGGGTGGACTTATCATCGCGATTTGCAGTGATTACCTTATCGATTAACAGCACGCAAATACGATCAAGGTGGCGGACGCGTTCCCAGTCTTCCACATGCAGCGCCTTGCTCAACTCACGCTGCAAATTGCGCATTGCCATTACACCAGCCTCGCCACGATAGTCGGGTGCTGGTACCAGATAAATTGCCATGATAACCCTCTCTACACCTGATTGCCGATTGCATCCCAAGCGGTTTTTATCTCGCCTAGCAAGCGCCCGCATTCGTCAAGATAGTCTGGATTATTCTCGTAGTTGGCTTGAGTCAAACGACGAATGATGTAGTCATAAAGCCCATCAAGATTGGCTGCGAGCGCGCCACCTTCATTGTCATTCAAACTGCCTTGCAATCCGCCGACAATAGCGACCGCTTTGCTAATCAATTCCCCTTTGCGGGCGATTTGGTTTTGCGCCATGGCGCCTTTAGCTTGGGCAATACGCTCCAATGCACCTTCAAACAACATTTGAATTAAACGATGAGGTGACGCAGTTTCAACACCAGAGTGAACTTTTACGCTGGAATAATTTTGTACGGCAGAATAAGCATTCATAAATCACCACAAATTGTTTGAATTTTGCATTGCTGTTGACGGCTCATACTGAATAATCAGTGACCGTATAAGCTAACGGCATAAACCCAAAAACCTTTAACCAGAATCCGGCAATAATGCAAAAAACTATCCTTATAACCGACACCTCAACAGGCATAGGGTTTTATATTGCTCATGGATTAAAAACTGCAAGTTACAGAATCATCGCCTCTTGCCGGACAACAGCAGATATTTGCGTTTGCAAAATGAGGGACTGGAATGCATGACGGATTGACCTTATGGATTCGGACTCAATCCAATGCGGTATTGCAGGGCATCTACTATGGCAGGGTGAAATAACCACCAGATTGAAAAACTATTGCACAACCCGAATTACTGTATATAATCACAACCACTGTACAAATAAACAGATTCAGGAGTGCATCATGTCTGACTTAACGCCGCGCCAGGAACAGGTACTACAACTTATTCGCCAGTATGCGGAAGAAACCGGTTATCCGCCGACGCGTGCTGAGATCGCCCGCATTCTCGGCTTTAAGTCAGCCAATGCCGCCGAAGAACATATCAAAGCACTTGCACGTAAAGGGGCCATCGAAATTATTCCGGGTGCTTCTCGCGGAATAAAACTGCCCGATGTGCAATCAGGTATTCCTATTATCGGTCGCGTTGCCGCTGGCAATCCGATACTCGCGCAAGAGCATATTGAAGACTACTGCAACATTCCCCAAAGCTTTTTCTCTCCCAGTGCCGATTTTTTCCTGCGTGTACACGGTATGAGCATGAAAGATGCGGGCATTCTTGATGGTGACTTACTGGCAGTTCATAAAACTGACCAGGTTAGAAACGGACAAATTGTTGTTGCACGTATAGGCGAAGAAGTAACCGTAAAACGCTTCAAGCGAGTCAGCAACAAACCACAAGTTGAACTCTGGCCGGAAAATCCCGAGTTCGATGTGATTCAGGTTGATATGCGTGATCAGGAATTCAGTATTGAAGGTCTTAGTGTAGGAGTGATTCGTCGTGACTAATCTTGCCCGTGTAATACCGCCAACCAGTACAGCCCGCCAGCAACCTGCGAGCGGCGTAACCGAGCTGGTACTAACCAGTGATTCACCCGAACAAGTCGCATTGCTTTTGCCTATGATTGCCTTCCTCAGCAATGCATGTAGCGATCGCTGGATTACCTGGATAGCACCACACAATATCAGCCGTGAGCTACTTGAATCCTACGGCGTTAATACGCGTTATATTCGGGTAATTCACTGCCAAAATCCGCAAACATTGCTGTGGATTACCTGGGAAGCATTGTCGGCTGGCAATAGCCATACAGTGATATCAAGCCCTGGAAAATTGACCGATAAAGAACTAGCTCAACTTGAACTGGCAGCCAAGACCGGTTCTTGCCAAGGATTATTGTTGCGGGTTCGCTGAGTGTTTTTAGTTACAGGATTTTTGCAGGACAAGCTTGCTTGGAGGATCGGAATAATGCAGGGAGGCAAAGAAAGCGTTTGTAGGTTTTTTGTAGATTCAAAGAATCAATTGTGTTATGAAGCGGTATACCCTTTCCTATTAGTGCAGCATCAACTTCTCAGTATCACTTAACTCCTCTACCAAATCGTCCAACATGGCTTCTGCCTGTTGGTCCGCAATATCACCTGCAGCTTCCATTCCTGCCTCAATCATTGCTTTAGCGACCAGAAACTTTTCTTCCCCCAGGAAAGCCAGCGATTCTTGTGAAAAACGGATTGTCACCAGAGGCTCATTGCTTTCATCGTCAGCACGCGCCAACGCAACGTCGCCATTCAACAGCTCAATAATTTCATAGAAAGATGACATAGGTACCTCAGTGTGAAACGGACGCGTATTCTAACACCCAATTAATCTAAAACCTATTTGCTACACTCCGGGATTAATGCGGTGAAGCAATAAGAAAGATACAGGAATCTGAGCCGTAGACTAACCATCCCTGCTCTGTTCGCGGTATAAATAACGCTTGCCCAGCCTGGTATCCACCAGCAGTGCCAACGCCATGTAAATCCAGATGTCCTTGTACCACTATCACAATTGCGTACTCATCACTGGTTAATAGATAGTCACCATCCAACTGAATGCGCTGAACTTCAAAGTCATCAAAATTGACTATACGCTCTACCCTCATCTGCTCTGTTACATCCAGAGTCTCGGATGGTTGAAGCATGGAAAAGCCCATATCAACCAGTTCAAGCGCATCCTCAGTATCCCAATGTTCCTGGGTCAAAACCTTCTGGGCAAAGCTTAGAATTTTCCGCTCATAAACGGGAGTCTGGAACTCGACTACCCTAACCCCATGTTGTAATGCGTGGGGCACTAATTTGGGAACGGTCACAACATCACCGACAACCAGAGGATATTTCGCAATAAAGCTATCCATTGCTCCACGTAACACCCCCTCTTTGCAAAATAGTTCTTTATTTTCAATAGATTGTGATAACCCGTTAATCCAACTTATTAATTGAGCAGTCCCTACCGCTTCATTGGGATCAAGTCCTGCATCGATTTTTTTGTCATCCAGCTTTTTATCCAGCGCACGCCGTACCTGCTCATATTCTTTAACCGCTGACAGGTAAGCCTGCCTGAACTCTTTATCGTTGTTGAAAAGCTGACGCTTTGCTCCAGAGAAGCCCAATTGGATAGCACCAACCCCTTCGGGCCATGCCTGTTGGTTGATATGGGTTACAACATAGACTTCTTGCTTTTCCTGATGTAGCTCGAAGTACAGATCGCCATAAATTTCATCGGCTAGAGGATCAAGCACCTTAAGTAAAATTAGCTGATGACTATCTTTTAATCCGAGTCGGCGAGGCATTAGTTCCAATAGCCAAGGTAAAGGTATATTACCTGCATCACCAACCACCTCAGCCTGACCGCGGCTTTCAATTCCCGTGTACCAAATCTCTTGCCCCCACGGCTTCGGAATATAAATAGGTGCGAGCAACCATGGTTCTGACATTACCAACCAAGGTAGCGAGTGAGCCTGTGAATATCTTTTAAGTGCACCGTCAGTATTTGTAAGTGATTGTATCTGCGCCAATAGTTCAGGTGTGCAAATGGCAATACAACCTTCAATCACCGGTGCAGAATTATGATCAAGACGTAACTGGATCAGCCCTAGCAAATCCAATGTGGGCTGCCTTGGGAAATAATATTGGGTATGGGTGAAATGAATAATGAGCTGTTGCTCCTGATAACCAGCATTTGTAGCAGCTCGTAAATGCTGTATTGATTGCTCAATTAGCAGCTCTGCGGTAGTGGTTTTGTCAGTGTAGTAATGGATCAATGCTTGTTTTCCGGCCTTTCAATATTAACGCGCAGTTTAACAGAGCCTCCCGGAGAAGTTGGTCGGGATTTTTTGCATGATTTTGTAACCCAAAAAAACAAAGGGCCAACCCAAGTTGACCCTTTATTGATTGAGTTGCATTGGAGCCTGGATTAATTCAAACGCTCCAATATCGTTGTAATACCCTGCCCCAGGCCAATACACATAGTGGACACACCCAAGCTCAAATCGCGGTCTTGCATCACCGTCAACAGTGAGCCGGTAATACGCGTCCCAGAACAACCAAATGGATGTCCAAGAGCGATAGCGCCGCCATGAACATTCACTTTATCGTTCATAACATCCAACAGCTTAAGGTCTTTCAATACCGGCAACGCCTGCGCAGCAAAGGCTTCATTGAGCTCCACCGCATCAATATCATCAATAGCCAGGTTGGCCGCCTTCAACGCCTTTTCCGTAGAAGGCACCGGGCCATACCCCATAATCGAAGGATCAACGCCCGCCAAGCCAAGAGAAACTACTTTGGCGATAGGTTTTAGTCCCAAGGATTTTGCGCGCTCGGCAGACATCACCAACATTACCGATGCACCATCACTTAGCTGCGATGAAGTACCTGCGGTTACCTGGCCATTTTTAGGATCAAACACCGGCGGCAATTTGGCCAGCGCTTCAACCGTCGTTTCCGGGCGAATGGTTTCATCCTGATCAACAGAGATCAAAAAACCGTCACTGTTATGTCCATCAACCGCAATGATCTCGCGCGCAAACTTACCTGATTCACGAGCCTTTGCAGCGAGCTGATGAGAACGAGCACCGAACTCATCCATCTGCTGGCGATTGATTCCATGGAGGAGTGCAAGGTACTCAGCAGTCATGCCCATATTACCCGCCGCCTTAGCGACAGATAAACCCAACAACGGGTTGATATTAATTGATTCATACATCGGCAAATGCCCCATATGCTCAACACCGCCAATCAGATAAACATCACCTTGCCCGGCACGAATATTCACCGTTGCTGTATGTAAGGCCGACATTGAGGAGCCACATAGGCGATTGATAGTTTGGGCGGGAATTGTATGAGGCAAACCCGCTAACAATAAAATATTGCGCGCTACATTAAACGCCTGCTCTTCACGCTGCATTACACAACCCCAGAGCAAATCATCAATGGTATTCGGATCAAGTTTTGGATTGCGCGCCAACAGGCCTTTGATAATCGCAGCTGAAATATCATCAGCACGCACATGGCGGAAGCAACCATTTTTAGAGCGCCCCATGGCGCTGCGGGCGTAATCAACTATAACGGCGTCGCGTGGTTGTAAGCTCATTCTTATGACTCCTTAGCCGTAAAATTTTTGGTTGTTAGCCACTTTGGCTTTGAGGCTTTCCGGCACTTGGTAAAGCGCGCCGAGGGCAGTGAATTTCGCGGCCATATCGCAAAAGGTTTGTGCGCCGATAAAATCAATCCAACGGAATACACCACCACGGAACGGAGGAAAACCTGTCCCATAAACCAATGCCATATCAGCTTCCGCAGCAGTTTCCACAATGCCTTCATCAAGGCAGCGAGTAAGCTCAGTCGCCATGGGTATCATCATGCGTGCAATAATATCTTCATCGCTGATTTCAATTGAGCCCTGGACAGTAGGCGCGAGAATATCAGCCGCTTCAGCAGCGGCAACTTTTACCTGCTTACCCTTTTTATCCAACTCGTAATTGTAAAAACCTTTTTCATTTTTCTGACCGAGACGACCAGCGGCAAATAATGCATCAGTGCAAGATGTGAAATCGCGCTGCATACGATCAGGGAAACCATTGGCCATCACTTTTTCTGCGTGGACTGCTGTGTCAATGCCAACCACATCCAACAAATAAGCAGGCCCCATTGGCCAGCCCCACGTCTCCATTAATTTGTCGATACGCTGGAAATCAACACCATCACGCACCAGTAACGCAAAACCAGCCAGATAAGGGAATAACACACGGTTCACTAAAAACCCGGGACAATCTCTTACGACAATAGGCTTTTTACCCATCGCATTTGCATAAGCTACCGTGCGAGCGACAGCGTTGTCTGAGGTCTTTTCTCCACGAATCACCTCCACCAACGGCATCATGTGTACCGGATTAAAAAAGTGCATGCCGCAGAAATTTTCCGGGCGCGCCAAACCTTCGGCAAGATAGGTAATGGAAATAGTCGACGTATTTGATGCGAGTACCGTATCGCTACTGACTTTTGTTTCTGCCTCTGCTAATACAGCTTTTTTCACTTTAGGATTTTCAACTACGGCTTCGACAACGATATCTACCTGCTCAAAACCATCGTAAGTTAATGCGGGCTCAATACGGTTTAATACATTGCCCATTTCGGTTGCGGTTAATTTTTTACGCTCAACACGTTTGCTTAATAATTTATTCGCCTCCGATAAACCAAGATCAATTCCCTGCTGGGCAATGTCTTTCATTTTAATCGGCACACCTTTCAACGCCGATTGATAAGCAATACCACCGCCCATAATTCCTGCACCCAATACTGCAGCACGCGCGATTTTCTTGTCGGCTTTTTTCTCCCACCCTTTGGCTTTTTTACCCAGAATTTGCTCGTTGATAAAAATACCAACCAAGGATTGGGCAACAGGAGTTTGCGCCATTTTTGCAAACCCTTCCGCTTCGATTTGCAATGCTTCATCGCGGCCTTTGTCGGCAGCCTTTTGCATGGATTTAATTGCTGTTACCGGAGCAGGATAATTGCGCCCGGCTTGTGCACCCACAAATGCTTTTGATGTTTCGAAAGCCATCATAGACTCAATGAAATTTAATTTGAGTGGCGATTTTTTCTGCGTACGGCGCGCTTGATAATCAAACTTGCCACTGATGCATTGCTGTAAACAATTCAGTGCAGCATCAATTAATTTTGCAGGCTCAACAACAGCATCAACTACTCTGGCAGTTAATGCAGTTTCTGCATCATTTTCTTTGCCGGCCGCGATCCATTCAACCGCAGTATCAAGTCCGGCAACACGGGGCAGGCGAACAGTGCCTCCCCACCCTGGAATAATGCCTAATTTAGTTTCTGGCAAGCCAACTTTGGCCGCAGTACTGGCAATCCGGTAATCGCAGGACAAACAAAATTCCAAACCACCGCCCAGCGCAAATCCGTTAATCGCTACGACCGTAGGAAAGGGTAAATCTTCGAGACGGCAAAAGTTGCGATTATTGGTGGCTAAATGGCCCGTGATCTGTTCAGGGCCAGCAGCGAATACGGCACCAAACTCCATAATATCGGCGCCCACAATAAAGACATCTTTAGCGCTTTTGACCAACAATCCCCGAACATCTTTTGCTTTTTCGAGTAGATCGAGTACTTGCTGGAGTTCAGAAACGACGAGCAAACTGAATTTGTTCACCGATTCGCCTTGCAGATCAAAGGTTAATTCAGCGATGCCATCAGGCAGCAAAGAAACCTTTAGGGCTTGTCCTTGAAACATAATTAATCTCTCTTTCTAATAAGGAACGAGGAGGGAAAATCTGGATTTGAGTGTAGCAGGCCAGCGCAGACTTGCCTTACAGGAGTGCAGGCAGCCGGGTTATAACGCACAAAATTTTGCGCGAATTACACCTTATGCACAAAAAGCGAACAACGAAATAATCTGCATTCCGTTTCAGAGACATTGGATAATTGGTAAGGTTGCTTTGTCGGGATATAAAAACCATCACCCACGCGTAAATCCTCAATACCGCTGAGCAGCACCAGCTGAGCCTCGCCCTCCAGTATCAAACCGCATATATCTGAAGCCGACAAACCGAACCCTAGCCCTTGTCTGGGAGGAAGACTCTCGATTCGAGCATCAAGTTGTGAAACAAGAGGGCCAAAAGATTGCATTTTTAACCCGGTTTCATTAGCAATCAGTTGCAGATTACCGGAACGATATATATGCGAGGCCGCCGAAGGATCAAAGCCAAAAAAGTCTGCAAGACTAATGGGAAACGCTGCAAGAATACGTGAGAGTGATTGGATGCTAGGGCTAACCTGCCCTTGCTCTATCATCGAGATACTGCTGTTAGTTACCCCCGCCCGCTTGGCAAGTTCACGCTGGGACAAACCAAAAGCCTCTCGCAGCAGTTTGAGTCGTTCACTTGCATCCAGTGAAGAAGTAGATACATCGGAAACTACGAATTTGCCAGCAGTCGACAGAAAGTTTATACCAGGTGAGTCATTCGACATGCTTGGTACCTAAACGAGAAAAACACTGGGCTCATGCCCAGTGCCAATAACAGGGGATTATTTTTTGGAAGCGATTAATTGGTCGCGCTCGGCGGTCGGTAAATTGTCCACAATCAATTGGTAGGAGTGGTCAATCATCCGCTGGATCTGCTCAGTAGGAACAGAACTATCCAAAATAATGGTATTCCAATGCTTCTTGTTCATTTGGAAACCAGGACGCACAGCAGGATATTGCTCACGCAACTGCAAAGCAAGATCAGGATCGCATTTCAGACTGACACGTGGAACACCACCTTCCGCAGTCAGGGTTGCAAACATTTTATGGCAAACTTTGTAAACTGCCATATCGGGGCCAGAGGGAAACATCTCTTTGGCTTGGTGCTTGGTTAAAAGGTATTTCTGTGCAGAAAGAAAATCCATGTTTTAGTCCTTTATCGAACAACTCAGGTCGATTAAAAAGCTATAAATTGGGTTAAGGTTGAGCATACTTTGCAAAATTTTTGCTTCTGTACTGTTTGCTTCTGTACTGTAGGAGCAGTTGAAACACCGCCTCTACGCGTCTCGTACAAACTGCCCTGATCCTGGCATCAAATACAACATTAGTATAGGACAAACTTTCACCCTCCAATGCCAAAACCATCTTGATTACAGGTAAAACTAAAGCAGTCAATGCTAAAAATACCTCCAACCAATAGGGCTCGTTCCTTCACCTTTGCGTATTCTGCATCAGGTTTTAAAGAAACGATAGCAACAATGGCGTCAAAGTCATCAAATTTTAATTGGGCGGCGATTTTATGGTCAATCTGACCAGTTGTCACTCTTTTATTCAGCGAATTTCGACCCTCTTCGCGAACTATTTGTACTAACTCTGATTTCACAATTTTGCCAGAGTACAAACTTCCCTCCTCGAAGCCTAGCATATACAAATAGTTAGGGTAAATTGCACAAAATAATAGCAATTGGAGCAACCTGGATCACATCACTAAAACGACGTGCGGCGATATTCTCGGTATTCCGGTTGCCAAAAATTCTTCTCAATCTTTTCGTCAATTAATTCCAGCGGTATAGGAAGCGCCACGCCATCCTCAATTGCTTGCAGAATAACTATTTTGGCGATTACCTTACTCACCTCGCGAATATTGTCCAATGGCGGCAGAAGCGAACCCTGTCCAGTTCGGGCAAGGGGCGATGCATCAGCAAGTGCTTTGCTTGCGGCCATCATCATATTATCGGTGATGCGTGTTGCCTTCGCCGTAATTACCCCCAAACCGACCCCGGGGAAAATATAACTGTTATTACATTGGGCAATCTCAAACACTTGATCGCCCATATCCACAGGCTCAAATGGACTGCCAGTAGCAACCATCGCTTTTCCCGAAGTCCAGCGGAGAAGATCAACAGGCTGGGCTTCTGCTTGGGAGGTTGGGTTTGACAGTGGCAATATCAATGGTCGTTCGCAGTGCGATTGCATGGTTTCGACCACTGTTTTCGTAAATAATCCCGCTTGACCGGAAACACCAATCAATACGGTCGGTTTGGCATTAGTGACTACATCCAACAAATTGATCGGCCCATCACCACGCTCATGGGTCAAAACCCAGCTGTCCACTACACTATCAGGTGTGCAGAAAGGAAGATGGAAGTCGAACAATCCCGATAATCCTTTCTGCAGCAAGCCATCGCGGCTCACTAAAAAAATACGCCCGCGCGCTTCGGCGTCACTCGCACCTTCGGCCTTCATTTGTTTCACAATCTGATCTGCTATGCCACAACCGGCAGATCCGGCTCCAGCAAATACAATACGCTGATCTCTTAAAAGCTCTCCTTTAGCTTTGCAGGCAGCCATTAATGTACCGACGGCAACAGCAGCGGTGCCCTGGATATCATCGTTAAAGCAACAGAGCTGGTCGCGATAACGATTTAATAAAGGTGTCGCATGATCTTGCGCAAAATCTTCAAATTGAAGTAATACGTTTGGCCAGCGAACTTTAATTGCCTGGATAAACTCATCGACAAATTGATAGTACTCTTCACCGGTAATACGTGGATGACGCCACCCCATATACATAGGGTCGTCCAACAGTGCTTGATTATTGGTCCCCACATCCAACGTGACCGGCAGTGTATAGGCAGGACTAATACCGCCACAGGCCGTATAGAGAGCAAGCTTGCCGATAGGGATACCCATACCGCCGATTCCCTGGTCACCCAAGCCTAAAATACGCTCGCCGTCGGTGACTACGATCACTTTGACATTTTGCTTGGTAGCGTTTTGCAGCATATCCTCAATCCGGTCACGATCAGGATAGGAAATAAATAAGCCACGTTTACGGCGATAAATTTTCGAGAATTGCTGACAGGCCAACCCCACAGTCGGGGTATAAATCAAGGGCATAATTTCCGCTAAATGATCAGTAATCAAACGAAAATAAGCCGTTTCATTGGTATCCTGAATATTGCGCAAATAAATATGCTTATCGATAGGCGTTTCAAAAGAGCAAAGCTGTTGATAAACGCGGGCCTCCTGCTCTTCAATTGTCTCAATGTTGTAGGGTAAAAGGCCTTCAAGATTGAACTGTTGGCGTTCTCGCAACGTAAACGCACTTCCTTTATTTAACAGAGGCGCTTCAAGCAAAGCTGGACCAGCAAATGGGATATAAATAGGACGTTTTTTCGCCATGGCAATCACTAACAGTGGCTAAAGATATAACGCAACCATAGCGCAATTGAACAAGAACAACCAGTAAAGGAAGAACAATTATTATTTTGTGCTTTGAACGAGTAAAATACGTAATAATTTTTACGTGAGAGTAATTAATTATGACCATTGAAGCATTTATCACAAAACTGAGCAGCACTCCTGACTCAATCCAATTTGGCGACACCATTGCCGTTATTGATGCCCATTATGAATTCACACCAAGTGCCTTTCAAAATGGCGCATTAAAAAATGAAGCAGGACAAAATTCCGGCTCCTGTAAATTATTTTCATTCGCTAAATTACAGGGGTTAAATGAAACGCAAACTCTAGCCTGTTTTGGTGATTATTATCGCGTGGATGTGCTTCAGCATCCCGATGCGCAAGACCATCAAAATATTCGCAATTTTATCCAATTCGGTTGGAGCGGTATCGCATTTGAAAACGATGCCTTACGCAAAAAATAATTTTATGGAGCTGAATATGTCAGCGCGACTCAGATTAATTGTACTCACAGTGACTCTTACAGCTTGCGCTGCTACGCCAGCGGAGAACAAGGCCAAACCTGAGTTTACTCATTGCCCCGAGCAGCGTCCAACTGTATGCACTATGGATTATCGCCCGGTATGTGCGACAAGAGACACAGGTGTTCGCTGCGTAACAACTCCCTGTCTGTCTACTGAACAAAAAACTTACAGCAATGCCTGTGGTGCCTGTGCGGATGCGAAAGTTAGTGGACATATTCCCGATGAATGTCCAACACTAACCTCCACTGGGCAATAACAACTATGTGGACGCAAAAAGAATTTCGTCTGACCGCGCGTGCGCGTGGATTTCATCTGGTGACAGATGAAATCCTCCGCCAGCTTCCAGAGCTATCCAATTATAAAATTGGTTTGTTGAATATTTTGATTAAACACACATCGGCATCACTAACCATTAACGAAAATGCAGATCCCACCGTGCGCAAGGATTTTGAAAGTTTCTTCAATCGCGCTGTACCAGAAGATCAACCTTATTACCTGCATAACGATGAAGGTAGCGACGATTTACCGGCGCATTTAAAGGCGAGCCTCCTCGGTGCCAGCTTAAATATTCCGATTACTGATGGCCGTTTGAACCTGGGGATTTGGCAGGGAATTTATTTGTGCGAGCATCGCAATCGTGGAGGCAGTCGCACTTTAGTCGCTACCTTACAGGGTGATACTTTTTAAAATTGCGAATAATAAAAAACCCGCTCGTTGCGGGTTTTTTATTGCATAGCGCAAAGCTTATTTGCGGAAGCCCGGAGGTAAAATACCACCTGGCGCTGCACCACCGCCCGGCATCATACCGCCGATGCCGCGCATCATTTTTTGCATACCGCCACCTTTCATTTTGCCCATCATTTTTGCCATTTGTTTATATTGTTTTAACAAACGGTTTAAGTCCTGGATTTGTGTACCAGAACCCATAGTGATGCGGCGCTTACGCGATCCGCTCAAATCATCCGGGTTGCGACGCTCTTCAGGTGTCATGGAGTTAATAATGGCTTCCATGGTTTTAAATTGTTTGCCCATATTCGCTGTCTGCGCCATTTGCGCAACATTACCAAGGCCGGGCAATTTATCCAACATGGAGGTCAAGCCACCCATGTTTTGCATCTGCTGTAATTGATCACGCAAATCCTCAAGATCAAATTTTTGACCTTTGGTCACTTTCTTGATCAGCTTTTCCGCTTTTTCTTTATCGATAGTGCGCTCGGCTTGTTCGATCAGCGAAAGCACATCACCCATTCCTAAAATACGCGAAGCGATACGATCAGGGTGGAAAGGCTCCAATGCATCGACTTTCTCCCCCATCCCCAGAAACTTGATCGGTTTGCCAGTAATATGGCGCACTGACAATGCAGCGCCGCCACGTGCATCGCCGTCCGCCTTAGTGAGGATTACACCGGTCAACGGCAACGCATCATTAAAAGCTTTGGCCGTGTTAACCGCATCCTGACCGATCATGGCGTCGATCACAAACAGGGTTTCAATCGGATTAATTGCGGCGTGCAGATCCTTGATCTCGGTCATCAGGTCTTCATCGATATGAAGACGACCGGCGGTATCCACAATCAGCACATCAAAGAATTGCTTTCTGGCGTGATCAATTGCGTTGCGAGCGATGTCGAGCGGCTTTTGCTCACCGGTGGATGGATAGCACTCCACGCCCACCTCAGTCGCCAATGTTTGCAGCTGTTGGATAGCGGCTGGACGATATACGTCCGCACTCACCACCAATACTTTTTTCTTCTCGCGCTCCTTCAGGAAACGCGCCAACTTGGCAACAGAAGTCGTTTTGCCCGCCCCCTGCAAGCCTGCCATTAATATAACGGCTGGCGGCTGTTGAGCCAGATTCAGTGACTCATTCGCCTGCCCCATAGTGGCAACCAATTCAGCCTCAACAATCTTGATAAATTGTTGGCCGGGATTCAGCGCTTTACTAATTTGCTGGCCTAACGCGCGACTGCGCACTTGATCGATAAATACCTTAACTACCGGCAGCGCAACGTCGGCCTCAAGCAATGCCTTACGCACGTCGCGCAGGGCGTCTTTAATATTATCTTCACTGAGGCGTGCCTTGCCGGTGATGCTACGCAGTGTATGGGATAAACGGTCGGTTAGATTCTCAAACATAGCCTGTCTCAAACAAACGGTTGATTCTCGGTGGGCTGATTCAGGTAGACCATATCAGCCAGGAAAAGTGGCCGCGATTATACCCCCAAAGCAGGTTTAAAGGGTGTATTGATAAACAATCTATAAGATCCTCAGGGCGAGAGCTTGATAAGGCTGTTTCTCATTTACCCTTCTCTTTGCCGGTACCTTGTGACACACTTGCGGCCTCAGCTTAGCCTATGAAATCTTCCGTTACGGACTAACCCTACCAGCATGATAACCCTTAGCGCCAACCTGATTGCCATTCTTATATACATTGCGGCGGCTGTTTATTTCGGCAGCCAATTTGCACGTCAAAAACCCTTTGCTTCCTCACAAATCCTTGGTACTGCGGCAGCGGGCCTGATGGCACATGGTGTTGGCATCTATGGGATTAGCCTGGCGGACGGAAACAGTTTTAATTTCAGTTTATTTTCAGCATCGTCGCTCATCTTCTGGCTAATTAATGCGATAGTCCTGATTAGCAGCTTAAAAAAAGAGCTGCATAATTTATTTCTCCTGCTGTTTCCGCTCTCTGCACTTTCAGTGCTGGTATCTATTTGCCTGAATAATCCTGAATGGCAACACTCCTTAAGCTATACGATCGCAGCCCACGTTGTTCCTGCCTTGCTTGCCTACAGCCTGCTCACTATCGCCAGTCTCCAAGCGTTGATATTGGCCTACCAAAATAGGGCATTGCGCAATAAACATCGCATCGCCAGCGCGCGCCTTTTACCGCCGCTGCAAACCATGGAATCATTATTATTTGAGTTACTGTGGGTAGGCGAAATTTTGCTAACGCTCGCGATACTGTCCGGGTTTTATTTCCTGGAAGATATGTTTGCCCAGCATCTGGTACACAAAACAGTTTTTGCACTCATTGCGTGGCTCATCTACGCACTGCTACTTTGGGGACGCCACCAAATGGGCTGGAGAGGAAATAAGGCGATTCGCTGGGCACTGGCAGGTTTTATCTGTTTGATGCTTGCGTATTTTGGCAGCAAGCTGGTGTTGGAAATTATTCTGAATCGGGTCTGATAATTAGCTCGCGTGAATAATTTTCCTCACCCTACTTTCGCTCGCACCGGCTTCGCATCCATTTGCGCAACAACCAACCCAGCAAAGCAGCGATAAAAATCAATCCTATCGATAACCCTGCAATAACGATCAGATGCTCACCAAGAGAGTCCCAACTCAACCCCCATCCATATACCGCTAGCATTAAAAAGCTGAAACCAACAATCAGGTTTACACCTAAACCACGGTGACGGAATAGTCTACGAAACATGTAAGCCTCCGTGATGCCATCCTAACAAATCCATTGGCTTAACGTAGTGGCATTGTGGGTAAGCCGCCAGAGAAGTCCGCGCAAAAATTAGCTGCGGAAAGTAAATGATCAGCCGGTGACATTTATGATCACCGGCCTAATAATTTCACAAGTAAATACACCGCTGTAAAAATGCCGATAGCGAGAAGCTTAGTTATTATCTTTTTGTGCGCTTCCGACAAAGATGCGGAACGCGAATGTCTGGTTACCAATAAATGGGCGAGCGTATAAATCAGAATAAACCCGCCAAGCCAGTAAAGTGCATGCTGATCAAAAAAGCTGGTCATAAGTCAGTTAGGCGCTCAAACAGATTCACGACGCCACTGGGTAGTGCCATCGCGGGAATCTTCCAGAACAACGCCTGATGCAAGTAATTCCTTACGAATTTCATCTGCACGCGCATACTGCTTGTCTTTTTTAGCCTGAATACGGTCAGCAATTAATTGCTCAACGCGTTCGGCGGTAATTTGGTCAGCTCCGCCTGCCTGCAAAAATACCTCAGGGTTTTCTTGCAGCACACCTAAAATCAACCCTAATGCTTTCAACTGGCCAGCGAGACTTTTAGCCAGCTCTGGATTATTTCTGGCATTGTTTAGGTCACGCACCAAATCAAACATTCCCGCCAAAGCTACGCGAGTATTGAAGTCATCGTTCATGGCTTCAACAAACGCCTGGTAATATGGGCTATCGACTATTTTAGCCAAAGGTGTTGGTGGTACATCTGCATAATCACGCAAGCCACCATAAAAACGCTCCAATCCGGCACGCGCCTCGATAAGATTATCTTCCGCATAATTAATCGGGCTGCGGTAATGGCTGCTAACCAATAAAAAGCGCACAACCTCTGGATGATATTTTTCCAGCACATCGCGAATAGTGAAAAAATTGCCAAGTGATTTTGACATCTTTTCGCCATCAACGCGCACAGCTCCGGCGTGCATCCAATAGTTAACGTACTTGCAACCATTGGCCGCTTCGCTTTGTGCGATTTCATTTTCATGGTGCGGAAATGGTAAATCAGGACCACCGCCATGAATATCAAAGGTTTCGCCGCAGCAATTTTTGCTCATTGCAGAACATTCAATATGCCAACCGGGGCGACCATTTCCCCAAGGTGATTTCCATGCAGGCTCGTCAGACTTTGCCGCCTTCCATAATACGAAATCACGCGGATCTTCTTTTATTTCATCAACTTCGATGCGCGCACCGACAAGCAACTCATCAACATTTTTATTGGTGAGTTTTCCATAATCGGCAAAGCGCGTTACACGATAATAAACATCACCATTACTGGCAGCGTAGGCAAAACCTTTATCGATCAAGGTTTTATTCATATCTACGATCTGGTCGATAAACGCTGTCGCACGCGGTTCAATATCAGGACGCGCAATCCCTAAACGGGTTTCATCTTCATGCATAAAGTCGATGAAGCGTTTGGTTAGCGCAGTAAACTCTTCGCCATTTTCATTCGCGCGCTTGATAATTTTATCGTCAATATCAGTAATGTTACGCACATAGGTAACATCCCAGCCTTGGCTGCGCAGGAATTTGGTGATGACATCAAATGCAACCAAAACACGTGCATGACCGATATGGCAATAGTCGTATACGGTAATACCACAAACATACATAGAAATTTTGCCAGGGTTAATCGGCTTGAAAACTTCTTTTTGACGCGTAAGTGTGTTGTATATTTGCAGCATATTATTCCTGATCTTCCGTTTTGCCGAAGCTGTCTTTCAAACTGATGGTGCGATTAAATACCAATTTTTCGCTAGTGCTGTATTTGCTATCAAGGCAGAAATAACCCTGGCGCTCAAACTGGTAGCCGTTACCCACTTTTGAATTGCCAAGGCTAAGCTCTGCTTTACAGCCCTGCAGAATTTCAAGGTTGTTTGGATTAATTGAATCCAAAAAATTTTTCCCGCCGGCATCCGGTGCTTCATCGTTAAACAGGCGATTGTATAAACGCACTTCACAATCAAGATTTTGAGTCGCTGAAACCCAATGGATAACACCTTTAGGTTTTACACCATCAGCCGGATCCTTACCTAAGGTGCCTTCGATAACGCGCGCGCGCACTTCGATCACATTGCCGGCAGAATCTTTAATCGCCTCATCAGCTTCAATTACATAAGCACCACGCAAGCGCACACGCTTGCCGGTCACCAAGCGTTTGTATTTTTTATTTGCTTCCTCACGAAAATCTTCTTGCTCGATAAATACAGTTTGGGTAAACGGAATTGTGCGATCCCCTAAATCATCACGATTAGGATGATTATGTACAGTCAATGTTTCCACTTGCTCTGCGGGATAGTTGGTCAAAGTCAATTTGAGTGGTTTTAAAACACACATAGCGCGCGGTGCATTTTTATCCAAATCATCGCGCACACAAAATTCCAATACACCTACATCAACGATGCTGTCAGAACGGGTAACACCGATGCGCTCACAAAAATCGCGCAATGACGCTGGCGTGTAACCGCGACGGCGCATTCCTGAAATAGTTGGCATGCGTGGATCATTCCATCCGTCAACATGATTTTCATCAACCAATTGTTTTAATTTACGTTTGCTGGTTACAGCATAATTGATATTCAAACGCGCAAATTCATATTGACGCGGCTTTGCGGGCACCGGCAAATTTTGAATAAACCAATCGTACAAAGGCTTGTGGTCTTCAAATTCCAGCGTACAAATTGAATGGGTAATACCTTCCAGCGCATCGCTCTGGCCGTGCGCAAAATCATAGGATGGATAAATGCACCACTTATCACCCGTTTGATGATGATGTGCTTTTTTAATGCGATAGATGATGGGATCACGCAAATTAATATTGGGGGATGCCATATCAATCTTGGCACGCAGGGAACAAGCACCCTCTTCAAATTCACCTGCACGCATTTTTTCAAACAGTGCAAGGTTTTCTTCTACGCTACGATCACGGAAAGGGCTATTTTTTCCCGCTTCAACCAAAGTGCCACGGTATTCACGCATTTGCTCTGCGCTCAAATCGCAAACGAATGCCAACCCGTTTTTAATTAAATGAATAGCCCATGCATGTAGTTGATCAAAATAATCCGAGGTATAGCGAACTGCGCCATCCCATTTAAAACCTAACCACTCTACATCCTGCTTGATGGCGTTAACGAACTCTTCATTTTCTTTTTCAGGATTGGTATCGTCAAAACGCAAATTGCAGACACCACCAAACTCTTCGGCCACACCAAAGTTGAGGCAGATGGATTTAGCGTGACCGATATGCAAATAGCCATTGGGTTCGGGTGGAAAACGGGTCACGATTTTTTGGTGTAAGCCCTGCTCCAAATCTTTGCGAATAATTTGCTGGATAAAATGCAAAGGTTTGCTTTTTGTTTCGGTATTGCCGGTGTCGGCAGTATCAATCGCTGAATGATTGTCGCTCATGGGATAAATAAATCCGTTAGGGTAAGGACCTTGGGGCAGGATCGTAAATCCGTCAGGGATGGGATCACAAATCCGGGGGGCGGTCATTGATATTGAGGGCTATTGTACTGAGTCGAGCGCGCTTTTCATACCGTGGGAAATAACCGCTGCCAGCACAAAAAACAATCAGTTTTGCTGCACCGGAGGTGGCGCAGCACGGTAATCACTGCGACGGTTCAATTGATAGCGACGAACTGCCTGATTGTGCGCTTCCAGGTTATCGGAGAATTCGCTGGTACCATCACCTTTGGCAACAAAATACAGCGCCTTGCCCGGTGCAGGATTAAGCGCCGCCTTGATTGATGCAGCGCTCGGCAGTGATATAGGTGTAGGAGGCAACCCTGGAATCACGTAGGTGTTATAGCTGGTCGCCTCTTCAAGATTTTTGCGCGTAATACGACCGATGTAACTATCGCCCATTCCGTAAATAACCGTGGGATCAGTTTGCAGTTTCATCCCCTGCTGCAAACGACGAACAAACACGCCGGCAATCTGGTCCCGCTCGCTGTGATGCCCGGTTTCACGTTCAACAATCGACGCCATAATCAAGGCCTCATAACTATTGCTGTAAGGTAAATTGGGGGCGCGCTTCTCCCACTCGGACTCCAATAACGATTGCATTTTACGATGGGCATTCTGCAGTATTTCAACATCACTGGTATTGCGACTAAAGCTGTAAGTATCAGGAAAAAACCATCCTTCAAGATGCGGGACGGACAACTGCAGCAGCGCCAACTGTTCCGGCTCGGTTTTATCGCTGAGTAGATGGCGAATAGTGGTCAACTTTTCCAGCGCAGCCAGCACTTGTTTCACCGTCCAACCCTCGACAAAAGTCACCTGATACAAAACTACATCGCCGCTTTTAAGCTTTAACAATAAATCTTTCGGTGTGGTTCCGACTGGAAAGAAATACTCGCCAGCATGAACCTTTGCTGTTTCATCAAAACGCGCATACAAGCGCAGCAACCGCGGGTGATTTAATATTTTTTCATTCCCCAAATCATTTGCCAAATGACTGAGAGAATGACCCTGCTTTAGCTCATAAGTATATCCCTGCTCAGGGATATGCAACGGTGTCACAAACCAATTTTGCACATAAAACCAAGCCGCCAACAGACTTAATAAACCTGCAAGACAAATACCGGCAAACAAGCCCAGCAACTTCATTGTCAAGGATAATTTTTTACTCATAGAAACGTCGTTATGACTCACCCGAATTACCTAAAAACTGTTCAAGCCGTTGCTGCAATGCTTGTGTTATTTGATGTTGATGATACGCGTATTGCTGTGGCGTTTTTTGCCGATCATCAACCACATTATTTACCGGCCAAATACCGTAGACACTATTACAAAGAAAAATTTCATCCGCTGCTGCTATAAAATCCAAATCCATATCAACAACATTAATATCCAACTCCAATGCAGGCGCCAACTGATCAATGAGCAACCTACGCATAACACCGGCAACACCGGCGTTTGCTAAATCAGGCGTGTAAAGCTGATTATCTTTCACAGCAAAAAGATTGCTGACAGTTGCTTCAATAACATTAGCATCTGTATCCAGCAACAAACCTTCGGCAAACTCATTTGTCCATTCAGCGCGCGCGAGGATCTGCTCCAGGCGATTCAAATGTTTCATACCTGCCAGCGCCGGACTTTGCGATAAGCGCAGATTGCAAATCCGCACCGAAACACCCTCACGGTACTGCTCGGTAGCCAGTGGATTACCGGAAAAAATGCCCAGGCAATAGGTTGGTTTTACTGCATCCGGTACACGATACCCACGACCGCCGACACCGCGGGTTACCGTCACTTTCAATACGGCATCAGTCATTTGCAGCGCATCGATTTGCGCAAGCAATTCATTCCGGTAGTGCAACAATAATTGCTCATCCAGAGGGATACCCAAACGTTCAGCACTTTTTAATAAGCGCTCGCGATGGTATTGCCACAGGGGAATAGAACCATTCTGATAACGACAGGTTTCAAATATCCCATCACCATAGGCGAACCCTCGATCCAAGGGCGATATAGCCGCATCGAGCACGCCGTTAACACTAATAAGGGGAAGATTGATTGGCATGATGGGAGTCTATACAAAAACGCCGGACTGTCTCCAGTCCGGCGTTATTTTTTGCGTAAAACAAATGATATTTAGAGCTTGCGGAAGATCAAAGATCCATTTGTACCGCCAAAACCAAAAGAGTTGGACAACACAGCTTCGATCTTGCGTTCTTGCGCAGTGTGCGGCACCAGATTGATATCGCAGCCTTCTTCCGGGTTATCCAGATTGATTGTGGGTGGTGCAACCTGATCGCGAATAGCCAATACGCTGAAAATCGCTTCAACAGCACCAGCCGCACCCAATAGGTGACCGATCATGGATTTGGTTGAACTTACCGCAACCTGGCTGGCCGCAGAACCCATCACTGATTTGACTGCCTGACATTCCGCTTTATCGCCTGCGGGAGTAGAGGTTCCATGAGCGTTAATATAATTAATCAACTCTAACGGAATACCTGCATCCAGGATCGCATTGCGCATGGACGCTGCTGCACCTGAACCGTCCTCCGGTGGAGAGGTCATGTGGTAGGCGTCACCGCTCATCCCGAAACCAATCAACTCAGCATAAATTTTCGCGCCGCGCGCTTTCGCGTGCTCGTATTCTTCCAACACTAAAACACCAGCACCGTCACCCAGCACAAAACCGTCACGGTCTTTATCCCACGGGCGACTTGCCGCTTGCGGATTATCATTGCGGGTAGAAAGTGCACGGGCAGCAGCAAAACCACCCAAACCAAGCGGCGTAGTCGCCATTTCAGCACCACCGGCCACCATAACATCGGCATCGCCGTATTGAATCATACGGGCGGCAAAACCAATACTGTGTGTGCCTGTAGTGCAAGCAGTGGTGATGGCGATATTCGGGCCGCGCAGACCAAACATGATCGACAAATTACCGGAGATCATATTAATAATGGCGCTGGGCACAAAAAATGGGGAGATACGGCGCGGGCCTTTATGTTCAAGGGTTGATGAACCCTCTTCGATAGTCCCGATACCACCAATTCCGGAACCAATGGATACACCAATTCGTCCCGCATTCGCCTCGGTAATTTCCAATCCCGAGTCGCGAATTGCCTGGATACCGGCAACCATGCCGTACTGGATAAACGGGTCCATTTTGCGCGCTTCTTTGCCAGGGAAATAATCATCCACCACCAAACCCTTCACCGATGCACTGAATTGCGTGGTAAAAGCCGAGACATCAAATTGGGTAATTGTTGCTATGCCACTTTTCCCGTTGACGATGCCATTCCAGGTATCCGCAACGGTATTACCCAGTGAACTGATCATACCCAGACCAGTGACTACAACTCTTTTACGAGACACGTTTAAAGCTCTCCTGCGAAAGATGATTGGGTGCAACAGCAGCACTCCAATTATCTTGATGATTCGTAAGAAATCGGAAACTACGATTGGATATGCCTTAAGGCAAAAGAAAAAGCCGTACTATTTTGCAATAATACGGCTTTTTGAAAAACAGATATCAGCTGCCAATCAAATCACACCAAGCAGGCAAATTATGCCAGGTTGGCATTGATGTAATCGATAGCTAATTGAACGGTGGTGATCTTCTCGGCTTCTTCATCCGGAATCTCAGTTTCAAATTCTTCTTCGAGAGCCATTACCAACTCTACGGTATCCAAAGAATCAGCGCCCAGATCTTCGACGAAAGAAGCTTCGTTTTTAACTTCTTCTTCTTTCACACCCAGTTGCTCAGCAACGATCTTTTTTACGCGTTCTTCAATGCTACTCATGATGTTATGTAACTCCTAGTGGTTATATGTTCGAAACACCTGACGGTTCAAGCCAAAAATCGACTGGGCCGAGTGTTCCGGTCAAAATCGTCGCGCATTTTACATCGATTTTCAGGTTGTTGTAATGCCATGAGGCAAATTTCTTTAATTTTTAGAATATAACCCATAAAAAACAATGAGTTACAATTCAAAAATCACGACATATACATGCCGCCATTGACGTGAATCGTCTCGCCACTGATGTAAGCACCAGCATCACTGGCCAGGAAAACGACTACAGAGGCTATCTCTTCCGGTGCACCCAGCCTACCCAGTGGAATACGAGACAATAATTGCTGCTTTTGCTCTTCCGGCAACACTTTGGTCATGTCGGTATCAATAAAACCCGGTGCAACTGTATTCACTGTAATATTACGTGAACCCACCTCTGCCGCCAAAGAGCGAGCGAAGCCGGCAACGCCCGCTTTGGTTGCAGCGTAATTGGATTGTCCGGGATTACCCATTGCACCCACGACTGAACTGATATTGATAATACGTCCCCAGCGAGCTTTCATCATTCCGCGCAACACACCTTTGCTCAAACGATAAATTGCACTCAGATTGGTATTGATAACATCAAACCATTCTTCATCACTCATACGCATTAACAAATTATCTTTAGTAATACCTGCGTTGTTTACCAAAATAGCAGGCGCACCAAATTCATCACCCACTTCTTTTAGCAACGCCGCAACAGAATCCGCATCTGTTACGTTCAGTACCTTACCAGCGCCGCGAATACCCAACTCGGCAAAACGCGCTGAAATTTTTTCAGCACCGGAGGTACTGGTTGCTGTGCCAATAACCACTGCACCCGCCTTACCTAATTGCTCAGCGATTGCTGCACCAATACCACGACTGGCACCGGTAACCAAGGCAACTTTATCGTTAAGATTTAACATTTATCGTTCCCGTATAAAAATAAAAAGTAGAAAGCTAACAATCGAAAACTAAAATAAATAATCACGCAAAGCTCGTTAATGCTGCCTGCAATTCTTCTGGTTTCTCAACTGAAGCTGTCACCAATTCCGCATGAATGCGCTTATTCAAACCGGAAAGTACCTTACCTGGCCCACACTCCAGCGTAAAAGTAACTCCTGTTGCAACCATAGTATTTACACACTCAACCCAGCGCACAGGGCTGTAAATTTGTTCAATCATTAATGCTTTAATTTTTTCAGGATTAGTTTCCACTGCTGCAGTGACATTGTGCACCACTGGAATTTGCGGCACAGAAAAAATTGTTGTCGCAACCTGATCAGCCAAACGCTCTGCTGCAGGACGCATCAACTCAGTGTGAAAGGGAGCGCTCACCGGCAAAGGTAACGCACGCTTAGCGCCAGCCTCCTTGCAAAGCGAACCAGCACGTTCAACTGCCGCTACTGCCCCCGCAATAACAACCTGACCTGGCGAGTTAAAATTGACCGCGGCAACTACTTCGCCCTGCTCTGCTTTTTTACACGCATCCAGGATTAACGCATCATCAAGACCGATAATCGCCGCCATAGCGCCTTGTCCGGCTGGAACAGCCTCCTGCATGAACTTTCCACGCTGCTGCACCAACTTCACTGCATCGGTGAATGCAACCACACCAGCGCATACCAATGCAGACCATTCGCCCAAACTATGCCCAGCCATAAGCGTAGGCTGCGCACCATTTTTTTCCTGCCAAACGCGCCATACAGCGACACTTGCTGTTAACAACAATGGCTGGGTGCGCTCGGTCAAGTTAATTTCTTCTTGTGCACCATCTTGCACTAAAGCCCATAAGTCGTAACCCAATACACTTGATGCTTCAGCGAAGGTTTTTTCCACAATTGGAAATTCAGCCGCCAATTCAGCTAGCATGCCAATCTTTTGTGAACCCTGGCCTGGAAATACAAAAGCAAGATGTTGATTAGTCATAGTAATTAAACGCTTCTCTTTTTAACTGAAATTTAGTGTTAATTTCCGGCTACACACAGCACTTGTCGAATTCGCTCAGGCACCTGCTGGATAACTTGCTCACGGGCCACAATCAGCGCCTGTAAAAATGCCCTGTCATCCGCACTGCCGTGGCTTTTCACAACGGTTTTTTGCAACCCGAGAAAACTCGCACCATTGTATAAAGATGGGTCCAACTCACGTTGCACACGATTTAATACTGGCCATAACAACAAGCTCAATATTCGGATAAAGAAATTCTGCCTGGTAACTTTTGAAATTTTATTTGCAATGAAGCGAGCAACCCCCTCACTGGTTTTCAATGCAATATTGCCATGAAATCCATCACAAACGATAACGTCTACCGCTCCGGTAAAAATGCTATTTGCCTCGACAAAACCAACGTAATTAATGCGATTATCATTTTGCAACAATGCTTGTGCAGCTTTTAACGTATCGGTGCCTTTTTGCTGCTCTGTACCAATATTTAATAATGCAACGCGAGGGCTCGAAACGCTCGCCAGAACATTCCCCATCAAAGCAAATTGATGCAGATGTTCCGGGGAACAATTGATATTAGCGCCCAAATCCAATAAATAAGTCACGCCGTGCTCGACAGGCATGGACTTACCAATCGCAGGGCGCTCAATACCAGGAAAAGTCTTGATTAAAAATTTTGCTATCGCTAACAGTGCCCCCGTATTACCTGCACTGACGCATGCATCTACATCATTGTTACGCAACAAATCCAGCGCCATCCACATAGATGAATCTTTCTTTTGGCGTAATGCGAGCAATGGATCATCATGCATGCTAACCACATCAGCAGCGTGCACAAGCGTAATACGTTTATGTAATTTTTGGGGATTAGGAAGCAAAGAAAGAAGCTGATGTTCGTTGCCGACTAACATCAAATCGACATCCGGAAACTGTGTTACAAATTTTTGCGAGGCTGAAATAGCAACGCGGGGACCTAAGTCCCCGCTCATAGCGTCAACCGCTATTTGAATTCTTGCCGACAAGATGCAGTCGTCTTGAGTAAATAATTACTCGTCACTGCCTTTGTCAATCACTTTACGGCCGCGATAGAAACCGTCTGCGGTCACGTGGTGACGCAGGTGTTTCTCACCGCTAGTAGCATCAACTGACAGGGTTGGGCCAGTCAGTGCATCGTGTGAACGACGCATGTCACGCTTGGAACGAGATTTTTTGTTTTGTTGAACTGCCATGGTTTGCTCCTATTTACTGACTCATTGGAACCGAGGCGCCTCAGGATTTCGGCGAGCTCTTAAGTTGTTCCAACACTTGAAATGGGTTTTTCTCTTTTTTTACCTCGACCGGCTTACCACTCGAGTAAAGCTTACTGTCTAAACAGGGCTCTTCATGGTAGGCAACCGCGGGTAAACTCAATAGCAGTTCTTCTTCGATCATCTCGTAAAGATCTGCCATTCCCTCACCTGTTATCCATGGGTCAAAGCGCTCAGGTAATGCCTTTGCAGCCTCTTCATCCCATACAATCGCAAGCGAGATATTGCTTTCAACAGGCACTGTCACTGGTTCAAGACACCGTTGGCACACTAAAGCCAAGTCAGCACTTGCATTTCCAATAACAACCTTTTTCCTTTCTTCACTAATGGTAAATTCAAGCTTTACTTGAACTTCTCTGCCAGAATCTTCCGTCGCCTCCAGAAGGCGAGGTAGCTCAGATACAGGAATTACACCCTCCAAAGACACACCATGCTGGGCGAATTTTCGGGGATCTCCCTGCCGAGGCAGAACTTTGTTAAAAGGGGTCTTAAACATAAGCGCGCCATAATAGGGATATCGCCCCGGAGTGTCAAAGAAAAACTGGTTAAATGGCGCTATTTAGTGGCTTGGGCGTAGAATTGCCCCTTTATTTAGCGTTTATCCATCTTTAAAATGTGGCCACTCCATGACTCACCCGAAAATATTACTTGCGTCAAGCTCGCCCTATCGCCGACAAATATTAAGCAAACTGGGCCTTGGCTTTGCATGGGAAAGCCCGGACATAGATGAAAGCCCATTGGCCGGAGAGCCGCCCGCAGCTTTGGTACAACGCTTGGCCGAAACCAAAGCTCGCCACTTCACCAATCGCTATCACAACCATTTGATTATCGGCTCGGACCAGGCAGCTACAATCGACAACCGGATTCTCGGAAAACCCCACAACCACGACAAGGCCTTCACACAACTAGCCAGCTTCCGCAATCGCGAAGTCACCTTCATGACAGGATTATGCCTATTTAATTCTGCAACTAATCGAGCCCAAAGCAGCGTCGAAAGCTATAAAGTCAGATTCCGCAATCTCACCGATACCCAGATAGAAAATTACCTACGCCGCGAACAACCTTACGATTGCGCAGGAAGCTTCAAATCAGAGGGATTGGGGATTTGCCTATTCGAACAACTTGAGGGAGAAGACTTCAACACATTAATAGGCTTACCCTTAATTGCCCTCACCAGAATGCTAGCCAATGAGGGGATGGATCCGCTCAATCAGGCGGTCAGTTTTTTCCAGCCAAGCAATTGATCAAATTGATCCAGGCATAATTCGGGCTGATAACTATGGAGGCGCTCAATATGATGGGCGCCATAACTAACGGCGATGCGCGGCATATTAATCCGGCGCGCCATTTCCATATCGTACTCTGTATCGCCAATCATGACCGCCTCACACGCATCCGTACCAAACTCACGCAGAATTTCATCAAGCATAAGAGGGTCAGGTTTGGAGGCAGTCTCATCAGCACATCGGGTAGCATGAAAATAATCCGTGACACCCAGAACACTGAAAATACGATCCAATCCTTTGCGACTCTTGCCCGTGGCAATCGTCAATGTGTGCCCACCAGCCTTAAGCTGATCTAACGTTTCCATAACTCCCGGAAAAAAGTCCGATGGGCGAGCCTCATCAAGGGACAAAAAGTGACTCGCATAGGCTTCGCGCAAACGCTGACGCTCAGGCAAATCAACATCGGGATACAATCGGTGAATCGCTTCCGGCAAACCCAGTCCAATAATGTTATGGATATGGTGATCATCCAGCGGGTTCCACCCCATATCGTGCGCAGCAAACTGCATCGCCTTGGTGATTTTGGCTTTTGAATCACTCAGGGTGCCATCCCAATCAAAAATAAACAGCAATTACACTCTCCACAGACTAAATCGCAGACAACTTACTCAAGGGAACAGACAGGTCAGGCGGCAAGGGAGCATTCACATGTGTAAGCTCCTCAGCTTCAGGTAGATAAAAAGAGAGGGCCGACGCATGCAAAAACAATCGTTTTATCCCCCGCCCGCGCATCACTTCGTTGACATCATCGTCACCATATTTTTCGTCACCAACAAGACTATGCCCCGCATATTGGGCATGTACGCGAATCTGGTGGGTACGACCAGTGATAGGACGCGCCTCCACCAAACTGAAACCATCGAATCGCTGCAGCACCTTAAATTCGGTCAAGCTCGGCTTACCCTCAGGATGAACCCGTACCACCCGCTCACCACCAGCAACCTCTGTTTTTAATAAAGGCGCATTGACCTGATGCGTACGCTTCGACCAATCACCATTCACCAACGCCTGATACACCTTGGTAATACCACTTGCGCCAGCAGATTTTTCCCGCAATGCAGCCTGCAAGTGGCGCAGATAGCTGCGCTTTTTGGCCACCATAATGCATCCGGATGTATCGCGATCAAGACGATGTACCAACTCCAAATGCCGTGCCTCGGGACGCATCTGGCGCAAGGTCTCAATCAACCCGAGCGTAATACCGCTACCACCATGCACGGCAAGACCAGGCGGCTTATTGATAACCAGCAATCCGTCATCCTCAAATAAAATCGATTTGGCGAGCAACGACATCATTTGATTGCTGGCTTTAGCCTCAGTGCCAGCCTCAGCGGTCCTGATAGGAGGGACCCTGACAGAATCCCCTGCCATCAATTTATATTCAGGCTTTATCCTTCCTTTATTAACACGCACCTCGCCTTTGCGAATAACATTGTAAATTTTCGATCTAGGCACGCCCTTAAGACGCGCAATCAGGAAGTTATCAAGGCGTTGACCAGCCTGATCCTCATCAATCGACAGGACCATTACTTGTGCGAGCGATGTAGATTCAACAGTTTGGGGGGTATTTTCCGCAGGTATTTTCATAGCCGCCATAATACCCGATACCGTCGGATAACCGAACCAGCAGTTCTATTGGCGATACCAAAAACTTATGTAAATCACTGATTTAATTGCTGCATCCGGGCAGAACTGCTATATTCAAGGAGCTGATACAGGCTGGTTTCCGGATAGCGTGCAAAAGACAGGCGCATCATTAGGAAATACCGCTGACAGCAAGAGCGCCAGCTTTGACACATTATTAACGTGTAAAGCTCCTGCTCTTGATGACACTGACAATGGTAGAACGCGCGCAAAGCTCGCCAACTATCCTAACAATCGCGTCAACCAACGTTGCACTCATTGTTAACACTGTTTTTGTTTTGCTGAACTCAAGAAAGCTCTATTTGTAAATTCCGGATAACCCCGCCCGCACACGATGCAGCATAATTATCCGAAGCTAATTTTGCAGGTTGCAAATTTAATCTTGTGGCTTAACTACTAAAGCTAACCACCTGATTGAGAAGCCGATTTGAAGATCGATTATCTTCAAGACTCACGCTCGATCAACCGAGATCAATGAATGAACAACCCGGTCGTAACAGGATGGAATACCGCCTTGGCCGAACACGAAAACAAGCACTACAAATAGGAAAGCCGGGCATGCCCGGTGAACATGAATGAGCCAAATGGGCCATCTGGATTTTACAGGCTAGTTATTGCAGACGCTGCAAAGCGATAATACTGCGTAGCCGACAGGTAACCCCACCAACCGCTAGTGCGAGCCCAACTTAATGGGTAGCGCGTTAGTCCACAAGGTTGCGCAAAACATCGCCGTGTTGACCTTGATTGTCGCGTCAGTCCGATGCACACAGACAATTAGGTAACACATGAAAAGAATGCTTATTAATGCAACTCAACCGGAAGAGTTGCGCGTAGCTTTGGTCGACGGCCAATGGCTATACGATCTGGACATAGAAAATCGCAATCGCGAACAAAAAAAATCCAACATTTACAAAGGTCGCATCACTCGCGTAGAACCAAGCCTCGAAGCTGCGTTTGTTGACTACGGTGCAGAACGCCACGGCTTCCTTCCTCTTAAAGAAATTTCCCGCGAATATTTCACCAAAAACTCTGGCGATTCAGACGGCCGCATCAAAATCAAAGATGTGCTGAAAGAAGGCACTGAAGTTATTGTTCAAATCGATAAAGAAGAGCGCGGCAATAAAGGTGCAGCCCTTACTACCTTTATCAGTCTTGCCGGTCGCTACCTGGTATTAATGCCGAACAACCCAAGAGCAGGCGGTATTTCCCGCCGCATTGAGGGTGAAGATCGCGCTGAGCTTAAAGATGCACTCGGCGAAGTTGAAGTACCCAATGGTATGGGTGTAATCATTCGTACCGCTGGCGTAGGTCGCAGTTCGGAAGAACTGCAATGGGACCTCAACTACCTGCTGCAACTGTGGGAATCCATAGCAACAGCGGCAAAAACCTCGCCTGCTCCTGCCTTTTTGTTTCAGGAAAGCAACGTCATCATCCGCGCCATCCGTGACTATCTGCGCCAGGATGTAGGCGAAGTCATCGTAGACAACAAAGAAGCTTTTGATTTGGCGGCTGGCTTTATCCAGCAAGTAATGCCGAACTACCGCAGCAAAGTAAAGCTATATCAGGATGATATCCCGTTATTTAATCGTTATCAGATCGAGTCTCAAATTGAGACCGCCTTCCAACGCGAAGTTAAATTGCCTTCCGGCGGTTCCATTGTTATCGACGCTACCGAAGCTCTGGTTGCCATTGATATCAACTCTTCACGCGCCACCAAAGGCGGCGACATTGAAGAAACTGCATTGCAAACCAATTTGGAAGCAGCCGATGAAATCGCACGTCAATTGCGCCTGCGTGATATGGGCGGCCTGATTGTTATTGACTTCATCGACATGCAACCCGTACGCAATCAGCGCGAAGTTGAAAACCGTGTGCGCGATGCATTGATGATGGATAGAGCGCGCGTACAGATCGGTCGCATTTCCCGCTTTGGCTTGATGGAAATGTCTCGCCAACGCCTGCGTCCGTCACTGGGCGAGACCCACTCAAAGATCTGCCCACGCTGCGATGGTGTAGGCAACATTCGCGGCACCCGTTCGCTTGCATTATCAATTCTGCGCCTGGTTGAAGACGAAGCGCAAAAAGAGCGCAGCGCAGAAATTCGTGCGATCTGCCCGGTGTCTGTAGCCACTTATCTTTTGAATGAAAAGCGCAAAACGATTTCCAGCATTGAGTCGCGCAACAATACCCGTGTAGTAATAGTACCCAGCGCTGAATTAATGACACCGCACTTTGAAGTTCAGCGCCTCCGTGACGATGACGAAGGCACCCTGGAAACCAGCTACAAAATCGTTGCACATACCGACGAAGCAAAAGCTGATGAAGAAGATTTCAAAGCCAAACCGTTCAACGCACCCAAGCCGCTGGTACAACCAAGCAGCCCAAGCCAACCAGCACCTGAACCGGTTAAAAAACCCGGCCTGCTGTCGCGCCTTATTGGCTCAATTAGCAGCATTTTTGGTGGCGAGAAGAGCGAAGAAAGCAAAGGTAAGCGCGAGCAAAAGCGTAGCGATAGTCGTCGTAGTTCAGGTCGCAACAGCCGTCGCGATGGTCGCAACAATCGTCGCGACAAAGACCGCAAAGAAGATCGCGAGATTATTGATAACCTGGACAATCGCTCGACCAACGAAGCAAAACCTGCACGCGAGCAAGACAAGCGTGATAGTGGTCGCGACGGCGAAAAACGCGATAACGTAAACCGCGAGAGCAATGAGCAGCGCAGACCGCGCAATAACCGCGACCAACAACGCGATCAGCAGCCACGCGATGCACAAGCTGGCGATGATGAGCCGCGCCAACAACGTAATCGCAATCAACGTAATGATCGCGACAACAATCGCCGCCAGCCAGTTAAAGAAGAGCCGGCAGTTGTGGAGACGGTAAACCTTGATGTGGCAATCCCCTTGGAAGATGGTGATGACCAACGCCCATCCAAGCGCCCCGCAGGTCGTCGCACCCGCTCACAACAACGTCGCCGTACCCGTCGCGATGGAACTGAGGGCGCAGAAAGCGAAATCGTAGCTAACGAGACTATTGAGCAAGAAATTGCATCTTCTGATGAGCCAAAAGTACTTAGCGAATCAGCACAGCTAGCACAACAAATTTCTGCGGCAATTGCCGAACATGCTCAACAAACTCAAGTGATCAAAACTGCCCCCGTTATCAACACAGAAACACCAGCGGAAAGTGACGAAATTGGCACAGAAGCTCTCAATACAATTGCAACCAGCTCAAATGAGTTGCCTGTGCTTTCGGAAACAGCGGCACCTGAGACAATAAAGCTCGAAATACCCAAGCAGGAATCAGCACCTTTAGCACCAGCAATCACTGAACCTACTGAAGCAACAATAACTTCAGAAATTGTGAGTGATGATGCAGTTCATACAGCGCCTATCAAAGAAGTTAGTGACCTGGAAATCGAGACAACAGAAAGAAAAACTACAACCGAGGTTAATATTGCTCAGCCAGCGAGAGCAAGCAATGATCCACGTAAAGCACCCAAGCCGGTAAATCAGGTAAGTATTATTACTGAAACTATTGAGAGCCAGGCATCACGTGCATTGGATACAAGTTTGCCACCAAGTATTGATCATAATCCTCGTCCTTTAAGCAGGCCATCGAACGATCCGCGACTCAATAAACGCAGCAATAACGATCAATAAGATTGCACCGTAAAACTCAAAAAGCCGAATTGGAAACAATTCGGCTTTTTTATGTTCAATAATTACAATTGCGCAAATTTGATTGTAATATTTGGCTATAAAAATAGTCATTTTCACTTGCCCAATAAAAAAACCTATGTATAATTTGCCGCACTCGGAAGGGTGGCAGAGTGGTTTAATGCACCGGTCTTGAAAACCGGCGTAGGTGCGAGCCTACCCAGGGTTCAAATCCCTGCCCTTCCGCCATATCAAAAAGGCGCTAGAGAACTCTAGCGCCTTTTTTTATTGTTAAGCCTTTTTCGTAGTAACGAAACATCTTTAGGCTTTTTAGGTCCAAGATTCATCCAATTAAAGAGAACCTGAATCCCACCCACAAGTAAATTCCATAATAGCTTGGCTTTATGATTGCTTATTTGTATTATCGCCCCAACTAAATGATTATATCTCAGTGATTAATGGAGGGTTTTATGCAAGAACTTTACGGTGTTCAAACAACTCAAGCACTAAGCCAAACAGAAACCAGCAAAGTATTGCGCAATACATACATGCTTCTTGGCCTCACCTTAGCATTTAGTGCTGCAGCTGCCGGGATTTCAATGGCGGCTGGACTTAGCCACGGCGCTGGTTTGATCATGAGCCTGATTGCTTTGGCACTTATCTGGTTTGTGCTGCCAAGAACAGCCAATTCAGCCACAGGCCTTTTAGTAGTGTTTGTATTCACTGGCCTTATAGGCGCAGGTCTCGGCCCAATCATCAATAAATATCTCTCCATGGCAAATGGTTCCACAATAATTATGCAAGCGCTCGGTGGAACTGCATTCGTCTTTGTGGGCCTTTCTGGCTATGTTCTTACCACTCGCAAAAACTTCAACTTTCTCGGTGGATTTGTTGCTGTTGGCATGATGGTAATGATTGCAGTAATGTTATTTTTATTAGGCGCCTCGTTCTTTGGCTATCAATTTTCCGGTTTACATTTGGCCTTCTCTGCCGGCATCGTTTTATTGATGTCAGCGCTCATCCTGTATCAAACCAGCGAAATTATCCATGGTGGTGAAAGTAACTATATTATGGCAACCACCAGTCTTTTTCTTTCAATTGTTAACTTATTTACAAGTTTGTTGCACCTGCTTGGCGTAACAAGTGATGAGTAAGTATAGTGTTGAATGAACTAAAGGCTCCCATTGTGGAGCCTTATTTTTTGGTAGTACTTACATTATGATTTTCTCGCTAGCTGTTTATTCAGCCCCCTACTCTTCTCAGGCAAGCTACAGCGCCTATCAGTTTGCCGTAGCAGTGTTAAGCCAGGGGCATCGCTTACACCGCATTTTTTTCTATCAGGATGGAGTTCATAACGCAACCAATCTGGCAGCCCCACCGCAAGATGAGTTTAATTTGCAACACTCTTGGCAGGCCTTGGCAAAAAATCACAATCTTGATCTGGTTGTATGCATAGCGGCTGGATTACGCCGGGGAATAATGGATAGCGGTGAAGCAAACCGTTATAACAAACCTTCACATAACATTGCAGAAGAATTTACCATTAGCGGTCTGGGACAATTAATTGAAGCTGCAATTGTGTCAGACAGATTAATTAGTTTTGGTAATTAAGATGCAAAAGAAAATCTTAGTCATTAGTCGTCACGCTCCGTACGGCAATAGTACGGCGAGAGAAGCGCTAGACACAGCATTAGCAGCCTCAATTTATGATCAGGATATAAGTGTGCTATTTATGGATGATGGGGTTTTTCAATTATTAAAAAATCAGCGCAGCCAATTTATAGACCAAAAAAACATTGCATCCACTCTTCCTGCACTATCACTGTACGGTATAGAGAATATATATGTGCATCAGGAATCTCTGCATGAAAGAGCAATAAGCATTGAAGAGCTTGTTCTTGATGATATAAAAACGCTAAATAATAATGGTGTAAAAAACTTGTTAAGCAAACAGGATCATCTCCTGGGTTTTTGATATGAGCACACTTCACACAATTAACAAATCTCCCTACACAAATAATGCCCTCAGCTCCTGCTTGAGAGTATGTACGGTAGATGATGGAATTTTGTTACTTGAGGATGGCGTTTTTGGCGCAACCTCCTCTGCACCAACTGCCAATGAACTACAATCGCTTATAAAAAATGGAATTAAGGTTTTTGCTTTAATAAATGACCTTAAAGCGCGAGGACTGGAAGAAAAGCTGGCCTCCAATATCGAGCCCATTGATTACAATACATTTGTTCAATTAACCCTTGACCACCACCGTGTTCAAAGCTGGTATTAAGATGAATACCAACAATCAGAAAGTTGCCTTTGATAAAGATGGTTATCTAATTGACTCAAATGAGTGGAATTCCGAAATAGCTTATGAGATAGCAGAACAAGAAAATATTTCTCTCACAGCAGCGCACTGGGAGATTATTAATTTATTGCAGGACTTTTATCGGGAATTTGAAATTTCGCCGGCAATGAGAGCACTCGTAAAATACACCGAAAAAAAACTCGGACCTGATAAAGGAAAGAGTATCTATCTACTGCAACTTTTTCCTCCAAGCCCGGCTAAAATCGCAAGCAAAATTGCAGGCTTGCCGCGCCCAACCAATTGCCTGTAACAATTCAATATCAGAGGTAATAAAAAAGGGGCAGAAGCCCCTTTTTTATTTTTTGTTAATCAGGCTGCATCTATTGATTTAATAGTGCCTTTGGGCAAAACGGCATGAACTGCTACCTTTTGGAACTTAAGTTCCACATTGTTGCCGGTCTCGATCACAACATAATTTTCATCAACCTTGAGAATCTTACCCAGCATACCACTAGTCATTATTACCTCATCCCCTTTACCCAAGGCAGAAACCAAATTCTGATGTTCCTTCTGGCGCTTGCGTTGCGGACGAATAATCAGCAGGTACATAAATAGGAACATGCCACCAAACATCAACAATGTAATCATTGGGTTGCTTTGTTGAGCTGGCGCTGCCTCAGCCTGAGCCATTGCGGATGCTATAAAGAAACTCATGGAACTAACCTCGTAGAATAAAAAGCGCTAACTTTACCTGTTTTGAAAGAAGCAGGCAATTAGCGCTCTTGATCTATAAAGGATATGTTGCTGGAACGAACTAGGCGTAATCCCGGAATAGCTTTCTGAAAACACTGGGAGACAAACTGGTCCAACGTTTAAAAGCATTTGTGAAGCTGGTGCGATCCGAGAAATCCAGAGCCTTGGATACTGTATCAACACTCATATGCTCATCAATCAAATACTTAATTGCATAGTGGAAGCGTAAAATATCGCGCAACTGTGCAAAATTTGCGCTTTGCTGCTGCAAACGGCGCTGCAAAGTTCTTTTAGAAAGCTTCAGATCTTCAGCAATGCGATCAATAGAAAGGTCATCGCGCCCAACTCTTTGCTTTAAAGCGTCAATAACACGGGCGGATACCCCTTCAAATTTGGGAATATCAGCCATGGCAAGGTATTCTTCGTAGGATCGGACTTCCGACCCTTCAAATGAGTTTTCAGAAAAGTGTTCGCTGTTACGGTAAATTCGCTGTAATTGGATCATCCAGGCGTCTCCTTTGCCAATCAAAGGCATTTATGAAATCAGTCAGGAGTGTTTTCCTTGGTAGTACAAAATATCAAGAACCCTCCCTGAGCCTTGCAAGTGACACTCAGCTATGGAGCGATTATAGACGAACTTCGTTTGAAACAAAGAGAAATGCGTATAATTTCCATTCAAAACACTCTTTTTTTATCATAAGAAATTATATCAAAAATAGTTTAAATGCCATTGCGCAGAATACCAAGTACATCTTGATCGTGGGTCTTGGTGTTCACTTTATCAACAATGTATCTCAGGCGCCCTTCCTTATTGATAATAAAGCTGGTTCTTAATATCCCCATAAATTCCTTTCCCATAAATTTTTTTAAACCCCATACACCATACTTTTCAGCAATCGCATGATCTTCATCTGCTAATAGATCGAAATTCAATGCGTATTTATCGACAAACTTTTGCAACTTTGCTGGTGCATCAGGGCTCACCCCTAACACCACCGTTTCAAGTGCATCGAAATCTGCACGATGATCTTTGATGCCGCAAGCCTGAACAGTGCAGCCAGGTGTGGATGCCTTAGGATAAAAATATAACACTACATTCTTTTTACCTTTGTAATCCTTTAACTCCACATCAACACCGGCTTGATTTTTAAGTGTAAATGCAGGGGCAAGATTACCAATTTTAGGAAAAGACATTTTTTACACAACCTTAGGATAACCAATTAAATTACTGAATATATCTGAATTATTTGATGTTGACAGAATGACACAAATTTTACAGTACAATACATCATTCATCATCTGGTCCAAATGCTCCAAACAATGCATCTTTTTCTTCTGGTGTCACAGTTGTGCTCACATCAGAAGCTTCAATAATGGGACCTTGTACGCAATTGCGGCCAACATGTTTTGCACGGTACAACCAACTATCGACACGTTCAACAAAGCCTTGCGGGCTATCACTATGATCACCCCGAAATTCGTCAACACCCAAGCTGGCAGTAACTGTTATGACATCGTTTGCATTCACCAGGGGCGTGGAGGCAATGATTTCACGTAGCCGCTCGGCAACAATCATTGTGTGACGCAAATCGGTATTGGGTAACAAAATCACAAATTCCTCACCACCGAATCGGCAAGCGAAATCCAGTTTTCGAATTGTCAGGCCAATCAATTCTGCAATATGCGATAGCGCACGGTTACCGAGTTCGTGCCCCCACCGATCATTAAACGCTTTGAAATGATCGATATCTAAAAGAATTAATGAAAGAGGTTGGAATGAACGGCGAGCACGCTCCATCTCAAGTGGCAACACCTCCGAGAAAAAACGAAAATTATAAAGCCCGGTCAGTGCGTCAGTGCGTACTTGCTCTTTGAGCAAATCAACTTCTTGCCGCAAGGTTTGAAGTTCTTGGAGAAATTGGCAAGGAATATCACTAAGCGGACATGACTGTGAAGCAAAATCTGAAGGGGATACAGGAGAATCCATAAACGTTGCTTTGTTCGGTAAAGGAATAGGTAAATTGCTTCAAGTCTAGACGATATATCCGGTCACCACCAGAAAGTATTTCTAGCTAGCCATCAATAAAAAAGCCGTGGAAAACACGGCTTTTTAGTATCAATCACGATAGATTTTTAACAAATCACCGTAGTGCTCAATTCTTCTATCCCGCAGATATGGCCACATCCGCCGGACCTGTTCACTACGATTCATATTAACGGTAACAACATGTGTTTCCTCCTGATCAACGCTCGCACTGAACAAAAACTCGCCCTGTGGTCCGGCAACAAAGCTGCTACCCCAAAAATTCAGACCAGCGCCATTAGCCGGGTCAGGTTCATGTCCTACGCGGTTAACACTGACGATGGGTATACCGTTAGCAATCGCATGGGCCCGCTGAACGGTAATCCAGGCATCGCGTTGACGGACTTTTTCCTCTGCATCCTCGTCAGGACTCCAACCAATTGCCGTTGGATAAATTAATAACTCTGCTCCTGCCATTGCCATCAGGCGTGCAGCCTCTGGAAACCATTGGTCCCAGCATACAAGAATTCCTAATTTTCCTAACGAGGTTTGAATTGGATGAAAACCTAAATCGCCAGGAGTGAAATAAAACTTTTCGTAATAGCCGGGATCATCCGGGATGTGCATCTTGCGATATTTACCAGCAATACTTCCATCGCGCTCAATCACAACAGAGGTATTGTGATGTAAACCCACCGCTCGCTTTTCAAATAACGAAGCAACAATGACGATATCCAATTCTTGCGCAAGCGCACCTAAAGCCTGAGTGCTTGGTCCAGGAATCGTTTCAGCCAAATCAAAATGCGCCGCTATTTCCTGTTGGCAAAAATATAATCCGCGATGCAACTCCTGCAGCACGACCAACTGTGCACCCTGCTTTGCAGCAGTACGAATTTGCGCAATAGATTTAGCAAAATTTGCATCCACATCGGCAGTACATGATTGCTGCACCACACCAATCTGAAGTGTTTTTGATTTGGCATTTTCTTTAGGATTTGAATGTTGCATTACAATTTCTCCAATACGCCTTCAGGTAGCTGCATAGTGATGCAATGCAAGCTGCCACCTTGTTCGATTAAAGACAAACAAGGAATACCAAAAATTTCATACCCGGGAAATGCTTGGGAAACAACTTCCAATGCATCTTCATCCATCGGTAAGTTATAGATGGGAACTAGCACTGCTTCATTGATAATTAAAAAATTAGCATAGGTAGACGGGAGACGAGCATCACTTTCATCACTCAACACTACTCCTGCCCAGGGTAGCGGCAATAACCGATAAGGTTCACCCTCAGCATTGGTAAACGATTGCAGTTGAGCTTCCATTTTTTTCAGCTCCGTATAATGCTCATCCTGATCATCATCACATGCGGTATAAATAATTGTGTTGTTTGGGCATAAGCGTGCAAGTGTATCTATATGACCATCAGTGTCATCGCCCGCAAGGTAACCATGATCCAACCAATTTATTTTTTGAACACCAAATTCAGCAATTAAGCGCGCCTCTACGTCAGCTTTTGATAAATTTGGATTACGATTTTTATTTAGCAAACAGGAGGATGTAGTCATCAAGGTACCCTGCCCATCTACCTCAACTGATCCACCCTCCAAAACCCAATCTTTAGTTTCAATGGTGGCGTAAGGAAATGCTCTTTGTGCAAATAATTGAAGTGAAATTCGATTATCAAGATCATGTGGAAACTTATTTCCCCAGCCATTAAATTGAAAGTCCAGTAACTTAAAACCTTCCGTTGTTTTGACTGTTATTGGGCCATGATCACGCGTCCAACTATCATTGCTGGCGCATGGATATAAATGGATATACTCCAATGGTGCGCCCATAGCTTCCAAACGAGCACGCACCTCCTCTAACTGTGCTTCCGGCACAGCAATAATCACATCGGCATAATCACAAATGACCGTCGCCAATGCTTCATATAATTCGACTACGTCATCTAAAATCCAATCCCACGGCGAATTTTTATGCGGCCAGGTCAGCATAACGGCATCTTGTGGTTCCCATTCAGCAGGCAAACGTTGACTTGTCATAAAATTTCCTCAATAAATGCAAATGGCCAGTCTTTATACTGGCCATTATAAACAAACATGTTCGAGCAATATATTACCGCGGAGAAATAGTCTCTTGGGCAGGTAATATAATCACCTCTTCCGCACTGGTAGTAGAACTCTTATTCAATGTTTTTTGTGTTTTTATGATCTGCTCTCCTACCTGTAAAATGGCTGCAATAACCCGGGAGGTAGATTGCCCCTCAGTCGTTATCGATATATGCAACTGGATATAAAAACGTCCTTCCTGAGCGACATTTATCGTTAGAGGAACCACATATTCGCCATTATCTGCCAATACAAATTCAAAGTGGTTGACCGGCGAAATTATCGTGGCACCTTCACCGACAGATGCAACGACCGTCATTTTGCCCGAATGATCAGATGATATTAATGAAAGGTTGTAGTCGTATACTCCCGGGGCAGATTCATATAATGGTGTGGAATCTTTTAAACTAACTGAGGCTCCCGGTTTAACACGCTTATAATCTTGCCGGGGTGATTTTACATTTTCGGTTGATGCAGTGCTCGTTGTTTCAACCATGGAATTAGCATCTACTGATTGGAGTTCAGATCGACAGCCATTCAAACTAATCAAAGCAAGAACTATTGCCAGTATTTTTTCATAACTTATAAATTCGTTGTTCAATGTTCGGCCTCCGGTTTAATTGATGCGCTCTGCACGCACATCAAAACACGCAGTAATTTCACCAATGCTTTCGTTGTACTTTGCTCTATCATCTACAAGTTCAAGCACATAAGTATCTGCTGATAAGAAACGAAGCAGGCTCTCCTGATCAATCACCGCTCCTTCTGCATAAGCCACCAGTTTTCCACGACGGTAAAGATAAATATCGGGATCTGAACTACCCGAGTCATCGCCGACTTCCTGAACACTGATCTGATAAGTTCCTGGTGAAGTAATATCCAATACAAGGAATTGGGCTACAGCCAACTTGTTATAGGCACCAAAACGATTAGTGCTACATACATTGATAGGAGTATTATTTGTCTGCAACATTTTATAAACAGGCAAACTGTCTACATAACCACCACTATTACTTTCACCTTCGCCAAAGGCGTTAGTGGTCTCTATATTTTGCTCATATAAAAGATTATTGAAGCTTGTAATATTTTCCGGTGCGATTGTTCGTAGTTCATTAGCAAATGCATAAATCGAAATCATTGCAGAATTAGTCGCATACCCTGGCGAATTTATCACATTAAAAATATCGCCAAAATTTCGCTTATTAGCGTAAAAATTATAAAGCACCGACTGTATAGAGGCCTCAGAATACCAACCACGGACACTGTGGGTTTTACGGCCAACATCACTAACAAAGCCTTTAGTTTGACCTGCACCACTAGCATCGCGATACGCAGGATCATCCAACATCATCGCCGAAAAAGCGTTGGCAAAACCTTCAGACATAGCAACACGCATATCCAGCTTGTCGCCATACATATGATCGCCACCAATTGAGTCCGAACGCGAAAACTGACTTTCGAGATAGTGCCCCCATTCATGCAATATCACATGGCGATCATATTCATCGGTATCATTATTCTCGTCACCTAATATATAGATCGCTGAATCGCCATAAAAACTGGTACCTATTTCGCCCAATGCCAAATTACCATCGGCTGCTTTGTTCTTAACACTCCAGCGCAGTTCCAGCGGTGAAAAAGCCAGACTATGATTAACCGCTGCTATCCGTTCCAATCCATCAAACACCGCATCTAAAATTGCAAAAGGTGCAGCAACACGTGGCTGGGTATAGCCGGTTCCAGTCCAACCTGATCCAGCATGCAAATTGCGTACAGCTGTTGCTTCACTTGCCGCTATTAAAGTGCTATCCATTACATACAACTTATTGCCATCAGTATTATCGGTAACTTTGAAATTCCACGTGGGTAATTGTGTGCGTAACAACTGTGCTTTAACACGAACCTTTACAGGTTTGTTGAGTTCAACATCAAAACTGTAATTACCAAGATTATCGGTATTGGCTATGGCTAAAACGAGATTATTATTATCCAGCAATTCAATCAATAACCCTCGTCCAGCTCGTACTGCAACCGCAGAATAATTCAGACCAATTTTATTATCGTTATGGGGAACAAAATCGTAAGTCACTCGCCCCGTCAGGCTGACATTCGAGGGCGTGGAGGAATGTGCTAATGAAGAAGATACTGTTACCGATACTGCGACTTTGCTACTTGCTGGCGAAGGGGTGAGCGAATTGCCTTTGCTGCCGCCCCCACAGGCGAGCAACGCCATGCAGCAGCACACCAGGATTAGCAATCGCATGCAAGAAACCAATATCGTTGAGATTGTCAGCCTGCCTTTCAGCCCCATTGAATCATTACCTTTTTGATTATCACAATGTTGTGATGAACAGATTACAACAAACATAGATAAGATCACCTTGGAGCACAAAAATGAGGCTATCGATAACAAGGTCTTGTACCTATAATGGCGCTCTGGTTACCGGAGGCTCTATGGGTAAAATTCTGTTATTTGCAATCATAGTGACGCTAATTATCATTGGCAGTGCGCGCTATAAGAAAATGGATGAGGCACAAAAACGCAAAGCCTTAAAGTATATAGCGGCAGGCGTATTTATTTGCGTATTAATCCTACTGGTTTTAAAAGGCGCAATCCCCTGGATAGTCGCCGCATTGGGGACAATGTTCCTGTTTATCCGCAATGCTTATAGCTTGATTAGCCACATATTGCCTTACTGGTTGCAGCGCAAAAATGCGCAGCAGAATAGCCAGCCCCAGGAACCACCAAAATCAACTTCAATGCCTATGGAAACCCAGGAAGCATTAGATTTACTTGGTTTATCGGGCAATATAACCAAGGGTGAAATTACTGAGCCTATGATCCAGGAAGCACATCGCAGGCTGATTCAAAAACTCCATCCTGATCGCGGTGGCAACGATTATTTGGCAGCAAAAATCAATCAGGCTCGCGATCTGCTACTGGAAAAAATCAATCACTCATAACTGGAGCTTTTAGCAACAGGTGCACATAACGTCCTAATGAGCGATAGGGTTCTTGTTGTGAGAATGCTAACTCCAGTTGCAATAGCGTCTGCGGCTCACGTTCACGATGCTCCTCATTGAAAATATAGTCGTGAAATACTCGAATACCGCTATGGCTGAGTGGTTGTAATTGTAAATCGGCCACCCAATCCAAGACTTTTTGCGGTTTGAGCGGGTTGATCGGCGTTAAGCTGCCACGTGAACCACCATAATCTTTATCAATGATTTTTTTAAAATTTGTTCGTAGTAAATTTTTGTAAATCAATGAATGAATATTATAAAAAGTAAGTGATAAATAACCTTGCGGCTTAATATAATTTAGCAGGCAAGGCAGTAATGATTGAGGTTCTTGCATCCACTCCATTACCGCATGGCAAATAACAAAATCAAATTGCTGCTGATAGGTAGGTAAATGGTGCGGTAGATCCTGTATCGCACAATGAATTAACTGCACACGATCTATCAATCCCAATTGTTCAACCTGTTCCCGGGCTAAATTAAGCATTTCCGCTGAAATATCGCAAATAACAACGTTATGACCAGCTTGCGCCAAGCGCAATGAAAACTGTCCTTGCCCCCCGCCAGCATCGAGGATTGTCCAATGCTCCTCTGCTTCACCAAAGGGGGCGATGGGCAAATGCTCAGTACAATCGCGCTCCAAAACTGCAAGGCGAATATCGCCTTTTAACCCACCGTAGATATTTTTCTTAAAACGTTTTGCAAGATCATCAAAATTGCGATCCTGACCGGTTGATTCTTTTACCATATAATTCTCTGTACCCACCCAAAACATACTGCTGCCATATGACCCTACCCAAGACCTCACCAACACACTGGTTTGTCTACATGATTCGTACCAGCGATGAACAAGTGTACACCGGAATCACGACAGATATGGCACGTCGCTGGCATGAACACGAATCAGGCAAGATGGGCGCGCGCTATTTTCGCGGGCGCAAACCGGCGCAACTTTGCTATTTGGAGACCGATCATAATCGGTCCACTGCAAGCCAGCGCGAATGTGCCATCAAAGCCATGAGTGCCAGTGCAAAAAGACAACTTATCGCCCTGCAAACGGCCCGAACAAATACGATTATTGCATTACATCAATTAGAGGAGTTGCCTCATTGATCACAGCGCCGATCACAAAACGCCCTATTTGCGCCCACTGCAATAGACCCCGGCGCAATTGCATTTGCCATTTGATTACGGCGATTACCAACCAGGTTGACATCCTTATCTTGCAACATCCCGCAGAAACACAAAATGCCAAAAATACTGCAGGGCTTCTTCATTTAAGCCTAAAAAATAGCCAGATTGAGGTAGGAGAAACCTTCGATGACCAGATTTTGGATAGCTGGCTACATCACGAAGGAAAACGACCGCTTCTGCTTTACCCGGAAATTACTGAACATAAGGCATTAGGGCTGGCTACGCCGGCGCATTTGATAATCAATGATGTTGCCCTTAACCAATTACGCCTAGTGGTAATAGATGCGACCTGGCGCAAAAGTCGGAAGATGGTTTATCTCAATCCTGCCCTGCAAAGTCTTCCGCGCCTTACATTGGCCGAAACACCGGTATCTATTTACAAAATTCGCAAAGCACATAGCGAAAATCAGCTTTCCACGCTGGAGGCAAGTTGTTACGCTCTACAGCAACTGGAACAGCGGCAGCTCGACTATGCTCGGCTTTTAACCGCTATGAGTCTGTTCGTTGCGCAACAAAACTCTTTTGTTTCCCACTAAATCCATTTGCTCCCGATGAGAGAATTCCAAGCCTATGAGTTACCCAACGTTTGAATTACTGCGTAGCCAAACTATCGATGCGTTGAAGATCCGTGTTGAAGAATATCGACACAAAGTTACCGGCGCCCAGCATATTCATCTGGCTGCCGACAACAATGAAAACGTTTTTCTCGTCGCATTGCGCACAGTCCCGCATGACTCTACCGGCGTAGCACATATCCTTGAGCATACGGCCCTCTGCGGCAGCCAAAAATATCCTGTCCGCGATCCATTCTTTATGATGGTGCGCCGCTCACTGAATACCTTTATGAACGCCTTTACCAGCTCCGACTGGACTGCCTATCCCTTCGCCAGCCAAAACCAAAAAGATTTCAATAATTTGTTAGATGTTTATTTGGATGCAGTCTTTTTCTCACGTTTGGATGAATTGGATTTTGCACAGGAAGGTCATCGTGTCGAATTTGCGGAAGCTGATAATCCTGGTTCCGATTTGGTTTTTAAAGGCGTTGTATTTAATGAAATGAAAGGGGCGATGAGTTCTATCTCATCGCAGGTATGGCATACGCTGTGTAAATATCTCTACCCAACCACGACATATCATTACAACAGTGGTGGCGAACCAGAAGATATTCCCGATTTAACCTATCAACAACTGCAAGATTTTTATCGCACTCACTATCACCCAAGCAATGCCATCTTTATGACCTATGGAGATATTCCTGCTGCGGTTCATCAAGAAAAATTTGAAACCCAGGCATTAAGCAAATTTGAAAAGCTTGAAGAAATTATTGCTGTCGGTGATGAAAAGCGTTACCACGCTCCAGTAGCGGTAGAAGAAGCCTATCCTCTGGATGAAAATGATGCGGATGACATTGAAAACAAACACCATGTAGTAGTTGCATGGCTCTTGGGCAAAACCACCAATCTTGATGAATCGCTGGAAGCACAATTAATTTCCAATATTCTGCTCGACAACAGCGCATCGCCATTGCAACAAGCATTGGAAACCAGCGAACTCGGTCAAGCCCCATCACCCTTGTGCGGCCTTGATGACTCTTCACGCGAGATGGCATTTGTGTGTGGCCTCGAAGGTTGTTCATTAGAGAATGCTGCAAAAGTTGAAGCCATGATTTTGGACATCATGAAAAAAGTGGCAACCGAGGGTGTACCACAAGAACAAATTGAAGCTTCACTACACCAATTGGAATTATCACAACGCGAAGTCGGTGGTGATGGTTACCCCTACGGATTGCAACTGATCCTAACGGGACTTACGTCTGCAACACACAGAGGCGATCCTATCGCATTACTGGATATGGACGCAGCATTGGAAAACTTGCGCAGTAAAACCCGCAATCCAAACTTTATCCAGGAAACCGTGTATAAATGGTTAGTGGATAATCCCCATCGCGTACGCCTTACCATGCGCCCTGATTTACAAATGAGTTCACGTATCCAGGCAGCCGAAGTTGCGCGCTTGGCGCAGCTTAAAGCAGCATTAAGTGAAGAAGAAAAACAAAGCATTATTGCGCGCACCCATGCATTGCAAGAGCGCCAATTGCAGCAAGATGATGAAAGTATTCTGCCCAAAGTTGGCTTGGAAGATATACCTGCTAATTTGCATTACACATCTGGGACTTATGAATCTTTCAATAATTTCCCATTGCGTTGCTACAGCGCGGGTACTAACGGTTTGGTGTATCAGCAAATTACCTGCAAGCTGCCTGCCCTTACCGATGATCAAATCAGTCTCCTTCCGTTTTACAGTATTTGCCTCACTGAATTGGGCGCAGGTGATAAAGATTATTTGGCAACCCAACGCTGGCAGGCAGAAGTTATCGGATCAATTCATGCATTCAGCAGCATTCGCGGTGCAGGCAATGATGTACAAAATATCGATGCCTACTTAACGCTTTCGTCAAAAGCGCTGAGCCGCAATAGCGCTGCCATGAATGAATTAATGCAAGAAACATTACTCAAGGTGCGCTTTGATGAATTGGCACGTATACGCGAATTGATTGCGCAAAATCGCGCACGTCGTGAACAGAGCATCACTGGCCATGGCCATAGTTTGGCAATGACTGCTGCCTGTGCGGGTATGAGCCCGGCAGCAAAAGTGTCGCATCAGCTGGGCGGATTGGAAGGTATAGCCGCCGTCAAAACACTCGACAATTCTCTCGATGACGAAAAAAATCTGGCCAGTTTTGCTGCACAATTAAATGCAATTCATCAGTTGGTATTGCAAGCACCAAAGCAGTTTTTAATTGTGGGTGAAGAGGAACATTTGGCTACCTATCGCAATGACTTGCAAACACGTTGGCCCGAAGAAATTATTAATGGTGATTTTAAACCGTTTGATTTGCCTCCCGTCAGTGAAACTATTCGCGAAGCCTGGATCACTAATACCCAAGTGAATTTTTGCGCTAAAGCCTATGCAACAGTACCGAGTGAACATCCAGATGCCGCTGCACTGACAGTGCTGGGCGGATTCTTGCGCAATGGTTATTTGCACCGTGCGATTCGCGAGCAAGGCGGAGCCTATGGTGGCGGCGCAAGCCAGGACAGCAACAGTGCTTCATTCCGTTTCTACTCTTATCGCGATCCACGCTTGAGTGAAACATTAAGCGATTTTGACAACTCGCTGACCTGGCTGCAAGAAACCGATCACCAATGGCAAGCAGTGGAAGAAGCGATTCTCGGTGTTATTGGCAGTATTGATAAACCCGGTTCACCGGCAGGCGAAGCAAAATCAACTTATCAGGCTGAGCTTTTTAATCGTACCCGTGAAAAACGCGAGCTATTCCGCAATCGCGTTTTAGCAGTTACAGCTGAAGATCTGAAACGCGTAGCAGGTATTTATTTGATACCGGAAAAAGCCAGCATTGCACTGGTTACCCATGCAGGTCATAAAGAGTTAGCAGAAAATATGGGGCTAACAATCAAGACCTGTTAATACAAAGGTCAAACGAAATGTGCCGGGGCGCATAGTTTTCCCCCGGCCACATAGTTTTCCCTTCTAAAGTCATCTAGTATTGACACGTAACGATTCAATAACAATTCCTACAATAGCATTGAAGCTTACCAACAATTATGACCATCAACCCGCTGGAATACAGCGCCGCTTCCCATCCGGGATTAATGCGCGACAATAATGAAGACTGTTTTCTCAGTCGGCCTGAACATGGGCTTTGGTTGGTTGCTGATGGAATGGGCGGTCATGAAGCTGGCGAAGTGGCAAGTGCGATTGTGCGCGACACCATTGAGCAAGAAACTGACGAAAATCCCAACGCATCCCTCCTTGATACCATCCAACACGCCCACACCACAATCCTTACTTCCGCCGCAAAAGGCATAGGTGCACCCGGCATGGGTTCCACTGTAGTTGCCCTGAAAAGCAATTCAGAAAATTACCAGATCGCTTGGGTGGGTGATAGCCGGGCCTATTTATGGACCCCCTCGCGCGAGGGTGGCCGACTGGAGCGATTGAGCACCGATCATTCTTACGTGCAAATGCTGGTGGAGACAGGGGTAATACGGGCGGAGGATGCCGAATTTCATCCTGAAAAAAATATCATTACCCAATGCCTGGGAATGCAGGAACTCCCGCAAGTCAAAGTAGACTTCATTGAGCACCAATGGCAAAAAGACCAGTGGATATTGTTGTGCAGCGATGGCCTGACTGACGAGGTGAATGACAAAACCATCGCGCAAATTTTATTTGAATCCAATGATTGCCTGGCAGCGGTAGATCAATTACTCCACGCAGCGTTAACCAGCGGTGGTCGCGACAACATTACCTTACAGATTATTGAATCACCGCTACGCAATAATCCGTTGCGCAAAGGCCTGTGGCAATGGGTGCCCTACCTCACCGGCAAAACACTGGTAGATGCCTGGATTTTCGGTGCTGCGCTTGCATCGCTAATAGGGCTCTTGTTTTATGTAATACATTTTTAACGGTTCCTGACAATACTGAACAACGGCAAAAATTAAATTAAAGAATTGATCTTGATACAGATTTGATATGGCAATGCAGATTCCCGGCTATCGGGTGATAAGAAAAATTAACCAGGGTGGGATGTCCACAGTTTACCTCGCGATCCAAATCAGCGTGGGGCGTGTTGTTGCACTAAAAGTAATGAATCCGCAACTCAACAATGATCCTGCATTTAGTGAACGCTTCCAACGTGAAGCAACCATCGTTGGACAATTATCCCATCCCAATATTGTGGCAATTTACGATATCGGTCGTCACGACGATTTAAATTACATCGCCATGGATTACCTGCCCAATGGCTCAGTGCACGATAAAATGGGTACGGGACTTAGTGGCGAAGAAGTATTGCGCATTACCCGCGAGATCGCCAGTGCACTGGATCACGCGCATGAAAAAGGCTATATCCATCGCGATATAAAACCGGAAAATATTTTATTTCGCGCGGATAATTCTGCCGTGCTGTCCGACTTTGGTGTCGCACGCGGCCTGGCCACTAATTCACGCATGACTCATGTGGGCACAGTTGTCGGCACACCCCATTACATGAGCCCGGAACAGACCAAGGGCAACACCGTCGATGGTCGCTCTGATCTCTACAGTTTGGGCATCGTATTTTACGAAATGCTCACCGGCACCCTTCCCTATCAGGGCGATGAAGCAGTTACTATCGCGCTCAAACATATCAGCGCACCAATCCCGAAATTGCCAATGCAATATTTGGCTTACCAGAAAATCCTGGAAAAATTACTGGCAAAAGATCCTGAACAACGCTTTCAACGCGGACGTGATTTGATTGCAGCGATTGAAGACCTGGAAAAAAATTATCGTGCACCGAGTACCACAGCAACTCATCCTGCCGATTTAACGGTAATAAATTTAGCGCGAGCCTTAATCTCTGCAACTTACAATGCAGTGCGCTGGCGCTGGAATAAAATCAGGGCGATACGCTGGACACCAGGCAGAGGATTTTATCAGCGCCCTGCCACTAAAATTACTGAAATCTTTTTTAATGCGCAACATACGCCAGCACTCACAGTACGCGCAGAAATGGCAACGCAAGTTCACGAAGTATTCAGCAAAAAAAATGCTTCATTTGCCAAACTGGGAATAGCAGCAAGCCTTGTTGTAATAGGCTGGATTGGATTCAGTATCTGGTACACAAAAAACGCTGGCGTTAACGAAAACACTTCTGCTGCAGGAAAACTGGCAATCGCAACAGCGACTCTATTTGGTATTGTCCCGACGACAGCAGTAGCTAACCCGGATGAAACTACAGTTATTGCAACTGTCTCAAATAATGCCAATTCAAGTAATAATGCAGCCTCATCTGCTGCAAGCGATGCAGGCGATACACCAATAGCAGCGTCTATCGGCATGGCTGCTATACCAACGGAACATGCATCATCAGCGGCAAGTAGCGCACCACTCGTCACTTATGCACTCACGGTAAAAACGTCACCGGCGCAAGCACGGGTGCGCATAATGAATATTCCTGAACGATATGAACCGGGTATTCAATTACCTGCAGGTCGCTATCAGATTGAAGTTAGTCAAGCGGGCTACGATACCCAACGCACCTGGGTTGAGATTGTTGATCAACCGCTAGCACCTACCTTTTCATTAAGCGAAACCATTGCACCAGGCGATGAAATTAGCAGCCAGGTTGTGACATCCATAAAAAGCCAGGGACCTGACATGATCAGCATTCCCACTGGCGAATTTTTTATGGGCAATAAAGACAATCCTATGACAATGCCGGTGCATAAAGTGGTCATCAGCAAACCTTTTGCAATGAGCAAATACGAAATCACCTTTGACGATTACGATATGTTTGCCCAAGCAACCAAGCGCACATTGCCGAGTGATAATCGCTGGGGGCGCGGTAATCGTCCGGTGATTAATGTAAGCCTTGAAGATGCTCGCGCTTATGCAAAATGGCTGAGCGAAACTACCGGAAAAAAATACCGATTGCCGACAGAGTCCGAATGGGAATATGTTGCCCGCGCCGATACTACAACGCTGTTTTGGTGGGGGAATGAGGTTAAGGAATCTGCCGGAAAAGCCAATTGTCGCCGTGGCTGCAATAGCAAATTCTCCGGTTTATTTGGGGCAAAAACAGCGCCGGTTGGAAGTTATCCGGCAAATGGTTTTGGTGTTTACGACACCGCCGGTAACGTCGCAGAATGGGTGGAAGATTGTTTCGCCGAGAACTATACCCAGCATCCTAAAAATGGCCAGGCAATGATCCTGAAAAGCTGCGACGCGCATGTCGTACGCGGAGGATCAGCAAAGGACAATGCCGAGCGTCTTGCCAATCACATCCGCGATTATCACCACGCTGAGATTTTTGATGCGCATTTGGGTTTTCGTGTGGTGATGGAGTTAAAGTAACCATCACCACCGAATAACTTTATCGGCTATTACGAACCAGGACTGCAACGAACATCGTATCCGCATCCAATTCGGGCACGCCTAAAATGCGCTGTGATTGAATTGTGAAATCGGGATGCTGTTGTACAAACCATTCAATTTGCTGTTCATTCTCACTGACCTGCCAACTGCATGTTGCATATACAAAATGCCCACCCGCCCTGACTGCTGGCGCAGCATTCGTAAGTAATTGTCGTTGTAACTGAATTAACTCTTGAGTGTCCCTGGCATCAAAACGCCAGCGCGCATCGGGGTTGCGCCGCCAGGTTCCCGCAGAGCTGCAGGGTGCATCGATCAACACCCAATCAAATCCTTTTTGCTGCGCAATTTCTTTAGGCAAACGCAAAGGTTCCAATCCAGCCCAGGTAAAAGCGCGCACATTAAAAATGTCAGCGCGCTTAACGCGGCGTTTTAATTCATCCAATTTATATTCGTGTAAATCAGTCGCAACCAATGCACCTTTGTTGTTCATTTGCGCTGCAATGGCGAGGGTTTTTCCACCCGCACCGGCGCAGGCATCCCATACTTTTTGACCTGGCTTTGCGGCGACAGTTAAGGCGATTTGCTGGCTGGCAATATCCTGGATTTCTACTGCACCGGTTTTATATTCATCGGTTGAGTGCACACCTACACCACCACGCGCGGATAAACGCTGTTGCCCATCGAGTTGCGCTTTTACGCCTTGACGCTGCAATCCGTTGCACACAACAGCAACATCACTATTTTTTTGCACACGCAACCACAATGGCGGTGTTGTAACTTGCTGCTGAATGAAATGCTGCAAGGTTTTATCATCCCATTCACTCGCTTTTTTGCGCGCGGCCAGCAAATCGTTCCACTGTGGACGCAAACCATACCACAGCAAATACACAGGCATATTGACCGGTGTTACCTGAATAATAAATTGATTAAAAAATTGGCGGCGCTCTTCGGCATCGCGCAGTTGCGCCAGGTTTCTTTTCGGCTGATCGCCGTTCACACGCAACTGAATCCAATACCAAAAAGAAATCGGTGCTATGGATTGCATATCGCGATGCTGCCAATCCAAATCCCATTGCAACCAATCAATCGCGTTATTTTGATTGCGATACGCAAACTCCAACGCCGTAGCCAGCTGCTGGAAACGCAATGCCGAAAACATAGCCAAACTCAGTGCGGCACTATTAACAGCTTCTGGCTGCGCATCAGCTGCAAGGATTTTCGGTATCTTGAATTTATTGTGCTTTTTGACCTCATCATACTCGGGCATGGAGGTCGGGCCTGAATGTGCATATTGGCGCACTGTATTTTTCAGCCACTTATCCAGCGGCATACTTCCCGCCACTTCCAGCCAGGCACGCCAAAGCGGAACCAGGCGGGAATCTTCATAGTCGGTAGTAAGGTGTTTTGACGAGGGATTAGGAGAGGATTGCATATAAAGGTGCCACTATCGGGATCGGAGCCCGGAAAGCCCCAAAAAGAGTGCATTCTACCAGTGGTACCTCAGGTTTACATCTTATTCACTTAAGCAAGATAAGTAGCCCATTGATATTTTTAGATTATTTAACGCAGGTAATTTTTTGTTTAGCAATTTGCTTGAACCGGCGATGGGGATTACAACTAAACAAATAAATATTTGAGGAGCAAGATCAATGGCACAACTTACCCGTCGCGAACTTATAAAAGCCTTTGGTGCACTGGGGCTTGCGACAACTGCCGCGCCATTATTTGCCAACACCTTCCCTAAAAAACGTGTCGGTGTTGCCTTGGTCGGCCTTGGCTATTACAGCCGCGACCTCCTGGCTCCGGCATTGCAGCTCACGCAGCATTGTTATCTCGCTGGAATTGTAACTGGCTCGCCTGAAAAAATTCCGGTGTGGCAAAAACAACATAATTTGCTTGATTACAATATTTATAACTACAACAACATGCACCAACTTGCCAACAACCCGGATATTGATGTGGTGTACATAGTAACGCCGACGGGAACGCACAAAAAATTTACTGAAATTGCCGCCAATGCCGGAAAACATGTGTGGTGTGAAAAACCCATGGCGATGAGTGAAAAAGAATGTCAGGCGATGATTGATGTGTGCAAGAAAAACAAAGTGCAATTAACTATTGGTTATCGCATGCAACATGAGCCAAATACCCGGCGAATTATGCAACTTGCCAAAGAAAAACCCTACGGAAAAATCCAGACAATCACCGCTGAGGCAGGTTATAACAGTGGCAATGCCGGCTACAGTTGGCGCGCTGACCCTAAACTCGGTGGCGGCGCTATGTACGATATGGGTGTCTATCCATTGAATGCAGCGCGCTACACTGCTGGCGAAGAACCCATCGCCGTAACAGCACACATGGAAAGCATCCGTGAGCTTTATAAACATGTCGATGAAACAACAGTTTTTGAATTGGAATATGCCAGTGGCGCGCGCGCGAAATGCACCACCAGTTATGCGAAAAATATGAATTTGCTCCGGGCAGATTGTGAATCCGGTTGGTATGAATTGAGTCCTTTCCAATCCTATTCCGGCGTAAAGGGAAAAACCAGCAGTGGCGCTATACTTAAAGCATCACCGGAAAATCAGCAAGCGCAGCAAATGGATAATGATGCGCTTGCAATCTTGAATAAATCACCAGTGATTGTTCCCGGTGAAGAAGGCATGAAAGATATTGTTATTTTGGAGGCAATTTTTAAATCCGCAAAAGAAGGTAAGCGTATTGTCTTGTAATACGCAAACCAGCATGAATATTTTATCAAAGCGCTGTCATTAGTCGCGTTTGAAACCAAATAATAATCCTCTGGCATTTTATTTTTACAGTTCTTGTCGGGAGTTTACTCTGCGCGCGCTGTAAAGAAAATAAATTGCCACACCCAAAGCCATCCATACCAATAACCGCAACCAGGTATCAAGTGGTAAGCCTGACATCAGGAATAATGCAGAGAATGCCCCGGCCGGTGCAACAAACCAAATAGCGGGAACGCGGAAAGGACGTTGCAAATCAGGACGAGTTCTACGCAGCATTAACACGCCAATACAAACAATAACAAATGCCGATAAGGTACCGATACTCACTAACTCTCCCACCAATCCCATCGGTAAAATACCCGCGAGAATAGCAACAACAAGACCGGTAAAAAATGTGGCTTTAAAAGGAGTGCGGAATTTTTTATGGACATCTGAAAAAATGCCAGGCAACAAGCCATCGCGCGACATGGAATAAAAAATACGGGTTTGCGCTAATAACAACACCAGTACAACCGTGGTAAGGCCAGCAATCGCACCTAATTTAACAATGGGTGATAACCAAGCCATACCCAAGGTATCAATAGCAATCGCGATAGGGTCAGGTACGTTGAGTTTATCGTAGGGAACCAATCCGGTAAGTACGTAAGCAACCAGTGCGTAAAGTACCGAGCAAATTATTAACGAACCGATAATACCGCGCGGCATATCGCGCTGTGGATTTTTTGCCTCCTGTGCAGCGCAGGAAACAGCATCAAAACCAATGTAGGCGAAAAACACCACCCCGGCACCGGTTAATACTCCACCCCACCCAAAATTACCGAAGCTATCAACCGGCGGAACAAAATTACCATCCGGGTTACCGACGGTTACCCAGTTCTGGTGATCCACCGCATTCCATCCTAATACAATAAATGTAATAACAACCAACAGTTTCACTGCCACAATCACCGCATTTACTCGCGCAGATTCACGTGTACCTATGGCCAGCAACGATGAGGTTATCAACACAATTAGAACTGCGGGTAAATTAATAATATTGCCGGTCGCCATCCATTCTCCGCTCAAAGCGCTGTATGACCAAGGGCCTTGCGTCAACGCAGCGGGGATATAAATACCAAAATTTTTCAAAAAGCTGACCACATACCCGGACCAACCTATGGCAACGGTTGTTGCGCCCAGCGCGTATTCAAGGATTAAATCCCAGCCGATCATCCAGGCAATAAATTGCCCCAGTGAAGCGTAGGCATAGGTGTAAGCAGAACCTGCGACGGGAACGGAAGACGCCAACTCGGCGTAACACAAGCCGGCAAATACGCAGACAATGGCACCCGCGATAAATGATATAACAACAGCAGGACCGGCATTTGAGGCGGCAGCATGTCCGCTCAGGACAAAAATTCCAGCACCGATAATGCACCCTATTCCCAGCGCGATCAGATTCCAGACTCCGAGCGAACGCTTCAGCCCACGCTCATTACCATCCACTTCATCGCGTAGCGATTCAACTGATTTGCGAGCCCACATTTTATTCATATTTTTCTCCGACAAAGCCTCATCTATAAGTGCACCAAGATTCCACCAATCCCACAATCAGTTACTGCGAGAGCAAAACACCTGAAACCATGCAAAAATCCTGCTCAATCCGCAGCTACGCCAAATGAACGCTTATAGCAAGTACAGCAAGCGATCCAGAACCAACGCATTTCAAACAGGGTATTTTTACGCACAGATAAAGTGCATCAAGGTACATTTGGATGGCAAAAAATCACCACGCAATTACATCATTATTATTAACAACCGTTTATTTCTAACCATCAAAAACGAGATAAAGCGGAGCCGTCATCATTTATATTTATTCATGGAGCATTGCAGCACAGAATAACCCTGCTGCTTTAAAATAGGAATACTATTGGCATCAATCCACCGCACTTAGCTTATCTATTTCCTCAATTCGTAAACGAGCCATTTCACAATAACCTTTATCAAGCTCACAGGCGCGATTCAGATAGGTACGCGCCGCAGTATAATTTCTCTCCCTCAAGTAACAAGTCCCCATCACCGAGTTGATACTGGCATCATTCGGTGCTAACTGATGATAAGCCTTGATGTGTTCAAACACCTTGTCTTGATTTCCCAGTCTGTTGTAAGCAAAACGCAGAACAACGTGCATGTCTTTATTGCCCGGGGCAAGAGCCAAAGAGCGCTCAGCGTATTCAATGGCTTTTTGCATGAGACTCTGCTGCTCTTTTACTGGGGAAATCTTGGCTTGCTCCGAATAATAATTGGCAAGTTGCGCCTGCAGTTCGGCATTATCAGGATTATTTTTCAGTGATTTTTCTGCTGCCTAAAACATCTGTAATTCTTGTTCATGCTTTTGGAAATAGAGAGCGATATCAGCATACTGGGGAGAATTTTTATTAATTTTCTTTAAATATTTTTTCGCATAATCATATTCATTATGATGAATGAGCACTCGCGCCATGGTATGACCTAACTCATCATTGCTGAGCTTGCGCTTTCCGATACTACTCTGAGCACCATTGAATTTCAGGCGAGCAGCCTTGAGTGACGGCTCCGCCAAATAACGATCATAAGACTCTTGCACAGCAACAATCGATTGACCAAATGCTTGCTCGAATCCCTCTTTGGTTTTAGGTGTTTGCGGTGCAAGGTAGGTAGCAACTTGCTGCTGATGGTTTGGATAGTTATCAAGTGAGCCAAACAAAAAATAATACACCGCAGCACCAGCGTTAAGCTTATAAAATGGATTTGAGGATGCGCTTTTATCGCCGAAGATAAGAGGTTCAAGCGGAATTGCTGCCGAAGGAATGGCTGTAAAGCTACGTATCACACTAATAGTAGCCTGATTGTCATGCACTTCTGCTGCATTCAGGATTGTTCGCAGCCCACTGGTGTACCAAAAAGGATATTTTTCAGCTATTGCAGCTTGCATCAGGTAGTGCCACAAATAAGCATCAATAATCGTCTGCTTTTTAAGATCTGCACTTATTGGTCTTATATCCCGTCCTATCATCAAATACTGGTCACCCTCGATACGATCAACAAATGCACCTGCATTCTGGGTCGGTTTAATTTTCTGATACAACGCGTAATCCGAGTGGGTAATGACCTTAACCTTTGCAATCTGCAGAGATGGCGCAAGCGCTTGCACAAGATTGGCATGATTTTCCAGAGACTCGATCCAACTCGTTGCCTGGCTTTCTGAAGCATCAGAATAAAGCTGTACATTAGGTGAGGTGTATTCAACCCATCCGCTTGCCAATGCGGGCGGCACACCAAATAAAAATATTATTAGAAAAACGGGGGAAAATAAGAATCTCTTCATCTGAACTTATTCCATCAAGAAAATGGAGCCTTTTAGGCTTTATTGTGTGGCCCCATTCTATTTGATAATTATTCTTATGAACATAACAACTTAACTAAAGCTTCGACAGGTTACATTGCTTTTTTCTTTAACTTCTCAATCTCATCGCGCAACTTGGCTGCCACTTCAAACTCCAAATCTTTCGCCGCCTGGAACATTTGTTTTTCCATTAGCTCAATGGTCTTCCAAATGTCTTTCGGATTCACTTCAACAGTGTATTTACCGCTGCGCTCTGCAATGGCCATTGCCTTGTTACGCGCACTGCGGCCACCGGCACCGGGAGCAACGGAACCCTCCATAATATCGGCAATACTTTTGTTGATCCCTTTCGGAGTAATACCATGTTCGAGATTGTGCGCGACTTGTTTTTCGCGACGGCGATCAGTTTCCTCGATAGCGCGTTGCATAGAACCCGTGATTCGGTCTGCGTAGAGAATTGCTTTACCATTCATGTTACGTGCAGCGCGGCCGATGGTTTGGATCAACGAGCGATCTGAACGCAAAAACCCTTCTTTATCCGCATCCAGAATTGCAACCAAAGATACCTCCGGTATATCCAGACCTTCACGCAGCAGGTTAATGCCTACCAGCACATCAAATTGACCCAACCGCAAATCGCGAATAATTTCTATGCGCTCTACCGTATCAATATCCGAATGCAAGTAGCGCACCCGCACCCCATGTTCAGCAAGGTATTCCGTAAGATCTTCCGCCATACGTTTGGTGAGCACAGTAATCAATACGCGATCACCATTTACTACGCGCAATCGAATTTCGGAGAGCACATCGTCTACTTGTGTAGTCGCGGGACGAATTTCAATTTGCGGGTCAATAAGTCCCGTTGGGCGCACGACTTGCTCAACTACCTGCCCCTGATTTTCTTGCTCATATTTTCCGGGAGTTGCCGAGACCATGATCATTTGCGGAGCAATGTGCTCCCATTCATCAAAACGCATCGGGCGGTTATCCAATGCAGATGGCAAACGAAAGCCGTATTCAACCAGGGTTTCTTTACGCGAGCGATCACCTTTATACATAGCGCCGATTTGCGGAATAGTTACGTGGCTTTCGTCGATAACCAATAAGGCATCTGCAGGCAAATAATCAAATAATGTCGGCGGTGCTTCACCGGAATTACGGCCGGACAAATAACGTGAATAGTTTTCAATGCCGTTACAGTAGCCCAACTCTTGCATCATCTCCAAATCGTAACGGGTGCGCTGCTCCAATCGCTGCGCTTCGACAAGCTTGTTGTTTTCACGCAAATATTCCAAGCGCTCGCGCAACTCTTCTTTGATGTTTTCAATTGCATCCAGAATTTGTTCGCGCGGTGTCACGTAATGCGATTTTGGGTAAATCGTAAAGCGCGGGACTTTTTGCAACACCTCACCGGTGAGTGGATCGAAAATCGAAATCTGCTCAACTTCATCATCAAACAATTCCACGCGTACGGCTTCAATATCGGAGTCAGCGGGATAAATATCGATTACCTCGCCGCGCACACGATAGGTTGCGCGGGAGAATTCCATATCATTGCGCGTGTACTGCAACTCAGCGAGACGGCGCAAAATCTGGCGCTGATCGATTTTGTCGCCACGCACTATATGCAACAACATTTTCATATAGGCTTCAGGATCACCCAAACCGTAAATTGCCGACACCGATGCGATGATAATGGCGTCTTTTCGCTCCAGTAGCGCCTTGGTTGCCGATAATCGCATCTGCTCAATATGCTCGTTTACGGCTGAGTCTTTTTCGATGAAGGTATCGGATGATGGAACGTAAGCTTCGGGCTGATAGTAGTCATAATAAGAGACAAAATATTCAACCGCGTTGTTAGGGAAAAACTCTTTGAACTCACCATAGAGTTGCGCCGCAAGTGTTTTGTTGTGCGCCATGATCAACGTGGGGCGCTGCACCTGTGCAATTACATTGGCGACGGTAAAGGTCTTACCCGAGCCAGTCACACCCAGCAGTGTCTGATGCGCCAAGCCGGCCTCTATACCTTGTACAAGACCGGCAATCGCGGTGGGTTGATCTCCCGCGGGCGCAAATTCACTATTTACAACAAATTGCTTGGACATAAGAACTCAATAATGAATAAAAAAGGGATTGTAGCGAAAAGTTACCCAAATAGGATGGCAGGCACTTGCCATTACTCGCTAGACTTGCAGGCCACGCAGACTAATCCCTATAACTGACAACCTATGTCAGCAGCCCAAGGAGGTTTCCATGAGTGAGTTTCGCACTGAACATGACAGCATGGGTGAGGTACAAGTCCCCAAAACCGCATTTTATGGCGCCCAAACCCAACGCGCGCTCGACAACTTCATCATCAGCAACCTAACCCTGCCCCCGCGATTTATCCAGGCGGTGGTACACATCAAAAAAGCAGCCGCCCTGACCAATCGTGAATTGGGATTACTGGACGAGGATATCGCCTGGGCGATCTGTGCCGCCTGCGACAGTATCGTCGCCGGACAATATGTGGACCAATTTCCGGTAGATGTGTTCCAAACCGGTTCCGGCACCAGTACAAATATGAATGTGAACGAGGTAATCGCCCATATCGCCAGCGAACTCGCAGGCCAAAAGGTCCATGCCAACGATCACGTGAATATGAGCCAAAGCAGTAACGATACGATTCCCAGTGCAATCCACATCAGTGCCGCCCTTGCCCTTAAACAGCAGCTTTTTCCTGCCCTTGAAGAATTGCACACCAGCATGCTGGGCAAAGCGGAGGCGCTGGCAGATGTCGTGAAAACTGGCCGCACTCATTTAATGGACGCAATGCCCGTGACCTTTGGGCAGGAAATTGGCGGCTGGGCGAGCCAAATCGAAAGTAACTATGTCCGTCTGCAAACGGTTCTGCCGCAACTGCTTAACCTTGCGCAAGGCGGAACAGCGGTAGGTACAGGCATTAATGCTCACGCAGAATTTGCGCAAAAATTTGCAACACATTTAAGTGAAGCATCGGGATTATCATTTACACCGGCAGATAACTTTTTTGCGCACATGAGCGCGCAAGATACCGCAGTTGCGGTCTCCGGCCAGCTCAAAACATTGGCGGTAAGCTTGATGAAAATTGCCAATGATTTGCGCTGGATGAACTCCGGACCACTCGCCGGTTTAGCAGAGATTAGCCTGAAACCATTGCAACCCGGATCATCAATTATGCCGGGGAAAGTAAATCCGGTTATTCCTGAGGCCGTGTGTATGGTGTGCGCGCAAGTAATGGGAAATGATGTCAGCATCGGCATAGCCGGACAATCAGGTAATTTCCAACTGAACGTTATGCTGCCATTGATCGCGCACAACTTATTGCAATCAATTGCATTACTTAGCAACGCGGGCAACGAATTAGCGGATAAAACCATCGCAACATTTACGGTCAATCACACCAATTTGCAACAATCCCTCGCGCAGAATCCGATTTTAGTGACTGCATTGAATCCCATTATAGGCTACGAAAAAGCCGCTGCGATCGCCAAAAAAGCCTATAAAGAGGCACGCGCGATTATCGATGTTGCTGTTGAAGAAACCGCTATAAGTCGCGAAGAGTTGGAGCAACTACTAAACCCGGAGAAGTTGACGCACGGAGGTTTGTAACTGTTGAACTGTACGGTGTTTGACTGAGAAACCACAATGGATTTTCCGCTAGAGATTTTGGTATTTTTATTTTTTGCCGCCGCCATTGCGGGTTTTATGGATACTCTCGCGGGAGGTGGTGGCTTGATCACAGTTCCAGCGCTGGTTGTATCAGGAGTGCCACCGCTAGCCGCACTAGGCACGAATAAACTGCAAAGCACTTTTGGTTCCGGTACTGCAAGTTTTCTATTGTTTAAGCATAAAAAAATCCATTGGCAGGCATTACACCCGATGATGATTGCCGCTTTTATTGGTTCAGCAATCGGGACAGTGATTGTTCAATTCATTGACGCCGGGCTACTGGGTTTTATCATCCCGTTAGTGCTAGTGATAATTGCCGTGTATTTTATTACCGCACCTTATTTTAAACTCGAATCAACCAAGCCAAGGATGTCAGCCAGCCTTTACCAAAAGACCGTATTGCCCATTATCGGCATGTACGATGGAATGTTTGGACCAGGCACTGGCTCTTTTCTGGCAGTTGCAGGTGTTAGCTTGCGCGGCCTCGAATTAATCAAGGCAACTGCAACCGCTAAGCCGCTGAATTTCGCCACCAATATTGCTTCATTAATTGTTTTTATTTTTGCAGGCCAACTGGTTTGGGTTGCAGGTTTAACGATGATCGCAGGGCAAATACTAGGCGCTTGGGTCGGCTCACATTATCTTTTTAAAGTGAATGCAAAAGTGTTGCGGATACTGATCGTTACAATTTGTTTAGTCATGTTAGGGCAGTATTGGTACAAACAATACGGCATTTGAACAATTACCTCAGGAATCCCATGCGAGACTTTAGAAATTCATTTTACCGACTGGTATTAATCCTCATCAGCACTTCACTGGCTGCCTGTGTGGTTACGCCCAAAAAAGTAGCCAGTTATGACGAAAATTGCATGGTGTCCACCCAGAAGATCGTACTCACCACCGAACAACTGCAAGCGTTTAATAAAATCGACTGCATAACAAATAGTTGTAAAGCAGAATTTATAGAGGCTGCTGCAACATCAGTGCTAGTCACAACGACAAGCGCGGTTGTCTCTGGATCGATTGCATTAGTTGGAAATACGCTCTACTGGCTGGAAAGCCACGGAAAGTGCCCCAATATAAAGCGACCTCCTGAACAAACACAAAAAAAACCAAAGAGTCCAAAAGAAGAATATTTAATTGAAGAAGAAATAATTACTGCTAAATCCTGATTTTATTATTCACATCGCGATTCTCTGCAACAGGTCGTTGTTCGATCACATCCCTGTCCGATTTCGCCATGCGGTCATAAAGTACTACATGGACAGTCGCTGCAAGGTTCATGCATCCGATAGTAGGGATATAGACCACGTGTTCGCAGTGATCCAACAGCTCTTTTTTAATCGACCCATCTTCCGGGCCGAAAATATAGTAGGCGTGATCGGGATGAACAAAATCCATAAGTGGTGTTGCGCCTTCAATCAATTCGATTGCAACCAAGGTTGCGCCTGGCGGGATGTCATCGAGCAAATTCCCCATGCCGACCAATGCTATTTTACGGCTAGCATTTTTTGTGTCAGTTGCAAATTTTTGCGCACGCTCAAAGCGTACACCACTATAAAAAACAGTATCAGCTTCGTAACAGCCAGCCGCACGCATTACCATACCGACGTTGGCGGGGCTTTTAGGATTAACGAGACCTATGTGGGCTGATTTTTTACTCATGCTGAAACCTGACGGGAAATTAAAGATTAAAAATAGGACGCTGTTGCCTTGAGCTAATTGGGCGCAGCGAGCGGCACCCCTACATATCAGGATAGGCGCTGTTTGAAATCGTCGTATCCAAATTCTCTAACCACTTGCAACTCATCAGTGTGTGAATCCCAAATAGCGAGAGTTGGTAAATTAATGCCATTAAAGGTGGTAGTTTTTACCATCGTATAGTGAGCCATATCGTCAAACATTATACGTTGACCGACAGTTAAAGGCGCATTGAAACTGTAGTCGCCAATGACATCACCCGCCAAACAAGTCATACCGCCCAAGCGATAAGTATGCGCAAGTTCATTGGGCATTCCTGCTCCCAGCACATCCGCGCGATACGGCATTTCCAATACATCCGGCATATGGCACGTCGCCGAAGTATCGAGAATTGCTTGCGCTATTGTGTTCCAGGTGATATCCAATACTTCAGCGACCAATACGCCACTGCGGAGTGCAACTGCTTCGCCCGGCTCAAGATACACCTGCAATTGATGACAAGCGCGAAAGGATTTAATCAGCTCGATCAATTCATCGACTTGATAATCTTCCCGACTGATATGGTGGCCACCACCAAAATTTATCCATTTGATATGCGAAAAATACTTGCCGAATTTTTCTTCTGCCGCAGCCAGGGTACGCTGCAAAGGCGGCAAATCCTGCTGGCACAGCGTGTGGAAATGTAAGCCGCTGATACCATCCAGAATATTTGGATCATCACGCAACGCTTGTTCAAATTGTACGATGGTTACCCCCATGCGCGAGCATGGTGCGCAAGGATCATAAAGCGCAACTTCACCTTCTGAATGTTCCGGATTGATACGAATACCAAACTGTAATTCGGGTCGTTCTTGTTGCGCGTTTAAAGCGAGGAATTTAAAGCGCGACCATTGCGAAAATGAGTTAAATAAAACATGATCAGCAACTTTTAAGATGTCGAGCAAATCTGACTCTTTATAGGCTGCAGAATAGCAATGAACTTCACCACCAAATTCCTCTTTCCCCAAACGCGCCTCGTGCAAACCACTCGCACAAGTACCTGAAAGATATTTACGAAATAAAGGGGCGAGATTCCAGCAGGAAAATGCCTTGAGTGCAGCTAATACTTTTGCACCACTCTCACGTTGCACACGATTGAGGATTTTTAAATTATCTTCCACCGCCGCTTTATCGATGACAAAACAGGGAGATGGCACACGGGCAGGATTAAAATGGGTGAAATATTCGCGTTTTTGCATTTTTAAATAAGCAATGTAGGTTGGGGTGAGGAACGAACCCCAACACAATATGTGGAGTGGACATGTTGGGGTTCGTTCCTCACCCCAACCTACAAATTAAAATCATCCGTTTATTGCACGTGGATCGACATCAACCACTTGCCAAGGCAAACCGTATTTATTGAGATCTTCCATAAACGGATCAGGATCGTATTGCTCCATGTTCCATACACCCGGTTTTTTCCACTTACCTTCCAATATCATTTTTGCCCCGATCATGGCAGGCACACCGGTGGTGTAAGAAATCGCCTGGGATTTCACTTCACGATAGCACTCCTGATGATCACAAATATTGTAGACGAACATCGCTACCGGCTTACCATCCTTAATGCCTTGTGCAAAACAGCCAATGCAGGTTTTGCCTTTGGTCAATGGGCCGAGACTTGCGGGATCAGGCAGTAATGCTTTCAAAAATTGCAGTGGCACTATTTCACGGCCTTCAAATATAATAGGTTCGATACCTGTCATACCCACATTACCCAACACTTCCAGATGCTTTAAATAATTATCAGAAAAAGTCATCCAGAAACGGGCGCGTTTAATTTCCGGGAAATGTTTAACAAGCGACTCCAATTCTTCGTGATACATCATGTAGATTTTCTTTGGACCAATATCGGCAGGAAAATCAAAGACACGATTAATGCTGAGCGGCGCAGTCTCTACCCAATCACCATTTTCCCAATAGCGACCATTAGCGGTCACTTCGCGAATATTAATTTCCGGATTGAAATTGGTCGCAAAAGGCAAGCCGTGATCACCCGCGTTGCAATCGATAATATCCAGATAATGAATTTCATCGAAGTAATGTTTCTTCAGGTAAGCGGTATAGACATTGGTAACGCCAGGATCAAAACCCGAGCCAAGCAACGCGGTCAAACCTGCGTCCTTAAATTTCTCCTGATAGGCCCATTGCCATGAGTATTCGAATTTAGCCGTATCCAGTGGCTCGTAATTGGCAGTATCCAGATAATCGACACCCGCTTCCAAACAAGCATCCATAATCGTCAGGTCTTGATAAGGCAATGCAACATTAATGACCAGATCCGGTTTTTCAGCGTTGATCAATGCAACCAGCTCGGGCACATTATCCGCATCAACTTGGGCTGTTTTTATCGGGCGATTTAATTGCGCAGCAATAGCTTTACATTTTGATTCAGTGCGGCTTGCCAACACAATTTCTGAAAATATATCTGGTAATTGTGCGCACTTATGCACCACAACACCGCTCACACCACCCGCACCGATAATTAACACTTTTGCCATTAATCTACACTCCACAACAATCTATAAATAAAATCTCTTACCGATAACTGCGCTACTGGATTAACACCTACCATTCATTATTTTTCAAAATAGGTATAGCCGCGCAATCCTTCCGAATAGGCCGAGAGCATTTGTTGGCGATCAGCCACGCTGATAATACCTTCACGCACAGCCTGCTCGGCGGTTTGACGAAACTGTTCATACAACTCATTCGGCTTATACTCAACATAACTCAATACATCTGCAATACTATCGCCATGCAATTCGTGCACAAAATCAATACTGCTGTTGGCATTAATGCGCACGCTGGCGACATTGGTATCGCCAAACAGGTTGTGCAAATCACCCAGGGTTTCCTGATATGCACCCACTAAAAAAACACCGAGATAATATTCCTCACCCGCCTTAATCGGGTGAAGCGCCAAGGTAGTTGATTCACCTTCAGGACTGGTAAATTTTTGCAATTTCCCATCACAATCACAGGTTAAATCCGCAATGATTGCCTGGCGAGTCGGCTCTTCGTCCAAGCGATGAATTGGCATTACCGGAAAGACTTGCCCTATCGCCCATGAGTCTGGCAGCGATTGGAATACACTGAAATTGCCATAATAAATATCCGCCAACAATTGCGGCAAGCTTTCCAATTCAGCGGGAATACGCTTCAGTTGCGGCAAGAAAGCTACAATTTTTTGCAGACCGGCAAGGTAAATATTTTCGCCCAACACGCGGTGACGTAAACTGATATCGCCGGAATTAAATAAATCGCGAATTTTATCGCGATAGTAAATTACGTCATTATAGGACTCTTGCAAATTAGCCACGCTTATTACACTGTGCGTGTACCACAGGTTTGCAATCATTTCGTGGCAATTGGTGGGCAAGACCTCAGGCAAAGCCATAGGCTCAAAGTGGGTTACATCGAGAATATTAAATAACAAAATTGATGTATGTGCGACGGTCGCACGGCCTGACTCGGTAACGATGGTCGGATGTGGAATTTTGTGGGCATCCAAACTTTCCTGAATCGATTCCACTACGTCAATACAGTATTCCTGCACAGAATAATTACGGCTGTGACCGTTGGTACTGCATGTGCCATCGTAATCAATTGCCAAACCACCGCCCAAATCGAGATAACCGAGCGGAGCACCCTCGCCCACCAGTTCGATGTAATAGCGACAGGCTTCCAACACACCGGCGCGGATGCTGCGAATATTAGGAATTTGTGAGCCCAAATGAAAATGCAGCAACTGGAAACAATGCAATAAATTGGCATCGCGCAATGTATCAATCACAGTAACCAATTCATTGGTATTTAAACCAAATAAACTACGGTCACCGCTATCCGCGCTCCAATGCCCCTCTACTTTAGTGGACAATTTTAACCGCACCCCAATTAATGGCTCAATATCGAGTGCGCGACTACGTTCAATGACAAACTGCAATTCCGTAAGGGTTTCCAGCACAAAAAAACATTTAAATCCGAGTTTGCGCGCCTGCAAACCGAGTGAAATAAATTCGGCATCTTTATAACCATTACAGATAATAATGCTCTCACGATTGGTAATCGTGGCCAACGCAATCATTAATTCTGCTTTACTTCCTGCTTCAAGGCCATGGTTGTAACGCTGACCAAACCGCACAATTTCTGCAATCACATGACTCTGTTGGTTCACCTTGATTGGAAAAGCGCCGCGATACTGGCCACGATAATTACTTGCAGCAATAGCTTGCGCAAATGAATCATTAAGAATGCTGATACGCGAATCGACAATATTTTCAAGGCGCAACAATACCGGCATTTGTAAACCGCGCTGTTGCAATCCATCGACGATATCCATTATCGACACATTGACTTCGCCTTCGGCGGTTGGTGCACGCACGACAACATCACCTTGTGGTGAAACGCCAAAATAGCCGCTGCTCCATTCGTCAATGCCATAGAGTTCAGCTGACTTACGCGCAGACCAGGAGATTGATTGCTCTGAATTATTCAAAATATGTCGCCCCTTGTGATTAACAGGCTTTTTCCGCAAGTAAAAAAAACCAGGAGGCATAGATATTGATATCAGTGCCCATGGCGAAAATTGGAAATGGCGCGCAATTGTCCACATTTTTTGTGAAAAATAAAGCATCGCGCCGATATGAATAGAAATTAGCCTGTGAAGCAGGCTTTATTTAGCTGAAATTTGTTGCAGATACTGGATCAATATCCCCATATTTTTAACATAATTGCCAGTAGAAATCCCCATTACCGGATTTTCAACCGGATATGGCGAAGTATCCCACTCATCGCCAACCATAGTAGCAGCATACTCATTGGTGATGATGGTGGCATTTTTGGCTGGCGCAGTGCCTTTATATGGGTTGGTTGTGTAATACAGTGGTGTCGGCCAGTAGCCTTGTTTATTCAGTCCGTTGATCAATTCTGCAGCCTGATCGGGAAGTTTTTTTTCTTCAACGCTTTTTTGCGCGCGAAAGTTTAAATCGGATACGCTCACCTTGCCGAGCGTGAAATATTTTGGCAGCGCAACATTACCCATCGCTTTAAGCGGCGAATTTGCAGTCACTTGTCTTGGTTTAAGCGCTAATGTTGACTTATAAGCGGCGCGTAATTTAGTCACATTAATGCTACTGGTGGACTTGTAATGGGCCAACATATTGCCCGGTGTGTAATCGACGTAATATTCTCCATTACTCACATTAGCGCCGCGCCGGTGTGTAAATAGCGGTTTATCGGTGCCCAATTCAAGAAATGATGGGTGGTTACGCCCCTCGTATTCTGCCTTTGCAGACAATTGTAAACTATCCAACCAGTCCAGCGCATCCGGAATGCGGGCGAGAAACTTTGATTCACCTGTCATCCGATAAAACTTAATCAGTTGCTGGATATTTTCGGCCGTTGTCGGCGTATGCAGGGCTTTTGGTTCGTAAGAGCGCGCCCCGGCAGGCACCAACTCAGTTGTGTACTGCAATGCCCAACCAGGTTGCGGTTGGCCCATTTGGGTGACCAGAAAGCTATTCATTGCACGAATAACTGATTCACGCACCCGCGCTTCGCCCAGCAGTTGATAGCACATCAGCAGAAAATCGATATTCTCGGCAGCAACATCATCATTAAAAGTGATGAAAGATGTGTAGTCAGGTTGGTCTTTGGTCGGATGGTCATGCATCAAAGGAAAACGTTGTGGCCAACCGCCAATCGGATATTGGCTATCCAACATAAAGTCGATAGCTTTGTTGAGCGGAGGGCGGTATTTGGGATCAAGCTTTTCAACGTAGAGGCGCAACAGGAATTTTGCCGCCTCTGCAGTGCCAACATCATCAAAGGTGGCATTACCGTAATAATGATGAAACTCCTCCAACCGCCACGCCTGTTTACCGATAGTCGCGTACCAATCCTTGAGTGCAGCTTCTCCATTAAAATCGGCCACATAATTCCAACCACCACTCGGATGCTGCGCATAGATAATCGCTCCCGCCACCCGCTCGGCGGCCAGGTAATAAAACTCATCGCCAGTCGCATGATAGGCATCGAGCAACAAATGCCCCACAGTTGCGGTACCCGGCGGTTGCATCCAGATCATGGAGCGACGCGCCTCAAGCTCACCCCACTGACGGGAAAAATCAGGCAGATAAGACCAGACAAAACCGCCGCGATAACTCACCTTATCCAACATAAATTGGGAGGCAGTTTTCATGGTGTTTTGTGTTTGCTCAAGCGTGGGGGCAGCCAGCACAGAGCCGGTATAACCAAGGGCAAGGAAAACAAGCAGGATCAAGTTCTGGTTGATGATACGCATAGCCGCTCTCTAATTATAGATATCCGGGTATAGATTCTATGGTTATGAATTTTGCGACCGAAAAGCCTTTGCTGAGAAATACTTAGCACCGTTTTTATAAGTAATACTTGAGAGGGGCTTTGCGGTGATAATAAGCGTCATCCCTACTATCGTGTAGTCGCTTAACATTTTTTATCGGTGTTTCGTCCGTGACCTGCCTATGCCGTCAAATACGGAAACATCCCTTTAATACCACCAGCTATAAATTCCACGGCAATCGCCACCAATAACAATCCCATCACCCGAGTGGACATAACAATACTTCGCTTACTGAGATGTTCACTAAACCAGGGCAGAAACTTAAAACACAACATCAGCGAGGCGCTCACCAACAAAATACAAAAAGTGATGGATAAATAATGGGTAACTGAATTGGATTGGTGCGCATAGACAATCACCGCGCTCATCGCACCCGGGCCGGCGAGCAATGGCATAGTGAGCGGTACCAAAGCGATAGTTTCATCCTGCGCAGCCTCAATCTCTGCCAGTGTGTGGCCGCGCGACTGCAACATTCCCAGTCCCATCAGCAACAAGATAATGCCACCTGCACAGCGAAAGGCATCCACACTGATGCCGAAAGCCCAGAGAATCCATTCACCGAATAACAAGGCGATCATCAATGCGAAAAATACCGAGACGACCGTAAGGCGCGCCGTTTTATGTCGCTGCTCTCTGTTTTGATGCACAGTGAGTGCTATAAACACGGGGATCGCACCGAGCGGGTCTACAATCGCCAGCAGGCCAATAAGGAATTTGGTGTATTCAGTTATTTCCAGCATGTTATTAAACTTTTTGCTGCGGAACCTGTTTTTGAGTGTAGGCCCGGTTTAAAGCAACTGCTGTAGTGCAGGCTATTTAAAATGACAATAAAAAAGGCGATCCGAAGATCGCCTTTTCGCAGAAACCTGATGTCCCGTCCTGAAATAGGTTTACACATTAGAGACCTATTATGGAAACAACCGTTACTCCTCCCATAAAACGCACCCAGCGTGATTACACGTTAGGCTTTAAATTAC
>NZ_JBXAMU010000004.1:499722-604906 GCF_058800985.1 Cellvibrio sp. GW822-FHT04B05 | reverse complement strand
GTAATTTAAAGCCTAACGTGTAATCACGCTGGGTGCGTTTTATGGGAGGAGTAACGGTTGTTTCCATAATAGGTCTCCAATGTGTAAACCTATTTCAGGACGGGACAATCAAACCAATAAAAAAGGCGATCCGAAGATCGCCTTTTTATCACATCAACAACAGATTGTTCCGCTTACTTGCCTGCTTTTTTCTTGATCGCCTGCAAGGTGCGCAATTGGGCAGCAGCTTCTGCCAATTGGGCGGCGGCGCGTTGGAAGTCAATCTGACTGGATTGTTCCAACAGTTGTTGTTGCGCTCTTTCTTGTGCTTCCAGGGCAGCAGCTTCATCCATATCGTCGGCACGCAGGGCGGTGTCCGCCAATACGGTCACGTGATAGGGCTGAACCTCAAGGAAACCACCGGAAACGAAATAAATTTCCTCAGTGCCGCCTTGCTTGATAAGACGCACAGGACCTGGCTTGATGCCGGTCAGTAAAGGTGCGTGACCGTAGGCGATACCCACTTCACCTACGCTACCGGTGGTAATTACCATCTCCACCAAGCCGGAGAAAATTTCACGCTCAGCACTGACGATATCGCATTGAATAGTCATGGCCATACTTGTGTCTCTTCACTGAAATAATGCTGATCCAAACAGATCAGCAGACAACCCCCGTGGGTTTAGCACGGGGGTTGGCGATTACTTGAGTTTGGCAGCTTTTTCGACCGCTTCGTCGATAGAACCTACCATGTAGAAGGCTTGTTCCGGCAAATGATCGAAATCACCGGCTAACAAACCTTTGAAACCACGGATGGTTTCTTTCAGTGGAACGTATTTGCCCGGTGAACCGGTAAATACTTCTGCTACGTGGAAAGGCTGGGACAAGAAACGCTCGATTTTACGCGCGCGTGATACGGTTTGTTTGTCTTCTTCTGACAATTCATCCATACCCAGAATCGCGATGATATCTTTCAGTTCTTTGTAACGTTGCAATACAGTTTGCACACCGCGTGCTACTTCATAATGCTCGTTACCGATGATCATTGGGTCCAACTGACGTGAAGTTGAATCCAGTGGATCGATCGCCGGGTAAATACCTTTTGCAGCAATATCACGGCTCAGTACTACAGTTGAGTCCAAGTGCGCAAAGGTGGTTGCCGGTGACGGGTCAGTCAAGTCATCCGCTGGTACGTATACCGCTTGAACAGAGGTAATAGAACCAATCTTGGTAGAAGTAATACGCTCTTGCAGAACGCCCATTTCTTCCGCCAGAGTCGGTTGATAACCTACCGCTGAAGGCATACGACCCAACAATGCAGATACTTCAGTACCAGCCAGGGTGTAACGATAAATATTGTCTACGAAGAAAAGTACGTCTTTACCTTCGTCGCGGAACTTTTCCGCCATGGTCAAGCCAGTCAACGCCACGCGCAGGCGGTTGCCTGGCGGCTCGTTCATTTGGCCGTATACCATCGCCACTTTATCAACGACGTTGGACTCTTTCATTTCGTGGTAGAAGTCGTTCCCTTCACGGGTACGCTCACCTACACCGGCAAACACCGACAATCCACTGTGTTCTTTCGCGATATTGTTGATGAGTTCCATCATGTTTACGGTTTTACCTACGCCCGCACCACCGAACAAACCTACTTTACCGCCTTTGGCAAAGGGGCAAACCAGGTCGATTACTTTGATACCGGTTTCGAGCAAATCGTCTGACGCTGACAGCTCTTCATACTTCGGCGCAGCGCGGTGAATCTGCATACGCTCTTGTTCGCCGATTGGACCAGCTTCATCGATAGGGTTGCCCAACACATCCATAATACGACCCAGGGTTTCTTTGCCCACAGGTACACGGATTGGTTCGTTGGTGTTGGTCACAACCAGGCCGCGACGCAAACCTTCGGAAGAGCCCAAGGCAATAGTGCGCACAACGCCGTCACCCAATTGCTGTTGAACTTCGAGGGTCAGGTTGCCGTCGGTAATTACCAGTGCATCATAAACTTTAGGCACTGCATCGCGTGGGAATTCCACATCGATAACCGCGCCGATAATCTGAACGATACGTCCGCTACTCATTTCCGGTTCCTCTTTGTTCCAGAAACCTCAGATCCCTTTTAATAAAACTCAGGGGGCTGAAGGATTAAACACAAAAACAGTTTGGCTTGCTGCGCGCAGCGAGAGCAGGGTATCAAGATACCGCTGCTGCACCGCCGACGATTTCTGACAGCTCTTGCGTAATGGCTGACTGACGCGCTTTGTTGTAAATCAGTTTCAAACTATCAATTAATTCACCGGCGTTGTCGGTTGCGCTTTTCATTGCAATCATTCGCGCAGCTTGTTCTGACGCCGCGTTTTCAACTACCGCTTGATAGACTTGCGATTCAATAAAACGAGTCAACAAACCTTTTAACAGGAACTCAGCATCTGGCTCGTAGATATAATCCCAGTGATGTTTCAACTTGGTATTTTCTTCAGCAACCAGGGGCAACAATTGGCGAACCGTTGGGGTTTGCGTCATGGTGTTAACAAAATCGTTACTCACCAAAAACAATTTATCGATCTTGCCTTGTTCAAACGCATCGAGCATGACTTTCACACTACCGATCAAATCAGCAACCACTGGAGCCTCACCGATATCACGCGTGGAAGCAACTACATTGCCACCGAAGCTTTTGAAAAATTGTGCTGCTTTCGCACCGATCAGACACAAATCGATTTCAATATTCTTGTCCGCCCAAGGCTTCATGTCCCTAATAGCGGCTTTAAACAGGTTAGTGTTTAAACCACCGCAGAGACCACGATCACTGGACACCAGAATATAACCAACGCGTTTCACTTCGCGCTCTTTCATAAAACGGTGTTTGTATTCGGGGCTGGAGTTAGCCAGATGCCCGACTACTTCACGGATGCGATTGGCGTAAGGTTTGCCCAATTGCATACGATCTTGTGCACGACGCATTTTACTCGCAGCGACCATTTCCATCGCGCTGGTAATTTTCTGCGTGCTTTTGACGCTCGAAATTTGCGTCCGGATTTCTTTAGTGCTTGCCATACTCTCGAACTCAGGTTAACGGCCTAAGACGCTTGAGGTCATAAAAGCCGATAGTTCATCGGCTTTTATTGACCGCCAAATTACCAGGTGCGGCTTGCTTTCAGCTTGGTGATCAGCTCTTTGAACTTGCCTTCCAATTCGCCATTCCAATCGCCAGTGGCATCAATGTGAGCCATAGTGTCAGCGTATTCAGATTTTGCGAAAGAGAGCAGGGCAGCTTCAAAATCCAGCACCTTGTTAACGGCGATATCTTTCAGATGACCTTCGTTAGCAGCGAACAAGACCAGCGCCATTTGTGCAACACTGAATGGAGCAAATTGCTTTTGCTTCATCAATTCGGTAACACGTTGACCGTGTTCCAATTGTGATTTGGTCGCTTCGTCCAGGTCGGAAGCAAACTGCGAGAACGCAGCCAATTCACGGTATTGCGCCAATGCGGTACGAATACCACCGGAGAGCTTTTTAACCACTTTAGTCTGTGCAGCACCACCTACACGCGATACCGAAATACCGGCGTTCATCGCCGGGCGAACACCCGAGTTGAACATGGACGATTCAAGGAAGATCTGTCCGTCGGTGATCGAAATAACGTTGGTTGGTACGAATGCAGATACGTCACCGGCCTGGGTTTCAATGATCGGCAGAGCGGTCAAAGAACCGGTTTTGCCTTTCACTTCACCGTTGGTGAATTTCTCTACATAGTCTTCGCTCACGCGCGATGCGCGCTCAAGCAGACGGGAGTGGAGATAGAACACATCGCCGGGATAAGCTTCACGACCCGGTGGACGACGCAGCAACAGCGAAATTTGACGGTAAGCCCAAGCTTGTTTGGTCAGGTCGTCATAAATAATCAGTGCATCTTGACCGCGATCGCGGAAGTATTCACCCATGGTGCAACCAGTGAAAGCGGCGAGGAATTGCATTGCTGCTGGATCGGAAGCGGTCGCTGCGATCACAACAGTGTGATCCATAGCGCCGTGCTCTTCGAGCTTACGTACAACGCTTGCTACAGAAGAGGCTTTCTGGCCGATAGCAACATAAATACATTTAATACCGGAACCTTTCTGGTTGATGATCGCATCAACCGCAATCGCGGTTTTACCGATTTGACGGTCGCCGATGATCAGCTCACGCTGGCCACGGCCGATAGGTACCATCGCATCAATTGCTTTCAAACCAATTTGTACTGGCTGGTCTACCGACTTACGCCAAATTACGCCGGGCGCAATTTTTTCGATAGCATCAGTCATTTTGGTGTTGAGTGGGCCTTTACCGTCAATGGGATTACCCAATGCGTCGAGCACACGACCCAGCACTTCCGGACCGACAGGAACTTCCAGGATACGGCCGGTACACTTACATTTTTGGCCTTCGGCCACACCGCGGTAATCGCCGAGAATTACTGCACCCACAGAGTCACGCTCCAGGTTCAGTGCCATCCCGTAGATGCCGCCTTCAAATTCAATCATCTCACCGTACATAACATCGGCGAGACCGTGAATACGAATAATACCGTCCGTTACGGAAACGACAGTACCTTCGTTTTGTGCTTCTGTTGAAAACTCAAGGCCAGCGATACGCTGCTTGATGATTTCACTGATTTCAGAAGGATTCAGTTGCTGCATGCTCTGTTCCTCGACCCTAACATTAGGATTTCATTGCTTCGGCGAGCTTCGCCAAGCGACCACGTACTGAACCATCAATCACCATGTCGCCGGTGTGGATAACAACACCACCCAGCAGGCTCTTATCAACCAAGCCTTGAACACTGACTTTACGATCCAATTTGGCGCTCAGTGCTTGAGCCAATTTGTTTATCAAGTCAACCGGCAACTCGTAAGCTGCGGTCACCTCAACATCGATGGTTTTTTCTTGCTGGGCTTTCATCCTGGCGAACAGCTCTTTCACAAACGGAAGCAGCGCCAGACGTTTATTGCTTGCAAGGGTGCGGATGAAATTCTGTTGATTTTCATCCATCTTCTCACCACAAACTTGTACAAAGATGGAAGCTTTTTGCGCAGCAGACAGACCAGAAACGCCCAAGGCCTTTTTTACCTGATCTTGTTCTGCAACAGCGGCTGAAACTTCCAGAGCTTCCAGCCATGACTGCAATTTATTTGCAGCCAGGGCGAATTCAAATGCTGCTTTGGCGTAAGGTCTAGCCAAGGTGGTTAGTTCAGCCATATCTACCTCTCTTAGAGCTCGGCAGCGAGTTTGTTTACCAACTCGTTGTGAGCATTTTGATCGATAGAAGATTCGAGAATCTTTTCTGCACCAGCCAATGCCAGGGTTACCACTTTGCTGCGCAATTCTTCGCGCGCACGGCTGGTAGCCTGATCAATTTCAGCTTGGGCCGAGACTTTCAGACGATCACCTTCCAAACGGGCTTTCTCTTTTGCCTCTTCAACAATTTCGATTGCACGCTTGTTAGCTTGATCAATAATAGTGGCAGCTTCTTTCTTGGCAGAAGTTAACTGCTCAACCACTTTCTGTTTGGCCAACTCAAGATCTTTTTCAGCTTTATCCGCAGCCTGGAGACCATCAGCGATACGCTTGGTACGCTCAGCCATTGCCGCAACAATGGGTGGCCATACAAAACGATGTGTCAGATAAATAAAGATGACAAATGCCACCATCTGACCAATAAAAGTTGCGTTCAGGTTCACGTTTAGATGCCTTTGTTAAAGGGATTAAATCGCTAACGCGACTACTTAAAATCAGGCGCCTGTAGCAAACAGGATGTACATGCCGATACCAACACCGATCATTGGAACCGCATCGACCAGACCCATAACAACGAAGAACTGGGTACGCAACATCGGGATCAATTCCGGTTGACGGGCACCGCCTTCCAGGAACTTACCACCAAGAATACCTACACCAATAGCAGCACCTACAGCACCCAAACCAATTACCAGTGCACCTGCCAAATAAATCAAAGCTTGAGCTTCAGTCACAGTGTTTTCTCCTACTTAAGTTGATAAAAATAAAAAACGAAAAACAAAAACTTAAAAAAACAAACTAAAAAAATTAATGCTGCTCATCGGTTTGGTAAGCCATGCTCATATACACAATGGTCAGCACCATAAAGATGAACGCTTGCAATGCAATAATCAGGATGTGGAACAGCGCCCAGATAATCTGCAGCGAAATACCAAAGAAACCGAGAACCAAATTAGCGCCGATCATAATCGCAATCAGGATAAAAATAATTTCGCCGGCGTAGAGGTTACCGAAAAGACGCAAACCGAGTGATACCGGTTTGGCAATCAGGTTTACTGCTTCAAGAATAAAGTTCACCGGAATTACTGCAATCTGCACAATCACGTTTTTGCTGCTGAACGGATGCAAGCACAGCTCTTTAGCAAAACCAATCACACCTTTTTCACGGACGCTGAAGAACAGAATCAACAAGAAAATACATGCGGCCATGCCGAGCGTAATATTAGGGTCAGTAGATGGAACTACTTTGAAGAATACTGCGTGAGGATCAGCGCCGAGCGAAACACCGATCAGTTTGGCAATTTCCGGCAACAGGTCGATAGCGACCAAATCCATCGCATTCATAAAGAATACCCACACCAAAATGGTCAGCGCCAGAGGTGCGATCATGGCATTTTTGTAAGGGAACATACCTTTGACGTTGCTATCGACAAATTCGACAGCTGCTTCAACGTAGTTTTGTAAGCCGGTAGGCGCATCCGAGGTTACTTTTTTAGCAACACTGCGGAAAATGATAAAAAACAATACACCTAAAAATAAGGACCAACCCATGGTATCTACGTTAACAGCCCAAAAGCCCATTTGTGCAGCTTCGTCGCCATTGTGTGCAAAACCCCAGCTACCATCAGGCAACTTGCCATAGGTAAGATTGGTTAGGTGGTGCTTGATATATTCTGAAGATGTTAGTGCTTCTGCGTGTTCAGCGGATGACATCGTTAAATCCCAAATGACCAAAGTTGAAATCGGTTCACGCTAGCGGCGCCCACCAGGGCTGCGCAATAGCGGATATAGCCAGGCAATTACCTGAACCATCACATAAGCCAGAATCATGGTTGCGGCGTAAGGCGCGTGTTGAAGCAACGCTATCTTCTTGAACGCCAACAAAAATAACAGGGCTGTGATAACAAACTTTCCCAACTCACCGACGTAAAAAGCCGCCAGGATTTTCTGGGTGGGCGCGCCCAATGCGGGACGAAACGCCACTAGTGCCAGCCACACATTGGCTGTCACACAAATAATTCCACCTGCAAACAATGAAATTGCGATCTGACTGTTGACCGCAAGACCCATGGCGCTGATTGCCAAGGTTACCAATAACTGGACTGCCACTGTCTGGAGAGCAAAGTCACGCCCTTTGAGATAACGCGACATACTGGTTCAGGGCTCCCCATTTTTTGCGGCGGCATTTTGTCATAAACAATTGCTTATTACCATTGGTAACAAGCTTATGTTTCAAACGCCCAAACGTGGCGCATTATAGTGATTAAGCCCCCTAGCGGCAACCGTCGCGCTAGCACCAAAGCCAAATACTGCCTAGTAAATTTGTTGTAAATTTGCCAAGTATTTTTTTATTTACTGTAACTAGTGTTTGAAGTTGTTGATGGCAACTAGATATAGGGAAAAGGCATCTTCGGCAGCGGTCTCAATGCTATTAAATTTATTTAATATGGCCGAGGATTCCGTCCAACTCATCAAGCGAGTTGTAACTGATTACCAATTTGCCTTTACCTTTTGCGCCGTGTTGGATTTCTACACCCGCGCCCAAGGTATCGGAAAGTTGATCTTGCAAACGACGGATATCAGCAGAGACGGTAACTTCCGGTTTTAATTTGTCCTTTTGTTGTCCTTCTTGATGCAAACGCACCAATGCTTCGGTCTGGCGCACCGACAAGCCTTTGGCAACAATTTGACGCGCAATTGCGCGTTGGGTTTCCGCATCAAGCGTCAACAATGCGCGCGCGTGGCCCATTTCCAGATCGCCGTGTTCGAGTAAGGTTTTCACTTCCTCACTCAATGCAATCAGGCGCAGCAAGTTAGTAATCGTCGTGCGCGATTTACCTACCGCTTGCGCAACTTCCGCGTGGGTCAATTCAAATTCATCTTGCAAACGTTTGAGTGCAACTGCTTCTTCAATCGGATTTAAATTTTCGCGTTGGATGTTTTCAATCAACGCCATCGCAATTGCCGCTTCGTCGGGTACATCGCGAATTACAGCGGGGATTTTATCGAGGCCGGCAATTTGGGTCGCACGCCAGCGGCGTTCACCGGCAATAATTTCGTAGCGACCTTCACCAATCGGGCGCACCACAATCGGTTGCATTACGCCCTGGGCTTTAATCGATTCGGCTAATTCTTCCAAGGCTTCGGTATGCATGTCGCGCCGCGGTTGATATTTGCCGCGCTGAATTAATTCCACCGGTAAATGCGCGAGTTTGCCGTCGCGATATTCCAGTTTGCTATCCACTTCCGCAGGATTAATCGGCATCTCGGGCGCAGGTGCTGTTACACCAAGGCCGGCACTGAGCAGTGCGTCCAAGCCTTTTCCTAATCCTTTGCGTTTTGTCGACATCTGAATCAGCCTTATATCAATTTTTTGTTAGAGAGTTTCTGTTGCTGCAGCAGCGGGTTTATTGCTTGTTTCATTGCGACGCAAAATTTCCCCAGCCAATGCGAGATACGCAATTGCCCCTTTGGATTGACGATCAAACGCCAATACCGGCATACCAAAACTCGGCGCTTCTGCAAGACGCACATTGCGCGGAATGCAGGTGCGATATAAACGATCGCCGAAATGCTGCTGCAGTTGCGCCGATACATCGTTAGTCAAACTGTTGCGCGGATCATACATGGTGCGCAGCAGTCCCTCGATTTTTAAATTCGGATTTAATACTTTTTGAATTTGGTTAATGGTGCCGACCAATGCCGACAAACCTTCCAATGCATAATATTCACATTGCATTGCAATGATAACGCCATCGCAGGCAGCGAGCGCATTCAAGGTAAGCATATTAAGTGAAGGTGGGCAGTCGATAAGGATATAATCGTATTGGTCCCGCACCTGGTTGAGCGCATTTTGTAAACGGCGCTCTTTGTTATCCAGCGCCAGCATTTCTACTTCAGCTGCCGTTAAATCACCATTGGCGGGCAACACATGATATTTGCCGCTTTCAGAAACAACGATGCAATCTTTAATCGCTGCGCGTTCAGTCAACACATCGTAAATATTTTCTTCAATTTCATTTTTATTTACGCCGCTGCCCATGGTGGCGTTGCCTTGTGGGTCAAGATCCACCAACAAGACACGCTTTTTGGTTGCTACCAGTGATGCTGCTAAATTCACACAGGTGGTCGTTTTACCGACTCCACCTTTTTGATTGGCAATGGCGTATATCTTGGTCAAGTGAAAATCCTATAACCACACAGTGGTTGAAAATTTTTATTGTTGCGGCCGCAAAATTAACAAGTGGCGTTCGCCGTCTGTTTCTGCAACCAACAGTTTTACACTTTCTAGTAATTCAATTTTATCGGCGATGGACACAAGTTCATCTTGCGGGAATATCCCTTTCATCGCCAGAAAAATTCCGCCGGGTGCCAACATATGTGCGCAGCCCTCGGTCATATCTTGCAAGCTGGCAAACGCGCGGCTGATCACCGCATCAAATTTTTGCTCCGGTTGAAACTCTTCTACCCGGTGATTCTCAACCGTCACATTGGTTAAACCCAGCAAGGTTTTAATGTGAAATAAAAAGCGGGTTTTTTTACCGTTGCTATCGAGCAGGGTAAATTGTTTTTCCGGGAACATAATTGCCAACGGAATTCCAGGTAATCCACCGCCGGTGCCGACATCAATTACCCGCGCAGCGGAAAAAAAAATTTCAGCCTGCGACTTTCCACCCTGAACCTTTCCATTCTGAAACCAGGGCACCACACTTAAACTATCCAGCAGGTGACGTGCTACCATTTGGTGAATATCGCGCACTGCTGAAAGATTATAGGCTTTGTTCCACTTTTCAAACTCACACACGTAAGCCAATAATTTTTCAATCTGTCCGTCATTCAGGACGACCGACATTTCAGTCGCACCGCGCAGCAATTGATTACGTAATTCGTTATGTAAATCGGTCACTCACAATTCTCTTGGTTTAAGCGGCAGTAAAATTACGATGCTTGTTGTTCAGGCGTATCTGCATCTACCTGCAAACGTTTTAACACACCACGCTTTTTCAAATAGACCAGCACCAGTGAAATTGCCGCTGGCGTAATTCCTGAAATGCGCGCAGCACGTGCCAGTGTTTGCGGCCGCGCAGCGGTCAATTTTTGTTTGACCTCGTTTGATAAACCATCAACTACTGAATAATCAAAATCATCCGGGATCAAGGTATTTTCGTAAGCGCGCAAACGATCAACATCTTCTTGCTGGCGCTCGATATAGCCGGAATATTTTGCGTCGATTTCAATTTGCTCTGCTGCTGCTTCATTGGCGATAGGATCACCTTTGAGTGAAGCTATATCGGTATAGGTTAATTCCGGACGACGCAGCAAATCCATCAAACTGTATTCGCGTGTCAATTTAGTCTGGATTTTTTGTTCTACTTGTTCTGCTTCAGCAGAACCGGCCTGAATCCAGGTAGAGCGCAGACGCTCTTGCTCAAGTGCGATTTGCTCGCGCTTGTCGCAGAAAATTTTCCATTGCGCATCGCCGATTAAACCAAATTCGCGCGCTTTTTCGGTGAGACGCAAATCGGCATTGTCTTCGCGCAACAACAAACGGTATTCGGCGCGGCTGGTAAACATACGATAGGGTTCTTTGGTGCCGAGGGTAATCAAGTCGTCCACTAACACACCGACATAAGCTTGGTCACGGGTCGGGCACCAGGCCGCTTTTTCTTGCGCGCGCAGCGCCGCGTTTATTCCGGCAAGCAAGCCTTGCGCACCCGCTTCTTCGTAACCGGTAGTGCCGTTGATCTGGCCGGCAAAAAATAATCCGCCGATCACTTTGGTTTCCAGGCTGTGTTGCAAATCCTGCGGATTGAAATAATCGTATTCAATCGCGTAACCCGGACGCAGGATGTGCGCATTTTCAAAACCTTTCATCGAACGCACGATTTCCAACTGCACATCGAACGGCAAGCTGGTGGAAATTCCGTTCGGATAAAGTTCGTGGGTAGTCAAACCTTCCGGTTCGATAAATACCTGGTGTGAATCCTTATCCGCGAAGCGGTGAATTTTATCTTCAATCGACGGACAGTAACGCGGGCCGATACCTTCAATCACCCCTGAGTACATGGGCGAGCGATCGAGGTTGCGGCGAATCACATCGTGGGTTTTTTCATTGGTATGGGTGATGTAACAGCAAATTTGTTGCGGTTGCATGGCGCGGTTGCCCATCACCGACATCACCGGACGCGGTTCATCGCCCCACTGTTTTTCCAACACATCAAAATTCACTGTGCGCGCATCAATACGCGGTGGAGTGCCGGTTTTCAAGCGATCAACCCGCAACGGCAATTCGCGCAGGCGTTTGGACAGTGCAATCGACGGCGGATCACCGGCGCGGCCGCCGGAATAATTTTGCATACCGATGTGGATCAAACCGCCGAGAAAAGTACCGGCTGTCAACACCACTTGAGTGGCCATAAATTTCAGGCCCATCTGGGTAACCACGCCGCGCACCTGGTCATTTTCCACAATCAGGTCATCAGCGGCCTGTTGGAAGATCCACAGATTTTCCTGGTTTTCCAGGGTATGGCGAATCGCCGCCTTGTAGAGAATACGGTCGGCCTGAGCGCGAGTCGCCCGCACTGCCGGGCCTTTGCGCGCATTGAGCACGCGGAATTGGATGCCGCCTTTGTCGGTCGCGAGTGCCATAGCACCGCCCATGGCATCAATTTCTTTTACCAGATGGCTTTTGCCGATCCCGCCAATGGCCGGGTTACAGGACATTTGGCCAAGGGTTTCAATGTTGTGCGAGAGCAGCAGGGTTTTACAACCCATGCGCGCCGCCGCCAGGCAGGCCTCGGTGCCGGCATGGCCGCCGCCGATCACAATCACATCAAAACGATCCGGAAAAATCATCGCTTACTACCTTGCAGCCGGGCTGCGTACAAATACCTTGGACAGACGTGGAACAAAAGGGGCGACATTATAGGGCCTGTCAGCGATTTGCACAAAACTTGTACAGGGATTAATCAATGCTTTTTTTCGTCACGGAAATATCGCAGATGGAATCCGGTATTTACTCTGGAATCACCAGCGGTGGGACTCCACTGTCGAGCCCCCATGAATGCTTTCCTTAAACAAAAAGTACGGCGTGTTCCAGAGTGAAGAATGGACCTCATTTGTCCAATAACCTAGTTATTCAAAAAAACAGCTCGCGTTACAACAAAGGAAAATAATGTATGAAATGAATATATGTATTGTTATTCAGGTATTTAAAAGATGTTGTTATATATATAGATCACTTTTTCTGTGGATAAGCTAAAAAAGTAATTATTTTTCAACAGGTTAAATAGATGATAAGGCATTGGAAAAGGCTCGCGCAAGCTGGGCTTAAGCTGCTTGGAAGCTGGTTATAAAAGCCATTGTTATACAGAAAGCGGAGAAATTCCCACTTATCCCCAAAAACCTGCCCAGCTTTTGTCATCAACACCCACAGGGTTGTACACACAAGTTTGATTCGATAACTAAAACGGTATTTAAAACAACTATTTACGCAATAAAACTCGATTCAACTGTGGATAACCTGTGTAACTGTGTGGAAAAGATTGAAGATAAGTCTGTATTAAGGTTTCTTTTAGTGGAAGGTTCACCAATTTAAGACACATTGGAGATATCGTTAGCGGGATCTTCAGCGAAGGTTTCATCCAGCCATTGTTTGGCTGAAACTTGTGCGTCTAACCAACATAAAAGTAATTCCCAGTCTTTGCGATCGCGTTCATGGCTTTGTTGTGGATAGTCGGCGACACCGCGACCTTCACCGTAGGCACGTACGTAATATTGGGTGTCGCGTAAAGTGGCGGGGTAGGGGATATTCAAGCTGAGCAGGAATTTTTGTAATCTTTCCCAGGCACTGGTTTGCTGTTTTACGCGATTGGCAACCACCGCAATCGGTCGACGCTGGCGACGCATACTGCGGCTTAACAGGAGTTCGCCGATAAAACGTGCGCTGGCGCGGATATCAATATCGGACGGTAATACCGGGACTATGATGAGATCGTGGTTCTGGATAATGTCGTCCAGCGCGTTATCAGTGAGGCCGGGTGCGGCATCGGTAATTAACCAGCGAGTAGATTTTGGGGCACGCCATTGGAAACTGCGGCTTATCCGGCTGGTAGGGTCAATCTTTACGCCGAAAATTTTAGGTAATTCCGGCGCGCGCGATGAGAGCCAATAACTGGCTGAAGCTTGCGGATCTGCGTCGACCAATACTGTCGTATCACCGCGTTTTGCCAGCCAGGCAGCGAGATTGGTACTCAGGGTTGTTTTGCCGGAGCCACCTTTGCCGTTGATAACCAGAATACGGCAGGCAGAAAGCAGTTGTATCGCGACTAAAGGATCTGTATGGGGTTTAGTGCTATCAGGTAGAGCCGGAATTTTCATGGCGTGAAAAATCTATACTGTTTAATTAATAAACAGTATAGACACACATTGACAGATATCTTGGTGAAGACTCACATTAGGTGGATTTAGCGGGAATCCAGCGACGCATAATTATGAATCATTTATTTGCCGATGCAGAAACTACTGAAGATGCGCCCCAGTAAATCATCCGGGGTAAATTCACCCGTAATCTCGCTCAATGCATTTTGTGCCTGGCGCAAATCTTCCGCGAGCAATTCACCGGCGGCATAGCCTTGCAGTTGTGCTTTGCCGGATGCGAGGAAAGCGTGCGCGCGTTCAAGTGCATCCAAGTGACGGCGGCGGGCAGTAAAACCGCTTTCGCCGCTCTCGCTAAAACCCATAATGGTTTTCAGGTGTTGTTTTAATTCATCGATCCCGGCACCGGTTGCAGCACTAATACCTATATATATGTTATTTGCGCTTGAGTGAAACAGCCCTGCTGCTTCATTGCTGAGGTCAATTTTGTTGCGAACAAGGGTGATCTTGCCTGGATCTTGCAGTTTTTTGACAAATTCCGGCCATATTTCATGGGGATCAGCCAGTTGGGTTTGGCGACTATCGACCAATAATAAGACGCGGTCGGCTTGCTGGATCTCCTGCCAGGCGCGCTGGATACCGATTTGCTCGACTTCATCCGGGCTTTCGCGCAAGCCGGCAGTATCGATAATGTGCAGCGGCATACCATCAATATGGATATGTTCACGCAGCACATCGCGGGTGGTGCCTTCAATACTGGTTACGATGGCGGATTCACGGCCGCTCAGTGCATTAAGCAAACTGGATTTACCGGCGTTAGGTCGACCGGCGATCACCACCCGCATACCGTCGCGCACCAATACACCCTGGCGTGCTTCTTTAAATACCTGCTGTAGCTTACCGATGATGCCATCCAGATCGCGCGCGACTTTGCCATCACTGAGAAAATCGATTTCCTCTTCGGGGAAGTCGATTGAGGCTTCCACGTAAATCCGCAGATGGATCAGGGCTTCGACCAGTTCATGGATTCGTTTGGAAAACGCACCTTGTAGCGAGTGCAACGCATTACGCGCCGCTTGTTCGCTGGTAGCGTCGATCAAATCGGCGATAGCTTCGGCCTGGATCAGATCAAGTTTGTCATTTAAAAAAGCGCGCTCGGAAAACTCACCCGGGCGGGCGAGGCGAATCCCCATCTGGGTGATTTCGCGCAACAGTAAATCGAGGATAACTGGCCCGCCGTGACCCTGGAGTTCAAGGACATCTTCACCGGTAAATGAGTTGGGGCCCGGGAAAAATAAGGCGATGCCTTGATCGAGAACGTCACCGCTGCGACTTGAGAAATCGCAATAGTGGGCATGGCGTGGTTGGAGTTTGATCTTGAGGAGTTGGTCGGCAACAAGTCCGGCTCTAGGACCTGAGACGCGGACTATACCGACACCACCGCGGCCAGTGGCGGTAGCGATGGCGGCGATGGTGTCGGTAATGATCATAGACTTATTTAGCTGCAGGTTCGGCGTCGATTTGTTTGGTAATAATATATTGCTGGACAATCGACAAGGTGTTGTTGGTCACCCAGTAAAGTACCAGACCGGCCGGGAACCAAAGGAACATAAAGGTAAAGATCAACGGCAGCATTTGCATGATGCGCGCTTGCATAGGATCAGTTGGCTGCGGGTTGAGCTTCTGCATAAAATACATGGTAATACCGTAAATAATCGGCAATACAAAGTAAGGGTCTTTTACCGATAAGTCAGTTATCCAGCCGAAGAATGGCGAGTGGCGCAGTTCAACTGATTCCATCAATACATAATAAAGTGCTAGGAACACTGGCATCTGGATTAATAGAGGCAAGCAACCGCCGAATGGATTTACCTTTTCGGTTTTGTACATCTTCATCATTTCTTGCGAGAACTTCTGGCGGTCATCGCCATAGCGCTCTTTCATCTCAGCCAGTTTGGGCGCCAGCTTGCGCATTTTCGCCATGGATTTGTAACTGGTTGCCGAGAGTTTGAAGAACAGCAGTTTCACGCACAAGGTCAAACCGATAATCGCCAAACCCCAGTTGCCGACCAGATTGTGGATAAATTTAAGTACCCAAAATAACGGTTTGGATACCCACCAGAGCCAACCATAGTCCACGGTCAGGTCAAGATGTGGGGAGATTTGTTCCAAACGCTCGGTGTCTTTCGGGCCTGCGTAGAAATCGGCAGCGATAACACCTTGGGTACCTGGAGCAACTTCAGTCACTTTGCCGGTAAAACCAAGTAAATAGAGGTCATTGGTGCCTAACTTGCGCAGGCTGTAACTGTTTTCGCTATTGGCATCGGGAATCCAGGCACTGATGAAGTAGTGTTGCACCATTGCAACCCAACCGCCTTGATGACTGGTTTTGAATTCACCTTCAGCAATTTTGGAGAAGGTCATTTTCTTGTAGTTTTCTTCCTGCGTAGTAATCGCTGCACCGAGAAAAGGGTTCATTTCCAGGGCGCTGACTTTCACGAAGTTTTGACTGTCGCGTTTGATCTGGCCATAAAGCTGGGCCGACCAGACATTGGCGCTCTGGTTGTCGATCAGGTATTCCACTTTGATCAGGTATTCACCACGGGTGAAGGTAAAACGCTTGGTAATAGTCACTTCACCTTGTTGCAACACCAGATCCACAGCGAGTTGTTTAGCGTTGTCGGCCAGGGTGTAAGCCGTTTTATCACTGGTAAATAATGGGCGACCCTGTGCAGTATCGGTACCGTTGGTGCCGATTAAACCACTTTGCGCCAAGTAAGTATGATTGTTGCGGTTATCCAGCAATACAAAAGGTTGGTCAGGGGTATCCAATTTGAGGAAGTACCGCGGCAGTGCCAATTGCACTATGTCGCCACCCAGAGGGTTGATAGTCAGGTCCAGGCTATCAGTTTTTACGCTGATCAGTTGGGTAGCTGCCAGGGTAGTTTTTTCAGTTTCAGACGAACTGTTGGCGGCTACCGGAATTTCACTGTTGGCAGCGGGAATGGCTGTTTGCGCAGAACTGTTACTGGCTGCTGTTGTTTGGGAAGCGACCGCTGGTTGTACGGGAAGCTTTTCCTGATATTCATGCCAGCGAATCACCAGCATTAACAAAGTAGCGAGAATCGCTGCAATTAATAAGTTTTTTTGCCAATCCATCTTAATGACTGCCATCAGTAGTGTGTGAATGAATAGAAGAACAACAGGTTTTTTTCAGTTCGGGCACCGGATCCAGCCCGCCTTCATGCCAGGGGTGGCATTTTAGTAGGCGGCGCAAGGTTAGATAAGACCCTGTAAAAAACCCGTGCCGCACAATTGCTTCTTCCGAGTAATGTGAACAACTGGGATAAAAACGACATTGGTTGCCAATCCAGGGGCTTAGCAAGTAGCGATAAGCATGGAGCAATTTGATCGCCAGCCAGATCAGGCTCTGGTGTGCCTTATTGATCAGCTGTTTTAACATCCGCATTTACCTGCTGTATTTCCACTGGCTGGTTAGCCGGTGGAGTTTGCGCTTGCGATGTTAACCGATGATGGCGCACTTTTTTGAAAATTCGCTGCCATTGTTGGTTTAACTGCCGGGTAAAATCACTATTCGATAAACCATCCATCCCTTTGCGCGATAACACCACCACATCCAGACCGGAAAAATCCTCCCGGTGCAGGCGAAAACTTTCGCGGATCAGGCGTTTCATGCGATTGCGTTCAACCGCAAGACGCATATGTTTTTTGGCCATGACCAAACCCAAACGCGGCTGCGCTTGCTGGTTGAGGCGAGCAAGGATCAAAAAATGCTGGTGCGAAGCGCGAAATGGAGCGTTATCAAACACCGGTTTGAAATCAGCGGCGCAAAGTAAACGTAGGGATTTGGTAAATCGAAAGGAGGTATTACAGGAATCAGAACCAAAGCGGGAGAGGCTTTGGGGTTGATTCGAACTAGCAGGCTGTTGAAATTCTATTTTGGCTGGCATAAGTGCGCTAAAAATAGTCTGGGAACGACCGTTATCGACTACTTTGTCTCACGTTTGCCAATAACGAATTTCAACAAACTGCTAGTGAACCAGGAAGCGGGAGCCAATTAAACCTGGGTCAGCGCTTTACGGCCTTTAGCACGACGACGAGCTAAAACCAAACGACCACCTTTGGTAGCCATACGAGCACGAAAACCGTGGTTACGAACGCGCTTCAGATTACTGGGTTGGAATGTTCTTTTCATGATAAACCTGTTAAAAATCCTGAGTTAATTCACACGGTGTGCGAAAAGAGGCGGGATTCTAATGAATGCCACAGACTAAAGCAAATAATTTTGAGCAAATAATCTACAAAAGCCGGGTGATTTAGCTGTCCACATTTTTTACCTGTTTTTCCCCAAATGATTCATATGTTATTAACAGGTTTATCCACAGGTTTTAGGTTTCAATGGTTATTTTTAATGTCATTTACGATCGCGCAATTAGCTGCCAGTTGGAAGGTAACTATTTGAATTTTAATGGCTAAGTTTTAACCCATTAAATTTATTTTGGCTTTTGTTGTGGATAACTTTTGGGGGCGGGAGTAGACTTGGCTCCCTTGTATAACCTGCCTGCGCGATTTATCCAATGCGGGCTGTTTTGGTTATCGTCTATCTATAAATCAATATCAACGACGTCGATATAAAGCACTCTGGCAGTGCGTCGACATTATTTTGATATCTGTCGATACAGAATAGGTCGATAGCAAGTTCATTATGTCAATAAACAATAAGCGCAATCCGCGTTCCTGGAGTTTTTGTTTTGCTGCAATCGATTTGGAAATTATGTGCCGCCAGCTTGCAGGATGAATTGCCGTCGCAGCAATTCAATACCTGGATTCGGCCATTGCAAATTGATGAGTCAGCCTCACCCCAGGAATTGCGTTTGTTGGCGCCCAACCGCTTTATCTGCGATTGGGTGGCTGAGAAATTTCTTAATCGCATTCGCGAACTTGCCAGTCATTATCATCAGGGCAGTGGTTTGCAAGTGGCAGTCGGTGTAGCACCGAGGCCTGCTGCTGGTTTCCAATCGGCAGTTATATCAGCGCCAGCGCGAACCTTTAGTAGGCAGCCAGTGGCGATTGATGTGAATCCGGTGGTGGATAATCTGGCTTTTGTAAACAGCGGTAAGAGCGATAATCTTGTTGTTGAAGTTTATTCTGTTGGTAAAAAACCTAATTCAGCGGATAAAATCGGGGATTATGACGGTAAATCCACTAATATCGCTGAAGAAGTCCTCGTTGATAACCCTCGTCCAACACCTGATCTGGACGTTGAAGGTGGCTTAAAACACAGTAACTATTTAAATCTGTCCTCCACCTTCGCGACTTTTGTTGAAGGTAAATCCAATCAACTCGGTTTGGCAGCAGCGCGGCAGGTCGCCGAGAATCCGGGTGGTGCTTATAATCCCCTCTTTATATACGGTGGCGTAGGTTTGGGTAAAACCCACTTGATGCAGGCAGTGGGCAACGCCATGGTGGCGCGCAATCCAAACGCCAAAGTGGTCTATCTGCATTCCGAGCGTTTTGTTGCCGATATGGTAAAAGCGTTGCAGCTCAATGCGATCAATGATTTCAAACGCTACTATCGATCAATGGATGCATTGCTTATTGACGATATCCAATTCTTCGCCGGCAAAGAGCGTTCGCAGGAAGAATTTTTCCACACCTTCAATTCACTGCTTGAAGGTGGCCGGCAGATAATCCTTACCTGTGATCGCTTCCCCAAGGAAATCAATGGTTTGGAAGAGCGGTTAAAATCCCGTTTTGGTTGGGGCTTGACAGTTGCCGTAGAACCCCCGGAGTTGGAAACCCGCGTTGCAATTTTGATGAAGAAAGCAGAGCAGGTGAATATTGATTTGCCGCACGAGGCTGCATTCTTTATCGCCCAGCGAATTCGCGCCAATGTGCGTGATCTGGAAGGCGCGCTCAAGCGGGTCATCGCCAGTGCTAATTTTACCGGGCGATCCATTGATGTCGAACTGGTACGTGAGGCCTTAAAAGATTTATTGGCGTTGCAGGATAAACAGGTGGGAATCGATAATATTCAGCGGGTAGTCTGCGAGTATTACAAGATCAAAATGAATGACATGATTTCCAAGCGCCGTAGTCGTTCAGTGGCGCGCCCACGCCAGGTGGCGATGGCCTTGGCGAAAGAATTGACTAACCATAGCTTGCCTGAAATTGGCGAAGCTTTTGGCGGCCGCGACCATACTACGGTATTGCACGCTTGTCGCAAAATTAAGGAATTGCAGGAAGAGACCGCTGATATCCGCGAAGATATGAAAAACTTGCTGCGTTCGTTGACGACTTGATTTATAAACGCTGTTTGTACCAACAGTAATAAAGCATTGCCAGAGATAAAAACCTCAATAAGTCCCGGAAGATTACTTAAGAGACCATCACATGAAATTTGCCGTATCCCGCGAAACCTTGCTCAAACCCTTACAACTGGTAGCTGGTGTGGTGGAGCGTCGTCAAACGCTGCCGGTGTTGTCCAATGTGTTGATTCAGTTGAATGGCGATCAGTTGTCGTTAACCGGAACTGATCTTGAAGTCGAAATCGTTGGCCGCATTACCCTGGAGCAAGCCGGGGTATCCGGTGAAATTACCGTTCCAGCGCGTAAATTGGTAGATATCTGCAGATCGCTGCCTGATGGCAGCAACATTGAGTTTTTTCTCGAAGAAACCCGCATTATGGTCAAGTCCGGCCGCAGCCGCTTTACCTTGTCCACCTTGCCCGCAGCCGATTTCCCCAATGTAGAAGATACTCCCGGTAATTTGCGTTTCAGCTGTGCCCAGCAGGAAGTTAAACGCCTGATTGAGCGCACGGCTTTTGCGATGGCCCAACAAGATGTCCGTTATTATTTGAATGGTATGTTATGGGAAGTACGCCAGGATCAATTGCGTGTAGTCGCCACCGATGGCCATCGTATGGCTATGTGTACTCGTGCAGTTGCGGTGAATAGCAGCGATGTTGTCCAGGCAATTTTGCCGCGTAAAGGTGTATTGGAATTATCCCGCTTGCTCGATGATTCAAGTGCACAAGTTGAAGTGGTATTAAGTTCCAACCATATCCGTGTGACTTCAATGGATTACACCTTCACTTCCAAACTGGTCGATGGTAAGTTCCCGGAATACGAGCGCGTACTGCCGCGCGGTGGAAATAAGGTAGTGATAGGTTCACGTCTGGAATTGAAACAAGCGTTTGCCCGCACGGCGATTTTATCCAACGAGAAATATCGCGGCGTTCGCTTATTGTTGTCTGATGGTACTTTAACTATTGTCGCCAACAACCCTGAGCAGGAAGAAGCGGAAGAGCAGGTTACTGTGGATTACAGCGGTGACTCGCTGGAAGTTGGTTTTAACGTGAGTTACCTGCAAGATGTAACCAACGTAATCAGTAACGAAAATGTGAAGATTACTTTGTCAGATGCCAATTCAAGCGCCCTGTTGGAAGAGCCGGAAAACAGTGATTCCCTCTATGTAGTCATGCCGATGCGCCTGTAAAGGTGCATTGGTAGTCACCCCGTATTCTAACCATTCTGCGCCTGTTGGTCGTATGACCTTAAAACGTCTATTTGTTCAAAACCTGCGTAATCTGGAAGGAGTGGATATCACCCCTTCTTTGCAGGTGAATCTTATCTACGGCGAGAATGGTTCAGGTAAAACCAGCCTGCTGGAAGCTATTAACCTTCTCGCCTTGGGCCGTTCTTTTCGCAGTCATAAGCATAAGCCGCTTATCAATCATCAACAGAAATCTTTCACTGTCTTTGGCCGGGTTCATACTGATGATGAATTAGATGTACCTATTGGAATAAGCAGGCATTTGGATGGAGAGGCCAGTTTTAAGGCCAATGGTGTGTTGGTACCGTCTGCTGCTGATCTTGCTGCTTACCTACCAGTGCAAGTGATTAATTCTGATACCTTTTTATTGCTAGAGGGTAGTCCGAAAGTCAGAAGGCAATTTATTGATTGGTTAGTGTTTCACGTGGAACCTAATTTCTTCCCTGCATGGAAAGCTATCCAGCGCTGCCTTAAACACCGCAATAGCCTGTTGCGGCATGATAGAATAGATCCCTTTGAATTAGCACCCTGGGATAGGGAACTGGTTGATTTAACCAACAAGATCCACGAGTTTCGCACCCGGTGTATGGTGCAATTCGATGACACCTTGACTGCCTTGCTAAAGGAATTTGTCAATATTGATGGTATAGCACTTGGATATTATCGCGGCTGGGATAAAGATAAATCCTATAATGATGTCCTTATTGATACTTTTGAGCGCGACAAACGTCATGGTTATACCCATTCTGGGAGTCATAGGGCAGATTTAAAAATAACGGTGAACGGCTTGGATGCCGCAGAAGTACTCTCGCGTGGTCAACAAAAGCTGCTAGTCTGTGCGCTCAAAATCGCCCAAGGTTATGTATTTAGTAGAATTACCGGACGTAAGTCGATCTATTTGGTGGATGATTTACCGGCAGAGTTAGACGAAAAACACCGTGCGCTATTGGTTCATTGGCTCGATACCATGAATACCCAAGTATTCATTACTGGCGTGGAGTCTGAAACCTTGCTATCGAGCTGGCGTGATAAGAGCGAAATAACCCCTAAAATGTTCCACGTGGAACAGGGCAGGGTGACTGAGGTGAATTTAATTCCTCCAGTTATTGCCTAATGAGATTATGCGCAACCTGCTTATGTTGGTTGCTACTGAACAAAAAAGCGGAGAATAGCTATGTCAGAAGAGAATGTTTACGACTCGTCCAGTATTAAGGTCCTTAAGGGCCTGGATGCGGTGCGTAAGCGCCCAGGGATGTATATTGGCGACACCGATGACGGCTCAGGCCTGCATCACATGGTGTTTGAAGTCGTGGATAACTCTATCGATGAAGCGCTGGCGGGGCACTGTGATGAAGTTCGCGTCGTTATTCATCCTGACGAAACTGTCTCTGTATCTGACAATGGCCGTGGTATTCCTACCGAGATGCATGAAGAAGGTGTATCGGCGGCTGAAGTTATCATGACTGTGCTCCATGCTGGTGGTAAGTTCGATGACAATACCTATAAGGTATCAGGCGGCTTGCACGGGGTGGGGGTATCGGTAGTAAACGCTCTATCGGAATACCTGAAGTTGACCATCCGTCGCGGCGGCAAGATCCATGAGCAAATCTATCGCCACGGTGTACCCGATGCAGCGCTAAAAGTAGTAGGCGATTCAACCACTACCGGTACTGAAATCCACTTTAAACCATCCGCCGCTACCTTTACTAATATCGAATTCCACTTCGAATTATTGGCTAAACGCCTGCGTGAGCTATCGTTTTTGAACTCGGGCGTGCGCATTGTGCTGAAGGATGAGCGCAGTGGTAAGGAAGAGGTTTATCAATACGAAGGTGGTTTGCGTGCTTTCGTAGACCATTTGAACAAGAACAAAACGACAATTAATAAGATGGTGCACTTTGTTTCGCTCAAGCGCGACGATGGTATAGACGTGGAAGTGGCGCTGCAGTGGAACGATTCCTTCCAGGAAAACCTTTTCTGCTACACCAACAATATCCCGCAACGCGATGGCGGTACCCACTTGGCGGGCTTTCGTGCCGCGCTGACCCGTGGTTTAAATACCTATATCGAGAAAGAAGGCATTGCCAAAAACGCCAAAGTTGCCACTACCGGTGACGACGCGCGCGAAGGTTTGACTGCTATTATCTCGGTAAAAGTGCCTGATCCCAAATTCTCCAGCCAGACTAAAGACAAGCTGGTGTCGTCCGAGGTGAAAACCGCGGTAGAACAGGAGATGAACGAACATTTCGGCGCTTACTTGCTGGAAAACCCGCAAGAAGCCAAAGCCATTGTAGGCAAGATGATTGATGCCGCTCGCGCCCGTGAAGCCGCGCGTAAAGCCCGTGAGATGACTCGCCGTAAAGGCGCATTGGATATTGCCGGCTTGCCGGGTAAGTTGGCCGATTGCCAGGAGAAAGATCCAGCCCTTTCCGAACTCTACCTGGTAGAGGGTGACTCTGCGGGCGGTTCTGCCAAGCAAGGCCGTGCCCGTAAAACCCAGGCGATCCTGCCGCTTAAAGGTAAGATCCTCAACGTAGAAAAAGCGCGTTTCGACAAAATGCTTTCCAGTGCGGAAGTAGGAACCCTCATCACTGCGTTAGGTTGCGGCATTGGTAAAGAGGATTACAATCCGGAAAAACTGCGTTATCACAGTATCATTATCATGACCGACGCCGACGTCGACGGTTCCCATATCCGTACATTGTTACTGACTTTTTTCTTCCGCCAAATGCGCGAACTGATTGAGCGTGGCCATATCTATATCGCCCAGCCGCCGTTGTACAAAATCGCCAAGGGCAAGCAGGAGCAATATCTGAAAGATGAGTCTGCCATGACCGAGTTTCTTACCCAGGCAGCATTGGAAGATGCGGCCCTCCATGTAAACCCGAGTGCACCGCCGATTACAGGTGAAGCTCTCGAGAGGCTGGTTCATGAATACCGTAAGGTAATGGCTACTATTGAGCGCTTGTCGCGTCTCTATCCGGCAGATGTGTTGGAAAAAATGATCTACTTGCCGGCAATTCGCCCTGAGCATTTGGCTGATCAAGGTCATATGCAGCAATGGTGTGACCAGATGGCCGCACATTTCAGCATTGATGCCCGTGCCGGCAGCCAGCGCTACATCATCACTGTACGTGAAGACAGTGAGCGTCACCTGTTTCTGCCACAAGTTGAAATTACCGCGCATGGCATAGCTACTCCTTATCCATTCAACCATGATTTCTTTGCGTCAGGTGAATATGCTTCTATAGTTGCGCTTGGGAGCAAACTGGAAAGCCTGATTGAAGAGGGTGCCTATATCCAGCGCGGCGAACGCAAACAACCTTTGTTCAAGTTTGCCGAAGGCCTTGAATGGTTGATGAAAGAATCACGCAAAGGCTATAACATCCAGCGCTATAAAGGTCTGGGTGAAATGAACCCGGAGCAATTGTGGGATACCACTATGAATCCGGAAACCCGCCGTATGCTGCGTGTGACTATTCAGGATGCTATTGCTGCCGACCAGATTTTCACCTGCCTGATGGGTGATAACGTGGAACCACGCCGCGACTTTATCGAGACCAACGCATTGGCTGTAGCTAACTTGGATATTTAATTTAACTATTAATTTATATTAATTAATAGTTTATTTTGTATATAAAATAAAAGCTGAATTCGTAAGAATTCGGCTTTTTATATGCACAAATGAAATAAGAAATGTCGTCAAATTTACAATTATTCGATTTTGGCTGGTCTATACTCAGGCCGTAGTGAGTGATTCTGCATTAGATTAACTAGGTAGCGAGAAGACTTTAATGACAAGCGAGAAGAAAACGCCCAAGGTGCTACTAACTCAAATTGAGGATGCACTGGAAGAACGCCAGCGGCTAGATCGACGTCAATATCGTGAAGGTATACCCCAGGATGTGCCACACGAGCGACGTAAGAATGATCGACGTGAGCGCAAAGTAGCGAAATAAGCGATTAATAAAAAAGGGGGCAATCCGCCCCTTTTTTATTGCTACCCGGCAGTTATCCCACGGGCAATGCCGTTTTATCAACGGGCGATTTCAATACAAACGATGAATGCACGCCACTGACACCTTCAATACGGGTGAGTTTTTGCAGCAGGAATTGCTGGTAGGCATCCATATCTTTCACAATTACCTTTAACAGGTAGTCAGCGGATTGTCCGGTAATTAAATGGCATTCGAGCACTTCAGGATAGGCTTCTACTGTCTTCTCAAATACATCAAAACGGTCAGGGGTGTGTTTATCCATACTGATCTGGATAAATGAGACCAGCGTCAGTCCCAGTTTGCGGGCATTGAGTAGGGCGACGTAGCCGTCAATCAGGCCGGATTCCTCCAGCGCACGCACCCGGCGCAGGCATGGGGAGGGCGACAGACTGATACTGTCGGCTAATTCCTGGTTGGAGATGCGGCCATTTTCCTGCAGCGCTTCCAGGATCAAGCGGTCGTAGCGGTCGAGGTCCATAGCGGTAAACTCCAGTCTATCGGTAATTAATTCTATTAAATATCGATTTAAAGCAATAATATTGTTCTGTTATTGATATTAACACAAGCTTCGCAATCATCTGCCAATCTTACCTCCCTATACTAGCCACATGTTGATAAAAGGCCGTGCGTTATCCGCGCCGGGATGGGGTTTCTACCAGTGCGATCGCACCACATGAAACCGGCAGCCGATGACCCTCAGTTGCCAGACCAGACCGACTTGATATTGACCATAACCACAAGAACGTACTACAGCTCATGGGAACCTCTGGGTAATTGTTTACCCGGCGGATTATTCAGAGGTTCTCCATACAATTCTCCAGGCACCAGGCAAAAAATTTCGGAGTCGATTATGCTTTCCAATCCATCCAGCAAATACCAGCGCTTTGTCGGTGTGTCATTGCCCGACCGCCAATGGCCCAACAAGCACATTGAAAAACCGCCGATCTGGATGAGCACAGACCTGCGTGATGGCAACCAGGCGCTAATCGACCCTATGTCCGTCGCAACCAAATTGCGCATGTTTAAAGAATTAGTTGCGATTGGTTTTAAAGAAATCGAAATCGGTTTTCCCTCGGCAAGTGAAATTGATTTCAACTTCACGCGCATTTTGATCGAAGAGAATTTGATTCCCGACGATGTCACTATCGAAGTATTGGTACAGGCGCGTTACGATTTGATTGAAAAAACCGTGGAGAGTTTGCGCGGTGCCAAGCGCGCAATTTTGCACATGTACAATCCATTGGCTCCGGCATTCCGCAAAATCGTGTATAACACCGACAAAGAAGGTGTAAAAAATATTGCGATCCAGGGAACCAAGTGGTGTAAAGAATTAACTGCAAAAGCAGCCGAAGTGGATTGGACTTTCCAATATTCGCCGGAAGTATTTTCGTCTACTGAAATTGATTTTGTAAAAGAAGTGAGCGATGCCGTCGCTGAAATCTGGCAACCGACACCGCAAAAGAAAATGATTTTGAATTTGCCTGCAACGGTGGAGATGAATACACCCAATACTTATGCAGACCAAATCGAATGGATGCATCGCAATATTAATAACCGCGATTCCATTATCATCAGCGTGCATCCGCACAATGACCGCGGCACTGCTGTTGCAGCAGCAGAATTGGCGGTGATGGCCGGCGCTGATCGTGTTGAAGGTTGTTTGTTCGGCAACGGCGAACGCACCGGTAACGTTGACTTGGTTACGCTTGCATTGAATTTGTATTCGCAAGGCGTGCATCCCGGTCTGGATTTTTCTGATATCGATAAAGTGCGCAAGCTGCATGAAGAGTGTACGCAACTGCCTGTGCATCCGCGTCATCCTTATGCCGGTGAATTGGTATTCACCGCTTTCTCCGGCTCGCATCAGGATGCAATCAAAAAAGGTTTTGCGGTACAAAAGAAAAATACCCTGTGGGAAGTGCCTTATTTGCCGATTGATCCGGCTGATTTGAGTCGCAGTTACGATGCGGTAGTGCGAGTGAATGCACAATCGGGTAAAGGTGGAGTGAGTTTCTTGTTGCAGCAAGAAGCCGGTTTGCAGTTGCCGCGCCGTTTGCAAATTGAATTCAGTGCAGCAGTGCAAAAAGTCAGTGATAGCACTGGTAAGGAAGTGAAGGGCAACGATATTGTCAGCATTTTTAACGACGAATATTTTGCGGTAAATTCACCTATCACTTATCAATCAAGCAAATTCACTGAGCAGGATGATAATCATCAAGTTGATATTGTTATCCACGCACAGCACCAAAACCAGACTGTGCAAATCAGTGGCAGCGGCAACGGACCAATTGATGCAGCAGCGCATGCGATCAGCCAGTTTATCGACGGTGAAGTAAGTGTGATCGATTATCACGAACATTCAGTGGGTGAAGGTTCCGATGTAGCAGCAGTAACCTACGTTGAAATTAAAGTGAAAAACGGCAAACCGGTTTACGGTGTAGGCCAGGACCGCAACATTATTACCTCGGCAGTAAAAGCGCTGATCAACGGTGTTAACCGCAGCGGCGCAATCAGTTAATAACAAGCAAATCCGTGTTAGGAAAAAAAGCGCAGTCCCTTTAAATTAACTAAAAGGGATTGCGTTTTTTTATTGAATCCAAAGATAAATAATCCACGTCCTATCACAGGGATTGCCAAAGTCCCATAACCCCCCAACCTGGGATTTGGTTTTCCGCGTACCGGCTTTCAAGTGATCAGCACGATTTTTCTACTTGAATAGGCGGCTCTCCCGATGTGCTGGTCGGGAGAGAATTTTACCCCGTCTTTACAGATGCATTGCCGCTGGCGCTTAAAAAGCTGTTTATACTGGGTCAGCGCTTGGTTTACGGAACTAGAGAACCTCTTTGCGATTGATAATAAAAATATTAGAAGTGAATCCAATAGGATTGTGGTTGTGTCCAATCGATAATTGGTTCAACACTGCTACTGCATAGCACGCAGATTGGAAAACATCATGGATAGTTTGCAGGAAATCCTTTTTACCCTTCGCCAGAACAAATTGCGTACCGGACTCACTGCTTTTGGTGTTTTCTGGGGATTGTTTATGCTGATTTTGTTATTGGGCGCGGGGCGTGGAATGGAAAAAGCTTTGTCCGAGGGATGGAGTAATGATGTTGCCGATTCAATGTGGATTATTCCATCTACTACATCGGTAGCATTTAAAGGTATGCCAATAGGCCGGCAAATCCAATTTACCGAAGATGATATGAACGCAATCCGTCGCGAACTGCCGGATGTGCGTTACATTTCCAGCGAAAATCCGATGGGTTCATTTATCAACTCCGATATCTCCGTTACTTTTGGTCCCAAGTCGGGTTCATTCGGTGTGCTAGGTGTTGCCGACCAATATTTTAATATCAAAGAAAAAGTACGCTTCGATGATGGCCGCCGTTTGAATCCGCTCGATATGGACGAGAGCCGCAAAGTGGTGGTGATTGGTACCAGCGTTAGCGAGCGGTTATTTACTTCCCATGCAGAAGCGATGGGGCAAGAGATCCATATTAATGGCATTGCGTTTCGAGTGATTGGCCTGTTTTACGATAAGGGTAATCAAGGCCGAATGTCTGAACGCATCTATATGCCGGTGAGCGCATTTAAAAAAGCCTTTGGTGGCGGTAAAGAAGTATCGTTAATTACCGTGCGGCCAAAAGCGGGTGTAGATGCAATTGAACTGGAAGAAAAAATCCTGGCGTTGCTAAAACAACGCCAGCGTGTTGCACCCGATGATGTACGTGCAATTTTTGTTAGCAATAAAGCGCGTGACGCTGCCGAAATTAACAAAATGTTTATCGGCTTGAATATTTTTATCTGGATCGTGGGAATAGGTACTTTGCTTGCGGGTGTGGTAGGTGTGAGTAATATCATGATTATCACCGTGAAAGAGCGCACACGCGAAATTGGAATACGCAAAGCACTGGGTGCGAATCCTGTTTCAATTGTGTGGACGCTACTATTTGAATCGGTATTAGTAACTGGAATCGCCGGTTATACCGGCTTGGTATTTGGTGTCGCCCTGCTCGAAGGAACATCGGTGGCGCTGACAAAAATGAATATTCAATTACCTTATTTCCAGCAACCGGAGATTGATATCAATATTGCCTTGATGGCACTCGTCGTACTGGTGTGCGCCGGTATCTTCGCCGGATTAGTGCCAGCATTGCGTGCTGCGCGCATTATGCCGACCGAAGCCATGCGTGCAGAATAAGGACAGCATGATGATCGATATTGATAAATGGCAAGAAATTTTAAAAAGCCTAAGCAAACAAAAACTGCGCACCGGTCTCACCGCATTCGGTGTCTTCTGGGGCATTTTAATGCTGGTAGTGCTACTTGGTTTTGGTACCGGCTTTGGCAACAAAGTGATTGGCGATTTCGGTGAAAATACCAACGTAGTGTTGATGTGGTCATCTAACCCGACACAAATCCCCTACATGGGTTTGAGCAAAGGTCGCCGGGTAAGTTTGACGCAAGATGATGTAAATGCAATCCGCGAAAAAATTCCCGCAATTAAAATGGTGGATGGCAAAAATAGTATTGGCGGATGGGGCAGTCCAACGCAAGTAATTTACGGACAAGAGTCGGGTTCTTTTTCGGTATCAGGTAGCCATGCCGATTGGTTACCTTATGAGTTCGGCAACATGAGCAAATTAGTAGAAGGGCGTTACATCAATCAATTGGATGAGTTGCAAAAACGCAAAGTGGCGGTGATTGGTACACGCGTGCGCGAGCAGCTATTTAAAAATGAAAAAAGTCCATTGGGAAAAGCCATTTCAATTCAGGGCGTACATTTTATTGTTATTGGTGTGTATAAAAATATATCGAGTGGTGAGGGCGGTAATGATAGCAATAGCTCGATCATGGTACCCAACGAAACAGCGCGACGGGCGTTTAATGCGATGGAAAAATTCGATCTGATTTTTTTCACACCCAAGCCTGGTTACAACGCAGTGGATCTGGAGCAAAACGTTAAAGATTTATTGTATGAACGCAAAAAAATTCATCCGGATGATAAGGGTGTGTTGGGAACCTGGAATCATGAGAAGTTTTTTCAGCAGCAACAGAATCTGGTCACCGGGATTTTAGGGTTTAGTTGGATGGTTGCTATAGGCACTATCATCGCCGGTGTAATTGGTGTGGGTAATATTATGCTGATTGTGATTAAAGAACGCACCCGTGAAATCGGTTTACGCAAAGCTATGGGTGCGACGCCGCTGAATATCAGTTTGATGATTATGCACGAGTCTCTGGTTATCACCTTGCTTGCGGGTTACAGCGGTCTGGTAGTGGGTGTCCTGTTGCTGGAGCTAGTTAAAGTTGTGTTGGTTAATCTGGGGCAAGGTGCTGGAATGTTTGCATCGCCGTTTATTGATATAGGCACGGCATTACTGGCCCTGGCAGTATTGGTAATAACGGGTGTATTGGCCGCTTTGTTGCCCGCTATTAAAGCCGCGTCGGTTAATCCTATCGTTGCACTACAAGATGAATAATTATTTTTAGCTGGATGAATCCAAATATCGCTGAATTGCATCAAAGCTATTACTTAACCGATGTATGAGAGTCAATCTTAATCCGTGTGAATGTTACAAACTGTTAATAGTTTTCGTGATGATAAGTAATAGTGTGGCTGACAGATGTCACTAAATTGTTAAGCCAACGTAAAAAAAACGGTAAAACAGTTAAAAGCCATTAAGCTTGCGTGAGAATAATGCAGTCATAGGGTGTCTTTCACAAGAACACCCGCCGTACTAAAGGAAAAATCGCCATGATCAAATTAAATAACATCCATAAATACTATCACTCGGGCGAACAGCCACTGCATGTGCTTAAAGGGATAGACCTGCACATTCGCGAAGGTGAATTGGTATCGATTATGGGTTCTTCGGGCTCGGGTAAATCCACCTTGCTTAACATCCTCGGTATTTTGGATAACCACGACCAGGGCGATTATTTTCTCGCGGGCCGTGAAATAAAAAACCTGAAGGAAAAAACCGCCGCAAAAATGCGCAATGAATTATTGGGCTTTGTATTCCAGTCGTTCAATTTATTGCCGTTTAAAAATGCTACCGAGAATGTCGCCCTGCCACTTTATTATCAGGGCGTTGGCCGTAAAGAGCGCAATTACCGCGCTGAGCAATATTTGGAAATGGTGGGCTTGTCCCATCGCGCCAATCATATGCCCAATGAGTTATCAGGCGGACAAAAACAGCGCGTTGCGATTGCACGCGCATTGGTTACCAAGCCAAAAGTGATTCTCGCCGATGAACCTACCGGTGCACTCGATAGCCAGACGACGCATGAAGTAATGGCATTATTGAAAGAAGTTCATCAATTGGGCAACACCATTGTGATAGTAACCCATGAGCAAGACATTGCTGATCAAACGCAGCGCCAAATTGTGTTGAAAGACGGGTTGATCATTTCCGGCAAACATTCACCTTCGCATATCGCTGAAGCAATTGCCGATCAGGATGAAGAAGAGATTCTAGGATAAGCATCATGTTCGACGGTTTCCAGGAAATCCTCTATACCTTGCGTCAAAATAAATTGCGCACCGCACTCACTGCTTTCGGTGTGTTCTGGGGTATTTTCATGCTGATTCTGTTGCTCGGTGCCGGGCGTGGAATGCAGAACGGTATCTATGACGGTTTTGGTTCGGACGTTATGGATTTTATCGTGGTGTACACCGGCACTACCTCGGTTGCCCATAACGGCAGGGGCGTTGGTCGTACCATCGAATTAACCAAAGACGATATCAACTCCATCACGCAAAAAGTTCCCGGTGTGCGTTTTATTTCTGCGGAAAATAGGCGCGACGGAATTTCATTGGTTTACGAAAAGAAAACCGGCTCTTTTGGTGTGCATGGTGTACCTGACGAATATTTTAAAATTAAGGAATCCATTCCCTTTAACCTTGGCCGCAAAGTAAATCCACTTGATGATCAGCAAATGCGCAAAATCACTGTTATTGGAACGGTAGTGAGCGAGCGTCTTTTCGGTAAAGATGTAGATCCAGTTGGAAAAAATATTCGCATCAACGGTGTAGTGATGAAAGTCGTGGGTGTTTTTTACGATAAAGGTGATCGCGGCCGCGATTCCGAACGCGTTTATATTCCGCAAATAACTTTTCAAAAATTATTTGGTACGAGCGATAAGATAGGTTCAATTTGGCTGCGTCCGCAAGAGGGACAAGATGGATTTGCACTGGAAGAAAATGTTATCCAATTATTAAAGCAGCGCCATCAGGTAGCACCGGATGACCGCCGCGCAATTCGCTCATTTAATATGGCCGAGCCGGCCAAAATGGTGAATGGATTATTCCTCGCCATTAATGGTTTTATCTGGTTTGTCGGTTTGGGAACATTAATGGCCGGTATCGTAGGTGTAAGCAATATCATGATTATCACCGTGAAAGAGCGCACCCGGGAAATTGGTATTCGCAAAGCCTTGGGCGCAACACCGTTCGGTATTGTCAGCACATTACTAATGGAATCTATTTTGGTAACGGCCATCGCCGGTTATGCCGGTTTGGTGTTGGGTGTGGGGTTATTGGAATTGGTGTCATTCGGGCTGCGCTCTGCCGGTGCCAACTTGCCTTTCTTTCAAAATCCGGAAGTTAATTTCCAGGTAGCCATTACGGCGATTATTTTATTGGTAGTGGTCGGTGCTTTGGCAGGATTAGTACCTGCGTTAAAAGCCGCGCGCATCATGCCTGTTGAAGCTATGCGCGCGGATTAGGGAGCACATCATGCTAATTGATACCGAAAAGTGGCAAGAGATTTTTCTCACCCTCAACCAACACAAATTGCGTACAGCACTCACTGCATTTGGTGTGTTCTGGGGCATCTTTATGCTGACAGTTTTGCTGGGTGCGGGTAAGGCGTTGGAAAATGGTGTGGTAGAAGATTTTAAAGAAATTCCCAATTCCGTTTGGATATGGTCGCAGGGGCCTACGCAATTAGCTTATCAGGGCTTGCCGATTGGCCGACAAATCCGCCTGAAAGCAGATGACGTTGAAGCGATACAAAATAGTGTTGCCAGCGTCGGAAAAATTTATGCACAAAACAGTGTTGGTATTTGGGGTGGTTCACCGGCTTATACCGTATACAAAAAAAATAATGGCAGCTTTTCCATTCAGGGAACGCATGCAGGTATGGGAAATATCCACCAGCAAAAAATAATTGAAGGCCGTTACATCAATGAAATTGATGATAGCAAACGACGCAAGGTTGCCATTATTGGAACGCGGGTTAGGGATGTATTGTTTGAGCCGGGCCAAAACCCTATAGGTGCAGACATTACCCTTTCCGGAATCAGTTTTCAGGTGGTGGGCGTTTATAAATCCAGTTCGACTAATCCGAATAGCGGTGAAGAAGAAAAAATTTATATCCCCAACGATACCTTGCGTTATGCCTTTAACCAAGTGGATTGGGTCGGCAGTTTTGTGGTGATTCCAAAGCCCGGTGTGCATGCAGCGGTAGCAGAAGCCGATGTAAAAAAATATTTGTTTGAGCGCAATAAAATCGATCCTAAAGACGTAGGTGTTTTAGGTAGTTTTAATTTGCAACAAGAGTTCGACAAAATTTACGGGCTATTCACCGGCATCAATCTATTTAGTTGGATAGTTGCTATTGGCACTATCATGGCGGGGGCGATTGGCGTGGGTAATATTATGTTGATCGTTGTAAAAGAGCGCACCCGCGAAATTGGTTTACGCAAAGCGTTGGGCGCAACACCGGGGTCGATCATCGGCATGATTGTACAAGAGTCAGTTTTCATTACTGCAGTTGCAGGTTATTTCGGTTTGGTGGTCGGTGTATTGCTGCTTGAGGGAATCAATAAAATGATGGAGGCCAATGGCGGCAGTGCGGGTATGTTCCGCAATCCGGAAGTGGATTTTAACACTGCAATCAGTGCGGTTGTGGTTTTAGTGATATCAGGTTTATTGGCATCCTTAATGCCCGCTGCAAAAGCAGCTGGTGTGAATCCGATAGTAGCCTTGCAGGATGAGTAAAAATTTTTCGCGCAACAAATAATGTTAACAATTTTATTTTCAGCAATCGTAAGAAGGACACCATGAAAAAGTTTATCTGGTACGCAGTTTTGGGTTTAATCGCCATAGTGTTTATCGGCACAGCGGTATTTCTATACAACAAATCCCAGGCAAAACCTGTTGTATACCAATCGGATGCGGTATTTAAAACGACCATTCTGAAAAAGACAGTGGCGGTGGGGAAAGTCATTCCCCGCCGCGAAGTTGAAATTAAATCGCAAGTATCCGGTGTAGTAGAGCAGCTGTATGTAGTGGCTGGGCAGACCGTGAATAAAGGTGACATCCTCGCCAAGATCACCCTGGCGCCCAGTATGGTGATGCTCAACCAGGCGGAGTCACAATTGGAGACTGCCAGACTCAATTTGCAAAATGCTACCGTTGAATTTGATCGCCAGAAAAAACTCTATGCCGAAAAATTAATTTCTGCCTCTGAATACAACAAATTTTTATTGACCTATGACTTGCAGCGCGAAGCAGTGACATCGGCAGAAAACAACTTATTGTTGATGAAATCCGGTGCAACGAAAAAGTCAGATAAAGTTTCTAATATGATTCCCGCCACAGTGAGCGGTATGGTGTTGGATTTACCTTACAAAGAAGGTGCATTTATCGTTGAGACCAGTTCTTTTGGCTCGGGAACCACCGTTGCTACCTTGGCCGATATGAACGATATGATTTTTGAGGGCATGGTAGACGAATCAGAAGTGGGCAAGATTCGCGAAGGCATGGAATTGGTATTGGATGTAGGTGCGTTGGAAGGCGAACCTTTTACCGCGGTACTTGAATATATTTCGCCAAAGGGTGTTACTGACCAGGGTACTATCAAGTTCCAGATACGCGCAGCGGTAAAATTAAGTGAAAAATTATTCCTGCGTTCTAACTATAGCGCGAACGCCGATATTGTATTGGACAAGAAAGAAAATGTTGTTGCGATCAACGAAGGTAACCTGATCGTAGAAGATAAAAAACAATTTGTGGAAGTTGAAACCGGCCCACAAAAATATGAGAAACGCGAAATCAAAACCGGCATTTCAGATGGTATTAATATCGAAATCGTCAAAGGTCTAAAAGAAGGTGATAAGATCAAGCACCGTTAATCCTGAATTACCATCGATAAAAAATGTTAGAGAAATTAAGCCAGTATTATCAAGTGAAATAAAAAAGAGCCCTAATTGTGGCTCTTTTTTATTTCATATAATTAACGGAAGCAAATCAAATTTTGGTTGCGGCAACTTCCAATTCCATAAAGTAAATTGTGGTGGTGCCTTCAAAACCGGAATCGGTACCCAGGAGTAACCAGAGACTGCCTTTATCATCTGAAACCGTAGTGTAACTGCCTTTTTCAGTAATCAGGGTTTTCTTCAGATAAGGTGCTGTTTCGCTTGTCGTGCTGCATTCTTGTGAATTTGCAAAGTCACCGGCAATGATTGCATCGCTACCGCCAGTTGCCTGATTGCCTTTATCCCAATTCAACAACAAAAAGCCGGTGCCATCATTTACCGCGTTGGGTTCATTTTTTGTTGCGCCAACTTTAATCCACACGCTGTTGCCCGGTGATCCACCAATGCCCATGCAGTTATTCTGCGCGTTGGTGCCAAAGGTAACTTTAAAGCGAAAACTGTAGCGGGTATTTGGCTCAAGCCCATCGACTTGTTTGGTTATGAACATAAACAGGTCATCGCTGTGGTTATTGCCGGTAACTTTAAAACCTTTGCGTGTAGTGGTTAATTGGGCCGGCAGATTGCTATGGCTCGAACCCAATTCATAAAACTCTTCTTCACCTTGGGGGTAATCTGCAAAACCTGTTTTCCAACCGGTAATGCTATCGTTGAAATCGATATGTAGCATCTTGGTATTGGGATCCACTTTGATATCGTTGTTATCGCTGCCGCAAGCGGTAAGTAAACCCAACAGCGGTAGGATAAGCAGGGCTTTTCTCAATGAGGCGAGTGGTAATAGAGAGAATGGGGGCATGAATATACTCCGAAATTTTTAAGGGTATTTCCCGTTATTTAACTTGGTTGATTTTGCGCAGCATTCGGGATTGTGTCTGTGGAAGATATGTAGCATGTCGTTAAAAAATGTAATCATCTATTACTTACTGGTACCCTGGATCGCGCTGATGATGGAAGTTGTAGCGCATATGAATTAAATTGTAATTATTTGTAATAAGTGTATTGCTGGACTACAAATCATTACAACAGCAATTGCTAAAGCCATCTATAAATAACACTGTAATGTCCAACTCCTTTGTCCCTTACTTATGAAACTGTTACACGCGCTGATTGCTGTTTTTATCCCTGCTATTTTTACTGGCAGTGCGTCAGCCTGTGCGCCTGCAACGGACGATTGTGTCGAAATAGGTAAATGGGAGTTGAGCCTGGGTATTGGCGTGGGCACACGTACTAATCCGCTTGAGGCAACGCCGGACATCCCGCTATTTTTAATTCCACAAGTGAACTACAACGGCGAACGTTTTTTTATCCAAAATCTTGATTTCGGTGTGATCTTGTGGGGGGACAAAAGCCAGCAGCTCAACCTGTTTGTCACACCCGGTTACGATCAGGTCTTCTTTCATCGTTGGAGTCCAAGCAACTTTTTTATCGATGCAAACGGCTTTGCAACCACCGGCAAGACCGGCAACCAGACGGAAAATATTCCGGTCATTGAACTCGACGATGATAAAGAATTGGTGGCCCCAAGCTTTAGAGATGTGCCGGAGCGCGATTTGCACAATCGTCGTATGGCTGGTTTGGGTGGACTTGAATACAGCCTGAGCACTGATCTTGTCGATCTGCAATTGCAGTATGTGAGCGATTTTACTGGTATCCATCATGGTGACGAAGTACGCATAGCACTTGCCAGGAATTGGATCAGTGGTCGTCATCGGATAGTAACGTCTGTTGGTGCTATCTGGCAGAGTAGCGAAGTGGTGAATTATTACTACGGAGTTACCTTGCCTGAGGCAGATCTTCGTGGCACTTACGCTACCAATGCCGCGGTGACCCCGATTGCACGTTTTGATTGGAATTACCAACTGACTGAACGCTGGGATTTGCGTTTCTTGGCCAATTATCGCCAGTTACCCGATGAAATCTCAGCAAGTCCACTAATAAATGACAATAAAGTGATCACTGTTTTCATTGGGGGGGTGTACCATTTCTAATGGGAACCTGCTGAGCTCACGCGCTATAACGCCTCTCGCAGCATCTCTTTTTCTGGCAGCCTTGCTGCCGGGAAGCTATACGCTCGCCGATGTTCCACTCGATAATAATTCAGGGCGTGCGAGTTCATCTTCATTGCCGCTGATCCAGTTTTCGATTAAACCGCGCCTGTGCGTATTAAATGCGGGTGAAGAAGTCTGTCGCGATGAATTGGAAGTGAAGTGGTTATCGGCGCAGGCGCGTTCGCTGTGTCTCTATCAAACCGATAAAGTTGAGCCGCTGCGTTGCTGGCAAGAAACCACGCAAGGTGAATACCAATTTGAATTGACCGCAAGTGTGAGCACCGATTTTCAATTGCGCGAATTGGATAGCAACATTTCGTTGAGCGACCAGCGTTTTCAAGTGGTGTACAACGAAAAAAAATACCGCAAAGCCAGACGTAATCCCTGGAGCTTTTTCTAGGTTGTCATTGGTTAAGGCGCAAACGGGATTTTTTACAGAGAACTTTTATGTCGCAAAACAATTTAATTTTATTGGTTGAAGACGATCGCCGTTTGGCGCAGCTGGTAAAAGATTTTCTTGAGAGCAATGATTATCAAGTTGCTATCGAAGAAAACGGCAACCGTGTTATCCGTCAGGCGCAAAATTTAAATCCCGCATTAATTGTTCTGGATTTAATGTTACCCGGCAAAGATGGCCTTACGCTGTGTAAAGAATTGCGCCCGCAATTCAAAGGCCCGATTTTAATGCTTACCGCGCGCGATTCGGATTTGGACCAAGTGCTGGGTTTGGAATACGGTGCGGATGATTATGTTATTAAACCCGCCGAACCGCGTGTATTGCTTGCACGCATCCGTGCACTCATGCGTCGTTACTATCAAAATGATCCGCGCGAACAAGAGGCGCTGGTGTTTGGTGAGTTATGTATTCAACCGACTGCGCGCAAAGTTGTACTCGCAGGTGAAGATATTATTTTATCCAGCCATGAATATGATTTGCTGTTATCACTGGCGGCACAGGCCGGGCAAATCCTCAGCCGCGAATTTTTATTTAACCATATCTACAATCGCGAATACGACGGTTTGGATCGTACCATTGATGTGCGCATTTCCCAATTGCGCAAAAAATTGAATGATAACCCGGATAACCCAACACGTATCAAAACAATTTGGGGCAAGGGGTATTTGTTTATTGCTGATGCCTGGAAATAATGCCGGTCGCACTGATTCAATTTAATGCCTTCTCGCTCCCAGGCTTTGCCTGGGAGCGTGTAATTTTATTTATGCGGCGAATTTATTTGATTATGCATTCCCCAGCGAAGCTTGGGAGTGAGGGTAAAAAGAACAGTAAGAGAGGGATAGCGACGTGAACCGCGCGTTTATTTCGCTGTACTTTTTTATTGTTGCCTCAGTGGTGTTAATCGGTTGGGGCTTAAACCAGTTTTGGGAAAGTGTTGCGCCCGAACAAGAACCAACCGCAGAAATCCATGCGCTCTTCCAGATGATCGAACAGGATTTGCTGGCGCAACAACCGCAATCTGACACAGGTTATACACAGGCCGCGCAGCAACTCAGCACTGGATTAAATCTCAGCCTGGAATTATTACCGCTTGATGACCTCGCTCAATCAGCGGCGATGCATGAATTACACGCGGGAAAAATTCTGGCGGCGACCAGCGATAACAATGTGGTGTGGTACAAAAGGCTTGCCCAGACTGATCAAGTCATTATGCTCAGTATTCCGGTGGATGACGATAGTGAATCACCGGTTTACCGTGTGCTGTTGTTGGTGTTTTATCTCGGTATCGCCCTGGTTATTTATTTGTGGGTCTGGCCGTTATCGCGCGACAGTAAAAAATTGGAAAGCCAGACCCGCACCCTTGGTAAAGACGGTGTGCCGGAAACATTAAATATTTCGCCCACCTCTGCGCTCTATCCACTCGCGCAAGCATTCAACCATATGGCGCAGCGATTGCGCGAATTAATTGCCTCGCATCGCGAAATGACCAACGCTGTTTCACATGAATTGCGTACACCGCTCGCGCGGATGAAATTTGCACTTGCGATGATTGAAGAAGAAAAATTGGATGAAAAAGGACGCCGCCAATTGCGCAGTGTGGAGCAGGATATTGCCGAGATGGAATCGCTTATCAGCGCGCTTTTGGCCTACGCCGGTTTTGAACAAAAGAGCCAACAGCTAAAACAAACCAGCGGCTATATGCGCGACTTACTCGACGAATTGCAATTGCGTTTTGCCCGTCACAACCAACGTAAGTTACATTTGGAAATTTGCGATACCACCAATAACGCTGAATTTGTATGCGAGTGGAAACTGATTGAAACTGTACTGCAAAATTTTATCAACAACGCCGCGCGCTACGCAAAATCCCGCATCCGTATTGAGTTGATGCAAACAAATAGCGAATACATTATCACTGTAGAAGATGACGGCCGCGGAATTCCCGCCAGCGAACGCGAGCGCGTATTCGATTCCTTCGTGCGTCTCTACTACGCCGAGCAAGACGGTGACCAAACCTCCGGTCACTCCTCCACCGGCGGCTTCGGTTTAGGCCTCGCTATCGTCAAACGCATCATGCAATGGCATCACGGCAGTGCGCAGTTTGCTGAACCGGAAATCCTCGGCGGTGCAAGGGCGCAGATTCGTTGGCCGAAGTTAAAACAATAATGTTCTTGAATTTATTTAATAATATCTATGGCGCTCGTGAACATAATATAGCAATATGTAATTCCAAAGTTGAACTTTGAAATTACATAGAATTATCTCTACTTATGATTAAACGCCATATTGAATCCGAGCTTGTCCAATTACTTGCAGAGTACCCCATAGTAAGTATCCTTGGTCCCCGTCAGGCAGGTAAAACCACGCTTGCACGGCAGTTTTTACCGGACTATGCCTATGTAAACTTTGAACATCCGGAAACACGTGACTTTGCGCGGGATGATCCCAAGGCATTTTTGGCACAATATCCTGGCAAGGTAATTTTTGATGAAATTCAACGCTTGCCAGAACTACTTAGCTATCTGCAGATAGCAGTAGATAACCAGCATGGAAATGGGCGCTATGTTCTTACCGGCTCCCATCAGTTAGCTTTGCGTGAGGCGATAACTCAATCATTGGCTGGACGTACCGCTATATTGCATTTGCTGCCATTTTCCATTGCCGAGTTGCGTGAAAATAATCTGGGTTTTGAAAATGCGGAAAATTATATTTATCAGGGATTTTTGCCACGCATTTACGATCAACAACAGCGCCCGACACAAGCCTATGCCAATTATTACCAAACCTATGTTGAACGCGATGTTCGTCAGCTTATCAACTTGAAAGATGTTACCCAGTTTCAAAAGTTTATGAAGCTTCTGGCAGGACGGGTAGGACAATTGATGGATTATTCATCCCTCGCTGGCGATGTTGGTGTGAGCGCAACTACGATAAAACATTGGCTATCAATACTGGAGGCTTCATTTATTGTTTACAAACTTGTGCCTTATTTTGAAAACTTTGGTAAACGCGTAATCAAAACCCCCAAATATTATTTTGTAGACACCGGGCTACTTTGTTTTTTATTGGGAATAGAAAACCCGCAACAAGTCGCTCGCGATCCATTGATCGGGAGCTTATTTGAAAATCTGGTTGTAATGGATTTTGTTAAGAATCTCTATAATAAGGGAAAGCTTGATAGCCTGTATTTTTTTCGCGATAGCAATGGTCTTGAAGCTGATTTGTTATTTCAGCAAGGCCGCCAATTAATTCCTATAGAAATTAAATCCAGTTCCACTTACAAGCCGGAATTACTACGCGGGTTAAAACGTATTATGGAATTATCGCCGCAAATGGTAAATGCGCATTTGGTTTATGCGGGCGACTCCAAACAATTTAGCAATGGAATTACTGCGCTTGAATTCGATAGTCTTCATGTATTTTTAGAATAGACGGTATTAACGAACAGTCGTGGATGGATAAGTGCTACACATCAATTTCAGTGTACCGATTGAAGCGCGGGAGTACTGGAGTTGTTATGTGGGAAGCCAATAGCTACTAAAAGTAACACATGATATTAAACAAAGTTCGAGGGTGGAAATTCTGTTCAAGATCGGTGTAACATCCCCCCCTCGTTGTGTTTAACGACAATAAAATGAGTAAGAAGCACTAAAAAGTGCTCTTCGGGACGGGTTTCTCCCCCGGACCTTTTCAGCTATCTGCAATAGTGTCTATCTCGGTCAAGACCAAAATCATCACTGATTTTGGTGATGATTCTACGCGTCCTTTAATCAGGATTTAGCGGGGAAGAACACGAGATAATGGCAATAAAAACTTCATTTTCGCATCTACTCCCAGTACCGCGTTCCGGTGCTGCAGTATTCCAATGCCTTTGCATTGCGCAGGCGTTTGCTTGTCATTTCCGTAGGATCTCCTCTTATCGAATATGGGTACCTGTGCTGGTGCCGCAGATCAGTGTATTGATCGTGCCGAATTCTATTCTTCACTATTTGCTGTCCATAGGCCGCGTTTGATTTTTCACAATAACTCCAAGCAACTCTAAGAAATAACAAGAGGGGAAGACGATGCACAAGAAACGTTTATTACCACTATGTATTGCTCTGGTGGCCGCAGGCCAGTTACAGGCGCAGACGGCAGCTGAAGATGATAATGTCCAGGAAGTGACAATCACGGGTGTTCGCAGCGCGGAATTAAATGCGCGGGAAGAAGAGCGCTCCAAAAATATTTTCAGCTCGGTAATTTCCCAGGATGATGCGGGTAAATTTGCTGATCAAAACGTCGCCGAATCTTTACAACGTGTACCGGGTATTACGTTACAAAAATCCGAGGGTGAAGGACAGTTTGTCAGTGTGCGTGGCCTTGGTCCCGGTTTTGTTAATGTGAGTATGAATGGTAATGAGTTAGCCTCTTCTAGTTCAGATACCCGTGCTTTTGCATTAGATGGTGTTCCGGCGGATTTGTTGAGCTCAATTGAAGTATTCAAATCGCTTACTCCTGATATGGATTTGAACTCTATCGGTGGTACCGTCAATGTTAAAACGGTAAATGCATTTGATCGCAAGAAAGATACGTTGCGCGTTAGTGCTCAGGTATCCGAGCAGCTCTACAACGGCGATGCTTCTCCTAAAGTGTCCATTCAAGGCACTAATTTATTTGCTGATGACACTATAGGTGTGGGTTATTCCATGTCCTACGAAGAGCGTGGGACTGATGGTTACTTAATTCAGCACCATGCTGACCAGGATTTAACGTACCGCCAGCAAAATCATAAAGGGTTAACTGCTCCATCTGGAGAGCGCATGTTAACGCCATGGCAATTTGAAGCACGTGAAGAGCAGGCAGAGCGCACACGTTCTGCCGTATCAGTCGATTTGGGTTGGCGTCCGACGGATACTGATGAATTCTACATTCGCTACAGTCGTACATCGCTGGAAGACATGGATATCGCATTGCGCGAATATTATCGCTTCGACACTGCATTTACCGTTGAGCAGGAAGTCCCCTATACAGACCCTTCCACTAATACATTTGGTGTTACAGATGCTGAATTACAGCATCAATTTTTCATCCAAAAAGGGAAAGCGACCACGGACGCTTTTGATATTGGTGGTAAACATAATTTCGCTGACGACACCTGGAAACTCGATTACAACTATTCACATTCTGTCGGTGAGTTCTCGAAACCCGATGGCCGCCGGGTGCAATTCCGCATCCAGGATTTGGCAATGCTGGGTCGAGCAGGTGAAGACTATATTGCTGCGCAAATAATTTCCCCGGCTGAAATGGCTGCCCTTGCAGAAACTACGACCGCTAATTTAGTGAATACCGGTGGTTATTTTTTAATGGACCCTACCAAGCGTAAGCAGGGGGGTATGACTTACGATAATATTTTTATCGAAGATAGTTTCCGCACCGATACACTCGATCAAATCAGTGCAAATTTGCGTCGCGATTTCGAAGAGGGTTTTGTTAATTACATTAAGACCGGTTTTGTTGTGAAGGCCCGTGAACGTGACCGCAACAAAGATCGCTGGAGCATCGTACCAGGTAACTACCCGAATGCGTGTGGGGGCGATGCTGTATGTGACGATTTGCGCAACTCATCACTCGCGGATTTCGAGACTTACACACCTGCGCACCCTGATATGCAATACGATTTTATTACTCGCAACGAGACTGAACGCTTGCTTGCAGCAACATCACGTATTGCAAAATACACCGATCCTAATCTCACCGGTCAGGAAAGCCGTAAAGAGGATTATTTTTTAACAGAAGATGCACAAGCTATCTATCTCATGGCGGAATTTCAAACGTCTGAAAAATCAACGTTGATTGCAGGCGCACGATATGAGCAAACGGATTTCGCGTCAGACGGTTATTTGGCAATTCGCAATGATCGCTTCACTGAAACTGATAATGCAGAAAATTCGAATCTCGATATCGCAATTCCATTGCAAGACACAGAAACTTCTTATAACGATTTCCTTCCCAGCATTCATTACCGCTATGACATGGCTGAAGATATGCTAGTGCGTGCATCTGTGTGGACCAGTTTTACTCGTCCATCATTTGATCAGGCGCGTGCTTTTGGTGAAGTCGTTGGCCGTGTAGTGCTGTGTAATCCGGAGACGTTGGTATGTAATGACAACCCGCCAGCAAATGGTGGTGTTATTAATAGCCAGCAACAAATTACTACTACGGGCGGCACACCTTTTACTATGGGTAGTGGTAACACGTTGAATATTGGCAATCCTAATTTGGTTGCCATGACCGCCGTTAACTTCGACACCTCTATTTCCTGGTATGGCCAAAATGGTGATAACTGGCAAATAGCAGCGTTCTACAAAGACATCGAAGATTTTATCGTGGATGTACGTGGTGCTTCATTGCGCAGAGATGAACTGCCGCTGGAATTACCATTGGATCAAATAACGCAGTTCGGAATTGCCAATGATTTAATGATTAATCGCGTAAATTTCGCCACCAATGGTGAGTCTGCCAAAGTCTACGGTGTTGAATTGTCTTACTCGAAATTCTTTGAGTCCGGTATCTTTATACAATCAAACATGACCTTGATGGATAGTAAGGCAGAAGTTGGCGATACCCTTCGCGTTGGCTCTATCAAACTGCCCGAGCAAGCGGATGAAACAATTAACGTTTCTGTAGGTTGGGAAGGTAAAGGTTTAAGTGCGCGGTTGATCGGCAATTACCGCAGCGAAATTCTCAAGCGTGTGGGTTCATGTAATGCAACTGCTATTGCTGCAGATGCAGCATTAGGTTATGCAGAAAATTGCCGCACTTGGGCTGATGTTTATCAGGATGCAAGTGCGACGCTCGATTTCAAAGCAACCTACGAATTCAACAAGGCACTGCAATTTAGCTTTGACATGACCAATCTGACTGATCATGTAGACACCTATTATTTCAGTGGTAATAAAAGTTCTGGCGGCAAGGTGCTGTTTACCTCCGAAGATTATGGTCGTACATATTTATTGGGTATGAGCTACAAATTTTTGTAAGCCCTGTGAGTAACAGCCAACTATTCATTGTCGACTTAGAATTTATTGAGGAATTTCAACATGAAAAAAACAACGTTATTAAGCGCGATATGTTTGAGCGCTGGCTTGGTTGCTTGTGGCGGTAGTGACCCCAAGAGTGCATCATCCAAACCAGACACATTATTCCCTGATGATTATGTTCCGCCATCATCAGCAAGCAGTAGCAGTACTTCATCAACAGGTTCGCTTGTTAAGCAAGCTATTCCATATCGTGAAAGTTTTGATGGCGCTATTAATACGCGTACCTTCTTCTCAGCTGGTTACAAAGCGTTGAATAGTGATGCGACCAAGCCATTTTACTTTCCCGCAGGTGGGTTTTTAGATGAATTTGGTAACCCATCACCAACCGCCACCTCCTGGATTACCGCAGATGCGAATCGTAAATTGCGTCTTGGAAATGGTCGTCTGACCTTGGGACAAACCAAGTTGGAAGTGAATACCACAACTGCTGATACCAGTATTCCTACCTGGGGTGAATTCGATTTAAGTAAATCGTACAAAGTTTCTTTCTGTGTGGTGCAGGTGAGTGCTGCCAGTGCGAGTAACTTTGAACTTTACGTAGATAACAATACTACTGGTGGTAACAACTCGATTTATGGTGCGGGCAACGCGTCTCGCATTTTGCAAGCTGCTACTCACACTTTGGTACCTGGTACTCGTCAGGAAGTGATCGTCCCGAAGGCGTCAGGAGATCGTTTGATTGGCAGTAGTACATCATTCTTTCAATTCCGTGTTTCCAGCGGTGGTTGGGCAGTTATTGATGATCTGGTAATTGAGTATGTGGGCGAGCCGCATGGTTTTACCTTGCCTGCTTGTGTTGCTGAAAACTCTGTAGCACCCCAACCGGAAACCCCGCCAACAGCCCCTGCTGCGCCAACGATTATTGCTGGCGATGCAGAATTGGTTGCGAGTTGGACTAGTGTTGGTGTGGATACAACATATGCAGTTATTTATAACACTGTAAATGATACGGCTTCAGCAACAGCCTTTAGCGGTAATCCGGTTTCGGGTACGAGCGCGCAATTAACAGGTTTGACTAATGGCCAGGAATATTTCGTCTGGGTTAAAGCGAAGAACGTTGTAGGTAGTAGTGATTACAGCCCTTCAGGTTCAGGCACACCAGTAGCACCAACGGGTACTGACGCAAGCAAAGAGTGGGGCTTCAATAGCTTTAGTTACAGCGCGTTATTAAGTGCTACCACTGGAACTGTAGCAGTAACCGTAAGTGAAACTCCTTATGAAGCAGATGGTTTAACAATCTTTTTGAACAACGGTACGGCGTTGCGTTATCGCTTTGATAGCAATGCCTGGAACTACAACGGTAATTCTTTCCGTTCAAGTGATAGTCGTGTACCTGCTGTAGGCGAAGTTGTGCCAGAACTAAGAACTTACGTTGGTGTGCCAGTGGTAAGTGGACGTGCGGCTACAGTTACTTTTACCGTAAAACAAACTGGTAGCGGCCAAACAGGTAAGGCTGTTGTTGTCGATCAGGATAATCGTGTTGTCAGTGTGGTTGTTATCGCCGATAGCACCGTTACTGTAGATATTCCGGTGTCATTAGCTGAAGGCCATAGCACTACAGAGCTACGCGTTTTCTATTCACGTGAGGGCGCAGGTTCGGGTGGTATGGATTTGACGGAGCTGGTTAAGAGCTATGCCGATAGTCCATTGGAGCCATCAAGCTCATCTAGTAGCGAAGCAAGCTCATCTGCAGCTGCCAGTTCAGTCGCCGAAGTTTCTAGCAGCTCAATACCAGCCAGTTCTACTCCGGCAACCAGCTCATCTTCCAGCAGTTCAATACCCGCCAGTTCAAGCAGTGATAGCAGCTCTTCAGTCAGTAGTGTGACGGGCGGTGGTGCTTCATCAGATAGCAGTTCCAGCACAGCAGGCACTGTGACCAGGACGTGGGGCTATGACCCGGTCGCTTTTGAAGCGGCGGGCACCGGTTTGTTTGCCGCTGCCTATGCAGGAGGCGGTGACAACAATATCAAAGCAGGTGCCGATATCACCGTAGATGGTCTGCACTTCTATTCAACAGCAGCAAACGTAATGCGCTATCGACCAGCTGGCTCTGCTAACAATGCCACCAGCCTGGCGTGGTGGAATACCAATGGCTCATTCTTCAGCAATAACGCAACAATGGTAACGGCGGTCGGTAGTGACGCCCCGTCCAATGTACGCGCATATATTGGTATACCGGTTGAGGCAGGCAAGGCGGTCACAGTGACAGTGAGCTTCAAGCAGACTGGCTCAGCTGCAACAGCGGCCAAGGTTGCGTTCATTGGTGGAGCAGCGCCAGGAAAAGTACTTGCGGAAGCGGATGCCAGTTTTGCCGCAGCAGGTGGCGATAGTGGTTCAAGTATTTCACTAAGCCTTGATGCAACCCACAGTTTGACAGAAGTGCAGCTTATCTATGGACGTGAAGGGCTTACGACGGGTGGTGTAAACATTACCCAGATCGATCGCACTCAGTAAACAGAAGTATTTACAGTTTTAACGCGAACAATAAGCCGATCGAGATCGGCTTATTTTTCCATCAAAAAACATTCATAAGATTAATAATAAAAGCAGAACCACTATGAAAACATCACCACTATTACTCAGCTTGTGTATTGCTGGAGTGCTAAGTGCTTGCGGCGGTTCAGACAATAAATCCAAACCAGCCTCTTCAAGTTCAGTCGGTGTATCCAGCTCCCTGGTGTCGAGCGTTTTAACAAGTGTGCCAGCGAGTAGTTCAACACCATCTTCAGTTGCACCGAGTTCAGTTCCTGAATCATCATCAAGTTCATCAAGCAGTGAACCTGCAAACGTTGCCTGGGCATGCCCGGCGACTGGTTTGTATTTTTGCGATGATTTTGGTGCGAACAACTATGACAAATGGACGTTGAAAGCGGCAACCGAAAATACTACCGGGCCGAATGGTACATTTGATATCGCTGATGATAATGGCAATCATATTTTGCGTTATACCGCAGCAAGCACCGGCGGTGTGATTGCGTTAGTCAAACCTGACGCCTTTGCAGGGGTTACCTCGGCTGATTATTACGTGGAGGCGAAAATTCGCCCGCGTGCCAACAGCACAACTGGTAATAAACAAATTTATTTAATTGCACGCTATGTGGATGATAACAACTGGTATGCCGGTGCACTCAATGTGCAAAACGCTAATACCAGCACGCAAGTAGAAATCGCCAAAATGAAGGCGGGTTCAATTAGCCGACCTAAACAAGTGAAAAAAGTGATCGATCAAGGCACCCTCGGTGAATTGGATGGCGTTTGGTATACGCTACGCTTTGAAGTACTTGGCAGTAACCTCACGGTTTATCTGGACGGTGAAAATATTGGCAGCGTTACCGATGCGGATTTCACCGGTACCGGTTTGATCGGTTTATGGACTGCGAACAAATCATTTGAAGTAGACGATGTAAAAGTCGGCAATGCCAATGATAAACCCGCTTCATTATTACTCTCGCCCGCTGCAACAACCTATGCAGCTGAAGTAGGCGATGCACCGCGCGTTATCTCGGTTGACGCTAAAACGGACACTGGTACGAAGGACACTTTTACCGTTGTCTCCAGCGATAATGCAGTACTCAGCGCTAGCATCAGTGGCACCAGCGTAACTCTTACGCCGGTTGGCGCAGGCACTGCCACTATCACTTTTACCAGTGCATCCAAGCCTGATCTGATTCGCAAAATCACCGCAACAATCGCCCCGCAATTTGTAATGCCAACTGCAACTTACAACCTGAGCGGTTTGACCGCGCCAGCAGTGGGCGAGGTGAGTGCTTATGAAGATGCCACACTCAAGCTGACCTTTGATTCTGCACCGACCCTCGGTACGACTGGTTCAATCCGCATTTTCAAAACCAGTGATAATTCGCTGGTGGATAAAATCGCGTTGACCGATGAAAGCGATGCAATTGGTTACGGTACTTTGCGCAGTATTAAAACTCGTCCGGTGCGCATCAGTGGTAACACCGCCAGCATTTCATTGCATGCTAACAAATTGGAATACGGTACTGCTTATTACGTAGCAATCAGCGCATCAGTCTTTACCGGTGCGACGCTCGCAGGTCAGCCATTTGCTGGAATTGGTAAAGATAGCGGCTGGAGTTTCACCACCCGCGCTGCTGGTCCGGATATCACAAAAACTACGCTTAGTGTTGATGATGATGGCAGCACTGCCGACTTCCGCTCGGTGCAGGCTGCGCTTAACTTTGTGATGAAAAATATCGCGCTTGATACGCCGGCAACCATCACTGTACGCAATGGTATTTATGAAGAGCCTCTATATCTGCGCGCTAAAAATAACTTGACCATTCAAGGTGAAAGCCGCACCGGCACGGTTATCCAATATCCCAACAACGAGTTGTTAAATTCGGGGTCGGATGGTCGCGCACTGATGCTCGTGGCTACCGTCGATATGCTCACGCTGGATTCGCTAACGTTGAAAAATACCACCCTCATCGGTGCAGGTGGGCAAGCGGAAACGATTTACTTCAATAGTCCGACGGGTCGCTTGATCGCCAAAAACGCCAACTTTATCAGCGAGCAGGACACCCTGTTATTGAAAGGGTGGACCTGGTTCTACGATACCCTCGTTGCCGGTAACGTCGACTTTATTTGGGGTTACAGCAAAGCCTCTCTGTTTGAGAAAAGCGAAATCCGCTCACTCGGCCGATCTACCGGCAACAGCAATGGTGGCTACGTATTACAGGCGCGTGTTGAAGCCGCAGGTGATAAAGGTTTTGTATTCCTCAACAGCAGTTTGACGGGTGGCGCTGGTCCGACCAATGAATTGCCAATTGATGGCTCTCATTATTTGGCACGCAGTCCAGGCGGCACAACCACCTTCGACAATATCGTATTTGTGAACACCAAAATGGGTGCGCATATCGCCGCTGAAGGTTGGGCCGGTTTGGGTGTGAATTCACAACCAGCAGCCAACCCTGCTACTGGTACGGCCACCACTGGTTGGCGTGAGTACAACACTATGGATTTGAACGGCGCAGCTTTAAATGTCGCAAGCCGTCAGTTTGGCCATCAATTGTCATTGGTAGAAGCTGCAGGTTATTGCAGCCGTACGCAAGTGTTCGCGGCATTTAACAATGGCGCCGGTTGGAATCCGCTACCAGGTGATATTAGTGATTGTGTGAATGTGGATGGTGTGCTGACAAATTCATCGTCTTCTTCATCAAGTTCATCTTCAGCGATAGCAAGTTCGGTTGATAGTTCATCAAACAGTTCGGTGGTGAATGGCGGTAATTCTTCCAGTGATGCGAGCAGCTCTTCAAGCAGTGTTTCATCACCGACAACAACGAGTTGGGTTCCAACCTACACCGAGTTGCAAACGGCGGTAGCAGCAGCTCCAGCCGCAAACGGTAATGCGAACTTTAATGCGACTGCAGTACCGGTAACTATCAGTGGCATTAAATTCTATTCCGCATCAGCGGGTAGTTTGCGCTTACACCTGACCAGTGACAGTTCGGCTTACGCGATTAACTACAACGGGACTTCAGTGAAAGACGATACCCAGGCAACACCGGTGACTTTTGTGGAAGGTGGTACACAAGTAAATCCGGCAGCGTTGAACCTTGCTGGTGGTGTAACTCGTTTTGTCTCAGTGCCTTATACACCGGTGGCAACGCCAGTAACGCTGAGTATTACCTATTCAAATGGCAGTGCAACGGCAGCTGGTGCGTGTGAAAACGGTCAAATAGCAATCGTTGACCAGACAGGTAAAACCTGGAAAGTGGGATCGTCTTGCAGCAACCCGGCGAGAACAACTCTCACTGCAACAGTGACTGACCCGAATGTGTCAGAGCTGTTTATTTTGATGAGTCGCAACGGTGATGGCGGTGGCGGAATCCGTATCTGGAATATCGACATTACCAAATAAATATTAAGTTGATCCGAAAAAACGATCGGGCTACGGCCTATCGTTTTCCATTCAGGCTGGGATGCAAAAAACTACAGCAGTAATAGAGGTAATGTTTTTATGAAGCAAACCAATTTTGTTCTCAGTCTCGCGGCAGCGGTTGCGCTTACAGCATGTGGTGGAGGCGGCGGTGGTAGTGGTGGCAATGCCTCATCGATTACACAATTGTCGTCAAGCAGCAGCTTGTCCAGTAGTAATACTTCTATTACATCGGCAAGCAGTTTATCGAGCGGTGCTGCAAGTATCGGTATATCCAGTAGCACGGCGATAAGCAGCAGTTTATCCAGCAGCAGCGAACCGGTGAGCAGTGCAAGTAGCTCCAGCAGTTCCAGTGTGGATTTCGCCAGTTGCGACAACTTCAACACGCCGCAAGGTTACGCCGCTGCCGGTGGTACTGGCGTAACCGGTGGTGCGGATGCCGGCTTGGGTAACAATGTCATCACTGTGACAAATGGAGTGCAACTTAATAATGCGTTGAGCGCGACCAACGCCACTTACAAAGACAAACCGCTGGTGATTTACATTGGCGGCACTATCACCTGGGAAAATTCCGGCAACGCCGAAATCCGTGTGCGTCGCAGCAATGTGTCAATTATCGGTTTGGCTGCGAGCGGAGAATTCCACGGTGTCGGCATCCGCATCAGTCATGGGGCGAGCAATATCATTATCCGTAACTTATTAATTCATGAAGTACCGCAAGCGCGCGGTGCGGGCGATCATATCAACCTGGATGGACAAGATGGTTTGGTAAGCCGCATCTGGATCGACCACAACGAATTTTATAATGACCTCGCCGTCGCTGTGCCAGCGGGTACAGCGAATCCGGATGAATACCAAAAAGATTATTACGATGAATTAGTCAGTGGCCGCAGCGCAGTACAAAACGTCACTATCTCATACAACTACATGCACAACAGTTGGAAAACATCACTCTGGGGTTCATCCGATAATGCAGCAGAAGAAGATAAAGGCCGTACCATCAGCTTCCATCACAACTACTGGAAAGATGTAAATTCGCGTCTGCCTTTGTTCCGCTTCGGCGAAGGCCATGTGTGGAATAGTTATTACCAAAATGTGAGCGGCTCTGGCATTAACTCGCGCATGGGCGCAAAAATGCGAGTTGATAATAACGTTTTCGAAAATGTAAAAAATGCGCTCTGGTCGGGCGATAGCAGTGCGATCGGATTCTGGAACGCAACCGGTAACACCTTTACCAATTCGTCCTGGAGTGGCAGCTTCAACGCCAGTTGTGTGACACCGCCTTGTTATGCAGGGGGCAATAATTCCAATTCGGATTTTATCCCACCCTATGCCTACAACGCGATGGCTACTGTGGATGTAAAAAATCACGTGATGACTTACGCAGGCCGGAATAAAATTGCCAGCTGTTTGAATTTACCCGAGACAAATGCATCATCCAGTTCCCAAGCGAGTAGCGAGTCATCAAGTTCGAGCAGCGCTGTGCCGGCGGTAACCAAAACCTGGGGCTATGATTCCGCTGCATATGCTATTGCTGGAACGGATTTATTCGCAGCAACTTATTCAGTGAGTGCAGACAACAACATCAAGGCCGCTGCCGATATCGACGTTGACGGTTTACATTTCTATTCAACAGCGGCCAATGTTTTACGCTATCGCCCGGCCGGCTCTGCCAATAATGCAACATCATTACCTTGGTGGAATACCAATGGCTCATTCTTTACCAGTAATGCGGTAATGATGCCTGCTGTCGGAGAAGCCTTGTCCAATAATGTGCGTACCTACATTGCTATTCCGGTTGAAGCCGGCAAGGCATTTACCATTACCGTCAACTTTAAACAAACCGGTTCCGCTGCAACAGCCGCGAAAATAGCGTTGGCGGGTAGTGATAATCTGGTCCTGGCAACAGCGGATGCCACTTATGCAACAGCAGGCGGGGATGCAGGTTCAAGTATCACTTTCAGTGGGGACGCCAGTCATCAACTCACTTCGGTCAAGTTTCTTTATGGCAGGGAAGGGATTTCAACGGGTGGCGTAAACATTACCCAAATAGACCGCCTGCAGTAAGCAAATGAAAAAACAAAATGACCGGCATCTGTCGGTCATTTTTTCTTATGGTGAATTTTTCAGGTTCTCCAGCAGCGGTGTTGCGCTGTGAAGCAGGAAAATTTAATAAATGATATTTTTCTGTGTGGATAGGTAACAGAAAAATGAAAATGAATAGGTAAATGTTTGCCAAGCAGACTGTGACTTGATTAATAGCCTAAAAAAATAAACAATAAGCACCACATCTTTTCATAATGGTCAGAGAAGATAAAAATAACGAAAAATCAGAATAATTGGAAAGGATTAGCCGCAATAATAATATCGGCATTGGTTGGTTATCGATTATTACAATAACCTTGAGAAAACGACCAATGAAAACACTAATGTTGATGGTTCCATGCCTGACTGCTGGTAACAGTAGCTCGTCTGTTTTTGCATGCTTCAAATTCCTGCGCTCGTTTTCTCCCACCTTATCAGTTTTATCAACCCCGGTTTTGTTTAAATCCGTTGTGACGTTTTCGGCCGCAACATAATGTTTCCCCACAAACAGTGCCCGGAGTTTTTCGTGTGCTGGTGTTTCTATTAAGAAGTCGGTAAACCGGCTCGGTGTCAATCGGTAATTGTAATTGGTCTTGATAACCCGCAAGAGTACTGCGCTTCCCCCGCGGTAGTTTTGCTATTGCAACAATAAAAATTACATTGTTCTATCAGGAATCAATAATGAAAATCTCACTCTTAATCACTATTGCACTTAGCATGCTGATGGTTGGTTGTGGCGGCAGTTCAAGCAACAAATCATCCAAAAACAGTAGCTCCGTTATTACATCGACCAGCTCTATCGCTCTATCTTCCATTGCGGCAACTACCTCCAGCCAGGCAAGTAGTCCGGCTCCGGTATTGACCGGTGTATTTCTCGATGCAGCGGTAGAAAATATTGGCTACCGTACGGCGACCCAACAAGGATTCACTAACAGCAATGGCGAATTTAATTATCGCGCGGGCGAATTAATTACTTTTTTTATCGGCAGCCTCGAACTGCCCGCGGTAGTGGCGGGCGATATTATTACGCCGATGGATATCGCCAATACCCAAACCCTGACCGATAACCAGCTCATTAATATTCTGCGGCTATTACAAAGCCTTGATGCGGATGGCAATGTAGAAAATGGAATCCACATTACCGCCGCCGCTATTGCAGCGGGCACTACGTTGGATTTCACCTTGGCACCGGAAATATTTGCACAGTTACCTGCGGTGCAAAATTTGCTTCAAGCCGCCGGTGGTGTGAATAAAGAATTGATTTCCACCGGGCAAGCGATAGCGCATTTCCAAACTACGCTGGAATTAATTAATGGACCATCGTCCAGCAGCTCCAGTCAGTCGTCAGATGTAACTATAGGTTCTTCAGCAAGCAGCGAAGTAGTTGTACCATCGAGTTCGTCGGCGAGCAGTGACCTGGTTGCACCGTCAAGCTCTTCAGTTAGCAGCGAAATAGTTGTTCCTTCGAGTGCTTCAGCAAACAGTGAGGCAGCTGCCAGCTCAAGTTCTGCTGCAGCTAATAGCTCGCAGCCAGGCAATAATTCATCTGCATCACATAGTAGCGAGCCAATTGATCCGGGTGGACTTCGACCGGCAAAAATAGAAGGCTTTGCAGCCCATGCCGGTGTGACGGGTGGTGCGGGTGGTCCGATTATTACTGTATCAACCGGTACTGAGTTAAACGCTGCACTCTGCGGTGTGCGCAAGAGCAACCGAACTGCGCCAGTGATTATTATGGTGAATGGCACTATCAATCACGGCAATACCACTGCGGAAGGTTGTGATACGCAAGCTGATGTCATTGAAATTAAAAAGACCAGCAATATCTCTATTATCGGCGTAGGCACTAATGCACTGTTTGATGAAATTGGTATTCATGTACGCGATGCAACCAATATTATTATCCAGAACGTCCATATTCGTAATGTGAAGAAAAGTGGCTCGCCTACTTCTAACGGTGGTGACGCAATTGGTATGGAAACCAATGTAGATCGTGTATGGATTGACCATAACTGGCTGGAAGCGTCTGGCGGTGAAAAAGACGGTTACGATTCACTGTTGGATATGAAATCCGGTGTTACCAACGTCACTGTATCTTATAACCTGTATAACGATTCAAGCCGTGCCGGCCTGGTTGGTTTCAATGATAACGATTCCAACAACAATATTACTTTCCATCACAACTGGTATAAAAATATTGAGCAACGCACTCCCCTGGTTCGCAATGCGCTGGTACACGTTTACAACAACTATTGGTCTAATCCAACGCAAACCTACATGATCCACGCGATCAATTCACGTTCAAATGCAAAAGTGTTGGTAGAAAGTAACTACTTCTACAACGTAAATAATCCGCTGATTGCCTCCAAGGATTCGCCAACTCCCGGCTGCTGGCAAACCAATAATGACAACACCGTTTTACCTTCCATCTATTACAGCCGTACGGTAGAGAATGGCCAGGCGCATGCAATTCCTGCAGTAGTCGATGGTCAGTTGCAATCTACGTGTGTAGTGACCGTGCCTTACACCGTGACAATGGATGCCGCTAACGATGTACCTGCAATCGTAATGGCTAACGCCGGGGTAGGTAAGATTGGTAATGGCGGTACTTCCAGTAGTAGCGATTCCAGCAACAATTCTTCAAATGCAAATTCATCAGGTGCGAATTCTTCCAGTAGTAATGCAACCGGTGGGCAATCATCCAGTGCGGATTCTTCTGTTGGTAGCGGTGCTGCTCTGAGCGAAACGTTTGATATTGATAAAGCAACACTTTTCAGCGCTGCCTATCAATCTATTTCTACCAACTCTGGCGCAGCACTTTATTTTATTACTGGCGGTGGCAGTGGTATTACCGTAAGTAATAATGAACTCACAATTTCTGCAGGACGATTTACTATTGGTCATCGCCCACCACGTACAAACACTACTGCGGCTGATACCAGCGCTAACGGTGATTTTGATTTAAGCCGTCCATACCGTATCAGATTTAATGTTGTTGCGACCTCCGGTACGGGTAAAGTGCAGGTATATGTCGATAACAACACCACTAGTGTTGCTAATTCAATACACGGTGCAAACTCCAGAGTATTTGATACTGCTGTGAATACCCTGACGGCAGGACAATTAATTGAAATTACACCGACTGTGGGTACACCTACATCGTTTATTGCATTCCGTACTGAAAGTTCCACTAGCATTACTATTGATAACTTGAAACTGGAATATCTGGATGAAAATGCTTCGGGTTCATCAGAATCTTCTGCCAGTAGTGAAGAAGCATCATCAAGTTCAGTAGCGTCTTCAATTGCTAGCAGTGAAGAGACTTCAAGCCCGGTGTCATCTGCAAGCAGCAGTGAAGCAGAATCCAGTTCATCAGAATCTTCCGCAGGCAGTTCAGTGTCATCGTCAAGTTCAGTAGTATCTTCTGAGTTGAGCAGTGAAGAATCTTCTACTTCCAGCAGTAGCTCATCGACTGGCATTGTGAATATTCCGCTACCACTGACAGAAGATTTTAATAATGTGGTCGATGCAACTGGTTTCTTCAGTGTGGCTTACAAAGCATTGGCTACAGAGGAAACGCCTTTCTATTTCAGCACTAGTGGTACACCGATTTTTTCCAATGGAACAATGACTTTTGGTAATGCCCGTTTATCTTTAGGTAATATCACACCGGAAGTATTGACTACATCTGCAGACGCAGTGACCACTGGCGAGTTTGATTTAAGCCAGGCTTACCGCATTTCTTTCTGTGTGAAAGCAGTTCAAGGTGTTGGCAATTTCCAAGTGTTTGTAGATAACAACACCACTGGTCAAGGTAATTCAATTCATGGCAACCCAAGTCGCATTTATAGCGGCGCGGCAAGTTCAATGATAGTTGGTCAACGCGTAGTGATTACTTCGAGTGTGGGTAGTTCCACATCGTTTATTGCACTGCGTGCAGAGAGTTCTGCTCAAATTACCATCGACGACCTATGGATTGGTTACCAAGCTGATACCAGCACCGAACCTGCCGCAGGGACTTGTGTAGCACCTACACCTGTTGCACCCAATGCGCCTATGGTTTCAGCGGGTGATAAACAACTCTCTGTAAATTGGAGTGCCGTTAGCGGCGCTACCAGCTACGAGGTAATTTACAACACTGTGGATTCAGTGGATGACGCAACAGTATTTGAAAATAATTCTGTTGTTGGCACCAGTGTGGTAATTACCGGTTTAACCAACGACACAACTTACTTTGTATTTGTGCGTGCAGCAAACGCTAATGGCAGCAGTGAGTACAGTGCAAGTACAAGTGGTACACCGGTTGCTGATGATGGCGAAGATCCGCCAGTTAGTAGTTGGGTTGGTGAGGCAGTGAATATTATTGGCACTGGCGGCACGGCTCCATCTGGTTCAATAATTTCTGCTTCGGATAGCGCAATTACAATCACAGCTGCTGGTGGTTCGTCAGATTCTGGTACTAATTTCCGCTTTTACTTTGCGTATAAACAGGTAACGGCTCCGTTTACTTTTACGGCGAGATTAACCACGGTATCACCAACTGGTAGCGGTGCATTTGCCAGATTTAATAATGCCAGCCGCTATGGAATCATAGTGTTGGAAAGCCTGAATCCTGTAGCTAATTTTGCTGATGTTGCACGTTTTACCTCACTTGAATATTACACCGGTGGTAATGCAGGTGCTCCGACGTTAATAGGGTCCAGATCCAATAAGATAAATGATGCCTCTGGTACCCGGAGCAGATCAGATGTTCCGGGCATGAATGTCGCTTCAACTACAGCAAATACCTGGTTGCGAGTAGAGGTATTGGCAACCTCTGGCGTGACGAGATTTAAGCGCTCTTATTCAACGGATGGTGTGAATTTTACCGAAACAGATAACACTGCATTTACAGGTAGCGCAGTTCCTGCGCAATGGTATGTGGGTGTATTTGGTGCTCCGCAAGATGATTTAACACTTGCATTTGATAACATTTCAATAGTTCAAAATTAATATTAAAACCAAATAAAACGCCCGGAGCAATTCCGGGTGTTTTATCTCCATAAATTGCAGCCAGGTAATTGGCTCACATCAACCGGCAATAGTTAACGGTCTTGATAGCTAACCAGAATTCTATTTTTAATAGAAATTTTTGTTATCGCACAATAAAAACAGATTGTTTTGTCAGGAATAAAACTATGAAGATTAACATCCTTTCGGCCGTCATGCTCAGCCTGCTAGTAGTGGGTTGTGGCGGCTCGGGTTCGAGTTCAGGCAGTAAAAACACAACGTCGGCTTCATCTCTCTCCAGTACCATCCTATCCGCGAGCAGTATTGCCAGTTCAGTCAGCAGTTCCAATCAGGTAAGTAGCCAGGCACCGATTGTGACAGGGGTATTTCTCGATTCAGCCGTTACCAATATCGGCTATCGCACAGTAAGCCAATCGGGCTCGACCAATGCCAGTGGTGAATTTAATTATCGCGCGGGCGAATTAATTACCTTCTTTATTGGCAAGCTTGAATTGCCCGGCGTTATCGCGGGCAACATTATCACTCCACTTGATATCGCCAATACGACCAACTTGGCAGATAACCAACTGGTGAATATGTTACGTTTATTGCAGAGCCTCGATAAAGACGGAGATGCATCTAACGGAATTGAAATTACTGCCGCCGCGATCGCAGCCGGTGCGGCATTGGATTTCACTCTTGCCCCCGATGTATTTGCTGAACTACCAGCAGTAAAAGCGTTATTGGAAGCAGCCGGTAGCGCACATAAGGAATTGATATCTGCTGAGCAAGCGGTAGCGCATTTCCAAACAACGTTGGAATTAATCAACAAACCTTCACCCAGCAGTTCAAGTCAATCCTCTGCGGTGCAAAATAATTCATCTGTTAACAGCAGCGAGGAATCTGTTTCTTCACGCTCTTCATTTAGCAGTGAAACTGTTATTGATGCAAGTTCGTCCGCAAACAGCAGTGAAGACAGTGCAACTGGTTCATCAATCAGTAGCGAAATTGTTGTTGCTTCATCAAGCTCCTCAGTTAGTAGTGACGTGACCAGTTCCCATTCTTCTATTAATAGCAGTGAAAATGTTGCCTCCAGTTCCTCGGCCACTAGTAGCGAGGATGCGGGTGCATCGAGTTCTGCTGCTGCAACTGTGGTAATTTTCAGTGAAAATTTTGATGGCGCAACCGCTAATAATTTTTATTCCACTTATCGCGTTAATGGCAGTGGTTTGAGCCTATATAAAAAATCGGGCGGCACACCCGCTTTTGAAAATGGTGTTATTAAAATAACCGGGGCACGTTTCACCATCGGCGAAGCGGGGAAGGACCTGAATTTAAGTAAACCATACGTTTTATCGTTTGATGTAGTGCAGGCATCCGGAACTGGAAAAATACAAATCTTTGTGGATAACGCCAGCACCTCAGGCGATAAAATATTTAACGAAAATGCCAATACTCTAATTGTCGGGCAACGTTTTGTCTTGCGCTCCACTATAGGAACCGCACATTCTTTTATCCAGATCAGGGCAGAAAGTGGTGCTACCTTGGCCATTGATAATCTGGTTATTGAACAGACTGGCACAGCAGGTACTTCCAGCAGTAATTCATCAGCAGGTAATAGCAGTGCTGACGGCAATTCGTCGGCAGGCAGTTTAAGTTCTACCAATAGTTCCACTGCGTTTTCATCATCCGGTAGCTCTGCTCCTTACATTCCTGTGAATATTAACCTGAGCGCGGATTGTATTAGTTTGGCCACTAACCCGAATGTGAACTGGCGTGATACCGGCTTGCAAACTGATCAGGAAATCGTTGAGTGTCTGTATGAATCACTCGGTCGCCCGGTTGGCTACGGTGAAAATGCAAAAGGTGGTTATGATCCGAATGGCAACAGTAAACTCACTATCATCACCAAAAATTCCGGCGTATCTATTGAACAACAATTGTTAAATGCATTGACAGATAACAGCCACAATTGGGTTGTGTTTGATAAAGCGGAATTTGCCAATGAACACGAAATTGGTATGTACCGCACGCACTGTAGCAACCCGACGGTGCTATCAATCCTTGGCGCCAGTGAAGCGGAATGTATTGATTATCACCAGTGGTGTAGTCGCAAGGGTGTGAGTGGTGAATCTGCTTGCCGCACCGAATTTTTCAACAAGGCGATGAACAATAAAAATATTCCGATTCGTATTCCGCCAATCGGTTCGCACAAAACGGTTGATGGCCGTATGAGTAAAGCCTACTTCCTGTTTAGCGGTTTTGCGATTGGTAAAGATTTTGAAGGTTCGCCGACCCAAACTGCAGAAAGTGTGATTTTCACCCATCTGGATTTCCGCGGTGCAGGCCACACTGAAGACCATTATGTTGACCCGGATATGATTCGCTCCACGGGTGCATCGCACGATATCTGGATTCACAAAAATACGTTTGATACCACCGGCGACTCGGCGTTTGATGTGAAAGTCGGTGCGCACAATATCACTATGTCGTTTAACCGACTGGTGAATGTAAAACGTGCGGTGCTGCATGGTTCCAGTGATAGTCACACCATCGATACGCAGATCACCACCACTATGCATCACAACGCCTTTGTCACTACTGATGACAGTTACATGTTATTGGGTAACACCTTGCGTCGTGTACCGCTGTTGCGCCACGGAAAAACCCATATGTTTAACAATGTGTTTATCAATTACCGCAAAGAGGTATTGAGCGCGCGCGTCGGCGCCAGTGTATTGCTGGAGGACAATGCTTTCGTCACCAATATCAGCCACAAAGAGAAGAGCAGCCTGGAGAATTCCCTCAATGAAATTCTCAGCAACCTGATTAAGGGCGATGCGATCAGCGGCGGTAGCAATCTGCGCAATGAGCGCAATTTCTTCTGGTTTGGCAGTGGCACTTGTGTAGTGGATGAGACTACCAAGCGCCAGTTAACCCAAACCGCCGGTACCCTTGCCGATTTGTCGCAACACTACAGCGCCGCTTCGCTCAATATGATCAACGGCTGGCGTTTTGCAGCGGGGCAGGGTTTGATTGATTACGTGACCCTGACGGCGGGTAAAAAAGGCGAGGCACCGTTTAACTCGCCGTTGTCAGCCGACCGGGCTTATATGGAAGCGTTATCGCCAACGACTTGTCAGTAATTACACGCAGCAGCAAAAGGACTTGCAGTGTCGCTTATAATTTATCTAATAATTTTTTAGGGAATTTGGCGTTTTTTTTGCCAATTGATATTTTGTATCTTTTTGTAATTATGGTATATCTGGCACGTCAATAGGGATTTGCAGTGGTTTGTTTTAATCAGCCAGCAAGTTTCAGTAACGAACCTGCGTGGCGGTTGCAAACTATAGTAATAAAAACAGAATCATTGACATGGGGGCTCATGCCCCACCCCAAGAAAGCAGGTATTAACTATGGCTACTTTAAGCCTTCGCCAACAACTGTTGGTTTGTTCTGCGTTAGTTCTTATTCACCTTGTGCTTTTTGTATTGGCGCCCACCTGACCGGAGCTATCCCGAAAATATCAAGCGTTTTATCGAAAGCCCCTCGCTGATCAAATCCGCGGGGGGTTTTTGTTTTGGGTTGCCGTTTACCTGAATAAGTATTTGATTCCTTTGAAATTATTGCCTAATACTGACAAAACCCGTTAAGGTACGGGTTTGGTGCGAGCGAGGGGTAAGCGCCAGCAGGAAATTTTTCCTGCCAGAGGATGGAATAGCGCTGACAAGAAATGCTGGCAGTGGTAATAATCCAGGTCGCGTCGCATCCAGACGGGTTAGTACAAGGTGCTATCCCCCAGGTTTTGGTATTTGAGGAAATTGCATGGAAATACTGCTGATCATTGCATTGCCCTTGTTGGGAGCCGCGTTACCACTGCTGACGGAGCGATTCGGGCGTAATATCTGTGCAATGTCGGCAGCGCTTGGTCCCGGGTTATCTTTGATCCTGCTGCTGCAATATATGCCGGCCTTGCTTGAGCACCGGATGTTTTTCCTGCATCAACCCTGGTTGCCCCAACTGGGTATGGACTTTAGTTTGCGGTTGGATGGACTGGGGATGATTTTCGCCCTGATGATCCTGATTATCGGGTTGCTGGTCATTCTCTACGCCCGCTATTACCTCTCCAATGAAGATTCCCTCGGTCGCCTCTATGCGCTCTTGCAGCTGTTTATGATGGCGATGCTTGGCATAGTGATGTCGGATAACCTGCTGCTGCTGGTCGTTTTCTGGGAGCTGACCAGCTTGATGTCGTTCCTGCTGATCGGCTATTGGTCGCACCGCACCGATGCGCGTAAAGGCGCGCGTATGGCGTTGGCGATTACCGGCGCGGGCGGATTGAGTTTGCTTGCCGGTGCGCTGATCCTCGGCCAGATCGTAGGCTCCTACAATTTACAGATTATTTTTAACTCGGCGGCGATGATCCAGGCGCATGCGCTCTATCCTGTGGTACTGATCCTGATTTTGATCGGCGCTTTTACCAAGTCGGCCCAGTTCCCTTTCTATTTCTGGTTACCCCACGCCATGGCCGCGCCTACGCCGGCATCGGCCTATTTGCATTCGGCCACTATGGTTAAGGCGGGCGTGTTTTTGCTGGCGCGTTTGTATCCGGCACTAGCGGGTTCGGATTTATGGTTTTACCTGGTGACCTTTACCGGCCTGACCACCCTGGTATTCGGCGCCTACAATGCCTTGTTCAAGCACGACCTCAAAGGCCTGCTGGCCTACTCGACCATCAGCCATCTCGGCCTGATCACCATGTTGTTAGGCTTTAGTAGCGAACTCGCCACCATCGCTGCGCTCTTCCACATCATCAACCACGCGACCTTCAAAGCCTCGCTGTTTATGGCCGCGGGTATTATTGACCACGAAACCGGCACCCGCGATATGCGCAGGATTTTCGGGCTGGCGAAGTTTATGCCGGTGACGGCGACGGTGGCGATGGTGTCGGCCTCGGCCATGGCCGGGGTGCCGTTGCTCAATGGTTTCCTGAGTAAGGAGATGTTTTTCTCGGAAACCCTGAAACTCGATCAACTCGGCAACTTCAGCTACATATTCCCGCTGTTAGCGACATTTGCCGGTATTTTCGCTGTAGCTTACTCCTACCGGTTTATCCACGATGTGTTTTTTAACGGCGAACCTAACAAAGACCTGCCCATCTATCCGCCCCATGAGGCACCGCTCTATATGATCCTGCCCATGGCCGTGCTTGGGTTACTGTGCCTGGCATTGGGAACAATGCCCAACCTGCTGGTATCACCACTGTTGCATGCCGCGGCGTATGCGGTATTGGGTACGGATGTTCCCCGTTATCACCTCGCGATTTGGCACGGCTTTAACTTGCCGCTGTTGATGAGTTTTGTCGCCCTGGGCGGTGGATTATTGCTCTACTACCAGCGTAAAGGCTTGTTTGCCTTCTATGAGCGCGGCTACCGCGTGGACCAGAAAGCGGTGTTTGAAAAGCGCATCCAGCGGCTGGTGCGTTTCGCCCAGAGCTGTACCGATGCGGTGGAAAACGGTTCATTGCAACGGTCAGTGGCGGTGATTATTACTGCGACTCTGGTAATGGCGACGGTCGAATTCTGGCCGCTCGGCAACATTTTGGGCGAGATTCCGCTTACACAGGTCGACGGCATTAGCTTGATCATGGCTGCCATCATGATAGTGGCGGCCATTGTCACTGTATCCAGCCACCACAATCGCTACGCCGCGTTACTGGCATTGAGTGCGGTGGGGCTGGTGGTGTCGCTCACCTTTGTGCGCTTCTCTGCGCCGGATCTGGCACTCACCCAAATTTCGGTGGAAGTGGTCACCATTATTTTGCTGATGCTGGCGCTCTATTTCTTACCCCAGCTCACCCCCTACGAATCCAGTTGGCCGAGGGCGCTCCGCGATATGGTATTGGCGGGCGGCACGGGTATAGCGGTTGGCCTGTTTACCCTGGCGATCCTCACCCGGCCATACGATACCAGCCTCTCCGATTTCTTTATCGCGAACAGTCTCAGCGGCGGTGGCGGCCACAATGTGGTCAATGTAATCCTGGTCGATTTCCGCGGCTTTGATACCTTTGGCGAAATCACCGTACTGGCGATTGCCGGCTTGGGTGTGTACCTGATGCTGCAAGGGCTGGAGTTGCCGGTACCGCGCACTGACCGTCACGGTCGCCAATGGACGCGGGACCCTTACCCCATCATCATTACCGTGCTGTCGCGTATGTTTTTCCCGCTCGCGCTGATGGTGTCGGTGTTTATTTTCCTGCGCGGCCACAACCAGCCGGGCGGGGGATTTATCGCCGGTTTGATTACCGCCATCGCCCTGATCCTGCAATACATCTGTAGCGGCACCGAGTGGGTGCGCCAGCGTTTGCCGGTAGATTACGGGCGCTTGAGTGTGGTCGGAATTCTGGTAGCGGCCTTCACGGGCATGGGCAGTTGGCTATTTGGCTATCCCTTCATGACTACTGCCTTTACTCATCTGCATATACCGGTGATCGGGGAGATAGAGCTGGCCACGGCGATGATGTTTGATGTGGGTGTCTATATCACAGTGGTAGGCGCGACTTTATTGATGCTATCGCAGTTGGGCAACCTTGCGCAGACTATTGAGCCCGAGCCCGAGCCGTTAACCGATTCATTAAATGCCGGATCAGGCGTCCTGAATACCAAGGAGGCCCGCTAGTGGAAGTCCTCGTTGCAATAGTAATTGCAGTGCTGGTGAGTTGCGGCGTGTATCTGCTGCTGCGTGCCCGTACCTTTCCGGTGATCCTCGGCCTCACGTTGCTCTCCTACGCGGTGAACCTGTTTATCTTTGTGATGGGCAGATTGCGCTCCGGTGCACCGGCGGTGATTGGTTCGTCTGAAACCTATGCCGATCCAATCCCCCAGGCGCTGGTGCTGACCGCGATTGTGATTGGATTTGCAATGACCGCATTTTTGCTGGTGCTGTCCCTGCGCGCCCGGGCCGAACTGGGCAACGACCATGTAGATGGCAGCGCGGCCATCGGTGAAAAGCCGATCAAGCCCGTGCGGCCGCTAGAGGAGGACGAGGTTTGAACCACGCTATTCTCGCGCCCATTGTCCTGCCGCTGATCACGGCAATCCTGCTTATTTTGCTGTCGGGGAGGCGCAGGCTGATCCGCAGCATCAGCCTTTTGTCCGCTACCGCGTCGCTCGCCATTTGTATCGGGTTATTGATGCAGGCCAATGACGGCCAAATTCGCCTTTATGCTCCGGGGAACTGGTTACCGCCGTTTGGCATTTTGCTGGTACTGGATCGCCTGAGCGCGATGATGCTGCTGGTGACGGCCGTCCTTGCATTTTTCAGCCTCGCCTACGCGGTGCGCGGTCATGATGCGCCGGGCGACAGGCTCCACGGGATGGTGCATTTCCTGCTGGTGGGGGTGAACGGTGCTTTCCTCACCGGCGATCTGTTCAATCTGTTCGTGTTTTTTGAAATCCTGCTGATCTCCTCCTACGGCTTGTTATTGCATGGCCGTGGTGTGGAGCGCGCGCGCGCCGGATTGCACTATGTAATCGTCAATCTGGTGGGGTCTGCACTGTTTTTGATGGGAGTTTCGGCACTCTACGGTGTGACCGGCTCACTTAATATGGCCGACCTGGGCGATAAAATCGCCAAACTCGATCCCGCCGATGCACCTCTGGCTGCCACTGCCGGCATCCTCCTGCTAGTGGTATTCGGGCTTAAAGCGGCTATGGCACCCTTGTACTTTTGGTTGCCGCGCGCTTATGCCGCGGCGAGCGCACCCGTCGCTGCCATGTTTGCGATCATGACCAAAGTGGGTGTCTATGCGATTGTGCGGGTTTACACGCAGATTTTCGGCGAAGATGCCGGCACTTTAGCTAATTTTGCGTGGATGTGGTTATGGCCTATTGCCTTGGTCACCCTGGTGCTGGGGTTACTCGGCTCCTTGGCGGCGCGGGAGCTGCGCGTGCAAATAGCCTATCTGGTGATTGTCTCGGTCGGCACCTTGCTTGCCGGTATCGCCCTTGAACGCGAGGCCGGATTGGCGGCGAGTCTCTATTACCTCGTCCACTCTACGTTGATCTGTGGCGCGTTATTCCTGCTGGCGGATTTAATCCTGCGCCAGCGCGGTGAATTGCTCGACCATATCGGCGAAGGTCCGCGATTGCGCCAATCAGCATTGCTCGGTGTTTTGTTTTTTATCGCCGCCATGGCGGTTGCCGGTTTGCCGCCTTTTAGCGGGTTTATCGGCAAGTTGCTCCTGCTCACCGCAGCAGGTGTGCAAGCCGATGCGGTGGTGCTCTGGCTGATCGTCTTGGGCGGTAGCCTGATTACGCTGATCGCCCTGAGTCGCTCCGGTTCAATGATTTTCTGGCAGACTACCGATCAGGTCGAATCGGCACCCGCCGCCGATAAAGGTGCACTGTTGGCAGTAATTGGCCTGCTCTGTTGTGTCGGTGCTGTCACCATTGCAGCCAGCCCGGTGCTGGAATATACCCAGGCAGTAGCGCGGCAACTGCTGGAGCCGGGCGCGTACCTGCAGGCGATGCAGCAATTCCGTGTACGATAGGAGAGAAATACGATGAATCCGGATTCAAACACGAAACCCGATCCAAACCTTACGTCAAACTCTTCGGGCACGAGCGGAAACCAGCTCAAGCCGCGCCGCTGGTTTCCGCACAAGATGCTCAGCGTCTATATGGTGATTGTCTGGTTGCTACTCAATAACAGCATCGCCCCCGGCCAGCTTCTGCTTGGTGCTTTCCTGGCCTGGTTGATTCCCTGGCTCACGCAAGCCTTTTGGCCGGAAGCCCTGCATATCCGCAAGCCGCTGCTGGTGATGAAAATGGGCGCCATCATTTTTTACGACATCATCATCGCTAACCTCAACCTCGCTGTGCGCATCCTCGGCCCGGTCGATAAATTGCAACCGGCCTTCGTAAAAGTCCCGCTCGATATCGAGCATGATTTCACTATTGCTTTGCTCGCCAGCATTATCTCGCTCACCCCTGGCACTGTATCCGCCGATGTGAGCAAAGACGGCCGTTACTTGCTCCTGCATTGTTTGCATGTTACCGATGTGGAGGTGGAAATCCGCTTGGTAAAAGAACGCTACGAAGCACCGCTCAAGGAGATATTTGAATGCTGACTACTGCTGTAGGTATCGCCATGTTTATGTTCTGTGTCGCCATCGCGCTGAACATGCGCCGCCTGGTGATTGGCCCGTCATTGCCCGACCGTATAGTTGCGCTCGACACCATGTATATCAATACCATTGCGCTGTTGGTGTTGTTCGGAATCTTTCAAGGCAGCATGTTGTATTTTGAAGCGGCATTGCTGATTGCGATCATGGGTTTTATCGGCACAGTCGCGCTGTCCAAATATTTATTGCGCGGCGATATCATCGAATAGGAAAACCAATATGTGGATTGAATATCTCGCCAGTTTTTTTATTCTCGTCGGTGCGGCTTTCGCATTGATCGGCTCAATCGGCCTCACCCGCCTGCCGGATTTTTACATGCGCCTGCACGGCCCTGCCAAAGCCACCACCCTCGGTGTCGGCGGTGTGATTACCGGTTCTGTCATTTTCTTTTCCAACCGCGGCGATGGCTTAAGTCTGCATGAATTGTTAATCGCCCTGTTCCTGTTCATCACCGCTCCCGTGAGCGCGCATATTGCCGCCAAAGCAGCGCTGCATTTAAAACTGGAAGCGATGGAGCGGACGCGCAATAAACCCTGGGAATAGAATATTTTTACTCAGCAATAAAAAACGCTTGAGTTACTGGAGCTAAATCCCTATCACCCCTCACTCAGGTTACACAGCTTGCAAGGCCGTTTAAGCGGACTTTCCTCGGTATCCATCAATATGGGGTTACCGGATCGTGCTGGAACTTATCATTACCGACCAAGACATTATGTTGGTGGATGTGGGAAGTCATGATCACGTGTATTGATGACCGGGCAACAAGCGCCAAACTTTTAGGATCGCTGCCGGTTTGCCCCGGTGCCGGATAAAAGTACAAGCAAACGGTTACATGATTTTTAGCAAAATAATGCAATCGTTTTCGCTGGCATTTTTAGTATTTTTGTCACAATAAGCCGCTGAAATTGATCAAATCGCCGTTGACGCTGTCAGCGCCGGGGCGCAGTATGGCAACCCTCGACAACATGTGCATGGCGTGTACGCCGCAGGTTTAGCCTTCAAGGCGATCCTGCCGGGTCGCTGGATAATAAAAATAAAACCGGTGCCCGGGATGAGTTGTAAGGTTGTTCATCCCCCCAAGGTTTTTTAAGAGTTGTTTTAAGAATTTTTTAAGCTTTCCTTCCAAACGAGTGCTGCCCAGCAGCCATAAATCGCGTTTGCCTGTCGGCGAGCGTATCGGCGTTTTTCGGTCTTTATCCCTGCTGCGATGCCGGCGGGAATGCGTTTGTTTTTTGCGTAACAACCATCCGAATAACAACGATATAGCCACGAATAAGGTAATCATCATGAAAATAACACCAATGACTCGCCGTATTGGCCACTGCCTGGCATATGGCGCCGCTGCCAGCCTGCTGGCCTGCGCAGTGCAAGCACAGACCCTGGGTTCCAATTTGGCCGTGACCGGTCCCTCCGCCGGAGCCGATGGTTCGGGTTTTGATAACACCAAGCTGGTACGCGATGGCAATACTGCTACTGTGTCGCTCGCCAGCGGTACCAGCAATCAACGTGTCTCGATAAAGTGGGGCAGTGCGGTAACGTTTAACACTGTGATCCTGCGCGAATCGGGCAGCAAAGTGACCACATGGAGTTTGGTCAATAACGATACCGGCGCGGTATTGGCAACCGGTACTGGAATCGGTGCGGAGAAGGTCATTAACCTGGGTTCACGCAGCGCGAAAAAAATTAACCTGATTGTGAATGCGACCAGCGCACCCGGTATTGCAGAATTTGAAGTTTATAACGCAACTGGTGTTGTGGCCTCATCGAGCAAATCGTCTTCCAGTGCGGCGGTGAGTTCTTCAAAATCCTCAACCGCAGTAAGCAGCACATCATCAAGCTCCAGTAGCAAATCTTCTATTGCTCCGAGCAGTGTTCCGGCATCGAGCACTGCTGCTTCAAGTATTCCTGTATCCAGTAAGTCCGGCAGCAGTGTTTCCTCGATTCCCAACAATGGCAGCATCAGCGCTGACTGTATTCGCATTGCAACTAATCCGTCGGTTAACTGGCGCGATACCTCGTTAAAAACCGATCAGGAAATTGTGAGTTGTTTGTCGAAAACATTGGGTAAGCCGGTTGGCTACGGCGAAAAAGCGCTCGGCGGTTTTGATCCGAACGGCAACAGCAAACTCACCATCATCACCAAAAATTCCAGCACCTCGGTCGAGCAACAAATTCTTACCGCCATTACCGGTGAAGCGCACAACTGGATTGTGTTCGACAAAATTCAATTCGCGCAGCCAAGCGAAATTGGTATGTACCGTTTGGGTTGCAGCAATGCAACTGTGCAATCCATTCTCGGTGCGACTGAAGCCGAATGTGTGAACTACACGCAGTGGTGCGCAAAAAATGGTGTGAGCAGCGCAAATTGCGTAACACAATTTTTTAACACGGCGATGAACAAATCCAACAACCCGATTCGCAACCCGGTGATCGGCTCTAACAAAACCATTGATGGTCGCGGCAGCGAGGCTTATTTCCTGTTCAGTGGCTTTGCGATTGGTAAAGACCAAACCGGCACACCAACCCAAACTGCCAACAGCGTGATTCTCACCCATTTGAATTTCAAAGGTGCGGGTCACACCGAAGACCATTATGTTGATCCCGATATGATTCGCTCTACCGGTGCATCGCACGATATCTGGATTCACAAAAATACCTTTGATACCACCGGCGATTCCGCATTCGATGTAAAAGTCGGCGCTTACAATGTGACTATGTCGTTCAACCGTTTGGTCAATGTAAAACGCGCAGTGTTGCACGGTTCCAGCGATAGCCACACGATTGATAAACAAATCACCACCACTATGCACAACAACGCATTTATCACCACCGACGACAGTTATAAATTATTGGGCAATACCTTGCGCCGTGTGCCGCTGTTGCGCCATGGTAAAACCCATATGTTCAATAATGTGTTTGTCAATTATCGCAACCAGATTTTAAGTTTACGTGTGGGTGCCAGTGCATTGATGGAAGACAGTGTGTTTGTAGTAAATTCAGTGCATCAGGAAAAGAGCACCGTTGAGGCATCACTCGCAGAGATCAGCAAGAATCTGTTTAAGGATATTAGCGATGGTTCGTTCCGCAATGATCGCAACTTCCTTTGGTTTAGTGATGCTGCCTGTAACGTGACTGGCTCTACCCAAACAGCGCTCACTGCTATCAATGGTACAGTCGCCAATTTAGCGAGCAATTACACTGCTGCATCGCAAACTACGATCAATAATTGGCGCTTTGCGGCCGGTCAGGACTTGATTGATTATGTGAGCGCAACAGCAGGTAAATATGGCCAGATCCCTTACAACTCACCCTTGGCAGGTGACAAGTACTACGTACTCGGTTTGGGTAAAGTACCTTGCCAAACGCGATAAGCGTTGAATAGTTAGCTGCAATCGCACTGGAAAGCCCCGTTGTTTTGCAACGGGGCTTTTTATTATGTAAAACTTATTATGTAAAAAATCTTGGAGGATCTTTAGCGAATTACCTACAATCAACACATACTTTTTATGATCGGGATTTTTCATGAGCGCTGCAATCGACGCATTTGACGCATTGAAAAAAGCCATGGATTCCTATTCACCTATAAGTGAGGAAACCTGGGCGGCGTTGGTAGCGATCAGTAAATACCGCGAATTAAAAAAGCATCAGGTGCTGTATTCACTGGGGGAAATTCCATCCTCTTTTGCCTTTGTGTATTCCGGCTTATTCAGAACCTTTATCACTGATGAGAAGGGCAATGAATATAATAAGAATTTTTTCTACGAAGGGACTTTTCCCGGCTCCATGACTGCATTATTGCGCCATGAGCCATCGGCGTTTGCGATTGTGGCCCTGGAGCCAGCACAGATTATTGAAATTGATTTCCCTGCATACCGCGCATTGCTCCACCAGCGCGAGGATGTAAAACTGTTCCAGATTTTTTATCTGGAAAAAAACTGGCTGCTCGCCAAAGACGCACGCGAAATCGCCATAGTCCAGGAAGATGCTACCCGGCGCTACCAACAATTTATCCAGGATTATCCCTTTCTGGTCGAGCGTTTGCCGCAACACCATATTGCTTCCCATCTCGGTATCACTCCAACACAATTAAGCCGTATTCGCAAAAAGCTGAGTTGATTGATTAGTTCTCAATTCATCAACCTATGTAAATGAAATGGATTCGTTGGCGTCCTATGCTGGCCATATTGGTTATAGCAATGGGAGTGAACGATGAAGCTTATTAATGCCCTTAACTGGCGTTACGCCGTGCGGGAATTTTCCGGAAATATAATTGCAGCTGAACAGGTGCAACACTTGCTGGATGCAACGCGGCTCAGCGCGTCCTCATATGGGTTACAGCCTTATCATTTACTGGTGATTCAATCGCCGTCTATTCGCCAGCAATTGGTTGAGTTTTCACTTGGGCAAGAAAAAGTTGCTCATTGCTCGCACCTGATGGTGTTTGCGGCGCACACCAACATTGGCGATGGGACTGTGGATCGCTATATCAAACAATTTTCACAAACGCGCGGTGTTGCAGCTGCACAACTGGTGGATATGCAGGAGCATTACAAAGCCGCGCTGGCAGTAATGGATAAAACCGAACGGCAGGCGTGGGCGCACCAGCAAGCCTATATCGCGCTGGGAAATTTCCTGACCTGTGCCGCATTAATGCAAATCGATACCTGCCCGATGACGGGAATTGAATTTGACAGTTATGACCGCGTATTAGGTTTGCGCGAAAAAAACCTCACCACCACAGCCGTATGCCCGATTGGTATTCGCCATCCGCAAGATAAAAGCGCGCGTGAAAAGAAAGTGCGTTTTGATGCGAAGGATATGGTAACCCTGCTATGAATTATTTTTCATGGTTGGCGTTGCTTGCAGGTGCAGCGATCGGAATGCAAGCGGGAATGAATGCGCAGCTGGGTGTGTTACTAAAAAGCCCGCTGCTCTCCGCCGCGATTACATTTATTGTGGCCTGTTGTTGTGTGCTGATTGTTATCGCACTCACAACACGCCAATTACCTTCGCTTATCAATGTGCAATCTGTACCGCTGCATTTATGGTTCTCCGGTGCGATCAGTGCATTCGGTGTTGCCTCGTTTTATTTTCTCATTCCGCGTATGGGTGTTGGCCCTATGATGTCTTTTGCGCTGACAGGGCAATTATTTATTGCGATGTTGGTTAGCCACTTTGGCTGGTTCGATTTGCCTATCAAACCAATCAATTTTTCAAAATCTATGGGCGCACTCGCGATGGTTATCGGTATCGTATTAATTAATCGCTCGTAACATACCTGCACTAATTTATTAAAAGGTGATAGTTGTGAATTATTTAAATCAATTAAATATTGATAACCTGACTTCGCTCTGGCGGAAAATGGGCGTGGAAAATAATTCGGCGTTTGTGCTGGATGGGTTAACCATTTCGCATACCTGGCCGAATCGTTTTTGGTTTGACTGGAGTGCAAGCGCAAACCAGATCACCGCTATCGATAATTTATTGCCGCATTTACCAGCGCGTGCTGTTATTCCGGTGTGGATGGGTGCGGGTGAGAAGTCTGGACAACTGGAGCACAATCTACTTGATAAAGGCTTTACTGTTTCATTCCAGCAGTTGGCCATGTACCTTGATTTGCAAACTGCACAACGCGAGAAGATTCCAGTGTTGGATATCACGAAGGTACAAACTCAACAGGATTTGGAAGCCTGGACAGCAACTGCAAGTGCGGCTTTCAGTTATTGGATTGATATTGCGGCAATCGAAAAAGTAGCAAGGGATATTGATGTGACCTTGCTATTGGTAAAGCAAGATGGTGAACCGGTGGCGACTGCATTGGTTTATAAGACCGGCGCGGTTGTCGGTGCTCATTTGGTGGGAGTTCCGGCAGCCTATCGCGGGCGAGGACTTGCCAGGGCGCTAATACGATATGTCATTAATCTGTCTATCGATTTGGGCGGAGACTTCCTGATGCTTCAGGCATCGGCGGTGGGAGAGCCGCTTTATCGCCAACTCGGATTTGTACCGCAGTTTGTAATCAAAAATTACAAACGTGTGTCGTCTGGATCTTCGTTGCAAAATTAACAGTTGGTTCTAGTATAAAAAGCGCCATTAATAATAATGGTAAAAACTATAAAGGAACTAATCTATGAAAATGCTAACCATTAAAAATATAGTGAAGCTTACAACAGGTGTTATTTCAGCTTTGGTATTTTCCGCGCAAGCATTTGCAGGCGATATAGCGTTAAGTGGAACCTATGGTAATTACATGCAATCTGATTGTGCATGGAATCTTTCCAGTTCTAACACCTATGGCCCCACAAGCGGTGTACCCAATGGTGCAACCACTAACGGTGTGCAGGTTACTATTCATTATTTGATTTGCAGTGGAAATCCTGCGCCACAAGCGGTGAAAACGGAAGTTGTTAATTTTACTTTTACCATGCCTTATTGGAATATTCGGAATGAAACAAGCAGGAGCTGTAACCTCAGCGGTGCCCAGGCATCTGCTGTAGGTAATTGTGTAGATCACCGCATATACAATTAACTGAAAAAATAGTGTAGGTTAAGACGATATTCCACATAAAAAAATCCCCGCAACCTAAAGGTTGCGGGGATTTTTTTAACAACACCCATCATTTTACTCCGATGGGCTTTGCTCAAGCTCCGTTGTAGTTGACACAATACGCACACCATCTCTTCTTGCCGGCGGCATTTTGGCAATTTCACCTTCAATCCAGTTTTTGACTTCTTCGGTTAATTGTTTGCGGTCTTTGCCTTCGGTGACAAAAGGTTCGCTGATAACAATGCGGATGGTACCGGGATATTTTAAAAAATCTTTATGTGGCCAACATTCGCCTGCATTGTGCGCAACGGCGATAATCGGTACACCGGCGGTGATCGCAATGTCGGCACCACTACGAGCATAGTTGCCAACCTGTCCAACAGGTGTACGTGTGCCTTCGGGGAAAATCAAAAAATTATTGCCCTGCTGCAACCGCAAAATGCCTTTCTTTTTAATATCTTTCAGTGCTTGTATCGGGTTGTTGCGGTCGATGGCGATAGGACGCAAGCTTGCTAGCGCCCAACCGAAAAACGGAATGTAAAATAATTCCTTTTTAAGGATTGTACTGACCGGGCCAAAATAATATTGCAGAAACATGGTTTCCCAAGTGCTCTGGTGTTTGGCCATAACCACACAGGGAAATTGGTCAGCGTGTTTGTTACCAATAATTTCAAAGCGTACACCACAGCACAGACGTAGCCAGAACATTACAAAACGGTTCCAGCAAGTGACTATGCGCCAGCGCCAGGCATAGGGGAAAATGGGCCAAATAATGACGCCAATAAAACCCATTAAACCACTGCTTATGTTGTAGCCGATAGTGAAGATAAGACTGCGAAGTTTGAGCACGTTAGTTTCCGTTATCTGTTTTTGTTAAGGCGTAGCGTCAATAATAAAATCGACAGCGGCAGCGAGATTATCGAAAACCTGTATTTGCTCGTGTGTAACTAATGGTGCGTCAGTTTGTAAACCCGGAACTGCCAGTTGCGCGAGTGTGCGTACACCATTGCCAGTTCTTACCAATACGGGCTTGCACGCTTTCTGGATTGCCGCTTGTAAATCGCGCAGGCTATCGCCGATAAAATAGCAGCCTTCCACCGAGGTATTAAATTCGGCTTCAATGGCGTCCAACATGCCGGGTTTAGGTTTGCGGCATTTGCAATTTTCATCGGGATGATGCGGGCAATAAAAAATCGCTCCAATTTCCCCGCCGTTTTCTTCCACCAGGCCAGTAATTTTTTCATGCATGGCTTCCAGATCTTCCAGCTCGAATTTATTTCTGGCCAATCCAGATTGGTTGGTTGCAATCACCACTGTGAAACCGGCTTCGCTCAGACGTGAGATAGCGTTAATGCTACCACTGATAGGTATGCATTCATCGGCAGATTTTACAAAGTCTTCGCGGTCGTGATTAATAACGCCGTCGCGGTCGAGGATGATTAGTTTCATGTATGTTTACCGCAAAAAACCATTATGAATAGGCATATTAATGAAAGATTTTATTTTCTTAATAACCAAATTCCTGCGAAATCAGCAGTTTTTCCTTGATTGCAAGGGACATTGTCTGATTTGAAGCGAACAACCATTTTATTTTCACCCATCAAAGCGGCAGTCATTAATGTTAATGAATTTTTTAAATTTGGATCTTCTTTATAAATATTGAAAACACCACCTTCATCATAAGTCGCCCAAATGGTTCCATCATCGCCAGCATAAATTTTATTAATTGTAATAACGCATTCGGTATAAGCATTAGCAACAGAAACACTGCATAACAGCGACAATCCCAAAATTACTTTTTTCATGAAACCTCCATCTTAAACTCATGCATTTCAAAGCAAAGCTCGGCAATGCTTCTATTGATGAAATCAATTTTTGGCCGGTACCAGATAAGAAATATCGGCCACTTCCAAAAACAATCCACGCAGCTTGGATAATAAGGCCAAGCGGTTTTGTTGCAGCGCTTGGTCATCACACATCACCATCACGCTGTCAAAAAATGCATCGACCGGTTGTTGTAAGTCGGCGAGTACTGCCAGTGCTTTGGTGTATTCGCGCGCTGCAAACAAAGGTGCAACCACCGCTGCTTTTGCGCTGACGGCTTGCGCCAGGTTTTTCTCGGCATCCTCCTGCAAAAGCGCAGCGTTTATATTGCTACTCACAACAGCATTTTGTTTGGCGAGAATATTCGATACACGCTTGTTGGCAGCAGCCAATGCTTGTGCTTGCGGCAACTTGCTGAATTCATTTACCGCCAGTACACGCTGGTTGATATCCAGTGGTTGCGACAATTGTTTTGCCGTTACCGATTGGAAAACCTCTGCCGGGATATTTGCATCTTCATAAAACGCACGAATGCGCTCCAGCATATATCCAAGTACTTTATCAACAATATCTTCACTGGTTATTGTTGAATCATTATGTTTTGCGGCGCTATGTAATACGTTAAATGTCGCGAGTAGGGGATGTTGATTTACAGCAAATCGTATTAAATCACGCAAATCAAGAGCTATATTTTTTTCTATCAGAATACGGAGAACTGCAATGCTTGCACGGCGCAACGCAAATGGGTCTTTGGAGCCGGTAGGTTGTTGGCCGATTCCGAAAATACCACTGATGGTATCGAGACGATCAGCCAGTGCGATAATCGCGCCGGTAGTCGTTGTCGGCAGTTGGTCGCCCGCAAAGCGCGGCATATATTGCTCGTTCATCGCGGCGGCGACTTCGGCGTTTTCGCCATCGTTAACTGCATAGTAATAACCGGCGATGCCTTGCATATCGTCGAACTCGCCCACCATATTGGTTACAAGATCAGACTTACACAATTGTGCGGCGCGTTCAGCCGATGCGGTGTCAGCGTTTAATGTGCCGGCAATTAGTTTTGCCAAGCCGGCAACGCGCTCGGTTTTATCGTAGATAGTCCCAAGCTGCGCCTGGAATACTATAGTTTTCAACCGCTCGCGCAATGATGCGAGCGTAGTTTTCTTATCGGTTTCAAAGAAGAATGCCGCATCGGAAAGACGCGGGCGAATTACGCGCTCGTTACCGTCGATAATTTGCGACGGGTCTTTGCTTTGGATATTGGCGACGGTGATGAAATTGTTCTTCAACTTGCCGTTGGCATCCACCACATGAAAATATTTTTGGTGTTCTTTCATGGAGGCGATTAATGCTTCCGCAGGAACGGCAAGGAAACGCTCTTCAAATTTTCCGGTCAGTGCTACTGGCCATTCAACAAGCGAAGTTACTTCATCGAGCAGATCCGCATCGATCACCGCAACACCGCCCACTTTTTTCGCTTCGGCTTCCACTTGTTGCCTGATGGTTGCGCTGCGTTCGGCAAAATCCGCAACAACAAAACCCGTATCTTTTAATACGCTGGCGTAATCGTTCGCTTTAACGAGGTCGATAGGGTTGTTGTAATGGAAACGGTGACCGCGAGTGGTGCGGCCAGCAGTTAAACCCAATATCGATGCGTTAATTACATCGCTGCCAAACAACATAACCAACCAATGCACCGGGCGTACAAACTCTTCGCGTTTCGCGCCCCATTTCATGCGCTTGGCGATGGGCAATTTTGCCAGCGCGTCGGTTACAACCGCTTCAAGCAACTCGACGGTTTTTTTACCTTCAGTGGTAATGCGCGCAACCAGTTTTTCCGCTTTGCCATCGTTCTCTGCTTTTAATGCAGAGGCAGTGATACCGTTTTTTTCTGCAAACGCGAGCGCTGCTTTGGTCGGTTGGCCTTCTTTATCAAATGCAATCGCCGCTGGTGGACCCCAGACAACCAATTCTTTCGATGGCGTTTCGCTCGCGAGGTTTTCTACCAGCACGGCTAAACGACGGGGTGCAGCAAAGGGTTTAATCGCGGTGAAGGATAACTCGGCTGCCTTTAAATTATTCTCGATAGTTGCGGCAAACGAGGCCATCAAATTCTTCAATGCTTTTGGCGGTAACTCTTCGGTTCCCAGCTCAACTAAAAAATCAGCAGACATTATTTATTCTCCTCAGCGGAGCCGGCGGCGCTTGCAGCACCAAGCAGTTCATTTCTTAAAGCTTCAGGCGCAAGTGGGAAGCCGAGGGCTTTGCGGCTATCAAAATAGGCTTGGGCAACGGCGCGCGATAAAGTGCGTACACGCAAAATAAAACGCTGGCGCTCGGTGACGGAAATCGCGTGGCGCGCGTCGAGCAGGTTAAATGCGTGGGATGCTTTCATCACCATTTCGTACGCGGGCAGTGGCAGGTTTTTTTCCATCAAGCGCTGGCTTTCTTTTTCGTAGAAATCGAAATTGCTGAACAAGAATGCGGTGTCGGCTTCTTCAAAGTTGTAAGTGGATTGCTCCACTTCGTTTTGATGGAATACATCGCCGTAGGTGACTTTGTCGCCATTGGGATTGATGGTCCACACCAGATCGAAAATCGAATCCACACCTTGCAGGTACATGGCAATACGCTCGATACCGTAAGTGATTTCACCGGTTACCGGGAAGCACTCCAGGCCGCCGACTTGCTGGAAGTAGGTAAATTGGGTGACTTCCATCCCGTTCAACCACACTTCCCAGCCCAGGCCCCAGGCGCCCAATGTTGGCGATTCCCAGTTATCTTCCACAAAACGGATATCGTGCATGGTGGTATCGATGCCCATTTCACGCAGAGAACCCAGATAGAGTTCCTGGATATTGTCCGGCGATGGTTTCAGCGCGACCTGGAATTGATAGTAATGCTGCAAGCGGTTGGGGTTTTCACCGTAGCGGCCGTCTTTCGGGCGGCGGCAGGGCTGCACATAGGCGGTATTCCAGGTTTCCGGGCCGATGGCGCGCAGGAAGGTCGCAGGGTGGAAAGTACCGGCGCCCACTTCGAGGTCGAGCGGTTGCAGAATCACGCAGCCTTGGCGCGCCCAGTAGTCTTGCAGGGCAAGGATCAAACCCTGGAAGGTGCTTACGTCATAACGTTTTTCGGACATGGCAGACCTGATTGGTAGAAGTTGGTCGAAATTGTGGATGATAAGAGCGAAAAGTGCGGGATTATAGCGACCTTGCTGACCTAATGGCAGCGCCAGCGCCGTATCTGCAAAAATTCCATGGTGTTAATCAATTCTGCGCTTGCCGATTTTTTGTACAAGGTAAGGTGCGTCAGGACACCGATGAGTAAAGGCCGCGTAAACACCGAGTAAATCCGCCGTAAAAGACCGTTTTTGCGGTGTTAAACGCCGAACCAGGCGCCTATGGTGCAATCACAGACGTAAGAGATAAATCAGTACGACGTCATTTTTCAGTAGCTGTTAACTACTAAATAGATGCTCCGACGTTATCTGGTTGCTCTCAGGTAGTGATTCATTATCCAAGTCGGGGTTTACTATGAAAAATCTAAACGTATTTGAGTTGGCACCAGCAGACCATTTGGTTCAACCGGAAGAGTTTGATGATGTGCAGGGCAATACACCAGCGCTGGCCATCCTGACTGACTTCCGCCGTCACACGCCGCCGATGGTAAGTGTGCATCTTGAGGCCGCCGAGGCCGTGGAAGTGATGCAGGCAGAGAACGTTAAAATCAAACTGGTCGTCGATGAGCATAAAGAATTTATCGGTGTAATCAGTCTTGATGATCTCTCGCATCACAACCTGATGCTGAAACAAATGGCGCTGCGCATCAACTATGACGAATTATTAGTGCGCGACCTGATGCATCCCCGCGCCAATATCAATGCTATCGATTTCGAGCAGTTCAAACACGCCACCGTGGGCGATGTGGTTTCCACCATGAAAAATGCGCATCAGGAATATCTGTTGGTAGTCGATACACATGCGCACCATATTCGCGGTGTAGTCTGTGCCCGCGATATTGCCCGCCGCCTGCACTCGCCCGTAGAAATTGAGAAAGAGTTGACGTTTGTCGATATTTTTACTGCTATCAAAGTGTATTGATTTACTCCACCCAACCCTGTTTGATCTGTTGTATTTCCACCCTTCTTCGGCGCCGCAAGGCGCTTTTTTTGTGCCTGTTTTTTTTTGGCTATGGGACTCGCTTTTCATGGTTGTATCAGGCACCGCTCTCAAGTCCGGCGCAGTGTCTGTGCCATGGGTTATGCCAACCGGCGTCCCAGTCCCAATACCTGTAAAGGCACTTGCGCGCCTTGGGAATCGTTAAATTCCAGGCAGCGTCTGTTACTTAATGTAACTTCTTTATCTATTTGATTTTATTAACTTATTTATCTTTTCAGATGACCATCAGGCCGGTTCGGATACCACCTTGCCGGCGGTATCAAACTGGGACGACACCGATGCGTGCGGGGGTAGATTCTGTCGGTTCGGATTTGTAACTGGTGAGTCTTTTTTAAACACAGGTAGTTGATAAAGACGGTTAATAAAAAGCAGGTCATGCCAGGCATATTCGGTGGGTCCACAGGATAGATGACCCCTCTAATAACCAATAACAATTTATCCTCTAGAGGTTCATATGAAAGTTATTTTACCGGCCGCAGCGATTATGCTGCTGGCAGCGCAGGTATCGGCGCAAACCAATCCACCCCCCAGCACTACCCCCACAAACAGCCCGGTTGCCGTCGGCAGTGGCAGCTATTTAACCAGTTGGGATAATCGTATTGATGCTGCCATTCCGGATAACCGCGATGTGCAAACCACTAAACACATCACCACTAACCTGGCTAACCAGCCAATGCCGACCAACTCCTGGTGGAGTTCGATCCTGTGGGCGGGAGTGAATGACCCCTGGCTGGATTGGGGTACCCGCGGTAGCCACAATGTCAGTTATGCCCACCCGTTTGCGATCAAACCGGAGACCAATGGCGTGCGTCTTTATGCCCCGCGCTTTGAGGATTTCTGGGCGATAGATTACGCCTTTGTCGGCACCATGCCGGCACCGGCTACCCAATGGGTGAATGGTGTTGAGCAGCCGATCCACGAGACGGTGTATTTTAAGGAGCTTGATTTTGTGCTGGGTAATACCGCTGCCAGCGGTAACTACAGTGCCAAAGTCCACAACTACAGCGACTGGTTTGTCACCACTCGTATGGAGGCTGGCGCAGGGGCTATGGATGTGACCTTTGGTCATGGATCGCCCTATGTGTTTGCCCATTATACCAGCGGTAACCCGACCATCCGTTTTGCCACCCACAGCACAGCACCTGCCGCTGCCAAAACACCGGAAGTCTGGTCGGGTAACAGTACCTCAGCAGTGATTGGTTTCTCAGTCGAGGGGCGCAATTACGCGGCCTTTGCCCCTGCCGGTACCAGTTGGACAGGCTTGGGCACATCGGCTTTTACCGCTAACCTGCCGAGCGGCAAGCAGTATTTCACGGTTGCAGCGCTGCCCAGCCGTGCGGTGCTGCCGTTAGTGAGCAAATATGCGTACAACCATGTCACCGGTTCGCAGGTCAGTTGGACTTATCGCGCCAGTGACAGCAAGTTGCTCAGCACCTATGCCGTGACCACCAGCAACTACAGCGAAAGCACAGGGACTGGCACCCTGATGGGCTTGTACCCGCACCAGTGGCGGCAGCTGGCATCAGGTGCGAGCCTGACGGGCGACAGCTATTTCACCCCGCGCGGCACGATGAAACTGGCCGAAGGCAGTGCCTTTACCACAGCGACCACGTTCAAAGGTGTGATTCCCTCCATGCCCGCGCTGACAGATACGGCGGACAAGGCCCGCCTGTCGGGATTGATCGATAATGTGCGCAGCGAGACCTTCACCCATCGCGATACCTATTACACCGGCAAACGCCTGGGCAAGGTGGCATCGCTGATCCCGTTGGCACAGCAAGTGGGCAATACCGCCGCTGCAACCCAGTTCAAAAACGAATTGAAATGGCGCTTGGAAGGCTGGTTAAAAGCGGATGTCATTGACGACCTGGAACCATCCCCCTTTGCTAAAAACCTGTTCTATTACAACAGCAACTGGGGCACGTTATTGGGGATTGATGGCAGCTTCGGCAGCCTCCAGGAGTTGAATGACCATCACTTCCACTATGGCTATTTTGTGCGGGCAGCAGCAGAGCTGGCGCGCACGGACAAAAACTGGGCACAGCCCCAACAATTTGGCGGCATGATCGAATTGCTGATGCGCGATTACGGCAACTGGGAGCGTCCGCGCAATGCCGCTACCAGCACTACCGGCAAAATGTTTCCCTTTTTGCGCAACTTCGATATCTACGCTGGCCATTCCTGGGCGTCCGGCCATGCGCGCTTTGGTGCGGGTAATAACAACGAGTCCTCATCCGAGGCGATGAATGCCTGGACGGCGATGATCCTCTGGGGTGAGGAGACAGGGAATACCGCGGTGCGCGATGCCGGTATCTTCCTCTACACCACCGAGATGACTGCGATCCAGGAGTATTGGAACAATGTGCATGGCACCAATTATCACCCCACGTATACCCGTCCTATGGCATCACTGGTGTGGGGCGGCAAGACCGATTACGCCACCTGGTTCAGCGGCCTGCCGGAAGCCATGCACGGTATTATTTTGCTGCCGATCCAGTCCGGCTCCCTCTACCTTGGCCAATACCCTGACTACGCGAAGAAAAACTTTGACTACATGGCCAATGGCCGCACCATGTTTTCCATGTGGGATGCGATTTTCTATGCCTATCAAGCGGTCTATGACCCAGCTGCAGCCTTGGCTAACTTCAACGCTAACGAAGGCCGTATGCGCAATTCGGTCTCTGGCCCCAGCGCAGCGACAGAAGAAGGCAACTCGCTTGCCAATACTTACGCCTGGATCAAGACCTTCCACCGTTTTGGCCGTATCGATAACGATGTGGTGGCGACCAACCACAGCACGTTTACCGTCTTCCGCAAGGATAATGACCGCACTTATGTGGTGTATAACCCCAGTGCAACCAATGCCAAAAATGTGACCTTCAATGATGGCACCACAGTGATGGTCAACCCGGGCGAACTTAAAGTCTATACGAATGTGGCCGCGCCTGTGTCGTCCAGCAGTGCGGTATCAAGCAGCCTGGCTGTTGTATCCAGTTCAGTCGCTACTTCTGCCAGTAGCGCATCGGTTAGCAGTAAATCGGCCAGTAGTATGTCGGTGGTTTCCTCCAGCCGGTCCTCATCGTCCCTGTCCAGTGCGTCATCATCGTCAGTTGTGACAACGGGTGGCATCAACATGACGGTGCTGGCCAATGGCGGTATGCAGTTCAGCATCCGCCTGCCCGAACGCAAACAGCAAGTGCATTTGTTTGCCCGCCGCAACGGCGCGCAAGACTTTGTGGTGATTGATTTGCAGGCACAGGCAGGGAGTGAGATCAATAATGGCGATGGTACCTATACCTACCAAGCCAGCCGCAGTGCTGCCTATGTAGCTAATGATCTGGTAGAGGTCCGTTTCTATACCTTTACACCAGCGAGCGGCCAGGTGTTTTATCCCGGCCCCGGGGAAAGTAACTGGAAAGCCGCGACTTACACCGGTGTGGTATCTTCTTCGGTCGCATCGAGCACTGCCAGCTCCCGCTTCTCCGCGCTGTCCAGTTCATCGGTGCTTTCCAGTATCTCCAGTTCCAGGTCGAGTGCATCGGTACCGTCGAGTACCGCCAGTTCAGTAGCCGGTTATTCGGCCTCAGCGGTGATGCCCAACGGCGCTCCGGTGGCTTATGTTACAACGGCGACTTACAGCAACGGCGGGGTGAAAATTACCTTTACCGCCAGCGAGAGTATCAACTGGGCCTGGTGCTTCACGCCTGGCTGGAACAACATGATCCGTGTGCAGGGCAACAGTTTTGAAGTTACCATCCCCAATGTGACGCCGAGCTCCAACATCAATTATTACTTCACGGTGAATACCGCTACCCGCGGTGAAGCTAACAATAACAACCAGCCACATCAGTGGACTGTTCAGCCCTAATGAGTCATAGCCTGTAGCAGGGACTGGTGCGCTGGCTGGGGAGGGGCAGCGCAATTTGCCAACCGGCGTCCGCAAGGACGCCGGGTTTTTCTCGTTTACATTTCAGGACGCGATACTGCCTCCCCCGCGATTTTCCGGTAAGCTTCGCGCCTCTAGAACAAGGTACGGGTACCGGCTCCATGAAAGACCATCTGGCTCCCCTGATATTTAAATGGCTGGCACTTTTGCCCCTTGGGTTATTGCGCGCACTCGGTAGTCTTATCGGCACGTTGATGTGGTGGAGCAATAGCCGTGCAGCCAAGGTCACGCGCACGAATATCTCCCTCTGCTTTCCCGATTTATCTCCCGCCGAACAGCAGCGCCTCGCTCGCCAAAGCCTGCAACAAACTGCCAAAACTGCAATGGAAGCAGCGTCTATCTGGCGTCAGCCCTGGTCCTGGCTACAGGGCAAGATTGTGGCGATGGAGGGGGATGAGATCCTCCGCGCGAAGTTGGCTGAAGGCAAAGGTGTTCTGGTGCTGGCGCCCCATCATGGTAATTGGGAAGTGGTTGCGCCTTATCTCGCGAGTGTGGCCAATCTTACGGCGATGTACCAACCACTTGAAAATCCCAACATGGATGAGCTGGTATTGGCCGGCCGCAGCAAGCTCAATATCACCATGGCGCCGACCAATCGCAAGGGCGTAATGATGCTGTTCAAAGCGTTGCAGGGCGGCACTATTGTCGGCATTTTGCCCGACCAGGTTCCGGCGCCCGAAGCCGGCGGCGAGATAGCCCCCTTTTTCGGGCAGCCAGCCTTGACCATGACGCTGGTACACGGGCTGATCCAGCGCACCGGTTGCGCGGTGTGCTCCTGTTACGCCGAGCGGGTGGACGGTGGTTTCAAGCTGGTGGTAATTGAGGCGGACGAACAAATCTACAGCGCCGACCAGCACACCTCTGTCATCGGATTAAACGCCAGTGTGGCTGCCTGCGTGCGGCGCGCGCCGGCGCAGTATCAATGGGAGTACAAACGCTTTCGCCGTCTGCCTCCCGGGTATCCCAAACACTATCAATTCAAGTGATGCCAATTCACCGTATAAATCCCGTTACAAAGGTGTTTTAGCGGAAACCAGCGGCTACAATTAGCCCACTTGTTTTTTTATAACTATTTTTCTGAAATTTCCGGTTGTTGCGATGAATAAAAAATCTGTTTTGATGGCCGGCCAGCCAGTGCGTACCTTGACGCTGGTGGCCATGACTGCGTTTCTACTCAGTGCCTGTACCCAACAAAAATTACAGCAGCAGACCCAGGCAGAATTGGCTGCGGCACAAGCCTGTATCACCAGGCAAGAAACCCAGGGCCAGCTATTTAGCGAACAGCAAGCCGAGATCCTGCGCGAGGTGCAACAAGTGCAACAGCAGATGACCGCGCAACAACAAGTCGTGGAAGCCAAGTTGCAAGTGCTTGAGCGGCGCGATACCAAAATTGTCTGTCCGGCACCGCCAGTGGTTGCCAATCCGAAAGCCCAGGCCAAAGAACAACCGCAGACCGACAAGCAAATTGTCGGCTTGCGCGAGCAGGCGCTGATTGCCGGTTTGAACATAATGATGCAGGCGCGCATCAGCACCAATGTACCTAATTCGGTGATGGATGCCCGCAATATCCAGATGTTTGAACGCAACGGAGAAGAGTGGGTGCGCTTCACTATCTACAATCCCGAGACCAAAGAGCCGCATGTATTGGAGCGTAAACGCCTGCGCTTCCAGACGGTGCAGTCCGCCAACCCCACACCTGACCGCCGTCCGGTAGTGGAGATCCGTTTCACCATCGGTAAGCTCACCCAGCGCGGCGAATTTATCCTCGCGGATCGCAGCGATTCCGAATTCCCCCTCCTGATTGGCCGCAACCTGCTGCGCGATGTGATGTTGGTGGATGTGAGCGGCAATAACCTCGCACCCCTGCAACGTGTTGATGACTCCGCCAACAGTTCATCAGCGGCTAAAAACTAGTCCAATTCCCCGAGCCGGCGGTTCCGCCGGCTGTGCACGGCCCGCATTTAAGGAAACCTGTTAATGAAAAAGCCTTCCCGCGCCCCCTTTTACACCGTGATCGGCCTGCTGGTTTTAGTTGGTTTGACGACAGCCTGGATGCGCCACAGCCAAATGGAAATCCCCTTCACCCCCGGCGTACAAAAGCCGGTCTGGTTAATTGAAGCGCGGATTGATTTTGATGCGACCGGCGAACCGGTCACTGCCCGCTTGGGTCTGCCCGATGACCCGCCCGGCTATCGCAGTTTCAGCGAACAGGCTGCGGCGCCCGGTTATGGATACTCGGTGGTGAGCGAAAATGGTGTACGTCGCGGCGAATGGTCCAAGCGCGAAGCGGTCGGCCCCCAGACGATTTATTACAAAACCCAATTTATCGAAGTTGATTCCGGTGCGGAAAGCGCGTCGCTGCCACAAGCGCCGCAAGCCGTTCATGTCGATTGGGACGGCCCATCGCAAGAGACTGCCGCCCTGCAAGTGCTGGACACTGCCTGGGCTAAATCCAGTACACCGCAGAGCCTTGCGCGCGAGCTGCTCAAGCTGCTCAATTCCGAAACCCTCGACCAGAACTCGGCGCTGTTGCTCTCGGCGCAAACAGAAAAATCGGTGCTGCTGGAAAAATTGATCAACCAGGCGGGTATAGCCGCACGCCCGGCGTTGGGTTTGTATCTGGAAGATGCCCGTCGCCACCAAAACCTGACCCGCTTGGTACAGGTTTATGACGAAGATCACTGGGTGCTGTTTAACCCCTACACCAGCGAGCAGGGTGTACCGGAAAACCTGTTGCTCTGGCACACCGGCGGCGAGTCGATCCTCGATGTTGCGGGCGGTAACCGCTCGCGTGTCAGCTTCTCAATGATCCATCAAACCGTTCCGGCGCTCGACCTGATCAAAGCCCAGTACAAAGACAGCGTCTTCAGCGTACTCAGCATCCAGCATCTGCCGATTGAAGAGCAGAGCATGTTCAAGCTGTTGCTGCTGCTGCCGATCGGCGCCTTGGTAGTGGTGTTTATGCGCATCATTATCGGCCTCAAAACCTCGGGCACGTTTATGCCAATCCTGATCGCTATGGCGTTTTTGCAAACGTCGCTGGTGCTGGGTGTAGTGAGCTTTGTCTCAGTGGTGGCGATGGGATTAGTACTGCGGACTTATCTTTCGCGGCTGAACTTATTGTTGATTTCGCGGATTGCGACACTGGTGGTGCTGGTGATCTTTATTATCTCCGCGCTCAGCCTTATCGGCTACCAGATGGGCTTTAATACGGGAATGACTATCACCTTCTTCCCGATGATCATTATCGCCTGGACCATTGAGCGTATGTCGATCCTGTGGGAAGAAGAGGGCCCCAAAGAAGTGATGGTACAGGGCGGCGGCAGCTTGTTGGTGGCGGTACTTGCATACACCCTGATGCAGTTCTCGCTGGTAGGTCACCTGACCTTCAACTTCCCCGAGCTCAACCTGGTGGCGCTCGCGCTGATCATGTTGATGGGTCAATACACCGGTTACAAACTCTCCGAATTGCGCCGCTTTCGCGCCATGGTCGATAACGCCGAGGTGAGTAAACTGGATGAGCCCAAAGCAGGCGTGTCCACGCCGGGCGACTCAAACAAGGGGGCCGGGGTATGAGCCAAACACCAACCACTCCCGCGCCCGTAACGGCGGTGCACCCTGCAGGCGTAAAACGCTGGTGGAACTCCTGGGTCAGCCCGTGGAATTTGAAACGCATGGGCATCCTCGGTATGAACTGCCGCAACCACGATTTTATCGCCGCCTACAATCCGCGCAGTTTGTTTCCGCTGGTGGATAACAAACTCAAAACCAAGTTGCTGGCAGAAGAATACGAAGTTGCAACGCCAAAATTGTTTTTCGTCGTCAATGTGCAACACGAAATTGCCCACATCGAAGACAAACTGATGGCGCTGGAAGGCTTTGCCGTCAAACCTGCTAAAGGTTCGGGCGGTAAAGGAATTCTGGTGATCATCGGCCGCCGCGGCGACAAATTTATCAAGGCCTCAGGTGCGGAAATCACTATCGAAGATATCCGTCGCCATATGAGTAACGCCCTCGCAGGTCTTTATTCATTGGGTGGCAAGCCCGATGTGGTGATCGTGGAAGACCTGATCCAGTTCGACGACTATTTCAGGGATTATTCCTACGAAGGCGTGCCGGATATCCGCATCATTATTTTCAAAGGTTATCCGGTGATGGCGATGCTGCGCCTCGCGACCCACAAGTCCGACGGCAAAGCCAACTTGCACCAGGGCGCCGTGGGGGTGGGGCTGGATATCGCCACCGGTCGCGCGCTCAAAGCGGTGCAACATTCCAAGCCAGTGACTCATCATCCGGATACCAGGCGTGCGCTCAACGAAATCCGGATCGCCGATTGGCGCAATTGGCTGCTGCTCGCCTCCAAATGCTACGAGATGACCGGCCTGGGTTATATCGGTATTGATTTGGTATTGGATAAAGTACGCGGCGCGCAGTTGCTTGAGCTCAACGCCCGCCCCGGCCTTGCCATCCAGGTCGCGAATGGCCGCGGTTTGCTGCCGCGCTTGCGCCATGTCGAGTCGCTTAAAGAACGCATGCACCGTACCGCCGAACAGCGCGTTGATTATGTAATGAAAACATTTACTGCTGACGGCCTTTAAGGTCGATGGATTTACCGGCAAGGATGCCGATACATCTCCAGGTTATTTCAATCGCGCTGCTTTAGCCAACTACGACTAAAAACGTCGCTGCAATTACCAAATTCCTCTCTGATTGCATTGTCAAAGCCAATAAGAAAGCCATTTAGAGGACATTGCTATGGTTGTTTCAGGCGTAGTCTTACTCACCTTGCTCCTTGGAGCCTATTCATTATTCTTACTAGCGGGAGTGACGCTTGCTGTGCTTGATCGACAGAAAGAAGACATAAGAGCCGCGCACGACCACCACTGAATCCAAACCTTGCGTTAGATCAAACCTCGCAAAAAATTGTTTGATTGAAATCAAAACCTGTCTGGCAGTGAAGATGCATTCTACCTCTGAGAGCACTGATTATCAGTGCGTTAATCAGATGGAGAAGTCACTATGTTAGTTTCAGGCATTATCGGTACTGTATCTCTGGTGGTAGTGTTGGTGTTGTTATTTGTCGGCGGCCTTGCGTTAGCAGCAGTCGATAAACATTTTGATGCCGGTCGTAAACACTAGGATTTCCCCTGTCCCTCATCATTCGCTTTTTATGCGGTAAAACAGACAAAAACATGTATCCCGGAAGCGTTACTCTGCGCAATCTGATTACAGGATGACACGGGTAACTATTTATGACCGGAAATGTGATGGCCGGAAATGTTTAAAACCCTTTCGCTGTGGGTGCCGCGAATAGTAGCGCTGACCGAGCGCTTTCCATGGGCGATGCCGCTGTTCGGGTTCGGTTCTGGCCTGGCGAGTTTTTTCCTCGTCGAACGCAAGGAAGAAATCGCGCAGATAATTGCTGTTTTGATGTTGGCGAGCTGGTGCTGGCTGATATTGGAAAAAGTCCTGCGCCGCTATGTCGTCAATCGTTTTGGCTGGGAATTACCGCCACCGCTGCTGAGTTACTTTGCACAGTTGGTGCATCAGGAAAGCCTGTTTTTTATCATCCCGTTTTTTGTCATCACCACAGCGTGGAATAGCGGACAGGCACTCTTTACCGGTGTACTGTTATTTGCCGCACTGGTGTCGATTATCGACCCACTTTATTTCCGCTGGCTCGCGCCGCGCCGCTGGCTGTATTTCACCTTTCATGGCGTTACCCTGTTCGCGGTTCTGCTCACCGCACTACCGATAATTTTCCAACTGCCGACTTCAAAAAGTTACGCTTTGTCATTGGGTATTGCGCTGGTGATTACCTTGCCGAGCGTGGCCGGTGAATTGGCATGGCGCTGGTGGCAACGCGGTATTGCGATTATTTTGCTCGCCGTCGCTGTAACTTTAATTGCGTTTATGGCGCGCCCCTGGGTGCCGCCCGCCACCCTGTGGCTAACCGAAGTGGCGATCACCGACCATATCGATAGCGACAAGCGCTCACCCAAGAATTCGCTTGCTGCCGTTAGTCCGCAGCAGTTGCGCAACGGCATATTTGCCTACACCTCGATCCACGCCCCGCGCGGTTTGAACGAACGGATTTATCATGTATGGCAGTTGAACGGCCAACAAATCGATAAAGTGGCGCTGGATATTAACGGCGGTCGCGAAGCCGGTTATCGCGCTTGGTCGCACAAGGTCAACTTCCCCGCGAATTCGCTTGGCCGTTGGCAGATTCGCGTGGTGACGGAAGCGAACCAGGTGATTGGTGTACTGCGTTTCCGTGTGGTTGAACAGGCTTCACGCGAAAATCCAGCGCCATCATCTGCTTCGTCATCGGCGCCTACCGCTGAACCTGCCACTGATTATGCTGATGCACCGGCGAGCACTCCCACAATTACTCCCACAACGACAGAATAAGGATTGGTTACCATGTCATCGCTACGCCTATAATGCGCAGATCCAACAAGGTAAGCCGTTTCATGTCTTATTCGCCCGTTACCTACAAAACCGCACTGACAGCGGCCGAAGCTGATATCCCGCAGGCCGATACCGACGCTGCCCAAGAAAGTACGCAACAGCAAAGCGGTGGCAATTTGCGTATCGCCTTGCTCGGATACCGCAGTCATCCCCATGTGGGCGGACAGGGTATTTACCTTCATTATTTGAGTAAATCCCTGGTTGATTTAGGGCACAAGGTCGATGTGATTTCCGGCCCGCCTTATCCCGAACTTGATCCGCGAGTGCAATTAATCCAATTGCCGAGCCTCGATTTATACGCGCACCCGAATCCAACCCGCGCGCTGCGCCCCAAACATTTTTTATCGCTTGCCGATTTTTACGAATGGTGGAGTAAGGTGAGCGGTGCTTTTGGTGAACCTTACAGTTTTGGTCGCCGGTTGAATAAACATTTTCGCAAACATAAACCGCACTACGATATTGTCCACGACAACCAGAGCCTCTGTTACGGTTTGCTCGATTTGCAAAAACGCGGCGTCAAGGTAATCGCCACCGTGCATCATCCCATCACGCAGGATCGCGATCTCGCGCTCGCCGCGGCAACGCAAAAAAGTCAGCGCTGGTTAATCAGGCGCTGGTATAGTTTTTTGACTATGCAAAAAAATGTAGTGCAGCAACTCAAACAAGTTATCACCGTATCGCGCCAATCGCAGCAGGATATAGTTGCCGCTTTTAATCGCCCGGCAGAAAAAATCCAGGTCATTCCCAACGGTGTCGATGCGAGTATTTTTAAACCGCTCGACTATCTCCAGCGTATCCCGCTTCGCTTAATTACCACGGCCTCCTCCGACCAACCCTTAAAAGGCCTGAGTATTTTATTGCGTGCCATCGCGCAATCACGCGCAGAATTTCCCCAGCTGCAACTAGTGGTCATTGGAAAACTAAAAGAGCAAGGCGAAACTGAAAAAGAATTGCAGTCGCTAAATCTGCAAAATGTAGTGCAATTTAAATCCGGTATCAGTAACCAGCAACTGGTAGAAGAATACGCACGGGCAAGCATCGCCATAGTGCCCTCACTTTACGAAGGTTTTGGTTTACCTGCAGCAGAGGCAATGGCCTGCGGTGTGCCACTGATTTGCAGCAACGGCGGCGCCTTGCCCGAAGTGGTCGGCAATGCTGCACGGCTGGTGCGTGCAGGTAATATTGATGATCTGCAAACGGCATTGCGCGAATTATTAGTGAACGATGAACTGCGCAATCAATTGGGCGCTGTGGGGCGGGAGCATATCCTGCAACAGCTCAGCTGGGATTGTGTGGGTAAAAAAATGGAACATTTTTACTATCAAGTACTAGGCCGCGCACCAATTCGCGCGCAAGCAGAAGATCACCAGATTATGCGTGAGCAGGTATCGAATGCTCACTATTAATTTCCGCGACTTTCCCCTCGCAAGTGGCGACCGCGTGTTAGATTTGGGCTGCGGCGAAGGCCGCCATGTAATCAATGTTTATTTACATGGTGATGTAACGGCAATCGGTGTCGATTTAAGCCATCGCGATTTATTGACCAGCCGTGAGCGTTTTTTGCCTTTTGCGCAAAGTGCTGCGGCAAAACAATTCTATTTACAGCAAGCCGATGCAACTCGTTTGCCTTTTGCAGATCACAGCTTCGATAAAATAATTTGCAGTGAAGTGCTGGAGCACATTGATAATTACCAAGCTGTGTTGGCAGAAATCGAACGCATATTAAAACTCGGTGGATTATTAGCCATCACTGTACCGCGCGCCTGGCCGGAAAAAATTTGCTGGTGGTTGAGCCATGAATATCATCAAGTGGAAGGTGGCCATATCCGGATTTTTAACGGTAACGAGTTGCGCCGGGAAATCGAGCGGAACAATTTTTTATTCTACAAACGCCATTGGGCCCATGCCCTGCATTCTCCGTTTTGGTGGCTGAAATGCCTGTGGTGGAAAACACAAGACCAGAATCCACTGATCAAAGCGTATCACCGGTTGTTGGTATGGGACTTAATGGAAAAGCCTTGGCTTACCCAAACCCTGGAAAAATGTTTGAATCCGTTGTTGGGTAAAAGTGTGGTGATGTATTTCAAAAAAAACGATCCCAACCCTAGCCGGGCGCCCGCCCTTCCTCCGGTAACTGCTCCTTGCGTTACTCTACCGGCTAGGGGAGAGGGTAGTACATGAAAAATTTGTTACTTTCAAAAGGGTTCTTTCCTGAAAGTTTATTGCGCCCGACAATCAATTATATTTTGCAAACCCAATTGCCCAATGGCTGCATTCCCTGGTTTGCCGGTGGCAAAGCTGACCCATGGGATCATATTGAAGCAGCTATGGGTTTAACTATCGGTGGCGAATACGCAGCTGCGCAGCGCGCCTACGAGTGGTTGGTACAAGAACAATTGGCTGACGGCAGTTGGTGGGCTAACTATCTGGATGATCAACCTGTCGATACAGATCATCGCGAAACCAATTTCATTGCTTATATTGCTACCGGTATATGGCATTACTATTTGGTCACGGGAGATGTGAAGTTCCTGCGCGAATTTTTTCCGCCAGTCAAAAAAGCAATCGACTTTGTATTGCGCCACCAATCACCCACTGGCGAAATTTATTGGGCCGTCGCAGAAGATGGCAGCGCGAAAAAAGATGCACTGGTCACTGCATCCAGTTCGATTTATAAAAGCCTTGAGTGTGCAATTTTCATTGCAGAAACACTCAGCGATAAATTTACCGGGGTCATGGATGCATCCGTTGATCTACTGAAAGAAACCGCAATACAGTGGCGCAAATCGCACACCCGACTGGGTAATACCTTGCGCCATCACCCAGAATGTTTTGACCGCACCTGGGAACCAAAAACACGTTTTTCAATGGATTGGTTTTATCCAATCCTCACCGGTATCGTGCAAGGCAAGGTAGCCCAGCAGCGCATTGAATCCAAATGGACAGCGTTTGTCGAAAATAATATCGGCTGCCGTTGTGTCAGTGATGAACCCTGGGTAACGGTTGCGGAATCCTGCGAATTAACACTGGCGCTGTTAGCGGCAGGCGAACACGCAAAGGCAGTTAATTTATTCAGTTGGTTGCACCAGTTTATGGATGAAGACGGCGGCTATTGGACTGGCTACAATTTTCGCGACCAGGTTATCTGGCCGCGCGAAAAAACGACCTGGACAGCGGGCGCAATTTTATTGGCTGCAGATGCACTCACTGAACACACAGGCGCCGCGACATTATTTTTACAATCTGCGTTAAATAAAGTGGATCAATCGCTTCCGGCGACGACTGAAATATCTTTAAGTGAATAACTATGCGCATCCCAAGAATTTTCACCGAACAAATTTTAAAAACCGGTGAGCTGGCCGAGCTTGAAGAATCTGCCTCGCATCACTTGAGCAAAGTGCTGCGTATGCAGGCCGGCCGCGAACTGGTTTTATTTAACGGCCAAGGTGGTGAGTTTGCGGCAACTATTCACGAGGTCAGTAAAAAGCATGTGACCGTTAGTGTTGCAGCGCATACTGTAGATAACCGTGAATCACCATTGGTATTGGAATTGGCGATTGGTATTTCGCGCGGCGAACGTTTTGAGTGGGTATTGCAAAAAGCCACCGAGCTTGGCGTCACCAAAATTACTCCGTTAATTACCGAGCGCACCGAAGTGAAAGTGGGCGGTGAGCGGCAGGAAAAAATCATGGATCGCTGGCAACAAATCCTCGTCAGCGCCTGCGAGCAATGCCAACGCAATTTATTACCGCAACTTGCAACACCTCAACCTATCTCCGATTGGTTGCAAACCGTCAACTCTGACCTGCGCTTTGTCCTCCATCATCGCGACAGCAAAACCTTACCCGCCGAACAGAAACCACAAAGCCTCAGCTTATTAATCGGCCCCGAAGGTGGATTAAGCGAAAATGAAATAGCACAAGCGCAAGCAAAAAACTTCAACGCCCTCACCCTCGGCCCGCGCGTGCTGCGCACCGAGACAGCACCAGTAGCCGCAATTAGTTTGGTGCAGTATTTGTGGGGTGATTTGTAAATGTTGCGTTGAATATCGACAGAGAAAAACGAAGAGTATCTATTCAAGGGTTGAGCGTAATAAAAATTCAACTAACGAGGATTTCTCAGTAGTTCTCCAAGATGGTGCCAGACAGGCTGAGGAAGTTAAAGTAATATGATATTGATGCCCTAATCTCGATGGGTGAGATAATGCGCGTTACTATTGTTTCGAATAATAGGTTTAGATTGACTGCTTTTAAGGAGTTAATATGAAGAGACTATCATTAATTGCAGGAATTTTTCTTTCCCAATCCTTGTGGGCAGGTGAGTTATTTTCATTTGATAAAACTGCAGTGATATTTAGTGCATTGCAGCACATTAAGCTCAGATATTCTGATTTGGCAAAACTGGAACTGTCTCCTTATCGCCACATAGATGTTATCGAACAGGATGGAAAGCTTTTCGTTGCTGTATTCTTTTCTCATAAGGCAGATAACGATTTAGGTGTGCTATATACCTGCGTAAAAATAAATGGAAATGGTGATTTGATAAAAATACAGCGCGACATAAAACCCATAAAAGGACTTTTTGATCGTCCTATGCCCGGCTATGCAGCCTGCTTATAAAAATTTTAAGTTGGGTGGATTATTGATAGTCAATTGCTCATTTTTCTGACCATGCTGCATATCTTCCGAAATCAATAAATCTTATTTTCCGTTCAGTTCATTCCGATCAGAGCTGAAACCCTTGGGCAAGCGCCCCTGAAAGCGCTTGATGGTTTCCAATGCTTTTACCTTGCTCTCATTTTTAATCACTTCAAAACCGTGGGCTGAGGCGATGATTTGTACCTCATCCCCAGCGTTGAGTTCGAGCGACTTGGATACATTTGCGGGTATTCGAACGGCCAAACTATTACCCCATTTGGCGATTTGCATTGAGTTCTCCTATGAATGAGCCATTTTCCAGACGTACTTGATAGAGCGATATTTGCACAGTTTCACCTGATTTTGATACTGAATTATTGTTGTTTGGTATTCAACCAGACATACAAATGCCGTAATGGCGCAATAAGATACATATTTCTTAGTTGAGTGCTGCGAGCGAGTGGATCTTATGCAGGTAATTGCCTGTTGTCGGTATTGGCTAATTAATATCGTTTTATTGTTGGCATTGGTTGCGGGTCGGGCGCAAGCCGATGGATTGCGTATTGACCACCTTGAGCGCTGTGGTGATTTTTTTGCGCAGGCGGAGCAGGAGTTTTGTGTCAGCACGCAGGGTAAGTTAGTCGATAAAGAGTTGCGGGTGTTGCTGGATGGGAAAGTGTTATCGCCTGCTGTTGTGAAGCGTAACGGTGGTGTTTTAAGAATCAAAATTCCTACGGCTAATTTTAACAGTGCACCCTTGTGGCTGGAGCAGGGGCAGGAAAAAAGCAATCCGGTTTGGTTGAGTTTGAAAGGCAGCCATGTGGTAGCGGCGAATAAAAACGAAGTTGGCAAAAATATGGATGGATTGACGACTTATGTCGATCTGGTGAGTATCATTATTGAAGAAAATTATGATGGCATTACCGAGGTGCGCCGTCTGGCCAAAAAATATAACGCAAAAATTGTCGGTCTGATCCCGCCCTTAAATACTTATCAACTGCGCTTGCCCGCGCGCAATCTTATTGAGCGCGATGCAACGGTTTTGCGCCTTGGCAGTGAGATAGGTGTTGATGCCGTTATTATCGAAGAATCCGGTGCAGAAAAAGAAATCGAAGGCGAAACAGGCACGTCTAATTATTTGGGTGACGGTTCTGTTAGCGAGGACTTGATCAATAAAGGTGAGTGGGCATCGAATCGTTTTCTTAATGCCGTTGATTTTTATTTACGTCGCATTCCCGCCAAAACCCAACCCATTCCCACGCAGCCAATAAAGATCGGCGTTATCGAGCGCAATGTCGATTTTGATTCGCCCGACTTTGCCGATTATCGCGGTGATTGCCGTCGCGATAGCAAACGTATTTGTCTCTACGCGCGCGATGCGCAAAAACCGGAATCCCATGGCTCTACCGTCGCCGGGATTTTTGCTGCGGCCTGGAATAATGGTGGCAATTCCGGTTTTCTGCGTGGCCTGGATAAAGCGGGGCCGGGTTTTGATGTGATTGTGGATCGCAATTCCGATGCGGGCATTACCGCGAATATCGCCGCATCAGTCAATCTCGTTGAAGACGGCGTGCGTGTGCTCAATTGGAGTTGGGGCATCCATCGCGTGGGCGCAAAAAATGTGGATGGCAAGGATGTAGATTCACTGGTGAGATCCGGCCTCGCGATGAGTGGTTATGAAGAATTGCTGGAAGAATTTTTTCTCTGGCTACGCATGAAACATCCCGATGTGATCGTGATTAATTCGGCGGGCAACGGCGCCTCTTTTTCCGGCCTTGATGAATATCGGTTGCCATCGTCATTTGTAACTGAGCAGTTATTAGTTGTCGGCGGTCATGAACGCAGCAATAAGAAAAATGCAAAGGTGAATGATCCGGATTATGTTATGAAACGCGGTGCATCCAATATTGATATGCGCGTCGATATCACCGCAGCCGCTTGTGTTCACAGCTCGGTATTAAAAGTGAATGCAGAAGGTGAAAAACATTGCGGTACTTCTTATGCGACGCCGCTGGTTGCCGGTTTGGTTGCAGCGATGCTCTCGATAAATCCGCAATTGGAACCGGAACAACTGCGTATCTTATTACGCCGCAGCGCGATGACGATTGGTGAAGAATCTGATTTCGAACCCATCGACGCCGATGATCTCACCTCACCGATTTTACCCTCAGAAAGAAACAACGAAATCAACCATCCCGACGTCGGCCTGTCTGCGCGATTGGATATGCACAAAGCGCTGGATCTTACTGTGCAAAGTTTAAAGCGGATACGTTGATTAATGTAAGCTGTAAATAATCAGGAGCAATTGCTATGTCAAATAATCTGGAATTTGAATACGAAGGTTTGCACGTAAGTGTGACTTACAATCCATCCACCAATAGCGTGAGCCGCAGCGTGACCGAAGGCGGTACGGTAATCCATCAGGATGAATTAGGTTTTGATAAATCCCTTGTAGGAAATTTTGAAGTCATGAGCGCGGAGGAACAAGGAAAAATAGCGATCGCTTGGGGTGCGGCAGGTCTAAAAAGCAGAATTGAAGACGGGCAGTTAGGTTCAAAGAAATAAATTTAAACTGGTACGGAGAAATAAAATGCAGAAAATTTACAACTCATGGTTAGCCATGGCGACGTTAGCACTGATCGTGTTTAGCAACCCAAGCTTCGCAATCGATAACCCCGATGCACCGGATTTAGTCGCCCAATTTGAAACCCGCGAAAAACCCTTTATCACCGCCATCGAAAAACCGAGCAACACCACTGCAGATTATTCCGTTGTCTACGCAAACTACCTGAAGTTTTTAGACAAAGAACTCAACACCGTCTACAAAACCCTTCGCACCAAACTCCCGGAAGATAAACAAAAACAACTCAAAGTGTCCCAACTTAGCTGGATCAAATACCGCGACCTCGAATTCGCTTTTATTGATAGCATCTGGACCAACAAAGACTTCGGCACCTCATCCGGTATCTCACGCGGGCAATATAAAGCGAGTATTGTGCGTAACAGAGTGATTCAGTTAATGCATTACGCAAAAAAATTTTAATAGCGAGGGAATTGATATGTCAGATAACAATCTGCAATTTGAATATGAAGGCCTCCACGTAAGTGTGAGCTACAACTCATCGACTAACAGCGTTAGGCGCACCGTCACCGCATCCGGTGCTGCAATCCATCACGATGAATTAACATTTGATAAATCGCTTGTCGGAAACTTTGAACTAATGAGCGCGGAAGAACAAGCAAAAATTGCGACTGCTTGGGGCTCGGCGGGTATTAAAACAAGAATAGAAGAAGAGCAGCTTGGTTCAAAGAAGTAGAATGGTAAGATTTAGAAGTTATATGTATGACTTCAATATTTAAAATATCTACTTTCTGTTAAGAGTATAGTTTGCGTAAACCTTATCTCTATCATTGGAGGGAGAGTGTAAACTCAGTTAATGCCTTTTTATATTATGAAATTGTCCATAATAAATTTAGTTGCTCAGTTGTAGACTTTTCGGCGCGCTTGGATGTGCATAAATTTTTTTGCAAAGTCTCAAGCGCGCGGTGGTAATTTTTCAGTTAATTAAAGGGGAGTTAGTTCTTGATCGTACACACCAATACGAATACCACCTTTTTCCTGATACGAGAACACAACAATTCTGTCATTACTAAAATAGATATGAGGTTCATAATTTCCATCCGGCAAGGCCCTATTAAATAATTTATCACCATGAGGGCTGATTACATTGAGTTCAAAATGCCCATTAGAATAACTGGCATAAGTGAATCCTTGAGTTGTCCATATATTGTGAACGCCAAGGTTCCAACTGCCCCCCTCGAAGAGTAGTTTTCCTGAGTTATCGTAGATTCCTGCCAAGACTGCGAAATCTCCTTCTGGAGAAATTATTTTATCATAACTACTATTACAAGGATCTTTCCATCTTTGTGCTCTGTCGCCTACTTCGGTAAATTGTCCATTGTTATCTATTGAAATTGAAATTTTACAGAATAGTATAAGATCAGAATTTCTAAATATTAACGCTGTTGGTATGTTATCAATAGTAACTAACCAATTGATTTTAGAAACTAGCTCTCCTCTAGAATTGTAACTTTCGTAAAAAATATCACCATTCGAGTCAATAACATTTAAAACCATAAATCCTCTATCTTGAGTAAAGGTTAAGATTTTATCGCTATGTTCAAAATAATTAGTTACTTCGTTTGTAACAGTATTATATGCGTAAATGTTTTTCGAATCCTGATAATGAAATATAAATAGGTGCGAGTTATTGGCATAAATGCCTCTGATGGCTTGATTGGGTATGATCTCATCTACGACCTCAACAACACGTTTAGACTTTGAGTCCCATTTAATAATGTCGTGTTTTCCAGTATGTACTCCGTTGATAATTTTACTTAAAGACATAATGTAAAAAATTCCATCTTCATCAACAAAAAGGACATTCGGTGATATTATTGACTGATAACATTTTTTCCCATCGCCTTCTTCAATGGTTTGGCAATTATGATCTAAGGGGTACGCATCTAACGCATTTAAGACTCCATCGTTATCGATATCGGGATCTTTATTGTCACCAATTCCATCGCCGTCGGTATCTTTTGATTCTGTCGGATCTAGCGGAAATGCATCAGCTCTATCTTCGACACCGTCATTGTCATCATCATTATCATAGATATCAAAATTACCATCTTCATCAGTATCTGCGCTGATATGAACAGTCATATCTATTTTTTGCGACTGATTTCCAAATCCGTCGGTTGCGTAAGCATAGAACCTGTAGGTTGTGTACTCTTTGGATGCAGGGCTTTTGAGTGCAAAACTGGTGGCATCAATTCGTTGCCAGTCATTTTCATTTCCTTCAATAAACTCCAGATGCATCCTTAATAAATGCCCTAACGGGTGAGTAAATTTTTCTTTTAATGAAAACGGTTTTAACTTTAATGAGTTTAGATTTATATGGTTACTTCCCTCGGTAATTGCAGGAGAAATACTGGTGAGTAAGGATTTCTCTGACAGGGAGTCTACAATGTCAGGAGCGAGTGATACAGCTGCATCAATTACCCCATCGTTGTCACTATCTAGATCGATATTAATTTTTTTATTTGATTCGTAAATTTTAAGGTTGGAATTTAAACCGGCTAGAATAACTTTAGCTTCTGTTGCTAAGTACTGAACATTTGCAGCAGCCACATCAGCTAACTTAATATTCCCATTAGCTTGTAATATGTTTGAATAATTTGAACTATTCTTATCCAGTTCTACATTGAAATTATTAATCTCAAATTTACCTTGCTTCGAGTTTTCTACTGACGCATTGATTTTAACAGCAATATTTTTATCTGAAATTTTAAATTCTGCGTTTCCATGTAGAGTTTCCTTTTCTGAAAAAGAATCAGTGTACGAGAAATGATTCCAAGAATACTGAATAAGGTCTTGATTATTCGATTTAGACTGTGTTTTTGTTTGCTTTCCCGAAAGCGTTAGGTCCTCTCCAGTGTTTTCTGTATAGAAAACGAGAGTTAGACAATTGCTGTAGGATTCGTCTATTTTTTTCCCACCATCAGTAATGGTAATTTCATATGAGCCTGTGTTGTTGTCACACTTTCCGGTTTTTTTACCATCATTTAATTCATATTTGGGTGATAATTGTGGTGGTATATTTGCCAAAGCAAGTGTATCCAGAAAAGCACCCGCCAAACGTGCAGCCGATTTTTCTGTGATAGGTGTCACGGAATAATTTACGGACGATGAGCTTGACGAAGAAAGGTTATTTTCTGTCGAATTTTTATTGTTTGACCCGCCGCCGCCGCACGCAGAAAGCAAGCCAAAAAAAATAATTAGAATTCCAGTGGTTTTCATACTTTTCTCAAAAATAAAATGGGTGAAGTTAATCTTCTCTGGTAAGTACTTCCAGTAATTCGATTTCAAATACCAAATCAGAATTAGGTTTGATGAGCGCGCCGATTTGGCGTTCGCCATAAGCTAAATGTGCAGGGACTTGGAGTTTGCGTTTGCCGCCGACTTGCATGCCCATCAGGCCTTGGTCCCAGCCTTTGATGACGCGGCCGGTGCCGATGACGCATTGGAAGGGTTTGCCTTTGCGGTGGGAGGAATCGAATTCGGTGCCGTCTTCGAGCCAGCCAGTGTAGTGGGTGGTGATGAGTGCGCCTTTGATCACGGCTTTGCCGGTGCCGGGGATCAGGTCCTCGACAATCAGTTGGTTGGTTTCAGACATGCAATTTTTTCCGGCTTAATGATTGCCCAGGTATTCGAGGAAGGCGCGCTCAATGGCTTCCACGTCGGGAATGACCGCTTCTTCGCCTGCCCAGGAGACGTGCATTAATTCGTAGGGTTTGTTGTCGGCATCTTCGCGCTGGGTAATTTCTTCTTCGGTGACGCGTGCGAGGCGCGGAAGACCCTGGGTGAGGATGGCGATAAAGGGCAGGGATTCGTTGACGCCGGTGGTGTTGAGTACGGCAAAACGCGAGCGTGAGGCGACGCCGGGTTTGTCTTCGCCGTTCATCACTTCAAACGACAGCAGCGGGATGGTTTGTTCGCGCCAGGCGCAGTTGCCGAGATACCAGGCCGGTGCATCTTGCACGGGGATAACTTGGGAGACAGGTACAATTTCTGCCACGGTCACGTTGGGTGCGAGTAGCAAGCGCCCCTGGATTGGAATGAGCAGGCTGGCGACTTCTTGTATTTTTTTCTCGATGCGCTGGGGAGCTCTCATGAACGTGTGATCCTGTTGGTCTCGTTGTACTTCTTCAATTGTACTTAGCGAAATTCGGTTTATTAGCGTTTCAACTGTGCCAGCGCGCGCGCCAGGTATTCCGGTGTGCCGCTGAGGCTGACACAGCCGGTGGCGAGGGCGGATACCGGCATGGAATCGCTGGTGCAATCATCGGGCGATTGTACCCAGGCCTTGCCGCCCACTTGCTTTACCAGCCGGCAACTCGCCGCGCCATCATCACCCATGCCGGTAAATATAATCAAGCCGCACTGTTCGCGGTAAATCCGCGCGGCATTGGCGGCTATCTGGTCAATGGAGGGCGCATAGCTGCCTTTCCATGACTGGCCATAATTGATCACCAGCGTACCGTTGGCGAGTATCTCGACCGGGTCGCGCGCGGTTACCAAAGTCAGGCTGTTTGCTTCCAATACGATTCCCTGGGTGGCGACCATCGCCGGGTAACTGCCAGCGTTGGTCATCATCCGGTTCAAGGTCACCGACTGATTGGCATCGATATGTTGGACATACAAAAAAGCGACGCCGAGATTGGGCGGTAGCTGCGCCAAAAACCGTTTTACCGCTGCCGGTCCGCCGGTCGAGGCCGCCAGCACCCAGAGTTCGGTGGCGGGATTGGCCTGCTGCAAGTTGATATCGCCGCGCAGACGCTGCAAACGCAGCCCGGTGCGCCGCAACCAGGCGCTGTGTCCCTCACTTCCCAGAGTAAATTCGCTGCTATCGCTGAGGAGAATCGGCACCCGGCTCTGCGCGAACAACGTTTCCAGTAAGTGCAACTCGTCGCAATAGTCTTCGGCAACATCGACAACCCAGGCGTCCAGTGTCTGCTCCGTTAGTTGCTGTTTCGCTTGTTCCTGCGCGGAGGGCAGGGTGCTACCCAACAACAAATGACAACCCACTTTATGACCCGACTGGGCGACCAGTTGGGCCAACGCTTGCTGCTTATGGGCACTATCGACCAGTATTCCCAGTTGCAGCATGGACGCCGCCTTACTTCACGGTTTTGCCGAGCAATTCATTAATATTGGTGAGCAGCAAATCTTCCTGATAAGGCTTACCCATGTACTTGTTCACGCCGAGGCTGAAGGCGCGCTCGCGGTGTTTTTCACCGGTGCGCGAAGTGATCATGATGATCGGCAGATGCTTCAGGCGCGAACTGGTGCGGATGTTTTTCGCCACTTCGAAGCCGTCCATACGCGGCATTTCGATATCCAGCAACATCACATCGGGAACGTGATCTTGGAGTAATTGCAAGGCTTCCACACCGTCTTTGGCAGCGATTACACGGAAACCTTCGCGCTCCAGGAAGCGGCCGGTTACCTTGCGTACGGTTACCGAATCGTCCACCACCATAATGGTTTTTTCAGACTGGTCTTCTTCGATCAGGCCGGCTTGCAGCGGCTCCAGTAAAATCGCGTTTTGCAGGCCGAGCGCGAGCTGCTCGCGGATCATCGCGTGCAGGTCGAGAATCACCACCACGCTACCGTCACCCATTACAGTGGCGCCTGATACGCCACGCACCGCACTGAATTGGGCGCCGAGGGTCTTTACCACAATCTCGCGCGAGCCGAGCAGGCGATCTACTTGCAGTGCCACGGTATGCTCGGTACTGCGCACCAGTACGACCGGTAGCGGCAGGGTCTGGCCATCGAGTTTCGGTTGCGCGCTGGAGTCGAGCAGGCTGCCGAGGTAGCGCACCAAGTAGTTTTCGCCGGCGTAGTCGAAGCGGGCGCTCTCATCCTGATAATAGTGCTCCAGCTCGAAGGGGCTGACGCGCACAATACCTTCGATACTGTTGAGCGGAATGGCATAGAGATCGTCGCCAATCTGTACCATCAGCGCGCGGTTGACCGATACGGTAAACGGCAGGCGGATGGTAAATTCAGTGCCCTGACCCCAATTGGAGTCGATAAACATGGCACCACCGAGCTGTTTAATCTCGGAGTGCACCACGTCCATGCCCACACCGCGGCCGGAGATCTGGGTGACTTTCTCGGCGGTACTGAAACCGGCGTGGAGGATAAATTGGATAATGTCCTGATCGGCGAGTTGGGCATCGGCAGCCATCAAGCCGCGTTCAACGGCTTTTTCGCGTACGCGTTTGAGGTTGATACCGCGACCGTCGTCGATCAGGCGCAGGATGACATCGCCACCTTCGCGGCCAAGGGTCAGCAGGATGCGGCCATTCGGATTTTTACCCGCGGCAATACGCTCGTCGGGCATTTCGATGCCGTGGTCCACCGCGTTACGCAACATATGCTCGAGCGGTGCAACCATGCGTTCCAACACGCTACGGTCTAGTTCGCCTTCGACGTTGTCCAGCTCGAAATCGACTTCTTTACCCAGCTCGCTGGCGGCCTGGCGCACGATCCGGCGCAAGCGCGGCACCAGACGGGAGAAAGGTACCATGCGCGAGCGCATCAGGCCTTCCTGCAGGTCGGTGTTAATCCGCGATTGTTGCAGCAACAGGGTTTCGGTATCGCGGGTTTTGTCCGCGAGGGTATATTTCAAATCCATCAAGTCGGAGGCGGACTCGATCAGCGAGCGCGATAGCTGCTGCAATTGCGAGTAGCGGTCCATCTCCAGCGGGTCGAATTCTTCGTGCTGCGCCATCTGCTCCTGGCGAAACAAGACTTGCGCTTCGGTTTCGATATCGAGGCGGCGCAGCTGTTCTTGCAGACGCTGGATGGTGGAATCCATCTCTTCGATTGATCCGCCCAGGTCGCTGACTTGCTGCTCCATACGGCTGCGGCTGATCGAGGTTTCACCGGCGAGGTTAACCAGTTCTTCCAACAATTCGGCCGAGACTTTGACCACTTCTTGCGGGCCGGTACGGCGCGCTGCCAAGTGTTGTACTTGCGCAGGGCCGCTATTGCCCGAGCGCAGGCCGCCACCGTATTCGGTACCGGGAATAACACCGGTAGCTGCCGCTGACGGTTTGGCTTTGGGGGCAAAGGTCAAGACATTCGGTTTAGGGTTTGAGCCGCCTTCAGGATCGAGCGAACCTCCGCCGATATCGCGGGTGTTGTCCACCACGATGGTTGGTTTGTTGAACGTCGGGGCATCATCTTCTGCGTTTGGTTTTTCTGCGGTGAAACTGATTTCGGCAACTACCTCATCGACGCTGACGAATTCGGGCTCGTCATCAACATAGTTTTCCAGTAACGGCGGTTCGGGTTCGATGCCGGCTGTAGATGCGGGCACGCCGCTCATGCGCGCCTGGGCACGTTCAACACCGCTGTGCATGCGATCCTGGTAATCGTGCAGGCGGTTGAAAAATGATTGGTCGAGTTCCGCATCTTGCGGCATTTCGATGAGGATGGTTTCAAAGTCATGCGACAAGTCGCCCAGATCGCTCAAGCCGGCCAGACGTGCGCCACCTTTGAAGGTATGCAGCGAACGTTTCAGCTCTTCAACGCAGTCGGTATTGTTCCAGTCGTCTTGCCATTCATTTAATGAACGGTCGATGTCTTCGAGCAATTCGCCCGCTTCTTCGATAAAGATTTCGACGATTTCGGGATCATAATCCTCATCCTCGACTTGCTCATCCATCCCGGCCAGATAATCATCCTGTTCGGCTTCGGCTTCGGCTTCGGCTTCGGCTTCGGCTTCGGCTTCGGCTTCGGCTTCGGCTTCGGCTTCGGCTTCGG